>JAXLZJ010000001.1:0-30223 GCA_046350995.1 Nitrospira sp.
ACTCGCGGCCGATGCCCGACTCCTTGTAGCCGCCGAAGGCGGCGTGCGCCGGGTACAGGTGGTAACAGTTGGTCCACACGCGCCCCGCCTTGATGGCCCGGCCCATGCGATAGCAGGTGTTGATGTCGCGCGACCACACGCCCGCCCCCAGGCCGTACAGCGTGTCATTGCCGATGGACAGCGCCTCGGCCTCGTCCTTGAAGGTGGTGACGGCGAGCACCGGTCCGAAGATCTCCTCCTGGAAGATGCGCATCTTGTTGTGGCCCTTGAACACCGTGGGCTGCACGTAGTAGCCACCGGCGAGGTCCCCTTCCAGGAGCTTTCGCGCACCGCCGGACAGGAGCTGAGCCTTTTCCTGCTTGCCGAGGTCAAGGTAGGTGAGGATCTTGGTGAGTTGCTCCTGCGAGGCCTGGGCACCCATCATGGTGTCGAGATCCAGCGGGTTGCCCACCTTGATGGCGGCCACGCGCTTGAGCACCCGTTCCATGAACCGGTCGTAGATGCTCTCGTGGATGATGGCGCGCGAGGGGCAGGTGCAGACCTCGCCCTGGTTGAGCGCGAACATCACGGTACCCTCGACGGCCTTGTCGAAGAAATCATCATCGGCCGCGCAGACGTCGGCGAAGAAGATGTTCGGCGACTTGCCGCCCAGCTCGAGCGTGGCCGGGATCAGGTTGTTGGCGGCGGCCTGGGCGATGACCCGGCCGGTGGTGGTCGAACCAGTGAAGGCGACTTTCGCGATGCGGCGGCTTTGCGCCAGCGGCAGGCCAGCCTCACGGCCGAAGCCGTTCACGATGTTCACCACACCCGGCGGCAGCAGGTCCGCGATCAGCTCCATCAGGAACATCACGCTGATGGGTGTCTGCTCGGCGGGCTTGAGCACCACGCAGTTGCCCGCGCCCAGCGCCGGGGCCAGCTTCCAGGTGACCATGAGCAACGGGAAGTTCCAGGGGATGATCTGCCCGACCACGCCCAGCGGCTCGTGGAAGTGGTACGCGACCGTGGTCTCGTCCACATCGCTCAGCGCGCCCTCCTGGGTGCGCACGGCGCTGGCGAAGTAGCGGTAATGGTCCACCGCCAGCGGCAGGTCCGCCGCGAGGGTCTCGCGGATCGGCTTGCCGTTGTCGATGGTCTCGACATAGGCCAGCTTCTCGAGGTTCTGCTCGACGCGGTCGGCGATCTTCAGCAGGATGTTGGCACGCTCGGCAGCCGAGGTACGCGCCCAGCCGGGAGCTGCCGCATGGGCCGCATCCAGCGCCTTCTCGATGTCCTCCGCGGTGGAGCGCGCCGCCTTCGTGTACGCCTTGCCGGTGATCGGCGAGATGACATCGAAGTAGTTGCCCTTCACCGGCGGGGTCCACTTGCCGCCGATGAAATTGTCGTACTGCGTCTTGAACGTGGCCTTGGCGCCAGCGGCGCCGGGGGGTGCGTAGATCATGATGCGCTCCGGGGAATGCGTTGTATTCTCGACGATGAAGCGGCCACCTTAGTCCTTCGACCGTGGAGCGCACATCAGACGAAAGTATCGGGGCAGCACCCGTTCGCCGCGGCGCAAACGAGAATTGGGTACGGATCCAAGGGGCTCATGTCCGCTCTAAGGTTGCCACGGTCTCCACGTGGTCGGTGAACGGCAGCAGGTTGAAAGCCAGGAGCCCCTTGATGCGCATCCGGCCGGTGTCCAGCAATGCACCGGCATCCCGCAGGAAGGCATCGAGCCCGCAACTCACGTAGATGAGCCGGGACGGCGGCTGCTCCCGCAGATACTGCAGCACTTCCGCGCAAAGTCCCTTGCGTGGAGGATCGACGATGATGACATCGGAGGCATGGCCTGCGAGACACGCGCCACTGGCGGGGCCAGGCATCACCTCGACGCGCGCACGCAAGTGCTCGGGAAGGCCGGCGATCCCCATCGACAGGCCGGCCAGGGAATCCAGGCTGGCCTCGTTGATGCGCAAATGGCCAAGCCCATCGAGGAGGGACAACCCGATCGCACCCACGCCCGCGTACAGCTCCGCCACGCGCGAGCCGGCCGGCACCTCCGATCGTATGTGATCGATGATGCGGCGGGCGATCTCCAGGTTGTTCTGGCCGAAGGCCCGGTGGATAGTGGATCGCTGCGCCGCCAGGAACCGTTCGATGACGCTGGCAGGACCGAAACAGGACGTGAAGCGGGCTCCGAGGATGGCGTTGCCCTGGCTGGCCTGGGCGTTGTACCAGAGACTGTGCAAGGCATTTCCCAGGCGCTCGCGGAGGCGATCGAGGCAGGCCGCGAAGGGCTCGGCTGACTCGCTGTTGCCCACGATCACCACCTGCGCCGTGCCGGAACTTCGCTCCACCACCACCTGGAGATAGCGCGCGAGACCCTGGTGCGCGCTCTCCGAATAGGCGCTCAACCGAGTATCCACCAAGGCGCGGCGCACTGCGCCGGCGACTTCATTCACGATCGGATGGTGCACGGGACAGCGTGGGACGTGCACCACGCGATGCGTGCCTTCCAGGAACAGGCCGATCTTCGGCGAACCCACCCGACCCCTGATGGCGAGCCGTGCGCGGTGGCGGAATCCTTGCATTGCGCCCTCGATGAGGGCAACGGGAGGCAGGCCGTGCCCGCGCGCAAAGGCATCGAGGCGCTCCTGTGAGGAGCGTGCGAGGCCAGGCTCGCCGAACCGGGGACAGGCGGTACAGGGAGGTCGGTGCGGGCAGGCGACGGACAGTACGGCCGGGGCGGGAACTTTCAACCGGGAACTCTCAACGTCGGTCGGACCTTCAATGCTCGCTTCGGTGCACGGTAGCGGCATCTTGCGGCCGCGCGGACCGCAGCGGCAAGTACAGGCGGATGACCGTGCCCTGGGGCTGGAGGCGGTCGATGTGCACGCCACCGCCCATCCCGATGAACCGCTCGCGGATGCCGAGCAATCCCAGCGAGCCCACCTTCTGCATCGACTCGGGCGCGATGCCGACGCCATCGTCGTGGATGGTCAGGGCGATGCGATCCTGGTCCGCCTCGACATCGATCCAGACCGTCTTCGCCTGGGCGTGCTTCGCGATGTTGGTGAGGGCTTCCTGCGCCGCCCGGAACAGCGCGAGGCCGGAGGACTCGTCCAGCTGGGGAACCGGGGTCAACTCGACCAGGTGCAAGGCAAGACCCGCACGCGCGCAGAAATGCTGGGCGTGCTGGCGCAGCACGTACATGAAGCCCGCGTGCACCAGCCCCTCGGGCCGCAGGTCATTGGCCAGTTGCCGCGTGGAATCCATGCAGCGGCGGATGGCCTGCGCGACATCGTTGCACGCTGCCGTCGCGCCCGCACGTCCCGGCGTGTGCACCGCGAGCTGCTCGACACTGAGTTTCGCACCGAAGAGATCCTGCGCGATGCCCTCGTGCAGGGCGATCGCCACCGCCCGCCGCTCCTCCTCGCGGACCGTCTCCAGGCTCTGCGCGAGTCTGCGGATGCGCTCGTGGGACTCCGCCCGCGACTGCCTCAGGCTCAATTGCAGCCGGCGGTAGTCGGTGATGTCGGTCATGGTCGCGACCATGCCGTCCACCGATCCGTCCGCGGCGTGCACCGGCAGGCAGTTGGCGCTGACCCAGCGAATGCCGTCGGGCCGCCCGATGCCGATGATCTCTCCCTGCGACGGCTTTCCCGTCCTGAGGGTATTCCAGCCGCCCAGCTTTTCGGCAGGAATCTCCGCGCCGTGCTCATCGAGTTGAGCCACGGTGCGGTCGAAGATGTTGATGCCCAGCAACTTCTCCCGCGGCAGTCCGGCGAATTCACAGGCGACCCGGTTTGCCTCGATGATGGTGCCGTTGCGGTCACAGAGCACCACGCTCTCGGCCATGGCGGAGAAGATGCGGCTCAGCCGCTCCTGGCTGCGGGCGAGTTCCTCGGCAGCGGCGCGCCGGGCACTGACATCGACGCAGATGCCCACCACGTCGACCCCTCCGCCGCGCGAAACGGCGCCGACACTGCGCGCGAACCAGCCGATGGAGCCATCACGTCGCGGCCGCGAGGATTCACCGCGCAGCACCACGCCGGTCTGCGCGATCTCGCGAAACCGCCTGCCCCATTCCTCGTATTCCTCGTCATTGTTGTACAGCATGCGCGTGGACTGGCCGATCAGTTCCTCGGGCTGGTAACCGAACATCTGCGCGAATGCCTTGTTCGCCCAGATGATCCGCCGGCCAGTGGCGCGGTACATGCCGATCAGGTGGGTTTCCAGAATGGCCTGGTGCTCGGCGACGAGTTGTTCGTTGAACCGTGCCGCCGAGCGGGTCACCCTCGCCAGCAGGCAGAGGATGCCGCTGAAGGCCAGGAAGATGGACAGGGGAACCCATTTGGAGATGCCGGCCAGGTGCTCGGCCTCGTCGATGAAGGCGAATTGCGCCCCGACGACGCACAGCACGGCGGTGAGCAACCCCGGCCCTGCGCCCAGCAACAATGCGGTGATCATGACCATCGGGAACAGGGGCAGGAACACGAAGGGAGGATGAGGCGGCAGGACGACGGCACGGAAGATCAAGCCGAGAACCGCCAGCAAGGCTGCGTACAGGTAACGCTGATACGGCGGGATGCCTTCGAGATCGTCGCGAAGGAACCGGCCCAGCCGACGTGCCATCGAAGGATAACCAACCACCGCGGAATGTTACTGATGCGTTCCAACGGCGTCACCCTGAATGCAATCAGGGAAACTCGCACCCGTGGATGCCACGATTGCATTGCGTTGCGTGGAGTGGATAGTTGAACGCATGAACGACAAGGCCCTCTTCGCGGCGACCGACCGGCAGCCGGCGCTCATTCCGGTCACGGTGTCGGCGCACCATGTCCATCTCTCGTCCGCCAGCATCGTGCGGCTGTTCGGTCCCCATCATGTGCTGCACCCGCGCAACGACGTGCGGCAGCCGGATCAATTCGCCAGCGCGGAGACGGTGTCACTGATCGGACCGAAGGGGCGACTCGACCATGTGCGCGTGCTGGGACCTGCGCGAGATCATGACCAGGTGGAAGTCTCGCGCACCGACGCCTTGCACCTCGGCATCGATCCGCCGCTGCGCGAGTCAGGAGATCTCGCCCGCACGCCCGGCATCCGCATCCAAGGTCCGGTGGGAGGGATCGACCTGCCGAACGGCGTGATTTGCGCACTTCGACACCTGCATGCGAGTCCCGCGGATGCCGCGGTACTGGGACTGCGCGACCGGGACCGGGTCGAGATCTCCCTCGAGGCGGGCGAGCGTCCGCTGATCTTCGGCAATGTCCGCGTGCGGGTCTCTCCGACCTTCCGTCTCGAGTTCCACATCGACACGGACGAAGCGAACGCGGCGGGCATCTCGGGCCCGGACATCGCCCTGTTCAAGGGACGAATCTCCCGGGATCGTCGCTGAAAAGTCCTCGCCCCGCCGGGATCCTCGCCGGTGCCCGGCGGGGCGACGGGCCCTGGAAGGACCACCCGTATTTGACAGAATGCAGGAGGGATCCTCCACCTGTGAACCCCATTCTGCTGCGGTGCTCATGTAATGCCTTCCCATGCCGACACCTTGAGGGGTGTCGAACCCGAGCCGAAGCGCCAGCATCCTGATCGTCGATGATGACCCGCTCTACGGGATGTTGGCCGTGGAAGCGCTGAACCACGCCGGATTCCGCGCTGAAGTGCTCCAGACCGGCGCCGCCTTGCGCGAATCCTTTGCGCGGATCCAGCCGGATCTCGTCCTGCTGGACGTCGAGTTGCCGGATGCCAACGGCATCGACATGTGCGCCTGGCTGCGCAGCGCCGGGGCCACCGACATCCCCATCGTCATGGTCACGGGGCACGATGACACCCACTCGATCACCCGCGCCTACGAAGCCGGGGCGACGGATTTCATCAACAAGCCCATCCTGTGGGGAACGCTGCCGCACCGGGTCGAGTTCCTGCTGCGCGCCCATGCCAATCTGCGGGCATTACGCGCGAGCGAACAGAAGAACCGCGCGCTGCTCCAGGCGCTGCCCGACACCCTGCTGATCGTGGATGACCAGGGCATCATCCAGGAGTACATCACCGGAGAGGACGGGGCATCGCGCGCGAACTACGTCGGCAAGGCGCTGCCCGTGCTGATTCCGCCGCAGACCGTGCCCACGGCCATGGAGCGCCTGAGGGCAGCGATCGCCACCGGGCAGCCGCAGAGGCTCGAATTCGACGTCGGAACGGATGAAGATCACCGGGCCTACGAAGCGCGAATGCGGGCCCAGTCCGACGGCCAGGTGCTCATCGTCCTGCGCGATGCCACCGAGCGCCGCCGCACCGAAGCCCGCATCCAGTATCTCGCCTACTACGACACGCTCACGGGCCTGCCGAACCGGCAGCTCTTCGTGCGGGAACTGCGCCGCGCCATCCGCCTCGCCGAACGCACCTCCACGCGCCTGGCGCTTCTGTACCTCGACCTCGACCGCTTCAAGCGCATCAACGACAACCTCGGTCATTCCGTGGGCGATGCGTTGCTGCAGAGCGTGGCCCGCCGCCTCGAGAGCGGCGTGCGGCCGACGGAAGTCGCCGGCACCGGCAGTCATCCGGTTCGCCCCCACGTGCAGCACTCCCGCATCGCACGGCTGGGCGGCGATGAATTCGTGATCCTGCTCAGTGGCGTCACCGATGAGCAGCAGGCCGCCATCGTCGCGAATCGCGTGCGCATCGTGCTGAGCGAAACGTTCAACTGCAACGGCCACCGCTTCGTCGTCACGCCCAGCATCGGCATCGCGATGTACCCCGACGATGGCCGCGACATCGAGGACCTGCTCGTCAAGGCGGACCTGGCGATGTATCGCGCGAAGGAGCAGGGCCGCAATGGCCACGCCTTCTACGGCGAGTCGATGAGCGTCCGCTCCCTGGGGCGCCTCGAGCTCGAGGACGAGTTGCGCGTGGCCATCGAGAAGAACCGCTTCGAGCTCTACTACCAGCCGAAGCTCGACCTGACGAGCAACCGGATCATCGGCGCCGAAGCCCTGCTGCGCTGGAGCCACCCGACCCGTGGCTGGATCCCGCCGGACACCTTCATCCCGATCGCCGAGGAGACCGGCATGATCGTCGGCCTGGGTGAATGGGTGATCCGCGAGGCTTGCCGCCAGCTCCGCAGCTGGAACGATGCCGGAATTCGCGACCTCGTGGTCTCCGTCAACGTGGCCACCCAACAATTCGAAAGAGAGGACTTCGTCGATTCGGTGCTCAGGACGGTGTGGAAGTACGGCATCCGGCCCGACCAGCTCGAGATCGAGATCACCGAGAGCGCCTTGATGCGGCGGGTGGAGGAAACCATCGCCGACCTGCAGCGGTTGCGCGATGCCGGCATCGTGCTGTCGATCGATGACTTCGGCACCGGCTACTCATCGCTGGGATACCTGAAGCAGTTCCCGGTCAACACGCTCAAGATCGACCGATCCTTCGTGAAGGACCTGCACACCAGTGGCGATGATGCCGCCATCTGCGCCGCGATCATCGCCATGGCGCGCGAACTGCGCCTCAAGGTGGTCGCCGAGGGCGTCGAGGTGAACGAACAGCTCGAATTCCTGCGTCGTCAAGGTTGCGACCACGCTCAAGGGTATCTCATCGGCAAGCCTGTGCCGATCGACCAGATCGAGGAGTTCTTCCGCCAGCGGCGCCCGCCTCCGGGTGCTCCGGCCAACAGCGGTTCCCAGCGCTGACCGCGGGCAAGCGCGAGAGCAATTGTCCCGCGCCGCCTGATCCCGCTACCATCCGGGGATGAAGAGAAATCCCCCGGCGTGAAAGGATCATGAGCCCCGCGGCCTTCGAGGCGGCGGCCTTCTCGGCGGCGAGCGCCGGCTGGCGCATGCCCGCCGAGTTCGAGCCGCATGCGGCCACCTGGATGGCCTGGCCCTGCCGCGAGAGCCTCTGGGGGGAATCCTTCGAGGCCGTCAAGGCGGACTACGCACGCCTGGCCTCCGCCATCGCCCGCTTCGAACCCCTGATCATGGTGGCTCCCGCGCACCTGGCCGACGAAGCCCGCCGCCTCTGCGGTTGCGCAGTCCATGTGCTGCCGATGCCCATCGATGACTCCTGGGCACGCGATTCCGGCCCCACGTTCCTCGTCGATGACGCGGGCGGCCTGCTGGCCACGGCCTTCACGTTCAACGCCTGGGGCGGCAAGTACCATCCGCACGACGAGGATGCGCGGCTCGCGGCGCGCATCGGCGCGCACCTGCAGGCGCCCGTGCAGAGCTCTCCACTCGTGTTCGAAGGCGGCGCCATCCTCAGCGATGGCGAAGGCACGCTGCTCACCACCGAGACCTGCCTGCTGCACCCGAACCGCAACCCCGGCATGAGCCGATCCGAGGTGGAAGCGGAGCTGCGCCGCATGCTCGGTGCACGATGCGTCATCTGGCTTCCGGGGGATCCCACCGAAGATGAGACCAATGGGCACATCGACGGCCTGCTCTCGCTCAGTGCCCCGGGGCACGCGCTGCTGGAGAGCATCGAGGACACGGCCGATGAACGGCATCGGATCCTCGCGGAGAACCGCCGCGCGCTGGAACTGGCCACCGATGCGCGCGGCCGGCGCTTCGAGATCCTGTCCATCGAGGAAGCGCCGCGGGAGACCAGCGTCGGGTCGCGCTACTGCCGCTCCTACGTCAACTTCTACCCCTGCAATGGCGCAGTCATGGCGCCCGCCTACGGCGTCCCGGCCGATGCGCGCGTGAAGAAGCTCCTGGGGCGCGCATTCCCGGATCGGGAGATCGTGATGCTGCCCATCGGAGCCATCGCCATCGGCGGTGGCGGATTCCACTGCATCACGCAGCAGCAGCCGGCGGCCGTGCCTCGCAAGGCCAGCGCCCCCACCCGAACGACATGAAAATGACGTTCCTGCACCCTCGATGGCTGCTCGTGCTCGCGGGCCCGCTGTGCCTGGTGATCCTGTTATGCCTGACGATGAGTCCTGCTGCGATTGCCGCCGAAGACGGCCGTACCGTGAACGTCTACTCCTGGGTGGACTACTTTCCCAAGGACGTGCGCGAGCGGTTCCAGCGGGACACCGGCATCAAGGTCAACTACACCGTCTTCGACAACCCGGATGCCGTGGAGACGGTGCTGTCGGTGGGGCATTCCGGCTACGACGTGGTGATCGTCAACGCCTCCCCGCATCTCGCCCGCGAGGCACCCCGCGGATTCTTCACGCCGCTCGACAAGGCACGCCTGCCCAACATTCGGCATGCGGATGCGCAGTTGATGAAGGTGCTGCAGGGCGCCGACCCCGGCAACCGGTACGCAGTGCCCTGGATGTGGGGCACGACGGGCGTGATGTACGACCGGGCGCGCCTGCAATCGCTGATCAGGACCCCGCCCGCCAACCCGCTCGACCTCATCCTTCGCAAGGACCTCGGCGCACGATTCGCGAAATGCGGCGTCAGCGTCCTGGATTCCTGGGTGGACGTGCTGCCCATGGTGGCGCGTTATCTGGGACAGAAGGACCTCTCGGCCGAGCCGGCTGCACTCGAACCCGTGGTCGCGGCCTTGATGGCGATCCGCCCCAACCTGCGCCTCATCGCCAGCTCAGGCTATTTCGAGCAGCTCGCGAACGGCGACCTGTGCCTGGCGCTCGGCTACTCGGGTGATGCCATGATCGCGCAGCGCATGGTCCGCGAGACGGGACTCCAGCGCAGCATCGACTATGCATTCCCGGTAGAGGCGGTTCCGCTCTACATCGACAGCATGACCATTCCGGCGGGCGCGCCCCATGCCGCGGCCGCGCACACCTTCATCGACTACATGATGCAACCGCCGGTGTCGGCCAATGTGGTGGGACAGATCGGCTTCGGCGCCGGAAACGCCGACGCGGTGCCGTTGCTGCCGACAACGATGCGCAACAACCCGGCCGTGTTCCCGCCAGCGGAAGTTCGGGCGAAATTCTACCTGGGCCGCCTCTACACGCCGGAGGAGACGCGTACCTTCACGCGCGCCTGGCAGCGATTCAAGACGGGGACCTGAGTTCAAGGCTCGCCGATGTCCCGCTTGCACATCATTCTCGCTATCATCACGCTCGCCAATAAGTGCGTCACCTGCCGAACCGACTCCTGGAGAATCCCATGGCCCCTGGCTTGCGCGCCTGCCTCATCGTCGGTCTGACCCCCCTCGCCGCCCTGACCGGCAGCCTCGCCCTCGCCGGCAGCATCGACGCGCAGGTCAACCAGCAACTGCCCTCGCTGGTCGCCACCTACAAGCAGCTCCACGCCCATCCCGAGCTGTCGCATCGCGAGGTCGAAACTTCCGCGCTGCTGGCCGGCGAACTGCGCAAGGCCGGCTACGAGGTCACCGAGCGCGTCGGCAAATACCCCGACGGCAGCCAGGCCTACGGCGTGGTCGGCCTGCTGCGAAACGGATCGGGACCCACGCTCCTGATCCGCGGTGACATGGACGCCCTGCCGGTGGTCGAAGAGACCGGCCTCCCCTATGCCAGCAAGGTACGCGCCCAGAATGCCGCCGGTGTCGAGGTCGGGGTGATGCACGCCTGCGGACATGACGTCCACACCAGCACGCTCATCGGCACTGCCCGTGCGCTGGCGCAGCTCAAGGGCCAGTGGCACGGGACGCTGATGATCATCGGCCAGCCCTCCGAGGAGACCATCGACGGCGCCAAGGCCATGAAGGCCGACGGCCTGTACCAGCGCTTCGGCAAGCCCGACATGGCCATCGCCCTGCACGACACCTTCCTGTATGCGGCCGGCACGGTGGGTGTGACCAGCGGACCCGCGCTCGCCGCCTCGACCTCCATCGATGTGGTGATGCGCGGCATCGGCGGCCACGGCTCCGCCCCGGACCTCGGCAAGGACCCGATCGTCATGGCCGCGCAGTTCATCAACCAGATCCAGACCATCGTCAGCCGCCAGGAAGACCCACGCGACCCCACGGTGGTGACCGTGGGCAGCATCCACGGCGGCACCAAGCGCAACATCATCCCCAACGAGGTCAAGCTCGAGCTGACGGCGCGCACCTACAGCGACAAGGCCCGCGAAACGCTGATCACGGGGATTCGCAATGCCGCGCGCGGCATCGCCGTCGCCGCGGGCGTGCCCGAGGACCACATGCCGGAAGTCACGGTGTTGGAGCATGAGTCGACCCCAGCGCTCATCAACGATGCCGCCCTGGCCGCGCGGGTGAAGGCTGCGCTGGTGAAGACGCTGGGCGCCGCCAATGTCGTGGATGCACGGCCCATCATGGGGAGCGAGGATTTCGGGGTGTTCGGCGAAGGCGAGAAGCCCATCCCCGTGACGATGTTCTGGCTGGGAGCGATGGATCCGCAGAAGTTGGCGGCGGCGAAGGCCAAGGGCCAGAACCTGCCGGGGATGCACACGAGCCGGTTCGAGCCGCTGCCGGAGCCGACGCTGCGCGCAGGGGTCACGGGGATGACGGCGGTGGCAATGGGGTTGCTCGGAAAATAATTCATCCGTCACTTGGTTGTCGCCAACATCGGGCGGCAACGACGTGACTGACGTGTCGCTGCAATAAGAACCGTCTGCAGGTCGCGACGAGGGATCAGGCATCGCCTGATACTGTTAAAACGCGCTGCAACTCCCTATAGTGACAGTCTCATTCGCAAAGCCGGCACAGGGAGACAGACGCAGTGATGGGCGAGGGACGCAAGCGAGCCGTATCCATGAGGTTGAGTGCCGCTGATCTGCGCAAGATCAAGTGCATCGCGCAGCGACTGGGCGTGCGCGAATCCGATGTCATCCGTTTCGCGGTCAAGACCACGCTCACGCGCCTGTCACTGCTGTCGGATCCCGCGATCCGTGGCCGCTCGCTCCTGCCGTTGTTCATCGATCCGACCAAGGAACTCGCCGCGCACTTCGACCTGGATGCGACAAAGCTCAATGACCTGATCAACAGCGGCATCGAGGACGACACGAGGCGCGTACCGCTGGATGACCTGCATGGCATCGCGATGAATGGCGTTCCGGGTCAAGCCGTCCCGTTCGCAAGACCCTTGGGCGCCGTCGTCCAGCCGGTGCAGGGATTCGAGACCGTCACGCATACGTCAAAGCCCAACGAGCGGCGCTCGACGATGACCCTCTCGCGCCACCGGACGGCCGACACCGAGCCCTCCACGTGAGCCGTCCCGGCGCCGCATGTCCGTCGATGTAAACGCACTGCCCCGGCTTTCCGGACCCGCCTCGTCCGGAAGTCCCCCCGGACTGTTCCAGCACCTGGCGGCCGTGCGCCGGCGTTTCAAGCCCATGTTGCTGGCCGCGGGAGGGGTTGGCACTGCCGCGATCCTGACTGCACTTCTGTGGCCGCCGACCTACCGATCCACAGGCACCATCCTGATCGAACAGCAGGAAGTTCCGACTGATTTCGTCCGCTCGGCTGTAACGAGCTACGCCGACCAGCGGGTGCAGATGATCAGCCAGCGAGTGATGACTTCGGCAAATCTCATCGGCATCATCGAGAAATACTCGCTTTATCCGGCCAAACGAGACACGGCCTCGCGCGAAGCGTTGGTCGATACCATCCGGAATGACATCGACTTGAAGATGATCAGCGCCGATGTGGTCGACCCTCGGCAGGGCCGACCCACCAAGGCAACGATCGCGTTCTCGGTGAGCTTCGACAACCGCAACCCGCAGACTGCGGCGCGCGTGGCGAACGAACTGACCTCGCTCTATCTTTCCGAGAACATCGAATCCCGAAAGCAACTGGCCGCGGATACCGCCGGGTTCCTGCGAACCGAATCCGAGCGCTTGGGCAAGCGAGTGGCCGAACTCGAGCAGAAGATCTCCGACTTCAAGGCGAAGAACAGCGACAAACTGCCCGAGTTGTACCAGGTCAACATGCAGATGCTGGACCGCAGCGGGCAGGAACTGCGCGAAGTCGAATCGCGCATCCGCGCCCTGGACCAGCAGGTACTGTTTCTTGACGGACAATTGGCACAGATCAACCCGACGAGCATGGTAGTCGCCGAGAATGGTGCACGCATACTTTCAACGCGCGACCGCCTGAAACTGGCGCGATCCGAGTACGCGACTGCCGTGGCACAGTACCAGCCCGATCATCCGGACGTGATACGGCTCAAGCGCACCATCGAAGGTCTCGAGACGCAACTCGGGCAGGGTGGCGGTGGCCGCAATGACACGCGACGCGCCCTCGAGGCGGCCCGCGGCGAACTGGACGCCGCCAATAAGCGCTACTCGCCTGATCATCCGGACGTGAAGAGATTGCAACAGACCGTGGCGACGCTGGAGGCGCAGCTTCGCGACGCCCCTGCGGTTGCCCCTTCCGACAACGGAGAATCCGCCGATAATCCCGCGTACATCTCGCTCCGAACCCAGCGCGAGGCCGCGATCAGCGAACGCGCGTCGCTGGTCACGCAGGCCGCCCAAACGAAGGCGAAGATGGCAGAGTTGGAACAGCGTCAAGCTCAATCACCTGGTGTCGAACGCGAGTACACCGCGATGATGCACGACCTGCAGTCCGAGCGCGCCAAGTATGACGAGTTGCGCCAGAAGGAGATGGAAGCGCAACTCGTGCAGAACCTGGAGACCGAGCGTAAGGGCGAACGATTCACGCTCATCGAGCCACCAATGCAGCCGGAGATTCCGGTCAGCCCGAACCGCAAGCTCATTGTCCTAATCGGCGCCGTTCTCGCAATTGGAGTATCCATCGGCCTTTTATTCCTCCTGGAGGCCACGGACACCCGCATCCGCGATCGTGACCACGTCGTGCAGCTCCTGGGGGTTCCGCCCCTGGCCATCGTCCCTTACATGCACGTGCGCGAGGAACGCAACTCGCAGCGCAGGCGACGCTTACTGATCATGGCTGCCGTTGCAAGCACACTGATCCTGTCCGTGCTCCTTTTCCACCTGTTTATCAGACCGCTCGACCTCGTGTGGTACGAGATCCTGCAACGGATTGGCGTCTGACATGGCCGAGCGACTCAAGCAGGCACTCGAACGAGCCCGCGCGGAACGGGAAGCTTCGCTTCGCAGCGGAGATGTGCGGGCAACGCCGATCCTGAAGCCCAGCGCAGAGTTCACGGTCACACGGCACGAAGCCCCCGTGCTGCCCGCCACCGGCCGGAGCGGCACACTAGAGCCCCCTGGCCGGGAGTTGCCCGTCGACTCCGACCACCTGCGCCGGGAGCGGATCCTGCCTCCATACATGAATGTGGCGCCGGGCAAGCATGGCGCTTCCGCGGTGCAGGCCTACAAGATGCTGCGCACGCAGGTCCTGCAGCGCATGGAATCCAACCGCTGGAACACCCTGGCGGTCATGAGCCCCACACCAGGCGATGGCAAGACACTGACCGCCATCAACCTCGCCATTGCAATCGCCGCGGACAGCGGACGCTCCGCCATCCTGGTGGACTTCGACCTGCGTCGCCCCACGGTGGCAGCACGATTCGGATTCCAGCCCGGCGAGTTCGTCGGTGTCGAGGAAGCGCTCGCCGGTGGCCGGCCGCTCGAAGAGGTGTGCGTACGAGCACAGGGCTACGACCGCCTGTTCATCCTGAACTCATCGGCCCCCGTGACCGCATCGTCCGAGCTATTGTCCTCCGCCGGCACACGCCGGTTGATGAGCGAATTGAAGTCCACCGGTCACAACCGCATGATCATCGTGGACCTGCCACCGCTGCTGGAGAGCGATGACGCCCTCGCCTTCGCACCGCAGGTAGATGCGGTCCTGCTGGTGCTGGGCAGCAACCACACCCATTCCGCCGACGTCCTGCGCTCCTTCGAACTGCTGCGCGACAAGCCGGTCATCGGCACCCTCCTCAACCGATCGCGGGCCAAGACCGCGAGCGACCACCCGTACTGAGCTCAAGCCATGTACGAGCAGTGGTATGGCCTGGAAGAACGCCCGTTCCTGTTGTCGCCCGACCCGGCATTCATGTTCCTCGCCCGCTCCCATCGCAATGCGTTGGTGACGCTGGAGTACGGACTGATGAACCAGACGCCGATCAGCCTGATCACCGGCGAGATCGGGTGCGGCAAGACGACGCTGATCCGTTATCTCCTCACCAAGCTCGAGAAGACCGTTACCGTGGGGCTGATCAGCAACACGAACCGGTCATTCGGACGCCTGATGCAATGGGTGAGCCTCGCCTTCAGCCTGCCCTTCCAGGGCAAGGATGATGCGGAACTGTACGAATCCTTCACGCAATTCCTCGTGAATGAGTACGCGAGCGGCCGCCACGCCGTCCTGATCGTGGACGAGGCACAGAACCTCTCACCCGACCTGCTCGAGGAACTGCGCGTGCTGTCGAACATCAACGCTGACAAGCACATGGTGCTGCAGATCATCCTCGTCGGCCAGCCACAGCTTCGCGAGACGATCCGCAGCCCCGCGCTCGAGCAACTCGCGCAACGCATCGGCGTGGACGAGCACATCGAGCCGCTCGATGCGAAGGAGACAAGGGAGTACGTGTGGCATCGGCTGCGCGTGGCCGGCGGCCAAATCACCCTGTTTCGGGGTCGGGCGCTCGCGCTTGCCTATCGCGCGAGCCACGGCGTGCCCAGGCTCATCAACCAGCTTTGCGATCGAGCGCTTGCCTACGGTTATGCCCAACAGGCGCGGCAAATCGGGCATGAGATCATGAAGGTGGCGATCGAGGATCGGATGCGGGGTGGGGTGTTTCCTGGACGAGACGGGTCAGCAAATCGCATATCAAGCAGTGGCCCAATGCGATAAGACTCTTTCTACCGCAAACCAGGTCAGGACATCACAAAATTCAATGGGCCGGCAAGTCTGATGACCTCCTAGGCAGGATATGCGTCGGTTAGCTCACGCGCAATGACATCCATGTTGTACCGTGAAGCAACTAGACTTCTTGCAGCCAATCTTGCCGCAGCTCGTTTCGATCCATCAGTGAGCAGTGTCGATATAGCCTCCGCAATGCATTCGGACTTCAAGTCAACCACTTCGCCAGCGCCGGCCTTCGCAACATCTTCGAAATGACAATTTCTGGAAATCACGACCGGCAATCCACATGCGAGGGCTTCCAATATCGCCATGCTGAATCCTTCCTGTCGACTAGGAAGGCAAAAGCAAGCAGCGCCACCTAATGCGGACAATTTCTCTGCGCCGTAAAGAGGCCCAGGAAAATGCACTCGTCCTTTCAACGCACGATCGTCCACCCAACGCTCGAGGTGTTGCATCATCCCCTGGTCAGGGCCCGCAATGACAAGATGAAGGTCTCGATGCACACGCTCAAGGATTGCGAAAGCATCCAGCAGAAAATCAAGCCCTTTCTTGTGATGCAACCGGCCGAGGAACAGAACATATGGGTTACCTCCAGCAGCTGGATTTCGTGCTCGAAATGAATCTCCACAGCAACGTGAGGAATCAAATTGCTCCACAAAGACGCCGTTGGGGAACACCTTCACGCGAGTCACAGGAACAATGGGTCTCATCAACTCCCGCTCATCTTCCGTTAGGGCATGAATGAAATTCGCCGACAACAGCAATTGCTTCCACACAAGCTTAAGCGCAATCGACTTCTTCAAGCGCTTTTGCGCCAGACTCCACGGATCGAGCATGCCTCGGGGCGCAATGACCAGACGGCAATGCCTGCGCACGGCCTCTCTTGCGGCAGCTATGTCGAACGCGTTCCAGAAGCCATGCGTATGAACAACATCTGCACTACGGAAGGTCGCACGGAATACTTTTCTTGCCTTCGTTCCTAGCGTTTTTTCAATCGCCCCGAAGCCATCAACACAAACAATTGGAAGCGCTTCAATTTGAGGCAATTGCTCCCTCAACAACTCGTTGCTTCGCTCAAAATTGCCTGTTCTATACGTGATCAATCGAACATCATGCCCGGCACGCATCTGCGCAACGGCGAGACTGCCAGCACTGAGCACCGGCCCGCCGAGGGACGGGTCAATCGACTCGAGTGTATGCACAATCCTCATCAATGATCACTATTTCAGCAGATTCGGCGGCCGGATCGCCGGTTCCGCTGCGCCAAGCCGGGCCGCAGGTTTCGCTGCATTACTTGTCGTCCAACGACAACCAACATCGGCGTGAGTGACAAATACAACGAATACGAGATGGGAACCGATGCGATTGCAATCGCTCCTCGAACGAGTACAACTGTGCCAGCAGAAATACGAAGCAGCAGCGCAAGAAGCAATTCGCTCGCTCATAACTTCGACTCCCACGCGAAAATCACTCCACTCCAAAACAGAGCCAATGCCAGGCCATACCAGCCAAACGAAATATAGGCATCCGACCAAAGGAGCGCCGGATAATGAAAATACACCGGCCAATCCGGCGGCACTCCCTGCAGCAGACCGGCGATTATGTTCGGCGTATCGGAGATATCGGGCTTTGGAATTCCCAGCAGCTTCATGAACGGGCTAATGTAATTCCATCCATAGAGAATCAGCCCATCAAACCCCACTCGCTTGTGAAACTTTGTCAACCATCGCAATGGTTTCGGCCAGTCCACAACGGCATTCCGCTGTCAGAAGAGCAATTCCGCCAGTCTACCGATCAACAAACACGCTCACTCCTACAAGCGCGGCACCAGCGAACAGTGTATCGAAATAAGCTTCCTGCCGTCTTCCAAAGGCACCGCGGCCCACCAGTTGATAGAACTCTACCATGGAAAGCGGAAATAACGACAATAACGCGTAGAATGACCGCACATCCAAGTGCACACAGAAATACAGAAATGGAACACAAAGAACTGCGGCAAATGCCCATTGCCGACGCATGGCCAATAGCACAATCAATGGAGAAGACGCCCAAAAAAACACTGACCCCCAACTCGCACCCTCAACGTATTCACGATACCCAGTCGAAAATGTCTGCCAAGCCCACCAAGTTCCACCAAGAATCCAATACGCCAGGTACATCAATGCCAGAGAGATCTGCTGATTCGGAGGCAATTCAAAATTCCAATTGATCTCACGCTTGCTGCCGTCGAATAGCAATCCCCAAATTACATCTCCAAACACCAGAATCCCATTGAACAACAGGACAAACACCATCATCTTGTGAATTGATTCTCGAGCCACGATCTCAGATTCGTCAAAGAATCCCCTAACAAAAGTGAACTCATCGGCAACAACAACCGGAATAAACATAAGGCTGAAATAGCCCAGAAGCATCCAAGCTATAGCAACGAGCCGCTTCGCCCTTAGCACAGCGATGCAACGCCACCAACACAACGCCACGTTGGTGAATGCTAGAAGCAAATCTACTACCTTCATCTGCGTCAAAAGCCCAAGAGCTCGAGGTACCGCCCGTAATGCATTCGCGCGACGCGTGCCCACGAAAATTCCCGACCAATCAAATTCTGCGCCTCACAACCCATACGACGAGCCGACTCCGGATCGTCAATCAGATAGCTCATAGCTCGTGCCATGCCCTCGACGTCACATGGCGGCACCGCGATTCCAGTGCGGCCGTCGACCACCAACTCCTCCATGGCGCCCACCCTCGTTGCGACTACGGCCTTTCCGAATGCAGCTGCCAGCGCGAGAACTCCTGATTGTGTTGCCTCGAGGTATGGCAAGACAACAAATCGTGCGTGTCGAAAGATACTTGAAATCTCCTCATCGTCGATAAACCGATTGATGAGCGTAATGTGTCCATTCAGCGAATCGAAGATTGCGGGCACGTCACCGGCGCCGGCGATGACAACCTGGAGATTTGAGTGGGCACTAACGATAAGCAGCAGTGCATTCGCTAGCAGGTCCAAGCCTTTGTACGGCTCAATTCGTCCAAAGAAGAGAACATAATCATCCAGCGCTTTCGCGCGCAACTCGGGAGGCACGCGACTGCCTCCTTCGACAGTCGACGCGACACCCACACCATGCTGCGCGATATAGAACTTATCGAAGGGAATCATCGGATATATCCTTCTGACATCGTCTACATGTGACGATGAATGCAGATGAATACGGTCCGCGAGCATTAGAGTCTGGCGGATATATCGATGTCGAATGAACGCCGTTTGAAATCGTCCCCACAACGAACGCCTTTCTGAGTGCGGCGTGGGATCGTGCAGGGTGAATACCACCTTTACACCATTTCTACGCAACTCCTTGATCACACCATTCAGCGAAGGCACATTGCCAGCTATGTGGACGACGCTAGGTGCAAATCGACGCACGATAACACGCGCGAGTCGAGGACCACGCGTTCGATCATAGAAGCGCCGCATTCTCCGCAATCGCCCTGCCCTGTCAAGAAGTCTACCGGCGCCCCACAGACGCGCAACCTCCTCTTCGGCGCCGATCTCATACTGAGCGCAACAGCAAACGGCTCCAAGTGCATCACTGAGACTTGATGCATAGTGGTACATTCCTCCCTCAACTAGGTAGCTAAGCACGACTACCTTCATGCGTTTAGACGACATAGATCCGCCGAACGTAAAGGTTGAGCAACTGCACCAATATAGAGTACGCGCCGCCCCACACGCAGATCCAGAAGGAAGAATCAACGGCCCACAAGACCAAGCACGTCGGAAGGTTCGCGACAACTGCAATCAGCGACTCATGTCCGATGCTTCGCGCCAACTTGCCGCGAGAGCATCCCGCGATTCCGAGAAGCCACCATATCTTTACGGCCAGCACGGTCGCGCCCGAAACACCAAACAGCGTCAACGCAATTCTTGCGCTGCCGACGCACGCACCTACCGACAATGCCAACCCGCAGGCCACCAGATATCCCATCTGAAAATACAGATCCTGCCTCTGCCTCTGCATTACCGTCACCAACATTGATAATGGCGTCGATAAGAAAGCAATCATTACCCATGGCAGCAACAAGACAACATATGTCGCGGACTCGCCCCAGGCTGCGCCAAACAGCACTTTGAATAGGGAATGCGCTAATAGACCTATCGGCACGAAAACATGCAAGGAAGAGGCTGCAAGAGCGCGAAATACCTGCCCCACCAAATCGGCCAACTCTCCACGTCGCAGGGCGTCCGCCGCACTTCCCAAGAAGACCTGCGACAATGACTGGCCAAAAACACGTGCAGGCAACTGAAGAACACGCATTCCAAGGCCATAGAATCCCGCTACACTCATTCCAAAATATGCCGCCAGCAACAAGGCCGGGATGTTATTGCAGACTGCGCTAAGAACACTTGCAGGAGCGGCCAACAGTGGGAAATTTTGATATCGACGACCCAGAACGATCATTCGCTTCACCGATCTGGCCAAGACGCTGTTGCGATGTACAAGCAGCGTCGGATCAACGAGCGGCAGGATACTCAGCCCAATTCCGATTAGTTGCCCGCCTACGAGGCCCATCCATCCAAGTCCGAGGAGCCCAGCTAAGACCTGCGTGATCGCCTGAGTGGCTGCCTGTAATACCTTTGACCCTGCGTTACGCCTAAAGGACTGTTTGCGAATCGAATAGTAGGTAAGTGACGTACCAATTCCGGTCAGTGCCAACGCGAAAGGCATCATGAAGCGCATCTTGAGGAGCGATCTTCCAAGATCCGACAACAGCGCCACCCCTTCTCCAACAGAAATAGCTAATGCAAGCAAAACCGCCAATGCAAGCGAAATCAATGATGCGACGAGTACCAGCAGACGCGCGTCTTTCGCGGCTCTAGGCAAAGGAATTGCGAGTTCATAGTGAAGCGAGGCGGTAGTGCCTAGGATGCCCAGAAACGACGCGAAAACCGCATATTCGCCGATGTCGTTCGGTGCATATAGGCGCGTCAGAACCGGCGTTGCCAAAACTGTAGCGGCTTGCCCAACGACTGTTGCTATCGAAATTGCGGCTACACCGCCTATAAGCTTCACCGTCGATCCGCTTTGTATCGCTCGTTTTTCGAGTAGAACATCGCATACTCCCCTGCTGCGATCTCCAGTTCAAAGCAGCCGTCGGCCAGTCGGATTGGCTTCCGACTGAACCAGTTCACCAATTGCGGAGCACCGGCGCTCTGCGCAGCACCCAGGCAGAACTGCGGCGATAGATCTTCCTTGGTGAGATTTGCGGCGATATGGAGAGATTCGCTTCCTTTGACGTAACTACTGACAAGGACGCCTGGGGCACTGCTCACAACCAATGGATGGTCTGCGTAATACGGAACGAATTCAGCGTCGCGAGTTCCAAATGCATCCAGCAATCGAAGCGCGCGATTTATTTCCTCCACGTTTGCCCATTGGGGCCAGGGAGTCACATCATGAAGCATCAAGATACTCATTAGCTTTCGAGTAGGCCACACTTCGCGCGCCTGTTCACCCGAAAACTCCGGCAGGAATATCGAAATTATTCCCCACTGCCTGCTATTTAGCTCCACCCGAAAATCGAGAAGGCTCGCTACTTCCAGATAGTCGCGTTGGACCTTCCCCCGGAATTGCTCTCCGCTAACCCAAGCGTCAACCACGCTAAACGTTGGCAAATTCAGGCCGCCTGACGAATGAACTACGCCCAATGTCCGGGCGGAATTTTGCCGCAAGCTACGCATGATGCTTATGTACCCCTCTCGTTGTTCCACGATCGGGTGATCAATCATTTCATTTCTTTCGGCGCCTATGCAATTCTGGATTGCATAGACCTGAGCGTTATCCATATACAAGCCGGTCAAATGGAACTCTTCTATGAATTCCCCGAATCGTTCCCGAACGAATCTTTTCCAGCTTTTCGCCGCCGTGCATACATTTCGAAATTGCCCGTCCTTGCCTGTCACAGAATAGGCTCGATCGACTACCCCCCCCTCCCAGTCCGCTCGATTCAGCAACCATTCCGGCGTTTTGGTCGCAATCCACGTCGGACAAGCATAAGGGAGTGCTGTAACCCCACCGCGTCGATATCCTGAAACGATGCGTGTCATTTGCTCTGGCTTTGTGGAACCTGGATACCCAAAATATGGCGAGGCCATTTCCCCTTCATTCGGCCAAACCACGTATGCGTTCCCTCCCACTGCTGGCACCATACGAAGTAATCGCCAATCCTGCGGCAATTTCTTGATCGGCGTAGGCAGCAGGCCAAAGCTGTGGGTCGCGTAACCGTTTGGATCCCCACGAATCGCAACTGACATATTGAGAGCAAGGCCGTCAGCGGTCCGGATTAGACCAATCGCGTCTTTGTCGTTGAAGTTCTCCCAACCATTTGTCGTTTGGCAGAACCAGAACACACCATGTTGATCGTTGCCTATCCAGAAAAACGGCTGATATGAGAAGTTCAGCGGTAATGTGACAGCCTTCAGATCAAAATTGCGCGTCCTGATCGCGCCGCCTCTGTGCAGAAACCGACCTATTTCGTTGGGAAGCGGAATTCGATAATTCAAGCGTCCAGTCTTCTCGGGTTGCAGACCACGCAGAGAAGTCGTATCGTTACTAACCCATCAAACGCTACAACAATCGCGACGGTTACGGTACCCGCGCCTTGAGCTGGATCAATGGCGCTGTTGACTCGATTCGCGCACTGTCGCGTTCCCTCGAAACTATCCAGTTCGAATGTATGTCATTGAATGCGAACGCGCGCCCGTTCCGCAAGCCATTTTTATCGTCCCAGTAAGTACCGTCCCATCCCCGATGGAGATCGATCGCAGCATGCCATTGTCGGTCACTCGAAAGCTCTTTCCGGTGGCGCTCACGGTGCGCCCGTGCAATTCCATTTCGGACCATGGCCCCAAGACTCCCTCCGCTGGTGCTGCCCCAAAGGAAATACTTGGGGAACACATCAGCGCGCCTGCTAAAAGAGCGGCACCGACGCTGGTTCTACACATCATTAGCTTGGTACAGCTCCAAGTAACGGCGGGCACTTCGAACCACAGAATGTCGATCTCGAAATCCTTCCAGCTCCCGAACTGTAGAAGCTTGCAGCTCAAAGCGCCCCTGCCGAAGCTGCGCTGCGAGCCCCGCCACATCATCAACTTCAAACCAGCGAGCATTCGGCGGATCAAGCTCGCGGAAAGGCGGAATATCAGAGAAGATACAAGGTAGTCCTAACCCTACTGCCTCGATGGCGGCGACAGGGAGCCCCTCCCAACGACTAGCGAGGACGAAAATGTCCGCCGCATGCAGCCAGTCATGCGTATCCGCACATATGCCGTGAAATGCAATTGAGGGGTCGCCAATCGCAATACGTTCCAGGCGCCCCCTGTGTTCTCCGTCACCAATCAGGTGCAGAACACCTCCATAAACACCGCATTGGCCCCGCTTCCACGCAGACAGGAGAACGTCATGACCTTTCGGTGATGCACTCATTGATGCCCCGCCCATTCGGCCAATGCACAAAAAATGCAATTTGGTTTCGTCGAGACCGAGGCGGCGCCTTGCCGTTTTCCATGAATCCACCGTGCGAGGTTCTTCCGCGAAGTCGACCCCATTCGAGATGACGTTCATTTGACCACGAATGAATGTCGCGTACGTGCTGGCTACGGCATTTCCACATGCGATAGATACGGCAGCGGCGTTTGCCTGATAGACCATTCGCCATCTCCTATCCCGAGGTCCCTTCATACTGTGCAAGGTCCGAAAGACCTTACCGGCAAACGGCCGTAAGCACGCGATCAACAGCCGTGTACCTAGGAAGTGTGTCAACTCCGTATTCGGCGTATGCAGATGCACGATCGTTGGTCGTTGACTATTCAACAGAGCCGCATACCAAGACACGGTACACACACCGATCATGACGGTGGGCCCGCTGTCAACAGGAATTCCCGCCACTGACAGCTCCTTCATGAACGCTTCACCTACTACATCTCGCCGCGGACTGAGCGCTACCAATCCAACGTCGATGCCGTGCCCATGAATCCATTTCACTAGATCTACCGCAACGCGCTCTGCACCCCCGGCGATCAATGCGCCAATTACGTGAACGATTCTCACCCTGCCATCCATTTCATTCTCGTGCACCCTAAATGGTACCTTGACATCAAACCGAATCGACGTCAGCCGGCACAACCCTGTCCCTGGTATGCGAGAGCATTGCAGTCCGCACAAATCAGGAACCTCTCGCCTATCAGGCAGCCAATGGTTACGGAAACGGCACATATTTTGACGATCGGCGGCCGCTACCCGCAACATTGCCAACTACCTTCCCGCGTAATACGAGGCGCGCATGACCCACCTGAAGCCAATTCTTGAGTATAGGTATCGTCGCCGCCTTCTTGGTATCGCAAAATCCTATCTCCGCCGGCAACTCTTTCGTCACTTGACGCGGAATAGCGTGGGCCTATTCATGCTTGGCGGCGACCTCCTCTCTGTCTCGCCACAATTGTCGGAACTGCACGAGCCAGCCCTTGCAAGCTTTCTCGACGCATGCGCATCGGCAGGATTCGATGATTTCTTCTTCGATATTGGTGCAAATATTGGACTGACTTCCTGTCAGAGCGGAAGTCGATTCAAGTTTGTGCATATGTTCGAACCAAATCCCCTTTGCTGCAGCATCTTGAGAGTGAATGCCGCGGTTTCCCTTGAAAAGGGGGCATTTGTGGTACACGAGCATGGCCTTGGAGCGACTGACTGCGTAGTATCGCTTAACGTACCGAGGTCGAATTGGGGCGGTGCGTTCATTTGGGACGCGGGCAATGCGTATGGAGAGAAATTACTGGCTATGAAGGACGGCTATTCCTCGGTGGATCCGAAGAATTACTTCACGATCTTGGCGAGAATTCGAAATACAACGAATGAATTATCAAGGCATTTCGACAGTCTCGCATCCAGGGGAATGCGTGCCGGAGTCTTGAAGCTGGACGTCGAGGGCTACGAATTCGAGATACTAAAGGGCATTGCAGCAGCTCTTCCAAGCAATCTGAAAGTCGTGATCATCTTCGAGTCATGGGACCCAGCGCTTCCAATACAGGACATTCTCCGCCTCTTTAGTCGAAAGGTGACTGCACACTGCTTGTACAGCGACATATTCATGGCCAAACGATCGCGCATGAGGCGCGCAATGTCGGCAATACTAAACGGAGGCGAGACCGTCTCGTTAGGTACGACGTCGCCAGAGCGACTAACGGGGGATATCGTCCTAATCGCAGCGTAGACAATCATCGATCAACCTACTTCTGATGAGCCGCACTTCCATCGCGTAACTTGGAATAGACTTCTGCCCATCTAGGAAACTGCGTGTCCCATGAGAACCTGTCAACTATGTGCCGAGTAGCAGACGCGGTCTTCCTGGAACTTCCGACCACGTCGGCCAGTATTTGACCAGCCATCTCTGAGTCTGCGAAGTCTACGAATGTAGCGCATGTGTCCCCTCCGAAGGTGGAGACAAAGGCATCATTACGTTGTAGCAGCATTCTGCAGCCCGCCGCCCTTGCTTCAATAGCCGAAATCCCAAATCCCTCGTACTGCGCTGCCGAAACAAATATGTCCGCGAGTTCGAACTCCTCGAGCAATTCCTCGCTGCCAACTTCTCCACGAAAACTGACCATCTTAGAGATTCCAAGTGACCGCGCCATCCGTTCCAATTGCGGTCTCTGGCAATCAGTATCCGCACCGACAAGGTGCAGTTGAAGGGGAACGGTTCTCGAAGCGACAGCAACCGCATGAAGTAGTCGGCCCACACCCTTGTTCGCCGCAAGCCGGCCAACATAAAGACATCTCCCGGGTACTTTATTCGCAGCGGAACGATCAAAATAGCGCTGCAGCTCCACCGCATTTTCGATCAAATGCACCTGATCGGAGATTTTCGAAAAGATCGCCAAATCACCTGGCTGCAGGCGGCAACAAAATTTACTGACTGCATAACGTGCCACCAAATGATCAAAAATATGCCTCTTGAGGGTAGATAGTGTTGTCGTATGAAATATTCCTCCACGTGTAGACAACACGATTGACCGTCTGTGCCACGGTTTCAACATGCACACGAAATCAAGGGGTCCTCAATCGTGAACATGGACAAGACGAAGGACTTAAGTACCGATAGGGGCAACGCTAGGGCCTTGTAGTACACGAAATTCAGGAAGGGCACACGAATTACCGTCAACCCCGCAATTTCATCGCGCGCGGGCAGTGTGCCCGTCACCCCCTGCGCACGATTACAGCAAAGTACCGTTGTCCTCATCCCGTTCGATCTGCAACGACGCGCCAACTCCTCGACAAACTTTTGGATCCCTCCGACGCTCGGCCAGAAATCCGTGCATACATGAACGACGGATACCACGAGGGTCTACCGGCTTTTCAACACTCGCGTCTTGACCACCCTTGCGGGGTTTCCAATCACAACGCTCCATGGCGCGACGTCCTTAAAGACAACGCTGCGCGCCCCTACGACCGCTCCCTTGCCGATTCGCACACCCGGCCCAATGAACGCTCCTGCTGCGACCCAAACGTCGTCTTCGAGTTGGATGGCTTTCGAATCAACGGATATGTTGGATCAGAATAGTCATGCGTCCTGCCGCACAAATAAACGTCTTGAGAAATAACCACGCGATTCCGATATGCACATCAGACAGATTGTGCATATGTCAACGCGATGAGATAGCGGAGTTGGCTCCGACTCGGAAGTCGCCATTAGCGGAATCCTTGGGCAGAGCTGCGGACAGACACCTACCCTCGAATTTCGCCCCAAATAGCTGAAGGAGCATTGGACGGATAAAGGGGATGCGGCTCCAGGCGATTCGCCACACCGAGGCCTGCACAAGTACCCACGCGAATCTCTTGAGATAATCTTCAAATCCATAAGGCCTTCGAACCGAGTCTTCTGGATTGGTGTTCATATGGTCGCGCAACAAGAAGATGGCCCAATACGGCAAGATTCCATCAATGGCTGGGCGGCCTGGAATTCCTCGCAATCAATCATGTTTGCAGACGACATGCCTTTGTAACTGTCATTGCGATCAATCGTACCGAGCCTACCTGCGGCGCACGAACGATCTCCAAAGTAGAAGACCGACCGTCTTTTTCAGATCGGCCAAGTCAAGCGATGCTAATCGATAGTACTCGCCAGCCGCATAGCGGCCTATGCAGTGCTCTACTCCACTGTTGCCAATTGAACCGCGCTTCCACATCCGCGACTATGGGCGAGTATGGATAGCCGCTTCTTGCAATGCACGCAATTCGCTCCGGTATGCTAGCGCACTTTAGCTCATGAGCCCCTTCCGATGTCCGTCTCAGTAATTGTGTTAACCCTAAATGAAGCGAGCAACATCCTCACTTGCCTGAATACGCTTTCGTGGTCCGACGACGTGATTGTCCTTGATTCGAATAGTACGGATCGGACAGCCGAATTGGCTCAGAGCGCAGGGGCAAGAGTTATTTGCCGCCAATTCGACAATTGGTCGGCACATCAGAATTGGGCTGTTAAGAATCTGGAATTTCGCAACCCTTGGGTGTTGTACCTAGATGCCGACGAACGGTGCACCCCGGAACTGCGCGATGAAGTAGTTACCCGCGCCACCCCGAATGCCACTGAAAGCGCATTTCGACTCCGTCGGCGCGACTTCTTCATGGGGCGATGGTTGAAACATGCACAATTGTACCCCACGTGGTTCATTCGTCTTTTCCGGCCGGAGCGAATTCGGTATGAACGATTGGTAAATCCTGTTGCACACGTTGACGGTGTCATCGGAGCGATTGAACAAGACATTTATCACTACCCCTTTAGCCATGGAATTTCCCATTGGATAGATCGCCATAACAGGTACTCTGAGTTTGAGGCGCAAGAAATGTTGAAGACTCGTGCGAACCTCGGCAGCAAAACGGGGCGGCTATTTGCGGGCGACCCTAATGAGCGGCGCCGCGCACTCAAGGAGCTTTTCCTTAAGATGCCCGCCCGACCTCTTCTGAAGTTTGCGTATTGTTACTTCGCCCGACGAGGATTTCTGGATGGCCGCCCTGGATTCACCTATTGCGCACTACAGTCGTATTACGAGTTCATGATTGATTGCAAGTACCATGAATTGCTCCGACGCAAACAAGGTCTTCCGATCTGAACTCCATGACTCGGGTCATATTCCTAAATCGGTATTTCGCACCTGACAACTCCGCCACAAGCCAGATTGCCAGCGACCTTGCCTTTGATCTGGCGGCGCGCGGATTCCATGTAATCGTGATTACTGGGCGCCAGCGCTATAACGACCCAGGAGTCCGATTACCTGTAATTGAATCAATTAATGGAGTGCGAGTAGAAAGGGTGTGGTCCACCGCCTTCGGTCGACGCTGGCTGCCCGGGCGAATGATCGACTACCTTACGTTCTATCTGAGTGCAACTTGGGCGTTGTTGACCAGAATTACGGCGCACTCCCGCGTTGTTGCAATGACCGACCCCCCCCTGATCAGCGCGCCTGCTGCGTTCGTAGCGAAGTATCGCCACGCGTTGCTGGTCAACTGGCTCCAGGATGTCTTTCCGGAGGTTGCAGAACGTCTGAACATGATGCGCCAGGGTTGGCTACTACGAATCCTAACGTCCTTGCGGAATTGGTCTCTCCGTAAGGCATCAGCCAATGTTGTCATCGGACAACGAACGGCGATGTTACTCAAGAACAAGTGCGACGAGTCAAGTGTGCAAGTCATCCCTAACTGGGCGATACAGGAAGGGAAAGCGGACAACGGCCATCGATTGCGACGGAATTGGATGCTGGAAAATCACTTTGTAATTGGATACTCGGGCAACATGGGCCGTGTCCACGCCCTTGACTCCTTAATCGAAGCTGCTTCGCGTCTGCGTAACGCAACGAATATCACCTTCCTGTTCATTGGTGACGGCGCTCAACTACCAACATTGAGAGCAAGAGCTCAATCGCAGCAGTTGACCAACGTGTTATTCAAGCCGTACCAGCCTCTTGAGGTCCTATTAGACAGCCTCAGTCTCCCTGACGTCCACGTCGTATCGCTCGACGAACGCCTCGAAGGCCTGATCGTGCCCAGCAAGTTCGTCGGCATACTCGCCGTCGGCAAGCCGGTCCTTTTCCTCGGTGCCGCCGACGGTGAGATCGGCTCCTGCATCGCTCGCTCGGGCTGCGGGGTTGTTGCCGCCACGGCCGATGTGGATGCCATCGTTGCCGCGATCGAGCGGCTGGCCGGCGACCCGGCAGCCCTTGCAGCAATGGCGGCGGGCGCCCATGATCTCTGGGACAAGGAATTCCGTCGCCGCCGCGCCCTGGATCAATGGGCGCAACTCTTGAGCGATCTGCATGATTGATCGTCCGCTGCTGCAGATGCCGACCCGTGCATGGGGCCTGTTCGTGGCCAGCCTGTTGGTCGGCTACGTGGCCTTTCGCACGGGCGTCGACTTCTCGGCGAGATGGATCTGGTTTCGCCCAGAGTACGGCCACGGCCTCATCATCCCGTTCGTGACCCTGTTCCTCATCTGGCAGCGCCGCGACCGCCTGGAACGCCTGTCGTTCACGGGATCGTGGTGGGGAGTGGCATTGTTGCTGCTGGCCGTCGCCATCAACCTCCTCGGCAAGCTCTCCGCCCTCTACGTCATCCAGCAGTACTCGGCCGTCGTCGCCCTCTACGGGCTGGTCCTCGCCCTGCTCGGCGGCCCCGCATTCCGGGTGATCTGGATGCCAATGCTGCTGCTCCTGTTCATGATCCCGTTCCCGGAGTTCGTGCTGCAGAACGTCTCGGCACAGTTGCAGCTCATCTCCTCCGCCATCGGTGTCTGGTTCATCCGGCTGGCCGGCATCAGCGTGTACCTGGAGGGCAATGTCATCGACCTGGGTGTCTACCAGCTCCAGGTTGCCGAGGCCTGCGATGGCCTGCGTTACCTCTTTCCGCTGATGACGCTGGGCTTCATCATGGCTTACTTCTTCAGCGCTCCTTTCTGGAAGCGTGCGCTGCTGTTCCTGTCGAGCATTCCCCTGACCATCCTGATGAACAGCGTGCGCATCGGCATCATCGGGGTGACCGTGCAGCACTGGGGCATCGGCATGGCCGAGGGCTTCCTGCACCAGTTCCAAGGCTGGGTCATCTTCATGGCCTGCGCTGCCTTGTTGCTCGGGGAGATGATTCTGCTGACACGTTTCGGTGCACATCGACGCCCCTGGCGTGAAGTGTTCAGCCTGGAGCTGCCCGCGCCCTCGCCACGAGGGGTCACCGGAGTGCCGCGTCCGCTGCCTTCGACCTTCCTCGTCGCCTTCGTCATCCTGGTCGCGGCGGCGGCGGTGTCGTGGTGGATTCCGGAGCGCGCCGAGCTGGTTGCCGAGCGGCGCAGCTTTGCCGAGTTTCCCGGCAACGTGCCCGGTTGGAACGTCCACCGTCAGGTGCTCGAGCCCGTCTATCAGGAGACCCTCAAGCTCGACGATTACCTTCTCGCCGATCTCGACGATCGCGTGGGTCCGCCCGTGAACCTGTACGTCGCGTGGTACGACTCCCAA
>JAXLZJ010000002.1:0-2029 GCA_046350995.1 Nitrospira sp.
AAGTAACTGTATAATCGTTCCGTGAAGCCAAGGAAGTCAGCGAACGCGCCAATCAAGCCGTTGGAGTTCCTGGGTTCGAGCCGGGACGACCTGGTTACGATGCCGAAAGGCGTCCGGCGCCTATAGGGCCATTTATGTGGCCAAGTTCGAAGCCGCCGTTTACGTGCTGCACGCCTTCCAGAAGAAGACACAGCAAACGACCAAGGCCGATATGGATTTGGCGAAAGTCCGCTACAAGCTCATTCGAGGAAAGCCATGAGAAAGAAGTCCGATCCCCGCATCTCGGATACGCGCCGGACCAAGGGTAGCGGCAATGTGTTCATCGATCTCGGCTTCGATCCTGCAGAGGCCAAGGTGATGGCGCTCCGTGCCGAAGCCATGATCCGCATCGAGCAGCACCTGAAAGCACAGGGGTGGACCCAGGTCGAAGCTGCCAAGCGCTTGGGAATTACGCAGCCTCGCGTGTCGCGCTTGATCAAAGGGCGATGGCAGGACTTCAGCCTCGATATGCTGCTGACGCTGGCCGCTCGCGCCGGCCTTGAACCGGAACTCAGACTGGCGGCCTGAGTGCTCGCCGCCACCGCGCCAGCATTCCGTTTAGCGGACGGTGGTGAGCGGTCGCTGCCGAAGTCGCGCGACCGCTTTAGGGAACGGTAAGCTCGGTCAGAAACAGTCAGTCGAAGTACTGACATCACGACTTTGGCCGCACTGCTTGGCGGGCCTTGTTCTTTCTGCGACAGTGAGCGAATGACACTTGTTGAATTGGGCCTGAATCATGGCTGGGCCAGCGAGGCCGTTGAAAGGTGCGGGCCGGATTCATCCATTGCCAGAGTCACCGCGGTTGACCGTGGGCGGTACCTGATCCGGGGCGAGTCCGACGAGGTGCCGGCCGAGTTGACGGGCAAGTTCCTCCATCTCGCCGAGTCTGCGGTCGAGCTGCCCTGCGTAGGCGATTGGGTGTGCGTGCAATACCGCGATGGCGGTGCACAAGCCAGCATCCATCACGTGCTGCCGCGCCGGTCGTTCCTGCGGCGCAGAGCCGCAGGACGCGACGTCCAGTTCCAGATGATTGCGGCCAATATCGACGTGGCGTTCATCGTGCAGTCCTGCCACTTCGACTTCAATGTCCGGCGGCTGGAGCGCTATCTGGTCATGGCCCGGGACGGCCACGTCGAGCCTGTGGTGCTGCTGACCAAGACCGACCTGGTCACCCCGGAAGCCCTGGAGCAGCTGGTCGGCCGCATCCGAGCCAGTGGGGTCAACGCTCAGATCGTCTGCCTCAGCAACGTGACCGGTTCCGGCGTCGAACAGCTCCGGGAACTCATCGTTCCAGGCAGGACGTACTGCCTGCTGGGCTCGTCAGGGGTGGGCAAGACCACGCTCATCAACGGTCTGAGCGGGGGTGGCGCGCTCGAAATCGGCGCGGTCAGCCACACAGGCGAGGGGCGCCACACCACCACACGGCGCCAACTGATCGTGCTCGAACATGGCGGGCTGTTGATCGACATGCCCGGCATGCGCGAGCTGGGAATGCTCGGCGCCCAGGAAGGCATCGCTGAGACCTTTGCCGATATCAACGCACTCGCACAAGGCTGCCGGTATACCGACTGTCGTCATGCCAGCGAACCCGGTTGCGAGGTGCGTGCCGCAATCGAGCGACACGAGTTGAGCGAAGAACATCTGCGGAACTTCCTGAAGCTGCGGAAGGAAGCGGATTTCAACGAACTGTCCTACATTGATCGGCGCAAGAAGGATCGGGCATTCGGCCGGTTTCTCCATACCTACAAGAAACGGAAGGATGGGAGCGGCCCGGATCAGGCAGGGACCTGATGGGCCAACGTTCTTCCACCGCCGGATCAACTTGTCTTGTGGATCAAGAAGCGTTACTTCCCTTCCCGATGAAGGGAGTTCACGGCTTGCTGCAAATTGGTGGTCACGGGATATAGGATCAAGGTCCAATGGCCAGGACGCAGCGCCCCGCGGCGCGTCGCTTCGATCGCGACTACTTCCAGCGTTACTACTACTCGCC
>JAXLZJ010000003.1:0-9141 GCA_046350995.1 Nitrospira sp.
GGCTCCAGTTCGATGCCGAATGTGGCTTGGGATGCGCTGATCTCCAACGGCTCTGGAACGAACTGAATCCGCGCCTCGCGCGTCACTTCGTCCAAACCTTCGTACCGCAGCACCAGGAGATCTTTCTGCAAGATGTTCGGCAACATCCGTCCTTTACGTTCGCGTTTTTTTCCGCGGACCTCAAAGATGTCCGCGAAGTCGGCTTCGAACCTGATCGATAAGGTCATTTTTACCGGAGCCAGGCTGTAGTTCGACAGACGAAACCGCTCATAACTGACACCGTTCCAGAGAAAACGCGAGCGAAAGACATGCACGCTTCCGCGCGGGATTGCGATGCGTCCGTCCCGGTACAGATCCGGATTCGTGAGGTCCACGGCCAGCAGAGCATTGTCTTCTTTCACCGTGGAGCTCAGCAGCATCGGTCGATCGTTGTTCAGAAATACTTCCTGCCGGGAGAGAAACCGAGTCCCTTGATGGAAGACTCCCTGCGTTCCCCGTCCCACCGGCTGAATGTCACCATACCGGTCAAACACCCCGAAGGTCTCTCCATGCTTGAGTACACGCGTCCGGTCATCGGCCATCGATGAGCTGGCCAGGATATAAAACTGATCATTGACGCTAATGATTTCTTCCACGTTTTCCTCCCGTGATCCCCGAGCTATCGATGCGATGCGCGCGACCCTCGCCATGGCGCGCCATGAGCGTCCTGCACTCCGCTCGCTTCGTCTCTTATGGAACCGTTTCTCGAACCTCGCGGCGCGCTTAGTCCGGAGGCGGACTCAATGACTTGTCGGCTGCGTCACCATGACGACGGGCCGGTCCGCCTCTTCGGCAGGTAGGCTCGTCTCTGCCCAATGAACGTGTACCCAACGGGCGACCCGCATGGACACCAGCGCTGACAAAAAGAGACCGATCCCGATACCGAATACGCTGGGATGCTCGCCGAAGTCTTGGGTCACCCAGCCGAAGATTGTCATGCCGGCGATGGCCGAGGTCATCGCACCAAGGTTGTAAATAGCCAACACTCGCCCCAACAACGTCGTCGGCGCGATCTCCTGCAGAACCCCCCAGGCCACCGGCGTCAAGGTGCCGGCGCCCATGCCGATGATCACCATCAGCACGGCAGCGACCAACCGGTTGGATGTGACAAGCAAACCCAGCAGCGTCAGGCCGCTGATGAAACTGGACACCGCCATCAACTGAATCCGTTTGGGCAGCGACCAGGATGACAGGGACACGAGCCCCAGCGAGACCAACAGCAAACCGACACCGAAGGCCGACCACAAATACCCGACTTCGATCGGTCCCAGATCAAGCAACTTCTTCCCGAACACCGGAAAGAGCGTGCTGAACGCACTGGTGGCGAACGTATACATGGATGCCGCGCCGATCAACATGAGGATGATCCGCTGTTGATGCAGCACATACTGAAAACCCTCCGCCACATCCCGGAACGTTCCGGCCAGGGAGGCCTCGCCCGCCGGCGCCGCTTCCGTGCGCGGAAACCGGATCAATAAAAAACAGAGCGCCGAAATCACATAGCTGACGGCATTCACACACAGCACCTCTTGCGAACTCATCGTCGCAATGCCGACCCCGCTCAGCGCCGGGCCGACAATGATGCCGATGCTGGTCGTGGTTTGGAGTAAGGCGTTGGCCGCCGTGAATTCGTGGCGGGAAACCAACGAAGGGATCGCGGCGGTCAAGGCCGGACCGAACACCGCGGACGCCACCGCATGGACAAAGACCATGAGATACAGCCGCTCCATGCTGAACGAGTCCACCGGCAGCAAACAGGGCAACACGCCCAGCACCACCGCACGAATCAGATCGCTGCTGATCAGCAAGAGTTTTTTAGGAACACGATCGACGATCACGCCAATGAAGGGACCGAACAGAATGGGCGGCAGCGTCTGCAACAGCCCGATCATGGTAGTCTTCAGGGGAGAACCGGTGATGGAGTAGACAAACCAGAGCAACGCGAGTTTCGACACTCCATCGCCGATCTGCGAGACCATCTGGCCCCACCAGACCAGCGTGAAATCGCGCGTCAACAGATGCGGCGACCATTTCACATTCGGGCGTCCCGGCCCGGCGCCGCTTGTGTGCCCCGGTTCTATAGCATCAGCAGGCTGCGTGTCGAACCTCCTGTGGCATCGGCCTCATGAAACATGTTCAGTCTCCGGCCACTAATCGCACCGCCTCGGTATTCACCGCGCGCACGCCCGGCACCTGCCGTGCCGCTTGAGCCGCTTCCAGGACGATAATCTGAAACCGCGTCGCCCCGTTCAGGGTGACGACGCCGTCCTCTGTTTTCACATCGAACTTCACTGATTGCAAGGTTTTGCTTTTCTCGAACCGCTCCTTCACCAATTGGGTAATGATCTTGTCGCGCTCCGCGAACAGCCCATGAGCCGCGTCCGCTTCGACTTTCAGCCGGTTTTCTACGGCATGAACACCTTCGAGACACCGTATGATATCGGTGGCTACGCGCTTATCCGCCTCGTGCCCGACTTTGCCAAGCAACACGAGGTCTTTGTCCTTGGTATCGACTTCGATGTCGTAAGGAAACAGATGTGGATCCGCCATGAGCGCCAGCTTGGCCGTCACCATCGACGAGCGCACCGGTTTCTTGGCTTCCGGTTCAGGCGATTTCTGACGCTCTCCCGCGCCCGTCTCGCCGGCAGGAACTGGCGTGTCCACCGCCGGCTTGGCTTCCGTCATTTGCGGAATTGAGGGACAGGGATGCTCCGCGGCGAGATCAGCCTCTTTTGATTTCGACTCGGGCTCCTTGGATTTTTGGTCCAGTTCCTTGGGTTTGGACTCCCCTTCCTTCGCCTTATGTTCCGGCTCTTTGGGCTTGGTCGTCGATTCTTTCGCTTTAGGTTCCGGGCCTTTGGGTTTGCTTTCCGCGTCCTTCCCTTTCGGCTCGATCTCCTTGGCCTTCGCGTCGCTTTCCTTTAATTTTTGTTCAGCCGGCTTGGAGTCCGGCTCCTTCGGTTTGGAATCCGGCTCTTTGGGTTTCGTGTCCGGTTCTTTTACCTTTCCCTCGGAATCCTTCGATCCCGAAACCGGTGGGACGTCCTGTTTGGCATCCGACGGCTGCTGTTCCGAGGCCATCGAGCTGACGCTTCCAATTCCCGACGCCACCACGAACGAGAAGATCCCTGCCGCGCACACGGTCCGAATAGTCCGCAAAGGCATATGCCCCTCATATATAGAAGTAAACCGGGCTGGCGAAGCGCGGCCCGGATTTCGACCTCGAACAGCGCCCGAGAGAAAAGACATACGCGACGGAGGGACAGAAAGCAACTCCGCCCATCACCGGAGTCATCGTGCGGCGTCAGCTCGCGGGACAGCATCCCGGCGAGCCGACGCAACGGTCGGAAAGCACGTAATGGAAAGGAGGTTATGCGACAGCTGGGCTCACCACGAGGCCACGGCGGCTAACCTGCATCGTGACCATCGCAGTGAGCAAGAGGAGCAGTCCGATACCGATGAGACTGACGGCAGGACCCAGGGCGTCAGCGGCCCATCCGAATCCCGCCATGCCGACCATGGCCGAGGCCATCCCACCGACACTAAACGTGGTGAACACACGTCCGAGCAGATGTTCCGGAGTCACCTCCTGGAGCATGGCCCAGACGACCGGATAGAACAGCGACGTGCTGCCGCCGATGATGACGATCAATAAGAACGTGCTGAACAACACTGGTGTTTGAATCAATCCCAACGCGCAGACCGCGAGGCCGCCGACCGTCAACGAGCGGCCGATCTTCCCGATACGCTCCTGGAACGTACCCTGCGGCATCCGCGCCAGCCAAATCGACGCCGCGAGCATCCCGATTCCCAGGGCAGACCATAACCATCCGAGTTCCATGGGTCCGACCTGCAACAATTCCTTGGCCACCACAGGAAGGAGAAAGACAAACGCGCTGATCGCAAGATTGTAGAGAACGGCCGTAATCATCAATGCAAACACCACCCGGTGCTGCAAGAATACGAAACGGAATCCCACCATCATATCCTGCATGACGGGAGTCCCCAACACATCCAGCCCTTTCACCGATTTATTCTCTCTCACACGGATCGGGAACAGGAAGAGGGCGGACGCGAGGAAGGTCGCGGCATCCACATACAGGACATTTTGCGCGCCGATGAGGGCAATACCCAGGCCACTCATGGCCGGCCCGAGCAATACACCGATGTTGGTGGTGCTCTGGAGAAACGCATTCGCCGTCGTGAGCTGCGACCGCTGGACGATCAGAGGCACAGCAGAGCCCAGCGCCGGGCCGAACACAGTGGACACGATGGAGATAAGAAAGACCAATACATACAGGCGTTCCAGCGTCAGCATATCCAGCGAGTAGAAGAGCGGTATCAACAGCACCATCAACGTTCGTAATAGATCCACGACGATCATGACCGTTTTCTTGGGGAGATGGTCGAGATAGACGCCGATGAGGGGGCCGAAGACCAGAGGGGGAATCGTCTGCAACAACCCAATGGCGGTCATCTTGAGCGCCGACCCGGTCATTTCATACACGAACCACAGCAGCGCAACCTTATTCAGGCCGTCACCGATTTGGGAAATAACCTGGCCGGCCCAGAGACATCCGAAATCTCTAGTCCCCAATAACCGCCATCCGGTGACATTGGATTCAGGACTGGACTGCGACTCGTCTGCCATACTGGTCCTTCCGCGAGGTTGAGATCGCGCTGACTAGAGATTCGAAGCGTGCTGCTGTCCGGTCTTCCCCGGGAGCGCAGCGGCATCCGCAATGAGTTGTTGATACATTTTTAGGTAGTCGTTGGCCATACGCTGGGCGGTAAATCGCTCGTCGAATACCTGACGGCATCGATGGCGGTCGATCGTGCCAAGCTTCGCGACCTGGCTCACCATTTCATCGAGGTTTTCACTGATGAAGCCCGTCATACCATGACCAATGATTTCCGGAATAGATCCCCGGCGGTAGGCGAGGACGGGTGTACCACAAGCAAGACTTTCAATCAATACGAGGCCGAACGGTTCGGGCCAGTCATACGGGCAGATCAGCCCGATTGCGTTTCCGATGAAGTCGCTCTTCTCCGCGTCGGTGATTTCCCCGACAAACTCGATCAAGGGATGGTCGAGGAGCGGTTCCACCACCCGTTCAAAGTAGGCACGATCGGCCGGGTCGACCTTCGCCGCCATTTTCAGAGGCAAGCCGACACGTTTTGCCAATTCGATCGCTTGATCCGGACACTTTTCCGGGGAGACACGGCCGAGAAACGCAAGGTACTTGCCCGGTTCTGCATTGAACTTGTACAGATCCTTCGGCAACCCGTGATAGATAGTGTTGGCCCAGTTACACCAGGGCAACGGCCGGCGCTGCGAGTCCGAGATGGAGACGAGCGGCAACTCCGCAAAGTCACGGAAAACCGGGACGAGCTCGGGCAAATCCAACCGGCCGTGCAGCGTCGTGACGACCGGCACGCGACAGCGGCGGGACAGCGAAAATGCTAAAAAATCGAGATGGGAGTGGATGAGGTCGAATTGGTCGGCGGCAGCGAACACCTGCTCCATCATCTGAATGAGCGGGGCTTCGCGGTTGAAAATTCCCGTATTCAAACGCAATGCCTGCTGGCACGGGGATTCCAACTTTGCCTTTGTCACTGAATCACCGCTGGCAAACAGCGTCACTTCGTGGCCTTGGCGGACAAGTTCTTCCGTCAGGTAGGAAACGATGCGTTCTGTGCCTCCATACAACTTCGGAGGGACACTTTCCCAAAGCGGCGAGACCTGGGCAATCCTCATACAAACAATCTCCTTTGATCTTGAACGGTCGATGACAGGAGCGTGAACTCAGCGGCCCGTACCACACCGCGCCTACCACCGTCTGTCGGCATTCTTTCCGTTCTCCATATGCGATTCAATTGACATCTTTGACATGAGCGCAATGTTTTTGTCGTCTCGTTGCGAAACAGACAATCACAGGTAGCGACCGTGGGCAAAGCAATCGCCATACCGCCGAAATTATTCCAGCCAATCCGAAATCAGAAAAATTAAAAACTTTCAATAAAATAAACTAGTTATGATTGATTGCCCTAAAAATTACAGGAGACATATTCGACTTGCAGGCTGTGGATTCTGTGGACAATCAACATTTCCCCGGGCTCTTCGCTGTGACAGCCTTGCCGCGATACACCAAACCGCCACAGAGCCAGGTCTTTCCAGGCGCGAAAAGACTTGCCGCCGGAAGCTCAGAAACTAGATCGGAAGAAAGAACTTGAGCGGACGGAGCGTTCGGAGCGCCTCTCCCGGTTGAAACGTACGGAACGCGCTCCGCAAGTCGATTGGCTGCTTAGGGAATATCGTCGAGCAGCCCCGATTGAACCGGAGGCAGGGGTCCGGCGTCACGCGGCACGGGAGGAAAGACCACGGGGGAACCTGACTGATTCGCGCCCTGAATGAGACCGACCGACAATTGGGGACCAAGCGTCATCACGGCGCCACTCCACGCCTGACCGGTGGTGGGATTCCGGAACCTGTACGACTCGAAGTTATTTCCAAAGTTATAGATAAGCCCCTGTGTTCCCTGGTTATCGATGTACAGATTACCGGGACCTACGAGGCCAAACAGCGGCGCCACGCCTCCATTGAATCCCCGCACACCTGAGACGGACTGCGCCAACAAAGACGACACCCACAGCAGCCCGACCGTCACCGCAATCAGCCCCATACAAGTCGAGAGCCTTATCGCCCGGCCCATGCGCGTCAACATGGACACCGATCTCCGTTTGTGATACCACGCCTCCATCATGATGAATTCAGTATGGCTCAACCCGGACCTCGCAGCAAGGAGTTTGTTATGACACCTTCAATCCTCCGGGGATGCCTGTCCATCGGAAGCGCGACCGTGCTCTTTCTCTGGACGGCGTCCTCTTCCTTCGGCCTGGAAGTGACCAAACCCGTTCCAACCGAACGACGCGAAGCCATGTCGCTGGCCGATGCGGTTCTGAGAGCCTTGCAGAACAACCTCGACATTCATATCGGTCGGCAAACCAAAGAGAGCCGCCTCGCGGACATTATTATTGAGCAAGCGAAATTCGACCCGACGATCAGCTTGAACGGCCAATACAACAGGCAGGTCGCGCCGCTGAATCGACCGATCCTTGGATTCACCGGCGCAAACCTGCAGGACATCACCAAATTCGACCAGAACACCTCCACCGTGACCGCCGACATCACCCAGAATCTCCCGACCGGCGCCAACTATGACCTGAACTACAGCCCGCAACGCAGCTACGTCAGCGGCCCCAACACCTTTCTCTTCAACCCGGCCTGGACAGGGGGACTCGCGCTGACGGTCACGCAACCGTTGTTGAGAAACTTCGGCACGGATGTCAACCGGACGTTCATTTCGATCGCGCAAAACAACGCCACCGTCGAACAACATGTGTTTCTCGATCGTGTCTTGACCGTGATCGCCACCGTCGAGCAGACATTCTGGGAAATGGTCTTTGCGAATGAAAATCTGAAAGTCGCCCAGGCGGCACTCAAGGCAGCGGAAGAACTCCTGGCCAGTAACCGCGCCAAGGCCAAGGCCGGCGTCATGTCGATCGTCGACGTCCTGCAGGCGGAAGCGGCGGTCGCCTCTCGCGTCGAACAGATCCTCGTGGCTGAAAAATCCATTCGGGATCAGGAAGACCAACTGCGCCGGCTCTTGAATCCTGCTGAGGAAGAACTTCGGCAGGACTTGCGCCTGATGCCGACTGATCCCCCGACCACCTCGCTGGAAGCCATCAGCCTTCAGGAAGCCATTGATATCGCCATGGAACGCCGCCCGGAAGTCTTACAAGCCGGCAAGAACGTGGAGAGTAGCGACCTCAATGTGAAGTTCGCCAAGAATCAATTGCTCCCGACCCTGTCGGTGCAAGGGACCATGGGACTCTCCGGCCTGGGAGCCGACTACGGGGACGCCACGAGACGGAATTTCGGCGGAGACTTTTACAATTATGGCGCCGGATTGGTCCTGAGTTATCCAATCGGCAACCGCTCGGCCTATAGCACCTACAATAAACGACAATTGGAGTCCCGGAACGCGCAGGCGTCGCTGCAAAGCGTTCGCCAACAAGTGATCGTCGGTGTCCGCGAAGCCGTCCGCCGCGTGCACACCGATTTCAAACGAATCGAAACCACTCGGTCGGCCCGTATCATGGCCGAAAAGCAGTTGCAGGCCGAACAAGAGCGGTTGAAGGTCGGCCTCAGCACCACACGCTTTGTGCTCGACTTCCAGCGCGACCTGGCCACGGCGCAAGGCAATGAACTCCGCGCCACGGTGGACTACAACAAATCGTTGTCGAACCTGGCCAGGAATAAGGCCACCACGCTCGAACGGTATAGCTTGCGGCTCGAATAACGGCCCATGATCAGGCCTGAGGATGCGTCGGCTGCTCATGCGACTCAGAGCCACGAACGGGGGGCAGCGCTTGCGCTGCTCCCTCTCGCCGCCACACTCCTGTATTACGCCTCTCCGCTCGACCTTCGGCAGCTGCGCCTCTATCAATTCCTTCCCCAGCTCTGCGCCTATGCCGCCCTGGTAACATGGAGCCGCATCAATGACGCACCAGGCCGAAAGCTCGGCCTGACAAGCACCCTCATTTCGCAGGGGCTTCGCTGGGGCACAACGACCGGGCTGGCACTCGGCACGGTCAATCTCCTGGTGATTCTCTATCTGGTTCCTCTGCTTGGAGGAGACTATCGGTTTCTCGCCGAGACTCCCCATGCCAAAATTCCGCTGCTGCTCATGGTGCCATGGTTCATTCTGTTCATTGCCACCATCGTCGAGCTAAACTTTCGCGGCTTTCTGGTAGGCCGGTTGCTGGCGCTGGGACTTCCCGCTGCCATCGCCGTGCCATTGAGCGCTCTGCTGTTTGCCTTCGATCCGTTCCTGGTGGCAACCTTTCAACAGCTCCACTGGATTGCCGTCTGGGATGGCCTGGTCTGGGGCAGCTTGTGGGTCGCCTCCAGAAACTTGTCTGTCACCATCGTAGCCCATGCCGTCGAAGTCATCCTGCTGTATGGTGTCATGCGAGTGGTGCTGGGGTAGCCTCGAAACGGTGCAGCATGAATCCCTCCTTCTCCAGCTTTCTCGTCAA
>JAXLZJ010000004.1:0-6291 GCA_046350995.1 Nitrospira sp.
GTCAGGACCGAGCCAAGGGGTGGCGTTCGGGCGACGGCCAACGTGCTCTTTCCAGCCAAACCGGCGAGAGTTCAGGTGTTGTTGACTGATTATCAGCATTGGCCCGAGTTATTTGAAACACCCATGCGGGTAGCTGAGGTAAACATTCGCGAGGGAGTAGCGACTGTCGATCTTCGCATTACGCACTCCGTCATGCCAGGTGAACATCGACTGGTGACGGAATCGAGGGCTTTGCCGAATGGAGTCCTGGACACGAATCTCAAGGGTGGCGATTTCAAGCGCTATCATCGGGTGTGGACGTTGCAGCCGGTGGGAGATGGGAATCAGACGTCGGCCGATTTCGAGCTGGTTGTCGAACCAGCCTTCATGGTGCCTGATTGGCTTGTGGCGATGGTGACCAGACAAGAGTTGGAAACGCACTTCCGTCTCGTCAAGCAGAAGCTTCTCGAACAGGTTACACAATAATCGCAATGACTCAGATCTTGGGAGAGAATAAGCGTGGTAGAGCCGTACTCTCCGGCCTCTATGTCATTCTCGATCCATCGGTCAATCCTGATCGCCCGCTTGTAGAAGTTCTGAGAATATCAGCGGGAGCTGGAGCCAAGCTCTTTCAGTATCGGAACAAGACCGCGTCGATGAAGGAAGCCTATGCGGAGGCCTTGCCTCTCAGAAAGATGGCACATGAGCTGGGCGTACTATTCATCGTGAATGATCGGTGTGACTTGGCCTTAGCCGTGGATGCGGATGGCGTGCATCTTGGGCAAGGAGATTTGCCGTTCCATCATGCACGAAAGGTGATGGGTTCAAACAAGCTGATCGGTCTTTCAACGCACAGTCCGGAGCAAGTCCTAGCAGCGACCGCTGCCGGCCCAGACTACCTCGGCTTTGGCCCGATTTGTAAGCCGGGCTCGAAGACTGATCACGACCCCGTTGTCGGCATGGCCGGATTGAAGGCCATTCGTCCGCTGACACCGCTTCCGATCTTTGCCATCGGGGGGATTACCCTTGATCAGGTCGCGGACGTGATGAGCGCTGGAGCGAACGGAGTCGCGGTGATCTCCGCCATTCTGAAGGCGTCGGATATTCGACAAGCGGTCAGTGATTTCGTCGTGCGAATCTCCTTGCCAATTGTGCCAACTGCATAATGGCCGCTGATCTTGCCAGATGTTGCACGGCAGGTCGGAATCGTCCTGGCATTCCTGGTTCATAGGGGAGGGGGCCAAGCACGGGGACACCTGCCTGTTTGCGAAGAATCTCCAACGTGGTGCGCTGTTGTAAACGAGCTGTTGCTGATCGAGCCGACTTGGTTTGGTTGAGGACCAGGGCGAGAATGGGAATTCTGCTCCGCTGCAGTGCCTCAATGGTCAGCAAGGCATGATTGATGCCTCCCAACCCAGATCGTCCGACCACGACCACCGGAAGACGCAGCGATTTAATCAGCTCAACGACAGTAATTTTTGGGGTAATCGGCACGCGCACCCCGCCAACCCCTTCGACAACCATGGCGTCGTATCGGCTGGAGAGGAGCCGATAGACCTTCTTGATCGTCTCCAGGTTGATGGCCTGTCCTTCCTTTTGTGCTGCAGCCAGCGGAGCAACCGGCAGTTCAAATGTATAGGGACGGATGGCACCCAGCGGTTCGTCACTCTCAATGATGGATCGGAGCCGTGTGGCATCGGACTGAGCTTCCCTTGATGATGAGATCCCGGTTTCAATCGGCTTCATCACGCCGACCGCCAGCCCTTGTTTCTTCAACTGAAGCGCGAGGGCCGCAGTGATTAAAGTTTTTCCGACTCCCGTATCAGTGCCGGTGATGAAAACGCCGTGGTTCATCTGGATCCCCCGTTCGTCTCACTGACAAGCTGACACCCGTCATCCTTCACCATTTTGGGCTTCGTGCTTCACGTTACAGGTGTCTGCTGTCACAATTCCATACCTGTCCTGATGCATCCTTGAGCTGTGCCAGATGGACGACAGTTCTGGCCATCTCCTCGCTTGCCGGAGGGCGGCGGAGGGCATGGTCCAGCCATTCGCTACCTTCAGGGAAAATTCCCTCCGTCAGGTCGGTCTTCTGCCAGCCCGGCAATAACAAATTTATGCGAATATTCTGAGGACCCCACTCGCGTGCAGCGGTTTTGACGAGGCCAATCAGGCCAGCCTTTGAAGTCGCATAGGCACTCTGTCCCCTCGCACCATGAAATCCGGTGTGCGAGCCGATGACAATGATCGAGCCTCCGCCGCGAGCGAGCAAGAGAGGGGCACTGGCGCGCAAACAGTGAAATGTGCCAGTGAGATTCGTGGCGATGACATCGTCCCAGATGTCGTCTGCATGACGGACGAGCAATTCGCTCTGTCCGATCCCGGCGTTGCAGACTACGGTGACGGGGGCCTGGGTGTCGCGGGAGAACTGATCGAACATGCGGCGAACAGACTCGGGCTCCCGAACATCCGCAGGGTAGGTGTCGCCGGTTCCCCCGGCTTTGAGGACCCGATGCAATGTCGATTCGGCTGCCGATTTGTCCTGATAGTAGTGGACGCCTACATACCATCCAAGCTTTCCAAAGGCCTGACTAATCGCGCGCCCAATCCCTCCGGAGGCTCCGGTGACGAGGACGGATGGAGGGGTAGCCTGTTTTTCTCGTTGACCTGTTACCGCTGGTGACGGGAATTTCCGATCTTCCATGTCTGATGAGGATTATGCGGCGAGAGGTTAGTCAAGGCAAGCACAAGGCTTGTTTTGCTACGGTACCGATCAGCTTGCCGCTGTTGTGATGGCTATGGTACCGTGAAAATCCCTTATCTGCGAAAAAATAAATGATGAAACCTGGAGTGGCTATGCGATTGGCGTTGAGCGTGGGAGCCTGTTTGTTGCTGAGTCTCTCGGTCTGGTCTGGGCTATCTGTGGCGGACGAGCCCTTCACGATTACCAAGTCGGATGAGTATTTTCCTGATACGGTCGGCAGTCGGTGGACCTATCGTGGTCAGATCACCGAGGGACCGTTGCAGACGATCGAGCGGAAGTTTTTCCAGAATGTCTCTACGGTTTCGGGAGCCAAGACCCTGAATGGGGTGGCGGTGACGGTCTTTCACGATACGAACCCAGGCAACCATGGAGAGTCGGATAGTTTTTATCGCCGTGATGTAGTCGGGATCGTCTACTATGGATCGGAGCCAGGCACACCGCTGGAGAAACAGATTACTCCCTATCAGATTTTCCGGTTTCCCCTCAAAGTGCCATCTTCGTTCCAACAGTTTGACCGAACGGGGCTCGATTTCGGAAGCGACATGGATCGTGACGGTACGGACGAAACAGTGGATGCGCAGGGATGGAGCAAGGTACTCAGCCGAGACATTGTCACGGTTCCGGCCGGAACGTTTCAGGATGCCGTCAAGGTTGAAGCGCGCATGAACATGCGCATTCATCTATCCGACAGCAAGCGCACCGTGTCAGGCATCGACGTGATGACGGCCTGGTTCGCCAAAGGGGTCGGCCTTGTGAAATATACCGAACGCCAGGAATTGTCCGCCGTGAAAGAAGATCGTGGCGTGGTCACAGAGATCACGGAAGAGCTGGAAGAGTACGAAATCAAACCCGCCAAGGGGCATTAACTCGCCTCGAATCCTCGACGAAGGGTATTCTCACTCGTGATATGGGTGATCATAAACTGGGCCAGGTAGTCTTCTCCCCCGGCTTTCGCGCCCACCCCTGAAAGGCGATGCCCACCGAAGGGTTGTCGAGCGACGAGTGCCCCAGTGATGGGGCGGTTCACATAGAGGTTTCCCACATCGAACTGCTCGCGGGCCATGGCAAGATTGGCTGGGCTGCGTGAGTAGATCCCGCCGGTCAGGGCATATCTCGTCGCATTGGCTATCTCCAGTGTCTCCGCCATGGTTGTGGCTTTCATGACCACCAGCACTGGGCCAAAGATTTCCTCCTGCGCCAACCGATCGTCCGGCCCGACATCGGTGAACACGGTCGGGCCCACGAAGTACCCTGGTCCTTCCGTCGCACGGCGAACCACCACCCGGTGAGTCGCCATGCCCAGCGCGATGAACTCCTCGATGCGCCGCTTTGCTCGGTCATCGATCACCGGTCCGACCTGCGTGCCGGGATCGCACGGATCGCCCAGTGTCAGACTCATCACCGCATCACGCAGCCGCGCAAGAAACTGATCATAGATGTTGTCCAACACAATGGCGCGGGAACAAGCGGAACACTTCTGCCCGGCGTAGCTCGTGAACGATGTGACCACACCGGCAATGGCTTCATCGAGATCGGCCGTGTCGTCGACGATGATGGCGTTCTTGCCGCCCATCTCCGCAATCACCCGCCTCACCAGCGTTTGACCAGGTTGGACCGTCGCCGCGCCAGCCCATAACCCCAGTCCCACATCCTTCGATCCGGTGAAGGCGATCGTGGCAATCTCCGGCCGTTCAGACAGTGCCTGTCCGATCTCAGGGCCGCCGGGAAGGCAATACAAGACATCGTCCGGCACGCCGGCTTCATGGAACAGGTCCGTCAACAGCGTTCCCAACAAGGAAGCACGCTCGGAAGGCTTGAAGAGTACCGCGTTACCGGTCACCAGGGCCGCACTGATCATGCCGACTGGGATTGCCAACGGAAAGTTCCAGGGGGCGATCACCGCAGCCACGCCACGCGGACGATACCACCGCTGATTTAGTTCTCCGGGATACTGTCCGAGTCGCAACGGTTCGCTGAGACTCACCATCTGCTGAGCGTAGAACTCCAAGAAGTCGATAGCTTCCGCCACGTCCGCGTCGGCTTCCCGCCAGGGCTTCCCGACTTCGAACATTTCCCAGGCAGCCAGGTCGTATCGGCGCTCGCGCATAAGTCCTGCAGCACGTCGCACCACCGCGATCCGTTCTGCTGCGGGCCGGCGCCCCCAAGCCTTGCCCGCCGTCACCGCCGTGTCGACCGCGGCAGCCACGTCGGCCGGCGAAGCTGCCTGAACAGTTGCAACAAGCTCGTCAGGCCGCGCGGGATTGCGCGATGTCATCATGGAACCGGTCAGCCGTTTCCACCGGACTGTCTCCGGCCAGGTCCGTCCCAGATCAGCTCGCACCCGGTCGATCGCGGCCTGCATCGCCGTACGGATTTGCTGCTGTGAAAAATCGCTGTGCGGCTCGTTGTAAAACAACTCGCCCTCTCCGGGTGGTGACAAAGCAAAAGCGGGGACAACTGGCGGAGCAAGTAGGGTCAGCAATGACTGCGACTCCACGTACTCTTTCCGTAGAAACGATTCGTTCGACGTATTTTCCAACAATCGCCGGACCAGATAGGCCATTCCCGGGAGTAACCGGCCGACCGGCGTATACAATCGCACTCGCCGGCCATGCGCGACCATCGCATGCTGAAACGGTTCCGCCATCCCGTAAATCATCTGATACTCGACCGTCTCCGGACTGCATCGGCGCGCATCCGCCTCCGCTTCGATGACGGCCAACGTCCGCAGATTGTGTGTGCCGAACGCTGGGCGGATGACCTGACGGTGGTCCAGGAGCAAAGGCACGAGTGCCTCATAATTGGTGTCGGTCTCCGCCTTGCGCTCGAACAGCGGGACCGGCCATCCAGCCTGACGATAGCGCACTGTGTCCGCATCCCAATAGGCCCCCTTCACCAGTCGGATGGTGATCGGACAATTTCGTTGTTCTGCCCAGGTGATGAGAGATCGAATGTCCTGGTGAGTTTCCCGATGATAGGCTTGTATCGCCACCCCGGCGTGGGAAAATGTCCGAAACGCCGGTTCGTCGAAGAGGTTCCGGAACATTTCGAGCAGCAAGGTCTTCGTCTCCGCCTGCTCCATGTCGAAGATCAACCCGCATCCGAAGGCCGCCGCCTGTTCCACGATTGGGTATAGCCTGGCTGCCACGGCTCGATAAGTGCCGATGGGATCGATGGGGTCCAATCGCGAGGTCAATGCGGAGAGCTTCAGAGAGAGTTGTGCTCGCGGCAGCGAGCCAAGATGATCCCGTTCTAAGATCGACGACGGCCATGTGGCAACAGTCTTGCCCAGCAGCGTCAACGCGTCGAGGCATCGATCCCGGTACCGGTCCGCCTCGACGTCGCTGATCGTGGCCTCCCCGAGCAAATCTACGGACCAGGCACGACGGTCTTTCCAGAGGTTTGCCAAGATGGGGAGTGCCTCTTCTACGGAACTCCCTGCAATGAAGGTTCGGGCCATCTGCTCGACCTGATGGCGGATGGATTTCCCCGTAATGGAGGCCCCGACGTTTGTGGCCGCCAATGCCCTGAGGCCCCAGTGCAGCCCG
>JAXLZJ010000005.1:0-4859 GCA_046350995.1 Nitrospira sp.
TCGGAATCTGTCTGACTCACGGGCACGACGATCATGCCGAAGGCATCGAGCAGATTCTCGCCGTCCATGACGCGCCGGTGTATCTGGGGCCGGAGGATGTCGAACTGCTTGGCTGGAAACCGTCCGCCGACAGACTGAAGGTCCCGGTTCCGGGAGCCTCCATCGCCGTCGGAGGCCGGTTCGTGCACTGCCTCGCCACGCCGGGACACACGCCGGGCGGCATCTGTTATCGCATCGACGATCCCGCTACGCCGCTCTGCTTCGTCGGCGACACATTGTTCGCCGGCTCGATCGGCCGCTCGAACCCCTTTACCCTCTATCCGATCCATCTCACGTCTGTGCGCGCGACTGTGCTTGGCCTGCCGCCGAGCTATCGTTTGTTGCCGGGGCATGGTCCCGCCACGACGGTGGACGAAGAACGCGCGCGCAATCCGTTTTTCGTACCGGCCTAGGAACGTCGATGCACGGCGACCAACTCGATGAGGACGCCGGTGCCGTGAGCGAAGACGAGGACGAGGACGAGGAGTCTGCATTCTCGCGTTATATCTTGCCCGGCGGCCTGTTTCTTCTGACGATCTTCACCACTCTCTGGGCGGGTGCGTACCAGGACCGCCCCAATCTCTTCCATCCCTTCCGCGGCGCGTGGGAGCTGTTGACGGAACGGCCGGAAGAGCTGCTGAACGGCATTCCGTTTTCCGCGACGCTGCTGCTGATCCTCGTGACGCATGAACTGGCCCACTTTCTCGCGTCCATGTGGCATCGGGTGCCGGCCTCGCTGCCGCTCTTCGTTCCGGGGTTGCCGGTGTTGGTCGGGACGTTCGGCGCGATCATCCGGGTGCGCGGACCGATCGTCGAGCGCAAGGCGCTGTTCGACATCGGGATCTCGGGACCTTTGGCCGGGTTTGCCGTCGCGGTCGTCGCGCTGGTTGTCGGATTGCATTGGTCACACGTCGAAATGGGCGTCAGCGCCGCCAGCCCCTTCTATGTCGGCCGGTCCATGCTCATCGACTGGGCGATCTCGATCGTGCTGGGCGATCTGCCCAGAGGCGCGGGGGTCGAGCTGCACCCGGTTGCGGAGGCGGCCTGGTTCGGGCTCTTCGTGACCTGTCTCAATCTCATTCCCATCGGGCAGCTCGACGGCGGCCACGTCGCCTACGCGCTGTGGGGACGCACCCAGCGAACAATCGCCCTCGCGGTCGTGCCGCTGTTGCTGTTTCTCGGCTACATCGGCTGGCAGGGATGGTGGCTGTGGGTTCTGCTGTCCGGCCTGCTCGGCCTGGCCCATCCGCCGATTCCCGATCCCGCCTCGGAACTCGGGAAGGCACGCACCTGGCTCGGCTGGGCGACGGTGGTCCTCTTCGCCGTGATCTTCACGCCGTTCCCGATCGTCACGCGTTGAGCGGGCAAATCGAGCGAAATTCTTGCCGGATCGTGATCGCCCCACTAGCATGCAGGCATGGATGCGCTTCAAATCGCCGATGGGGTCTGCCCGAAATGCCAGGCCGAACGGACTGAATCCCAGGCGGAATGTGCCCGCTGCGGAATCGTCTTCGCGAAGTATCGGCCGCTGTCGCCTCGCCAGCCGGCCGCCGGCGATCGGGCCATTGCCGGCGAGTCGTCGTGGCGACGCGCGGTCAACGAATGGTTGCTCGAGTCCGATACGACGACCGATGCCGGGACGTTCTACGGGCGCCTATTCGTGTGGATCGGATTGGTCTGGTGGGGTGTCACGTTCATCGTGACGCCTCTTGAGACGAACTATACGGGCGAGTCATTTCTGCATCTGATCAATCTGCCGTTTCACGAGGCGGGCCATCTCCTGTTCAGCCCCTTCGGCCGTTTCCTGACGATCTTCGGCGGCAGCCTGGGACAAGTCCTCATGCCGCTGGTCTGCCTGGCGACCTTTCTCGTGAAGACCCGCGATCCGTTCGGCGCCTCGGTGGCGCTCTGGTGGACGGCGGAAAGTCTGATGGATCTTGCGCCCTACATCAACGATGCGCGGGATCTAGAGTTGATCCTATTGGGCGGCGTGACGGGGAAAGAAACCGACGGCCACGATTGGAACAACATTCTGACGACGCTCAATCTGCTGGAATGGGACCACCGCCTGGCCCATCTCACCTACAACATCGGCATTCTGCTGATGCTGGCCTCCCTCGCCTGGGGCGGCCGGCTATTGTTCCGTCACTATCGGCGATCCCGATCCTAAGACGGGTTCCGACTCCTCAGCGAGCCAGGATCGGGTGATCTGTGGCACGTCGCCGCGGATGTCCGGTCCGGTGCAACAGCGGCGGACCCAGCGGCACCAGCTGGTGCCCGGTGAAGGCCTGGGTGAGACTGGCCACCGCATGGTAGAAGGCCATCAGGCCGACGACAATGTGAAGAATGCCCGGAAACGTTTCACCGATGATTCCCAGCCTCGCCAGCACGGTCGATGAAAACGTAATCGTGATGACGACGTGAAGAATGCACAGCGTGGCGTTCTTATACGCGGTCAGGTAGATCATCACGGCCGAAAAGGCGGCATAGACGAGATTGATCGGCGCGAACAACACCATATCCATACGGAACGAGGTGCTTTCGCTTACGAGCTTGGCGATGCAGACCGTCGTCCAGAAAAAGCCGTACATGGTCAGTGCGGTCCCGCCCAGCTGTTCGTGGTAGCGGATGTCGGTGATCCCGGCGAGGATCTGCACGATGCCGCCGAACATCAGCGCGATGACCAGCATGCCTACCTTATTCGATTCGGGAATGCCGCCCATTTGGGCCACGCCGAGCGTCAAGGCGCCCACCGCGAGCCCGAAGAGTCCGATTGCCAGCACGTCGATACGACGATGATGCTGTACCTCGACTTCGCTCATCAGAGCCTCCCCAGTTTGAATAAGCCGACAGAACGATCCCCTACGGGCCGCAAGTCTGCCTCATGGATGCTTGAAAAGACAAGCGGGTTGCGGCAGACTGGACCGGGCTGCAACACGATTTCCGAGGAGATGTCATGATCGTGAGCGGGAATCCGTACCGAGTGCTCGCCGTCTGTCTGATTGCCGTCATTCGGCTCGGCGTTCCGGTGGCGGCAGGGGCGGAGGAAGCCTCTCCGCGCTTCACGCTGGTGTTGAACGGGGCCGGTGTCCGGGATGCCAGGACCGGGCTCATCTGGGAGCAGGAACCGGATCGGGAGCACGACGTCTGGGGCCGTTCAAACGAACGGTGCATAACCAAAACCGTCGGCGGACAGTCGGGCTGGCGGGGACCGACCATCGACGAACTCAAGACCTTGATCGATCCCGCGCAACACGATCCGGCTCTCCCTGCCGGACATCCCTTCTCGAACATCAAATCGGAAATCTATTGGACCGCGACGCCCGATCCGAAAGACGACATTCTCGCCTGGCAGGTCAGTTTCTTCAGCGGCGAGCCCGTGAACGACCAGAAGTCCGGGACCCGCCGGATGTGGTGCGTGCTCGACCGGCCCGCAAGATAGGCCGGCGAAAGTCTGGTTAAAGGCAGTGTGCTATCGTCCGCTCGGTCGCAGGACGCGTCGGAGAGTCTCGCCGAGCTGTGTGCCGAAGGTATCCAGAGCCGCCCGTTGCGCGTCCCTGAGCGGCTCCTCATCTTCCAGACGTACTGCCGCGCCGGTCTTGTTCGTCCGGCCTTCGGCCGCCATGCGGTCGAGGAGCCGATCGTTCCGTACATCCCACACAGTCGCGTCGATGGTGAAGAGCGCGTCGCTGATCGTGCCGGGCACGAAGTATGCGCCGATGACGGTCAGGTACAACAATGAAGATAGGTTGTTGTACCGGTCCACCGAACCGACGCCGTCCACGATCGCCAGCACGTCGATGCCGTAGCGTGCACAGGTCTGCCGTAGGGTCTGTCGGTCTGGTTTGGCCAGGGTCGAGTCGGCCAACACGACGATCTCGCTCGCCGTCCGATCGGTGCGTAGCGGCGCGAGTCGCTGGAGCAGCCGATCTTGCTCCGCACCCAGCCATTCGAGTGTTTGAATCGATCGTCTGGTCGGAAATTGCGTGCGAACGAAATAGAGACCGAGCCGGACCGGTGGTTTCAGCGCTGCGGCCGCCTGGTCCGTGCCCGACACGATCGGAGACTCCTCCGTCAACACCCGACGGTATTGGAGCGCATCCTGGATCTCCGCCCGGTCGAATCCGTTGCTGAGACTGCAGCCAGGCAGGGCGAGCACGGCCCAGACTAGTGCACGGCGGGCGAGCGGCGTCATGCCGTCGGCTCCGGTCGGTCAGCCGCGACCTGTACGCCAGACAACTCTTCCAAGGCGAGGAGGAGCGCATGGGTACCGCTCCGGCCGTGGCCGAGCGCCTGCACCCGTTGATAGAGCTGATGGACGAGCGTCAGTCCCGGCAGCGTCAGCTCTCGTCGAGCCGCTTCCTCGACCGCGATGCCCATGTCTTTCACGAAGTGTTCGACGAAGAAGCCCGGATCGAAATTGCGCTGCAGCATGCGCGGCGCAAGATGGTCGAGCGTCCAGCAGGCGGCGGCGCCGCCCCGGATCGACTCGAGCATGCGGGGGAGATGCAACCCCGCCCGGTACCCATACAGCAGGCTCTCGCAGACGCCGATCATCGTGCCGGCGATCACGATCTGATTGCAGAGTTTCGTGTGTTGACCGGAACCGGCCGGGCCGTGATACTGCAGCGTTTTCCCGAGCCGATCGAAGAGGGGACGGACCAGGTCGACGGTGGAGCGATCTCCGCCGGCCATGATGGAAAGCGTGGCGTTTCTGGCGCCGACGTCGCCTCCCGACACCGGCGCGTCGATCGCCTGCAATCCCTGTTTCGCGGCGGCCCCCGCGATCTCCCGACTCAGCGCGGGTTCCGTCGTCGTCA
>JAXLZJ010000006.1:0-1848 GCA_046350995.1 Nitrospira sp.
ATGATTGACATCGGCGACGCTCGCGTGAATACTAGCCCCACGTAACGCGGTATTCGAGACAAAGGAGCGCGTATGAAGCGGGATCTGATCGTAGCGGCGTTGCCGCGCAGTAATGGGAAGGCGATGGTGAAGCAGGCGGACTCGCCCAAGGATCTGGCCTGGAGAGTCGAGCGATTGGAGGCTCAGCTTCAGAAGTTGACCGAACTGGTACGGGACCATGCCGAAGACGTCGATCGTCTCGTACGGATCGTCGCCGAGGACCGGAACGTCATCCGGCAGCAGTTGCTGCGCAAACACCATGAGAAAGTCCGGGTCCGGAAGCACCTCCGGGATTCCCATTCCAAACTCGGGCTGGAGAGTTGAACTTCCCTTCTGATCGCCGTGTCGTCCACTGTCCACGCCGCAGCAGGATCCTGGGGCCGTGGCCGATCTGAGCATCGACATCCGGACCCTGGTCAAACGTCACGGCGCCGTGCTCGCCGTCGATCATGTGTCTCTTCAAATTCAACGCGGTGAATTCTTTTCCTTGCTCGGCCCCAGCGGTGCAGGCAAGACCTCGCTCTTGCGCATGCTGGCAGGGTTCGAGACGCCGGACGCCGGGGAGATATTCATCGACGGTGTGTCGATGGCCGGTGTGCCCCCCAATCGCCGGCCGGTGAATCTCGTCTTTCAGTCCTACGCCCTGTTTCCTCATATGACCGTTGCGGGGAATATCGCGTTCGGCCTCGAAATGAACCGGGTGTCGCGCCGCGACATCGACGCGCGCGTCGGCGCCGCCCTCGAACTCGTTCGGCTGGAGGGCAAGCGGGAGCGGATGCCTGAGGAGCTGTCCGGCGGGGAGCAACAGCGGGTCGCGCTCGCCAGAGCGCTCGTGAATCGACCGGCCGTCGTGTTGCTGGATGAACCGCTGGCCGCCTTGGACCAACAACTCCGGCAACAGATGCAGACCGAGCTGAAGGCCATTCAAGAGCAGGTCGGTATCACGTTCGTGTGTGTGACGCACCATCAGGAAGAGGCGCTGGCGCTGTCCGACCGCCTGGCGGTGCTGCATCAGGGGCGTGTCATGCAAGTCGGGAGTCCGGCAGAGGTGTACGAGCGGCCCGCGAATGTGTTCGTCGCGCAGTTCGTCGGGGTCGCCAATCTCTTGCACGGGACGATTACGGAGATCCGGTCCCAGTCCGGCATTCTGACGCCAAGCCAGGTGTCGGCAGCGAGTCCCATAACGGTTCCCGCAACTGATCTGATTTCCGCCGGCAAGCCGGCGGTCCTGCTGTTGAGACCGGAACGGGTGTGGATCATGCGCGATCCCGAAGCCGATCCCGACGTAAACAGGTTGAGCGGGGTGGTGGAGACGATTCGCTATGTCGGGAGCGCCTGGCAGGTGGCAGTCCGGATCGGGCCCGCAACCTGCTGGACCGTACCTGTCCCGAACGTCTCTGCAGGAACGTCGCCGCTTCAGACCGGCTCTGCGGTGACGGTGTGTTGGCACGCCTCCGGCGGCATCATATTGTCGCCTTCATGGATGGGCAAGCCGATCAGACCTTCCCGACGGAAGCCGCCAGACAGACCCGCGTGTATCCGTTCCTTTTGCCGGGCGTGATCTGGACCGCGCTGTTTTGTCTCGCACCGATGGCCGTGATGGCGGCGATTAGTTTCGCCACCAGAGGTACGTACGGCGGTGTCGAGTGGACGCTGACCCTCGACAATTACCGCGATCTGTTCCATCCGCTCTACGGGCGGATCGTGCTCCAATCGGTGTGGCTTGCCGGAGCGACTACCGCCCTCTGTTTTCTCCTGGGCTATCCCCTCGCGTATTACATCGCCCGGCTGCCGCCGAGGCGGCAGGCT
>JAXLZJ010000007.1:0-1845 GCA_046350995.1 Nitrospira sp.
CGACGCAAGGGGTGGCTGTCGTTCGATGGCTTGCTGGCGCGGGCGCGTACGTTGCTTCGTGATCATCCGATGGTCCGGGAGCGCATCAAACGGGAATTCCGATCGGTGCTGGTGGACGAATTTCAGGACACGGATCCGATTCAGTACGAAATCGTCCTGGCGATCTCCGCGCGGGTGGGGGCCCAAGGGACGTCTTGGCAGGACGTTCAATTGGAGCCGGGAAAGCTGTTCATCGTCGGAGATCCCAAACAATCCATTTACGCGTTCCGGCGGGCGGACATCGAAGCGTTCGACCGCGTCGTTCGGAAGATCGAAGCGGGCGGCGGCCTTGTCGAGACGTTGACGACGAACTTTCGCAGCGACGGCGCCGTGCTCGAACCGGTGAACGATATCTTCGATCGACTGTTCGAGCGCCGTCCCATGATTCAGCCAGGCAACGTGCGACTGCAGGTCAAGCCGCAGCGCCGGCCGTCGCTGCTGGAGGCCGGGGTCCGCTGCCACGTGACCACCCCGCCACACCCCGACGAATCGTTCGATGCCGCCGGGGCGACACGAGCGGAGAGCGAAGCGTTGGCGCGATGGCTCGCCGAGGATGTCTTGCCGCACCCGAATGTCCGGGCCGGGCAGGTCGCCTTGCTGTTCCGCAAGCTGACCCAGGCCGATACGTATCTGGACGCGCTACGCCGCTACGGGATTCCCTACGTGATCGAGGGAGAAAAACATTTTTATCGCCGACAGGAAGTCATCGATGTGGTGAATCTGCTGCGCGTCCTCGATCATCCGCACGACGAGGTCGCGTTGGCGGGGGTTTTGCGTAGTCCGTTGGGGGGCTTGCCCGACCGGGCGCTCTATGAACTGCGGCAGGCGGGCGGATTCGACTATTTGCGGCCGGCGGCGTTGCTCCGGTGGTCCCATCCCGCCGCTGCGGCCGTCAGCCGTCTCTATGGGCATCTGGCCTGGCTCCACCACAGGATCGGAAGTCTGCCGCTGGCTGATGCCCTGCAAACAGTCTTCGACCGCCTGCCCATTCTGGAACTGGCCGCGGCGTCACTGCATGGGGAGCAGGCTGTAGCCAATCTTCTCAAGGTCCGTCAGACGGCGGCCGGGGTGTCCGATCGTCCCCATATGACGCTGAGTGGATTCGTCGAGCTCATGGTCGAGCGGTTGGACGAACAGCCGGATGAAGCGGAAAGTCCTCTGGCGGAGGAGTCCTCCGATGCCGTGCAGGTCCTGACCATTCACAAGGCGAAAGGATTAGAGTTTCCCGTCGTCGTCCTGCCGGGCCTTCATCAGGGAAGCGGGCGCGAGCGGGCGGCGCCGGTGATCAGTTTCGATTGGTCGAGCGGGACATACGGGCTGGCGTTGGCCGATCACCGGACGGTCGGGGCGGTGTTACTCCACGAAAAGCGAAAGGTCCGCGAGGACGCGGAGCGGCGGCGGGTCTTGTATGTCGGGATGACGCGGGCGAAAGACCTGTTGGTTCTCTCCGGCGGGACCACCGGTCGCTCGATGGGCGAATCGGTTTGGTCGGTGCTGCAGGATGTTGGGACGGGAACTGTCGGTGCGCTGGAGACCGACGTCTTGACCATCGGGGCCAGCGCCATTCCCCATCGAATCATGCCGGCGACGACTCGGAAACGAGCGGCGAAGCCCATGGATCAAGGAGCGAGGACGGCCGGAATCGACGAGGCTGCGATCGTGTCGGCCTGGCAGGCGAGGGACGATCGATGGAAAACCGTGCGCGCGAGGCCCGCGCGTGTGACACCGACGGGTCTGATGCGTGAGGGAGCGGCGGCAATTGCGGCGCGTGCGACTGCGGCGGGCGATCCGGAGCACGGGCGCCTC
>JAXLZJ010000008.1:0-1591 GCA_046350995.1 Nitrospira sp.
ATCGCTTCAATCAACGCCGAATAATCGCCGTCTCGGTACCCATGGTTGATCGCCGATTCCAGTATCCCCCGCAAGCCGTCCACGGTTGATGTCGTCAAGCCGCACCGGCGCGCTTCCTCCGCAAACAGCGTCACGTCCTTGAGCAAATGACCGACGGGAAAATTGGGCTGGTCGTATTGCCTCGCAAGCAGGCGCGGGAGCTTCTTCTCGAACGTCGGGGCGAAGAGCGCGCTCGATTTGAGGATTGCCATGAATTGATCCAGTGCGATGTCGGATCGCCGGATCAACCCCAGACTCACCCCGAACGCAGTGAGTTCCGCCGCGATCAAATGGTTCAACGCCAGCTTTAGTGTCGCGGCCTTCCCGACCGGCCCGATCAGGTGTGGCGCGGTCGTCAGTGACGAAAAGAGCGGACTCCATTGCCGTATTTGCTCGGCGGTGCCTCCGACCATCACGATGAGCGTGCCCGCTTTTGCCTCCGCGAGACTGCCCAATACCGGCGCTTCGAAGTATTCCCCGCCTGCTTTGAAGACGGTCTGCTCGAAAGCCCGGCTTTCTTCCGGGCTGATCGTCCCCATCTGAATCAATGTCCGATTGCGGAGTGAAACGGGAGCGGCAGGTGAGAAACAGACCGCGCGAATCGCGTCGGCATCCGTCAGAAACAGCAAGGCACAATCGGTCGTGGCGACGGCATCCTCGACGGAATCGGCGATTGAGACGCCTTGTGTCCGTAAGTGATCCGTCTTGTGTGTGGTCCGATTGTAGACGGTGACCGCGTGGCCGGCACGGTGCAGTCGCTCCGCGACGGCTCCTCCGAGTAACCCTGTTCCGATAACGGCGACACGCATGCAGAATCCTGGACGACGGCTCAATGGACTGATCGCGGGAGACGAAGGATATGGGTGCGCAGCTGTTCCGGGAACACCTTCGCGGTTGCGACGAATCCTTCGAAACGGGGGTGAGGCCGGTTATAACGCAACGCGTGACCAGTTCCGTCGTGTGCCATACCGCCGGCTTCTTCCAGTAGCAATACGCCTGCCGCCACGTCCCATTCGTTTTCCGGTTCGAACGTCATGACGCCGTGAATCTCGCCCTTGGCCGCCAGCGCCAGAGCCCAGGCGATAGACCGCATCGGCCGTCCGGCGAGATACGCTTCCACCGACTTGAAGCGGCCGATGTGGAGCTCCCATGGACTGAGCGCGACCGTCAGCGGGTGAGGCGCATCGCAACTGTCCTGCGCGACCGGCTGATCGTTGAGACGAAGCCCGGACCCTCGGACGGCGCTATAGAGCTCGTCGGTCGAGGGGTTGTAGATCGCGGCGACGATCGGATTCCCGTGTTCGACCAGCGCCACCGATACGCAATATTCGGGCTCTCGCCGGATAAAAGCCTTCGTGCCGTCAATCGGATCGATCACCCATACCCGCGTCTTCTCCAGACGGGCCGCCGTGTCGGGCGTTTCCTCAGACAGCCAGCCGTCGTCCGGAAAGGCGTTCAACAAACGGTTGTGCAGGATCTCGTTGACGGCGTGGTCCGCCGAGGTTACCGGCGAATCGTCGGGTTTGGTGTAGGTCTGAAACCCGTCCGTCGC
>JAXLZJ010000009.1:0-1506 GCA_046350995.1 Nitrospira sp.
CGCTGCATTGGAGGTCCATAACGTGTTGGGGGGTGGATTGGCGGAGGAGATTTATCAGCAGAGTTTGGAAGTCGAGTTAGGCCTGCGCAGTATTCCGTACCGCCGGAAACATCAACTGGCGGTGCACTACAAGGGTTCATTGCTGGCGACCACGTATATTCCGGACCTCGTTGTCTTTGATCGGATTATTGTCGAATTGAAGTCAGTAGCGGCGATCTGCACTGAGCACGACGCACAACTAATGAACTACCTCCGCATCACTCGATCCCCAGTCGGCTACCTCATCAATTTTGCGCCCATCGGCAAGCTCGAATTCAAGCGGTTCGTCTGCTCGGAGTACGACTCATGATTAGCGTTCATCAGCGTTCATTAGCGGTTCCTTTCTCTTCCCGGCGCCGGTCGTTTCTCGCCGATCTCGGCATGGGCCTCACCGGTCTCGCCCTCGGTTCGATGCTGGCCGATGACGGCATCGTTCGCGCTGCCGAATCCGCGGATCCCGACGGCAACCGCCACTTCGCCCCCCGCGCCAAGTCCGTCATCTGGGTCTTTCTCTCCGGTGGCTACAGCCACGTTGAAACCTTCGACCCCAAGCCTGCCCTCAACGAGCACGCCGGCAAGACGTTCGACAAGACGCCGTTCGAAAACCCCGTCAACTCTCCGCTGCACGCCAAGCGGTTCCGGTCGGTGCTGTCGGCCGACATCAACATCCGCGATGTCTATCCGATCATCTACCCGATGCAGGTCGGGTTCAGAAAGCATGGAGAGTCCGGCATCGAAATGACCGACTGGTGGCCGCACCTGGCGACCTGTGTCGACGATCTCTGTTTCGTCCGCAACATGTGGACGACCGACAACGACCACGCCGCCGAGAACCAGATCCACACTGGCCGCCATCGGCTGGATGAAACGCAGCCCAGCATCGGCTCGTGGGTCCACTACGGACTCGGCACGGAAAACGAAAACCTCCCCAAGTTCGTCGTCGTGGGCGGACCGACCCGCTCCGACACCCGCCAGTCGATCGACTCCTACGACCTCGGCCCGCAGCACGCCGGCGTGCCGCTGGACCTCGATCCGAAGAATCCGCTCCCCTTCGGTCGCCGCGTCGACGGCCAGTCCGCCGACGCGCAACGTCACGAGTACGAACTGATCCGCGACCTCAACGAACTGTCCGCCGTCGAGTACCCGGCCGATTCCTCGCTCCGCGCGCGGATCAAGGCGTACGAACTCGCCTTCCGCATGCAGACGGCCGTTCCCGAGGCACTCGACTTCGGTCCCGAGACGCCGGCGACGCGTGCGCTGTACGGCCTCGACAACGACGCCACGAAGCTCGCCGGCCAGCGCCTGCTGGCGTCGCGGCGGCTGATTGAGCGGGGCGTGCGGTTCGTGCAGGTCTTCCCGTCGCCGTATGGGGTCTGGGACTCGCACCAGAAGCTGAAGGAGAACCACTCGCGGCTATGCGGCCAGCTCGATCTGCCGATCGCCGGCCTCATCAAGGACCTCAAGCAG
>JAXLZJ010000010.1:0-6084 GCA_046350995.1 Nitrospira sp.
TTTCTGATGCCCCCGCATGATGATGGAATTGATCGGCAATGACAGCCTGCCCGCCGTCGTTCACATGGACATGTCGCACGGTTTGTTCGCGCGGCTGGTGCAGCTTCGCCAGCGCCTCCAGGGTGGCGCGCGAATTGGCCTGAGCCTTCAAGGCAAGCCGCCCATATCGCTCGGCGGCGTCGATATATTCCGCCATGTTGATCGCCGCCCGCCGCGAAAGTTCGGTAAACATGGCGTCCAGCGTTAGGGCTTGGGAAACCAGCAGTCGGCTGGCCAGGGCGAGATCGCCCGCTTCCGCCTTTCCGACAACCGCTCGAAAGTGGTCGGCATAGTCCATGATCCCGGGGCCTTCGATATTGCTGCCCAGCGCTTTCCCGGCGTAGGCCGCAGCACTGTGCGCGTGCCGAAACTGCGGCTCCAGTAGTTTGCGCGCCAGTGCCTGAGCGCCGGTTTCATTGGTAGTTTGCTCAACGAGCAGAGCGTTGTTCGGCTTCATATCGCCTGCCGGTTTCGACCTTTTCGCCATTGTCAGTCCTTTGCCTTTCGTGCCTTCGCGGCGATGTTTTGAGAGGTGCCGCAACGCTTGCCGATCACGCGCCCGCCCGGCTCCAGCTTCTCCAGGACGAATTGTAGCGCCGCCTCCGGACTTGCCCCCTTCAGGATGTAGGCGAACGCCGCCTCCAGATTGATCGCATGGAGATCGGGATTGCCCGCCTCCACGCCTAGCCGACCGGCAATGGGTTTGCTGCGGATCACGCGCGCCCGATATGGTTTGCCGGTGATCCTGCGAAGCCAGCCGCGTTGCAGCCCCGTCAGGACGGGCACGAGATCGGCTGGCACATGAGCCAGCAAGTGGCAGTGCCCGCCCTTCCTGTCGCCGTTTTCGTGCGTCCAGAGCCATGCTGTGCGGCTTCCGTGCCGGTTAAGAGCTTTAGCCATGAGATCGGTAAAGCGCCCGGTCGCCTTCGCCATCCCGGACAAAGGGACTCCAGCGGCTTCCCAGTGAATGGTGATCATTCGCGTGAGCGGCAGCCCGATCCGTCGGGCGTGGCTCTCTGCGGCCTTCAGATTGGCCACCTGAGCCGCAGTCAGCGCATGGCTTTGCCGGTCGGCACGGTTGCACTCGGACGCCGGGCGCGAGGTCATGCCAGCGGGGCGCGTTCGTCAGGTCGAGCGTCAGCATCAATAGGTCTCCACGTCGTTCACGAGGGTTCTCGAAGGACATCGGCACGATCAACGGCCGTCTGCCGGCCCTGACCGAGAACGGTGGCCGTGTGAACCGCGTCGGCTTCACCCGTCTGCAACGCACCGGCACGCTGAAGAAGCTCGGCTTCTTCACCGAGTTCACCCAGGAGTCTTTCGACTTCGACAGCGATGACGGCCTCTACGAGCATCTGTCGCGCGAGCTGGTCACGGGGGCGACCCAGATGACCGAAGCGATCCTGCAGATCGATCTGCTGTCGGGTGCCGGTGTCACCGTCTATGCCGGCGCCGCGGTCTCGAACGCCACGGTGACCGCCGAAGGTGCGACGCCCTCGATCGTGAAGTATGACGACTTCATGCGTCTGGCGACGATCCTGAACGACAACCGGACCCGTTCCCGCGCACCACCGAAAAGCTGGGCATCGTCTACACGCCGGTCGAGATCGTCGATTTCATCATCCATTCGGTGAACGAGGTGCTGCAGACCGAATTCGGTCAGACCCTCGGCTCGCCTGGCGTCCATATCATCGACCCCTTCACCGGCACCGGCACATTCATCACCCGGCTGCTGCAATCTGGCCTGATCGCGCCCGAAGAGATGGAGCACAAGTTCCGCCACGAGATCCACGCCAACGAGATCGTGCTGCTGGCCTATTACATCGCCGCGATCAACATCGAGGCGGTCTATCACGGGCTGCAGGGCGGCGAGTATGTGCCGTTCGAAGGTATCTGCCTGACCGACACATTCCAGATGTATGAAAGCGACGACCTGATCTCGCATTACATGCCCGACAACTCGGAGCGGCGGAAACGGCAGAAGGCGACGGACATTCGGGTGATCGTGGGGAACCCGCCTTACTCCTCTGGCCAGAACAGCGCGAACGACAACAATGCCAACGTCGCCTACCCGACACTTGATGGCCGCATCCGGGACACCTATGCGGCGAAATCCACCGCCACCAACAAGAACGCCCTTTATGACAGCTACATCAGGGCCATTCGTTGGGCATCAGACCGGATCGGCGACGCGGGCGTCATGGCCTATGTAACCAATGCGGGTTGGGTTGATGGCAACGCAGCTGACGGCCTTCGTGCATGTCTGGCCGCCGAGTTCAGCGAACTTTACATCTTCCACCTTCGCGGCAACCAGCGCACCAGCGGCGAACTTTCGCGTCGAGAGGGCGGCAAAATCTTCGGTTCAGGCAGCCGTGCACCAATTGCCATCAGCGTTCTGGTCAAGAACCCAGAGGCGGCGCAACGCGGACGCATCCACTTCCACGACATCGGCGATTACCTCGACCAGAAACAGAAGCTGGCGATCATTCGCGACTTCGGAAGCATCGGCGGAATTGCAGCAACGCAAGGATGGACACAGATTGAACCGGATGAGCATAGCGACTGGTTGAAGCAACGGGATGGCAGCTTTGACAACTTCGTCAAGGTTGGCGACAAACGGGATGATCGTTCACTGGTATTGTTCACTTCTTACTCTAGAGGGTTGGAGACTGGGCGAGATGCATGGTGCTTTAATTTTTCTAAAAGCCAACTTTCTGCAAAAATTGAATCAACGATTTATTTCTACAACTCAGAACTTAATCGCATCAGAAATACAACTGGCGACTTCGAAGCCATAATTGATTCTGATCCAAGGAAAATAAGTTGGACACGGGGGCTCAGGACGGACTTCAGCAAAGAACGGCCGCTGAACTTCGACAGCACTGCAGTCGCAATTTCCTCCTATCGACCCTTCACCAAAATGTGGTCATATTTTCATCGAAGCTTAAACAATGTAATGGGGGAGCTACCTAGGTACTTTCCAAAAACTCCAATGGAAAATCGCCTCATCTGGATTAGCGGGATGAGCGTACCCACACCCTTTTCGTGTACAATGAGCAATTCTCTTCCAAGTGCTCAGGGACCAGAGAAACCACAGTGTTTCCCGCTATACCTTTTCGATCATGAAGATGAAGAGCTCGGCGGTCTCTTCGACGGCCAGCAGTCAGGACTTAAGCGGCGCGACGGCATCACTGACGCAGGCCTGAAGCACTTTCAGGACGCCTACCCTACGAGACGCTCACCAAGGAAGACCTGTTCTACTATGTCTACGGCCTGCTGCACTCGGAGGATTACCGCGCGAAATACGCCGACAACCTGTCCAAGGAACTTCCCCGCATCCCCCGTGTAAAAACCGCCGCCGACTTTTGGGCCTTCAGCCGCGCGGGTCGCGAGCTCGGCGATCTGCATGTGAACTATGAAACGGTCGAACCCTACCCGGTCACGATCAAGCAAGGCGACCTGCAGCCTGGCAGCGACATCAAGAACCCCGAGGCCTTTTACCGCGTCACGAAATGGGCCTTCGGCAAGGCGGGCAAGGAAAAGGACAAGACCACCGTCATCTACAACGCCAACATCACCATGCAGGATATCCCGCTGGAGGCCTACGATTACGTCGTGAACGGCAAGCCCGCGCTGGAATGGGTGATGGAACGCCAGGTGGTCAAGACCGACAAGGACAGCGGCATCGAAAACGACGCCAACCGCTATGCCATCGAGACGATGAACAACCCCGCCTACCTGCAACTGTTCCAGCGCGTCATCACCGTCAGCCTGCGAACCATGGAAATCGTCCGCGGCCTGCCGAGGCCGGAGGTGATGTGATGCGGCTGCCGATCCTGCTGCTGGCCCTGAACCTCGCCTCGCCCGCGCTGGGCCAGGACTTCTCCTGCCGGATCAACCCACGTCTCTTTGACCATCTATGATGGCAGCAAGAACTACGGGCATCAAACAGGCCAGCTGAAACTCTGGGTCGACCGTCGGACCATCTGGTCGGCCTTGGTTGACACCTCCGGTTCTATGATCTTCATCAACAGTCCGAAGGGAGATATCTACATCGACATTCAACGGGGTCGGCAGCTCTACATCGACCTCGATAATGACAACATGGCCGAGTATCGCTTCTCGCTGGACGGCTCAGCCGCGGCCTTGCCTGTTCTGGTCGATTGCATCAACAAGATCGGCGGCCTCCGAGGATAACCCCCGAACCAAACCTCCCCGCTTTCCCTACCAGTCATCGGCCCGATCATGGAAAATGATCGGGCCGATTCTTTTTGTGCATTTCCTTGTGCATCCTTTGTGATGACTGGGGCGCGCTTCATCGATCCGGGCCGACAGTGTGGGTCGCGTCGATCATGATCGTTTCGACGTCCCGGCCCTCGGCGGCCAGTTCGCCGAGGGTGCGCGCGAACACCCCCAACCGACTCCAGCGCACCCACCTGTTATAAAGCGTCTTCGGCGGGCCATAGGCCGCAGGCGCGTCGCGCCAACGCAACCCGTTGCGATTGATGAAGATAATCCCGCTCAGCACCCGCCGGTCATCGACCCTCGGCACCCCATGCGATAGCGGGAAGAACGGCCTCAGACGCTCCATTTGCGCCTCCGTCAGCCAGAACAGATCACTTATCGGCACCTCCCTCGCGTGCCGGAAGTGAATCAAGCCAGCAGTCCTGGCGCAAGCAAATTAATAGGTCCTGACCTTAGTCAGCGCCCGAGGCACATTTGGCGATGCCCGTCAGAAGATTTCCATCGACGACACGGCCCTGCTTGAGCAAGGTGCAGTTTTGGCCGACAGCATACGCCGTGATGACCTGGATTTTCTCCTCTCGGGTGCGGGCATCGAGATTGTCCCAACCGCGGATGAACTTGATCGTCAGGGTTTTCCCACTGCCATAGCTGTCTTGCCGCACGTCGGACGTCGATTCCGCAACTGCGCCCATCAGGTTATGTTGCCAGCTGACGATATAGGGGTTCTGCGCGTAAGCGGCTGGTGCGGAAACCGCGGCCATGGAGACAACAAAGCCGACCAGGTGTCTGTGGGGAAGTTTCATATTTGCTCGATCCTTTGTCGTGCCCTTGTCTAACGCTGTGCCGTTTCCTTGGCCATCGCCGCGGATGGTCTTGCCCAACAAACGCGGAAGGTGGTTGGCAACCCATCCCGTTGCGGAAAGTTCGGCGGTCGCAACAATGGCCCGTCAAACTCTATGCCTGGTTATCTCCACGATTTTGTCAGCTTTCATCTCTAGGTTGAGATTCGAGGTGAGGTCAAGACTTTCCACGACGGAGATTTCATGTTTTCAGACGCGACCGGATTCGGGGGCAAAATGGGGCGACACGCCTGGCTCGTAAGCGCCATGGCTGACATGGCCACCTATGCTCAACAGAATGGGCTAGTCAAATTGCACCAGCAGCTCTGCCACGTTCTCGCGACAGCTGCGACTGGTGAGTTGGCAGACACCAGACCCCTCGATGCCCATGGCGGGCGCGAGCACCTCGGCGCGAACGTGGTGCTGTTCGACAGGTCTCGGCGGCAATCGTCGTAGACTGGCGCACAATAAGCGGGTTTCCACCGACGTATCGGGCCATTGGCCAACATTCTGCAGCGCATTAACCATCCGTTAACCGCATCGGTCCAGGCTGGCATGGTCAAGTAAACCGTGATCATTTGCAATCGGAACGCGCCATGCAGCCTGCACAGAATGAACTTGAATGCTTCCTGAGAACCGACCTCGCGCTCGGGCTGGCCAATGTTCGCGCGCATCTCACCTGGGCGTCCGCCGGCACAAGGGACGATTGCCGCCTGTCGCAGGAGGGCGTGGCTACGATTGTCGCCGGCCTGTTCGGATTGGAGCGTCGCGCAGAGGCCTTGGCCGACCGCTTGAGCGGGACCTATCGCCGTGAACCTGGCCTTGCCGAAGCGCTGCGCAACCTCACATTCCCCGACGTTGCATAACCGTGCTTGTGGCCTCGTTTCAGTAACGGCTTATTAACCAAAAAGCGGGAATATTTTCCCATCGAGCCACTAAATCATAAACCCGAACTTGCACC
>JAXLZJ010000011.1:0-187375 GCA_046350995.1 Nitrospira sp.
TGGCGCGTTCGTAATACCAGAGGAAGTAGGCGGCGCCGAAGACCACGCCGGTGACGGCGAACGTACCGTAGATCCAATTGGCTTTGAAGGTGCCCAGGAGGATCAAAAACTCGCCCACGAATCCGTTGGTGCCGGGCAGCCCGATCGACGCGAGACCGATCAACAGGAAAAACGCCGCCAGCAAGGGCAGCTGTTTCGCCATACCACCGAAGGCCGAGAGATGAGTGGTCTGCTGGCGCGAATAAAGGAAGCCCGCGATGAAGAAGAGGCCAGCGGTGCTGAACCCGAGATTGATCATGGTCAGGAGGCTGCCCTGGAGGCCCTGGAAGTTGAGTGCGAAGAGGCCGACCACGACGAACCCGAGGTGGCTGATGCTGCTGAACGCCAACAGCCGGCGGAAGTCTGGCTGGATGAGGGCCATGATTGCGCCATAAAGGATTGCCGCAATGCCGAGAAACATGACGACTGCGACCACCGTCGAACTCTTTGAAGCTTCGGGCAGCAGCGGAATGCTGAAACGGATAAATCCGAAGGTGCCGAGTTTGAGTCCCGCGAGGACCACCGCCATACCGATGGGGCCTTCGAGCAAGGCGTCCGGCAGCCAGGTATGGAAAGGAAACACCGGCGCTTTGAAAGCGAAACCTAAGAACATCAGCCAGAAAATGAGGATTTGCTGACTCACAGGAATCGGGACGGACAGAAGATCGAGCAGGTCGAAGGAATAGAGTTGCTCGGTATGGCGGAGGACGGCCCACTGATGGAAATTCAGGTCCAACAGCGCGATGCCGACCAGCATGAACACGCTGCCGAGCAGGGTGTAGAGCACGTACTTTAACGCCGCATGGTGTCGCTCGGCCCCGCCGCCCCACAGCTTGATGAGGAAGTAGCTGGGGATCAACATCAATTCCCAGAATACGAAAAAGAGGATCAAATCGAGGGAGACGAAGACCCCCATGGTCGTGGTCTCCAGAGCCAGGAGACACATCATGTACAGTTTGACTTGATGGCGGACCGTGTCCCATGAGTAGACGATGACCAGGACCGTGAGGAATGCCGTCAAGCCGACGAAGAGTACGCTGATGCCGTCGACGGCCAGGTGATAACTAACTCCGAGAGCAGGAATCCATCGGGCATGTTCGGCGAACTGCATGGCGGCAGATTCGGGGACGAACCGTAACAGAACAAACACCGCGAGGGCGAGCTCCACAAGGCCGATCGCGAGCGCCGATGTCCGGATCATGTCTTCGTCGTCGAAGAGCCAGAGCACGGCGGCCCCAACGACCGGGAGAAAGAGCAGACAGGACAAGAAGGGAAAACCGGCTGCAAGTTCTTCTAACATGAGCAGTGTCGATCCTACCGAGAGTCGTGATCCCTATTGCTGCACGATGAATTGAACGACCAACGCCAGAAGGAACAGTCCCGCCACGATGATCGCAGCGTAATGATGCACCATCCCGCTTTGGAGTTTACGCCCCTGGCGGGCGGCCAGGTGATTGCCGTAGCCGATGACATTGAGCCCGGCGTAGACCACGTATTTTTCAATCCAGGTTGATCCGGCGGAACCCCAATCGGCCATTTGGGCCACGCCGCGCACGATTCCGTCGATGATGGTTCGGTCGAACCAATCGAGGAGCTCGCCGAGTCGTTTGGTCGGCTCCACGAACAAGAAGTCGTACAGTTCGTCGACATAGTATTTGTTCAGCAAGGTCGTGTACGCGCCCGTGAATTTGGCGGCCCAACTGTCGGCCGTGGCCGGACTCACGCTGTAGAGGAAATGAGCCAGTCCCCATCCGAGCAGCGCAATGCCGGTCGCGGTGCCCATCAAGAGGAGCAGGAGAGCGGGGCTGACTTCGTGCTCACCGGCCGCACCGACGACGGGCGCGAGGAATCCATGCAGCCATCCGTGCTCGGGGGGGAAACCCAAGATCAAGCCGCCCAAGACGGACAAGAAGCCGAGAGCCATCAGCGGACCAACCATGACCATTGGAGATTCGTGGACGTGCTCCTCCGTATGGTGGTCCATACGTGAGGGGCCGTAGAACGTCAGATACGTCAGGCGGAACATGTAGAACGAGGTCAGGAACGCGCCGATCGCCGCCATGCCGTAATAGAGATAGTGGTGATTCACGAAGGCATGGCCCATGATTTCGTCTTTGCTCCAGAATCCGGCCAGCGGCGGGATGCCCGCGATCGCGACGGTACCGATTAGGAAAAGACGATAGGTCCAGGGAATCTTTTTACTCAAGCCGCCCATCTTCCTGATGTCCTGCTCGCCGGATAAGGCATGGATGACCGAACCGGCTGAAAGAAACAGGAGTGCCTTGAAGAAGGCGTGCGTCATGACGTGAAAGACGGCGGCGGTATACGCACCGATGCCGCAGCCCAGGAACATGTAGCCGAGCTGACTGACGGTGGAATAGGCCAGGACCCGCTTGATGTCGGTTTGCACGAGGCCGATCGTCGCCGCAAAGAGAGCCGTGCAGCCTCCGATGATGGCGACCATCTCCATGGCCACGGGCGAGAGGTCGAAAATCGCGTGGTTGCGGACAATCATGTAGACGCCGGCGGTGACCATGGTCGCAGCGTGAATCAGGGCGCTGACCGGGGTGGGACCCTCCATGGCGTCCGGTAACCAGGTGTAGAGCGGCAACTGAGCAGATTTCCCGACAGCGCCGATCAATAGGCACAAGGCAATGGCCGTGGCCATTTCGGGTGAGAGAGAACCGATCTGAGCAAAGACCTTCGTATAATCCAGCGTCTTGAAGTTGATGAAGACGAGAAAGATAGCCAGGAGGAAACCGGCGTCACCGATGCGGTTGACGACGAAGGCTTTCGACGCGGCTTTCGCGGCGGACACTTTGTCATAGTAATAGCCGATAAGGAGATACGAGCAGAGCCCCACGCCTTCCCAGCCGATAAAGAGGACCACATAGTTGTTCCCCATGACGAGGAGCAACATGGAGACCATGAAGAGATTCAAATAGGTGAAGAAGCGGGTGAACCCGTCCTCCCCGTGCATATACCCGACGGAATACACGTGGATCAGGAAGCCGATACCGGTGACCACAAGGAGCCAGACGCAGGTCAGTGGATCGACGAGATAGGCCAGGTTGATCGTCAGGTCGCCGCCAAAGATCCACTGGTAGGCGATGGTTTCACGGGCCACGCCGGTCTTCAGCACATCGGCGAAGACGCCGATCGAGCAGAGGAAGGAGAGGCCGACGGATCCCCAGGCGAGGCGGTGCGCCCAGTCGTGGGACCAGAGATATCGCCCGAAGAGGCCGTTGGCAATGGCCGCCAGCAGCGGGAACACCGGAATAAATTTGATGAGCAGATCGGTTAAGTCAGACACGTTACCACTTCAATAGGTTCATTTCGTCGACGTTGGTCGAAATCTTGCCGCGGAACACGACGATGATGATCGCGAGCCCGACGGCCGCTTCTCCCGCCGCGATGGCAATGATGAACAACGCGACCAGCTGGCCGGCCATGGACTCAAGGTAATGGGAAAACGCCACCAGGTTGATGTTGGCGGCATTCAACATGATCTCGACCGCCATTAGGACGATGATGAAGTTCCGCCGGATCAGGACACCGAGCAGTCCGGTCAGGAACAGCACGGCACTGACGGCGACATAGGCGGATAAGGGGATCATGGTTCAGTCTTTTCCTGCATCGAGCGCCTTGGGCGTTTTTGCCAGCACGATCGCACCGATGATCGCTCCCAGCAGAAAGACGCCGACGATTTCAAACTGCAATAGATAATCGCTGAACATCTTGATGCCGACCGCCGCGGTATCGCCGTCCTGAAGAATGGTGGCCGGCGAGACATCGCCTTTGACGCCGCCGTACGGAGACTTCACGAGCAGGTAGAGGACGTAGAGCGATCCGAGGGCGGCCGGCCCGAGAAAATACAAGAACGTGGAATGGAAGTACCGTTCGTCGGTTTTCAGGTTGAGCAACATTAGGACGAACAGATAGAGCACCAGAATAGCGCCGGCGTAGACGACGACTTGGACGGCCCAGAGGAATTCGGCGTTGAGTAGCACGAAGAGACCCGACACGTGCAGCAGCAACGCGAGCAGGGCCAGACCGCAGTGGACGGGGTTGCGCAACGCAACCGTCAATACCGCCGCGGCAATGCTCATCAAGGCAAAGTACGAAAAAAAGACAGCGACCATCGGGTGTCTCAGCTCAAATGCTTGGGAGTCGACTGGGTCGATTTGAGGACCGATTGCGGGAAATAGTATCGGTACTCGCGGCTCTCCTCGGCATTTTTCTCCTGGTTATGGGCGTAGAGATATTTTTTGGCGTCATCGAGATGACGCTCACCAATGTCGTAGAGCCGCTTCTTGTCGAAGAGGAGAGTGCGCTTGTCGTGCGTGGAATACTCGTACATCTTGGTCATGGCCAGCGCGTTGACGGGGCACGCTTCGACGCAATAGCCGCAGAACACACACTTCGTCACGTCGATATAGAATTCCGTGGCGTAGCGCTGGAGCGGCAGATCTTTGTTTTCTGCACTGATGACTTTGATGCAATGGGAGGGACAAGCTGCCTCACACAGGTCGCAGCCCACGCAGCGTTCGCGACCGTCGTCGTAGCGAAGGAGTCCGAGCGCTCCGCGGTGGGTGTCGGGAATCGTCCGCTGCTCGCGCGGATACTGAAACGTGATCGGCCGGTGGAACATGTGTCGGAAGGTGACCTTCATCGCGTCCCAAATTTCGTAGAACAACGCGGCGTGCAAAATCTTTTTGGTCAATGCGGCGACGCTCATCGTCAACTCCTGCCGGCGGGTGAATGCCCCTACCGGGAACTTACGCCTTCTCGATGCTCACCCATGTCTGCTTGAAGGCAGGCACGCCCGTCGTGGCGTCCACCTGTACTGTCATCAAATCTTTCACGGGCGGCTCGTTAAAGTGTTCCGGGAAGAAACAGGAGCCCGGGGCCAAGGCAATGTCGGGCTGCACGCCCAATTGGAGCGAGCCGCGCTCCGAGGTAATGCGCACTTTGGCGCTGTCCTGTAACCCGAGTCGCTCCATATCCTGCCCATTCATCCGGAGCTTGCCGGTATTGGGTGCGATCTTGATCAGTCCAGGCGCTTCCGTCGACATCTTGCCCGAATGCGTCAACAGCTGTCCCATGGTCAAGGAGAAGGGACGCTTCGGATCGGCCGTGGCGTGCCCGGCTCGGTAACGCGTCTTTACGTCCACAGCGTAACCATTGGCGAGATAAGCATCAGGGGATGGCGTGACTTTCCTGGGCTGGCCGAGGTTGTAATAGCCCGGAAGCAGCTTCATGATCTCGGCCTGAATATCGTTGGACGACTCGTATTCCCAATTGGCGCCCAGCCCGTTGGCCAGCGCGGTCATAATATGCCAATCCGGGAGGCTTTCCCCTATGGGGTCCATCGCCTGGCGTACACGCAAGACTCGTCCTTCCAGATTGGTAAAGGTCCCATCCTTTTCCGCATAGGTGCAGGCGGGCAGGACAAAATGGGCGAGTCGGCCGGTATCCGTCAAGAAGGGATCTTGGACGACGAGCAACTCGAGCTTGTCCAGGGCCTGTCGGACTTCGAGAGACGCCGGTAAAGTCGCCAGGGGATTTTCACCGAGGACATAGAGGGCCTTGATCTGCCCGCTCTTGCATCGTTTCAAAATCTCGACGAGATTCGCGCCGGTCTTGGCCGGCAGGGACGCGTCCCAGGCTTTCGCGAAGCGCTCCCGTCCCGCCGCATCGGCGTACGAGGCTTGCCCCGGGAGAAACTCCGGTGCCACCCCCATGTCGACCGCGCCCTGCTCGTTCGGTTCCTCGGTGACCGTGTTGACGCCGCATCCCGGTTTTCCGAGCTTGCCGGTAATCCAGGCCAGGTCGATGAGCTTGAGCACGTTGTGATAGCCGTCCATCCGACGAACGATGCCTTCCGCGCAGAGGAGAATGGTCCGCGGGGATTCGGCGATGATGGCTGCGATGTCACGATAAGTCTCGGACGATAGACCGGTGGCCGCAGCGATCTGGTCGAGCGACAGACCCGCCACCCCTTCCTTCAAGGCGGCAAAAGCCTGCGGATGCTTGCCGGTCGCTTCCTCGTCGACGAGGTCCTGCTCAAGCGTAGCCTTGATGAGTCCGTCGATGACCAGCCCTTCGGTTCCGGGCTTGATGAGGAACGGATGGGAGGCCAGCTTGCCGATATTCGTGACGGCCGAGTCGAGCACGACCACCTGTGCCTTATACACCCGAATGGCCTCTTTAATACGTACGGCTGTCAGGGGATTGGTTTCGGTGATGTTCGACCCGAGGATCAGGACCGCTTTGGCCTTGGTGAGATCCTCCCAGTCGTTGGGGGTTCGTCCGAAGCCCAATGCATGACGCGAGGCATGGACGAAATTCATGTGACCGTAACGGGCGCTGCTGTCGAGATGATTGCTCCCGAGGACTGTCCGTATCAGTTTCTGGAAGAGATACAGTTCTTCGTTGGTGCAGCGGGCGGTAATGAGACCGGCGATGGCATCCGGCCCATGTGTCTTCTTGATATCGGCGAACCGATCGACCACCTGGTGCATCGTGTCGAGCCAGGGCTTGGGGACCAATTGATTGCCTTCCCGCACGAGCGGCTGGGTCAACCGGGTTTTCCCATCGAGGTAGTCGAATCCGAAGCGGCCGCGCACACACAAACCGCCGTGTCCCTTGGCGGTTTCCGAGCGATCTCCCCACTTGTTTTTCCAGGAGAGTGGCGAGGTCACGCGGATGACTTCCGAGTCCTTGGTTTCCAGATACAACTGACACCCGTCCCCGCAATAGTTGCAGGTGCTGGTGGTCTTCTTCATCTGCCAAGGTTTGTACAGGTACTTGGAATATTTATTCGTGATAGCGCCGACCGGGCACACGGCCAGACAATCGCCGCAGAATTCGCATGACAGCGGCAGATCGCCCTTCGCGACGACCTGGTTAAAACCGCCTTTCTTCATGAACTGCAATGCATCGATCATCAGGACATCTTTGCAGACGTTGATGCATTCGGCGCAGGCGATGCACCGGTTCATGTTGAAGTCTAGGACGATGCTGCGGGTGTCTTCGGGAATGAATTTTTGCTTGGCGTTGGCCAGGTTCGTGACACCGTGCTGGAAGGCCATGTCCTGCAGCTCGCAGTGCCCATCGGCGTCGCAGACCGGACAGTCGAGCGGATGGACGGAAAGATGTTTCTCGACGGCCTTTTTCCGAGCCTGGAACAGGTCGTCGCCTTCCGTCCGGATTACCATGCCGGAGGTCGCCTTCGCCGTGCAGGACCGCACCGGCGCCTTCTTGCCTTCCTGCATGACGAGACACATGCCGCAGGAGCCGAAGGGGTCGAAGGTATAGTGGTAACACATGGCCGGAATGATCTTGCCCGTGCTGGCGATCACGTCGTAGAGCGAGACCCCGTCTTTGGCCGTGACGGTTTTCCCGTCAATGGTCAATTCGATCGTCGTCGCTTCGACATCCGGATTCGTTGCTGGCTTCAGTCCCATGGTCCTGCCTTATATCGCTACCGTATCGTCACGCTCAACGATCGCACTCGCCCATCACGATGTCGTAAGTGCCGAACAGGGTGATGGCGTCGGCGATCATGTAGCCGCGAGACATATAGTCAAACGCGCCCATATGAATGAACGAGGGGGCGCGGATTTTCAGGCGATAGGGCTTGCCGCCGCCCGTGCTGACGATATGGAAGCCCAATTCGCCTTTGTGGGCTTCCGTCCCGCAATAAATTTCTCCCGGAGGGGCGTTGAAGCCCTGAGAGAAGAGTTTGAACTGTTGAATCATGGCTTCGAGATTCGTGAAGACCCGTTCCTTCGGCGGGAAAGTGACGCTGGGCACATCGGCCATGATCGGCCCTTCCTGCATCTGTTCCAGGCACTGCCGAATGATCTTCACGCTCTCGTACATTTCCATGACGCGGATCCAGTACCGGTCGTAGGTGTCGCCGTTCTTGCCGACGGGGACGCTGAACTCGCATTTAGGATAGGCGGAATACGGTTCGTATTTGCGCAGGTCGTAATCCACACCGGAGCCGCGCAGCGACGGCCCGCTCAATCCGAAGCTGACGGCGTCTTCCGCCGAGATTACGCCGACGCCTTTAGTTCGGGCGATCCAGATGCGGTTTTTCTCTAGAAAGACCTGGTACTCGTCGATCTTGGGAGGGAAATAATCGAGAAACTTCTTGAGCGTGTCCAGCAGCGACGGCGTGAGATCCCGCTCGACGCCGCCGATCCGGTACCAGCTGGTGGTCAAACGCGCTCCGCAGAGTTCATCGAACCAGTCGAGAAGAATTTCGCGGTCTCTGAAGCAATAGAAAAAGACGGTCATCGCGCCGATGTCGAGGGCCTGCGTGCCGAGCCAGAACTGATGGCCGATGATACGCTGCACCTCCGCCACGATGGTCCGGAGATACTCGGCCCGCTCCGGCACCTGAAGATTCATCAGCTTTTCGACGGCGCGGCAGTAGGCGAAATTGTTGTACATCGCGCAGACGTAGTCGAGCCGATCGGTATGGGGAATGAATTGATGGTAGGTGCCCTCTTCGGCGAGCTTCTCGACACCGCGATGCAGGAATCCCATGACCGGCGTCGATTTCACCAGGCGCTCGCCTTCGAGTTCCAGAATGACTTTGAGTACTCCGTGCGTGCTGGGATGCTGCGGCCCCATGTTGAGGAGCAGCTCTTCCGTGCGGAGTGTGGGGAGTGTCTCGCTCTCCGGATGCTCCGGGTCGACTTTATAAACGGTTGTTCGTTGATCTTCGAACGCCATCTCTGAGTACTGTCCTTATCGAGGCACTTCGTCCAAAAAATCGAACGTGTCCCGCCAACCCTTCCCGCGTAACGGGAAATCCTTTCTCAAGGGATAGCCTTCCGTGTAATCGTCCGGCATGAGGATGCGGCGCAGGTCCGGATGGTTCCGGAAACGGATGCCCATCATGTCGTAAACCTCGCGTTCCATGAAGTCGGCACCCTTCCAGATATCGGTCAAGGAATCGACCACGCAATCGGACTCCGGCACACGGACTTTTAGTCTGATCCGTTGACGTTTGCGGATCGAATAGAATTCCCAGACCACTTCGAACCGTTCCTCGTCGTCGGGCCAGTCGACGGAGCTCACATGCACGATATAGTCGAAATCCATTCCGGGATCGTCGTGCAGGAACAGGGCAACTTCATGAAGCTTTTCTCGGGATACGATCACGGACACATCTCCACGCCACTCGTTGGCCGAGAGAAAACCGACAGGGAAGGTGTCCTGGACTCGTTGGGCCAGCTGGTGCATGGGGTGTTCTTAGACCTTCAAGCTCTCTTTGACTGCATCAGGCTGTTTCACGAACACCCGCTTTTGCATGATCCGCTCTTGCAACTTGAGAATACCGTCGAACAACGCCTCCGGCGTAGGCGGGCACCCGGGTACATAGATATCGACGGGCACAAACCGGTCGACACCCTGGACGACGCTATAGCTGTCGTAGATATTGCCTGACGTCGCACACGATCCCATTGCGATCACGTATTTCGGTTCGGGCATCTGGTCATAAATCTTCCGAATGACGGGAGCCATCCGGCGGCAGACAGTGCCGGCGACGATCATCAAATCGGATTGCCTGGGAGAAGCGCGAAACACCCCCGCTCCGTAGCGGTCCATGTCGTAGCGCGAGGAGACGGCGGCGATCATTTCGATCGCACAACAAGCCAGGCCGAACGTCATGGGCCAGAGCGATCCCTTGCGTGCCCAATTCACAGCCTTCTCCACCGTGGTCGTAATGACATCGGGAGCGCCGTCCTTATCCTGTCGCCCCAGTTGGATCAGTCCCATTCGAGCGCTCCCTTTCGCCAGGCATAGACGTAGGCCACGAGGAACAAGGCGATGAAGATCAGCATCTCGACCAGTCCAATGATTCCGAGCTTTTCGAAGACGACGGCCCAGGGATAGAGGAAGATGACTTCGATGTCGAAAATCACGAAGAGCATGGCGAAGATGTAATAGCGGACGGGAAACGGCATCCGGGCATCGGAGAAGGGCTCAGATCCGCATTCGTAGGCCGAAAGCTTTTCCGGCTCAGGAAATTTGGGCTGAACGAAGTAGCTGATGACCAACGTCACGACTCCAAATGCCAGTGCAATAAACACAAACAACAGGATCGGGAAATATCGGGTTAGATACTCAAGCAGTAAATCGAGACCGCTCATCGATAATCAACTCGCAACATGTTGACCTAGAACGAAGAGAGGGGATCTTAGTGCTGCGCTCTTTGCGATAGCAAGCGGACAAAGGACCTAGAATAGAAGACCCGAAAGCCCTAGGTTTCTCAGGCGGAAAATGTTGGTCTTGTGTTCGGTTAAATATTGTTTTATTTCAATGAGTTGGTAGCAGAACCCGTTGAAGTTCGAGTGCAGGTTGTAGTGAATCGGAACCCCGAGTTTTTGGATCTTGAGACCCTATGACGAGCGCTTGGATTTAGGCGGGCTCTGAGGAGCAAACGGGGTTCGTAAGTGAGCGGGAGGAAATTTCTCCGACTGGTCCCATTCGGATTCCAAGGGCGAGAGGGCGGGTGCCTTTTTCCGACGATGGATCTGTGTGTCGATTCGAACGGGCTTTTGAGGATCGCTCCCCTTTCCTGATTGCGAGTGAGTCATAGGCAATACCGGCAACGTTCTTAGGACGACCGTCGGCAACTTACCGATACGGTAGCACCGAAGAATTCACCCGTCAAACCGGGAATCGAAAGGCCGAATTCCTTGACAATGCTGGGTGATTTGCTAAGGTTTGCAAGGATCTACTCGCCTCAACCAAGGACGAAACCTATGAAAACGATTGCCCCGGTGTTCCTGGCGTTGTCAATTTCGGCTGGTGTCATGCTGAGCTCCCCTCCAGTTCAGGCGGGCGAAGCTGAAGCGGTTCGATTTGGCGAAGGGGCATTGGCCTACGCGGCAGGCTCTTTACAGAAATCGACTCCTCGCGAAGGCATTGTCAATTTAATTACCGGCGATAACCAGTCGACTGGCGATCGCATGATTTTGGGCTTAAACGACGCACTCTATCTGAAGTTGGTGAATCCCCAGAGTGCCGCTCTCGGTGACCTCTACACCGTCTATCGACGTGTGAGGAAGACGTTTCATCCCGTCACACAAGAGTACTTGGGTTTCGTGACGATCCGGCTGGCCGTGGTGAAAGTGACTCAAGTGGAGCACGTTCTTACGACGGTCGAGGTTGTTCGGAGCTATGGCCCGATTGCCCCCGGTGATCCGGTCATGCGATTCGAGCCGCCGACAGCCACGGACGAGGCCAGCCCCGTCGTCGACGCGGGGGAAATCCGTGGGATGATCGTCGAACTCCAGTCCGATAAGACCATGACGCTGGTGGCTCAATCGGACATCGCGTATCTCGACCGGGGAAAAGGGGACGGCTTGCGGCGCGGGGATGTGCTCGAACTCTATCGACAGGGTCAGGGGCTGCCGTCCCGAAAAATCGGCCAATTGAGGGTGATTTCAACAGAAGACCGCACTGCCACGGCAACGATTCTCGGGGTCACGACACGGGTTATGAAGGGAGATCGATTCAAGCGGATTTCGCATCAGACCCCGGTTGTGCTTCCGGTGGAGCCCACTCCGGTTCAGCCCCTGTCCCAACAAACCACGCCACCGGAAAAAACCGTAGCCGCCGTCCCGGCCGATCTCGTCGCGCGGAAACTCACCGTGCAAGATGCCGCAGGACAGAGCCGGATCAACCTCGGAGATACGGCGAATTTCCTTCGCTACGATTCGGGGGAAGCAGCGATTCGTCCGGAGGGGTACAAGGTGCTCGATCAGTTGATCGAATACCTGCGGACCAGCGGCGATGCGCGAATGATCCGTGTGGAGGGACATGCGGATAACGTGGAGATCGGTCCCTCACTGAAATCGCGTTATCCCAGTAACTGGGAGTTATCGAAAGCACGGGCCAGCGGTGTGGTTCGGTATCTGGTCGAAAAAGGCGGATTGGATTCGGCCCGTCTCACGTCGGTCGGATACGGGGACAGTCGTCCGGCTGCTACCAATGCGAATGAAGGTGGACGGACCAGCAATCGCCGCGTAGAAATACTTCTGTACGCTCCGTCCGAGACGGACTCGGCTCCGGCTGCATCGCCTACCCAGAAAACGGCGGGAACGCCTGACAACGATCCCGCCAGTTTGAGTGCCAAGGGAGCGAATGTGACCGAGTCTGCTCCGGCCGGCCAAGATGCTCCACCACGTCCTTCGACGGGCGACGGTATGGGACAGAACGCCCTTTCCGCGGGCGACGGGCCTGGGACGTTGAGTGTATCGGACTCTCCAGGAAAATCCGATCCAGGCAATCAACCGGCACAGGATTCTCCGAAACCGGCTGGCCCGCCGCTCGAATAGCATGATGAACCACGGGGCAGGGAGCGTGTCCCCGCCCCGTAGTTCAGGCGAACTTCTCTGCACGCATTCCCTCGCTCCTCTTCGTTGTCCTTGATTTCCACGCACTGCTAGAATGGCGCATGCTGCCGCCGTCCAGTCATCTTGGAGGAGACGAACTGCCACATCTCTATGCAGAAGTTATCGTACCCCGCCATCTAGCGAAGACGTTTACCTATCTTGTCCCGCCGATGTTTCACGGACGGGTCGTCGTCGGTTCACGGGTGACGGTTCCTTTCGGGTACGCCACCTTGGAGGGAGCGGTCATCGCACTGACGGATCGTCTGTCACCCGGAGTCCTCCCATCGCGAGTCAAAGCCATTGCCGATTTGCCGGAGGGGACAGCTGAGTCGGGATTTCCTCCGGGGCTCTTTGAGTTGTCGAAACGGGTAGCGGATGAATATCTCGCCCCCTGGGGACAATGTCTCCGACTGATTACCGCGCCGGTTCAGACTGCTGCTCAGTCTTCGTGGCGTCTCGTTGCGACAGAAGAGGGTCGGTCAGCCCTCACCCAAGGTCGCTGTCCCGACAGACATCGGCCAGTGCTTGAACGGATCGCCCGGCGACAACAGGGACTCTCGTCCACCACGCTTCGTGACGCACCGGGCACCTCACTCACGTTTCTGGAATCGCAGCAATGGATTCTCCGGTCGAACCGGCCGCAACCCACGCGTCCAGCCCGTGCCGCACGCCTCGCGCCCAGCAATCAGAACCATTGCCAGAGGGTGTTGGATCATGAAGCACTACCACCGCTCGATCCAGCCGCCCGGGATCGAATCACGGCCCTCACGGGGTTGTCTCATGCGTCACGTCTCCTGGTCGAAGGCCGGCTGGATTATCGGCTGAGCCTACTGGTGCACGTCATTCGACAGGCGAGAGTCCGAGGGAAATCTGTGTTGGTCTTGGTCGGTGAAGCCGCGCGCGCTGAATGGATTCGTCAGACTCTTGAGAGCACGATGCACGTGCCCGTTCACAGTTCCCAACCGGTTGGTGAGGGCATCGGTGAAGCCGCCGGCCATCGTGACCTACCGCAGATCGTCGTGGGGACTCGCTCGGCCGTGTTTCATCCTCTCACAAACATCGGAGCGATCTGGATCGACGGTGAGGAGGACGTAGCGTTTAAGGAACCGCAGGAGCCTCGCTATCACGCCCGCGACGTGGCCTGGTGGCGAGCCCAGCAAGAGCGAGCGCTCCTTGTGTACGGATCGGCGCACCCCTCGTTGGAAGTCAGAGCAGTTGTCGATATAGAGTCTTGTGTCGAACCGGTTCCGTCAGCCGATTTACCGACGGTTGAGCTGATCGATCTCAGTCGTGAAGCGATGGATTCATCGCTGAGCGCACCCTTGGTGGCGGCGCTGCATAATGCGCTGGCAGGTCAGGATCGAGCCGTCCTGTTTCTCAATCGGCGAGGTTATGCCGGGGCGCTGGTGTGTCGGGACTGTGGATGGGTACCGCGTTGCGTCTCGTGCGGCATCGCGGTCGCCTACTCGCGGGATCACGCTCGCCTGGTCTGTCGATATTGCGGTACCGTGGTGTCTTTGCCCGAGACCTGTGGGAATTGCGGCGCCTCTCGATTGAGTCCGGTCGGGGAAGGGACCGAACGGGTGGAACAGGATGTCCGCCAGTGGTGTCCGGCGGCGCGCATCATCCGGATCGATGGAGATACGACCCGTAGCGTCAAGGACGCGCGGCGCCTGTGGGGAGAGATCCTCTCCTCCTCCTGGGATATTCTGATCGGCACGCAGGCGCTGTTCCAGCGAGGGCCAATTCCGTCTGCAGCCGTGGTGGGTGTCGTGCAAGCCGATACGGGTTTGCATGTGTCGGACTTCCGCGCGGCCGAGCGGACCTATCAACTGCTGGTAGACGCAGCACAGGTCGCAAAGTCTGCGTCGGCGGGCGGGCGGGTCTTGCTGCAGACCCGTCTGCCGAAACATCATGCAATTCAGGCTCTGGTCACGCACGACCCCGCCCGATTCTACAGTGAAGAACTTCTGGCTCGACGTGTGCTCGGGTTTCCACCTATCCACCATCTGATTTACACGACGGTGTCGGGTAAGGATCGTGTGATGGCCGAACAGGCCGCCACACAATGGACCCGACTGCTGCGCGAGCAATTCGCAACCGAGTCTCGTACGGTCGCGCGCGGTGGCCAACTGGGTCTTGCAGCAACTCAGACGACAGTCGTTCTGGGCCCTGTCCCCACACCGGGAGTGCGTCGGCCGGGAGCCACAGCCTGGCGGATCATGGTCAAAGGACCCGATCGGGTTCGGCTTCGTGAGGGTGTCCGCTTGTCTCTTGATCGGATCGAACGAGCGTATCCACGACGAAGCCTTAGGTTCAGCGTCGATGTCGATCCGGTGGAAATGGTGTAAGGCTACCGCTTTTTGCGATTCGCCGGTCGTCCGCTGGGTTGAGGCACGGGAGGGTTAGGAGGAGAGGCAGGAGTCAGCGTGCCCCAGGCCCGCTTGAATAGGCCGTAGGAGAACGATACCCAGAAGACCGACGAGAAGAGTCCGAGGATGATGGCAGACAGTACCGCTCCCATCTCTTCCTCCGGCGGCGTGGCCGTGACCGCCTTCAATTGAATCATGAGCACGACCGGCCAGGCGAAGCTTTCCAGCCCCAGCAGCAACGTCGTCCAGGCCCAGACCTCGGTGACCGTCCGCCCTTTCCAATAAATGAGCCCACCGGCGCAGAGAGCCCAAGTTGCGAGCAGTCCCGGTGCGAGGGTGCCCCAGAGCAGCCAGAATCCGACCGTGACGACGAGCGTACCCAAACCGATATTCACCGGGAGCATAGCAGAGGGCGAGACAGGCATGGGACGGCAGTGTGACGACCGGTCAATGCGATGTCAATGAGCCGGTGAGCGGGAGGGGTCTCTAGTTAGTGAGTTCCGATTGCGCGGCGTCGAGCAGCGTTTGCATGTCGAACGGTTTTTGAAGCGTCCGGCGGGCGCCGAGCATCTTCGCGACGTCGAGGAAGTTCAAGATGCCGATCATATCGCTGCCACCCGTGATCGCGATCACCCGAGCGGCGGGAAATTCACGTCGCAACGTCATGATGCTTTCCAGGCCGTCCTGGTCAGGCATCAAGATGTCCATGATGACGAGATCGGCGGGCTTGGCGCGGTACCGCTCGAGTCCCTGCTTGCCGTCGCTCGCCTCCTGGACCTCGTAGCCGGCCTGTTCCAGCGTTTCGCGGATCAACTGACGGATCTGGTCTTCGTCGTCAACGACGAGTACTGAGGGCATTCTGTTCCTCGACAAGTTCCCGGGCCAGGTCTCGATACCGTTGATTGGGCGATGGGTGTTCGGCTGCCGCCCGATCCAGCACGTTTCGAATCGTCTTCGCCAAGTCGTGCAGCATAAGCGGCTTGAGCAAAAACTCGGTCACTCCCTGCGCACGCGCCGCGGATTCGGTGAGCGTTTGGTCGGAACCGGTGCAGAGAATGATCGGCAAATCCGGGCGCAGCCGGCGACATTCACGGGCCAGCGCATCCCCGCTCATACTGGGCATGGTCTGGTCGGTGATCAACAGATCAAACCGCTGCGGCGCCATCTGAAACGCCTGCCAGGCTTCCGCCGCGCTCATTCTCACCACCGCGTAGTATCCAAGCGACTCTAGCATCTCCCCTCCAAAACGGGCAAGGGATTCCTCGTCGTCGACAAACAGGACGCACTCGTGTCCCTGCGGCAACGGTTCATCCGAGCCAGATGCTGCGGCGGGCTGGGTTACGGGCAGGACGGGCAAAAAGACTTCTACGGTTGTGCCAACCCCAGGTGCGCTATCCACGAAGACAGTACCGTTGTGGGCGGACACGATGCCGTGGACGACGGCGAGCCCCATCCCACGGCCTTCGCCCATTTCCTTGGTCGTGAAAAATGGATCGAAGATGCGGCTTTGGACCTCCGGTGCCATGCCTTCACCGGTATCACGCACCATCAGCCGTACGTACGATCCCGGTTCCAGCCGAGCCTGGGGACCAAGCCGGGGCTGCTCGATGCGGGTTTCTTCCAGCGTGATCGTCAGGCTGCCTCCCGTTTGGCGCATCGCTCGCAAGGCGTTTTCAACGAGATTGAGGAGTATCTGGTGCATCTGCGATGAATCCGCGGACACGGGAGGCGTCGGGACGAGAATCCGTTCGTGCAGTTGAATCCACGACGGCACCAGCGGCCGCAACAATTTCAGCGACTCTTTCACGAGCACATGGAGCGACAACGGCCGCTTCAGGTGGCGGCCCTGTTGGCTGAACGTCAGGAGTTGGTGGACGAGGTCGCGCGATTTCCGGCCGGCTGCGATGACCTGTTCGAGATGACGATGGACCTTGTGGTCTTTGGGCAAGGCTTTCAGCGCGAGCTCGCTGAACCCTAGCACGGCCGTCAAACTGTTATTGAACTCGTGCGCAATGCCGCCCGCCAGCGTGCCGATCGCTTCCATTTTTTGCAAATGCTGGGTCTGGGCCGTGAGCCGTTCCCGATCCTCCTCGGCGCGCTTGCGAGCGGTGATGTCTTCGTGCGTGATCACCAGTCCTTCGCGAAGTCCGTGCAAGGGCACCACGTTCATCGCGAACCAACGGGGTTCGGCGGACGTGTGGCATGGATACTCCATGTAGAACCGATCCTTGGTGCCGATCCGTACGGCATTGATACCCTCCAAGGCCGCCTGAGCTCCGGTGTCACCGGTCTGAGCGGCTTGCGTACAGACCGTGACATAATTCTCTCCCGGTCCGACGCGGGAAACATCGCCCTGCTCCAACCCCTGAGCGAAGGCCGACCAGGCTTTGTTCACCGCTGTGATTCGGCCGTCGTGGTCGAGGACGGCGACATGCGCGGTCATCGAATCGAGCACCGCTTGGTTGAAGGCTTCCTTATCTCCTAGCAACGCTTCGATCGTCTTGCGAGTGGAAATGTCGACAATCGTGGCCAAGACTTGGAGCCCAGTCGAGGTCCGGAGGGGGCTCAATCCGATTTCGACCGGGATGGCGGTGCCGTCTTTGCGCCGGGCGACGAACTCTCGTCCCGACCCCATGGGGCGGGAAATCGGGGATGAGAAAAAGGCGCTCCGCTGTTCCGCATGGCCGGCCCGCAACTCTTCCGGCAGGAGGATCTCGACCGATCGTCCGGTCAACTCGCCGTGACCGTATCCGAACATCAACTCGAGCGTCGAATTGACCAACGTGATCGTGCCATCTTCCGCGGTGAGCACAATCCCGTTCGGAGCGGACTCGACCACGAGTCTGAACTGCTCGTCGCGGTCGTGGGCGATCTGTTCCATCATCACGTGGGCGGTCAGATCTTGGAGGTGTCCGATCACGCGCACCGGCTGCCCCGCCTGATCCCGAATGACTTCCTCGCCGACACATCGGACGTGGCGGAGACTTCCGCCCGGTTGCACGATCCGGCACTCGAGGTCGAGCGGCGCACCGGTCTGCACATAGGAGGCGAGAGCGTCGAGTAGAACACGACGGTCGTCTGTGTGGAAGACTGACGTAAACACATCATGGGTCGGAACGACATGGCCCGGCTCGTATCCTACGATGCGGTACAGTTCGTCCGACCAGCGATGGGATTGATCCGCCAGCGTCCAGTCCCAATTGCCGAGATGCGCGACCGACTCGGTTGACCGGACGTGCTCAGCCAAGCGCTGGGTGGCGGATTGTGTTTGAGCCCGTGTCGTCAGATCGGTGAGGGATACGAGCAGGGCGGATTTGCCTTGCCAGAGAATCGGTGCCCCGACGAACTCGACCGTGAGGGACTGTCCGTCCGTCCGAATCAGCCGTTCCTCATGCGGGATGCCGGCGATTCCCGAGCTGCGCAGATGATCGAGGCGCACGCGGATCGTCTCGTGGCTCTCCGATGGAAACAAGGCCAGGATCGATTTCCCGATGAGCGTTTCGGTCGATGCGGCGCCCAATAGGCGGGCGGCCGCGGGATTCACATAGAGAATCCCCCCGCTGTCGCCGCAGACAACGATGCCTTCGGATACGATTTCAGACAGGACCCGCGACGGATCGTGTGAGTCCTTGAGCGCCTCTTCGGCTTGCTGCCGCTGCGTGGCATCGCTCATCACCCAGATGTACTGCGTGAGTTCCCCCGCCCGATTCTTAACCGGTGAGAGGGTGACTTCGTTCCAGAACGGCGTGCCGTTTTTGCGGTAATGGCGGACGATCACGCGACAGGCCCGACCGTCCTGAAGAGCCAGCCCGATCTTTTCGATGGCAGCCCGGTCCGTGTGGAGGCCGTTTAAGAATTGCGGCGATTGGCCCAAGACTTCCTCTTCCCCATAACCGGTCAGTAACCGAAAGGCAGGGTTGGCATGGAGGATCGGATGGCGCGGGACCGTGGCGTCGGTAATGAGGACTCCGGAGCTGGTGGCGGCAATGATGCGGGACTTGAGAAAATTCTCCCGCCGCGTCCGAATGAGTTGCCACAAGACGAGGGTGAGAAGGACGACGGCGCCGGCCAGCAGGATGGTTGTTGCGTCCAGGAGGATCTTCAGGCTCACACTCCGTGTGGTCGGGAATGTTCATCGTGTGTCCACCGATGCATTCCCGTCGACGACTGTCGTGCTCGTACAGGATTCCGGCCGAATCCTCCACGTCACAGGCTGCCCAGGATCATACAACCTCAATGGAACACGAATAATTTTAACGAAAAGCCCCTCAAATGGTTAGAGATAGACGTGTGGAATGAGAAGAAATTTGGGACCTATCCCAGTAGGGCCGTCTGACTCTGTTTAGCTCTGGCGCTTGGCGAAGAAAGCCGCCGCCTGCGCGCGCCGTGTAATGCGGAGTTTTTGAAACACGTTCGCAAGGTAGTTCTTCACGGTCTTGTCGCTGAGATTCAAGTCGGCGGCGATTTCCTTGTTGGTCTTGCCTTCCGCCACGAGCGCCAGCACCCGTTCCTCTTGCGAGGACAAGGGCTCCGTGCCGGGGACGCGCGAGCCGCTGCCGATTCCGCGAAGCCACCGAAGGGCACGTTCGGTGACCGTCGGATCGAGGATCGATTGGCCATCCGCGACCGCGTGGACGGCCTTCAGCAGGGCCGAGGAGTCGATCTCCTTCAAGATATAGCCATGGGCACCAGCCAGGACTGCGGCAAGGACCGAATCGTCGTCGGCGTAGGAGGTTAAGAAAATCACACGAGTCTGAGGTTGGGCGGCGAGGATCTCACGGCAGGCGTCGACGCCCGATCCATCCTGAAGTCGGACATCCATCAGAATGACGTCTGGCTTCAGCCGGGCCGCCTCCCGGATCGCGTCGGCCATGGTCGAGGCCTCTCCCACGACGGACACATGGTCATGTTGGGTCAGGACGGTGCGGAGCCCAACCCGGACGACTTCGTGGTCATCGACGAGGAGCAATCGGACGGTTTTCGGCTTTGCGACGGGCATGGAGATCCTCCTGTGGGAGATCAATGATAACACGGGTGCCGCGATGTTTGACGGACCGGATCGAGAACCGCCCTCCGACCTTATTAGCGCGCGCCTCCATGTTGGCGAGGCCGTGGCCGATTCCGTGGACCGCCGCTGGCGTGAATCCGCGCCCGTTGTCCGCAATAGTGAGCCGGACGGAACGTCGCAGCCGTTTGAGCGACACCCGCGCGGTGCTGGATTGGCCGTGTCGGAGACTGTTGCTCAACGCTTCCCGCACGACGTTTAGCAGGTGCAGTGCCTGTTCGGTGGAAATACTGCGGACGGCCTGCTCCTCGAGATCCACCGAGCAGCGCAATGGCTGGGCGGCGGTCAGTGTCTGGACCATGGTCTGCAAAGCCGTTCGGAAATTCCCGCCTTGAATGACGTCCGCTTCGAGGCCGGCGATAAAGTTCCGCACCTCGGTCATGACGTTGTTCAATTGGCCGATCGCCTGTTCCATCACGGCCAGGGCCTTTTTGCAGTGCCGTTGCGTCACGAAGGGCTTACAAGATTCGAGGCCGAGACCGACGGCGTAGAGCGATTGGAGGATGCCGTCGTGAAGATCTTGGCTGATCCGTTCCCGCTCGTCGATCGCCGCGCGCAGGTCCCGTTCGCGTTGGCGGAGAATCTCTTCGATCCGCTTGCGTTCGGTGATGTCGGTGGAGACGCCGAGGACCATCGTGGCCTGGCCCTGCTCGTCGAGAATCGGTCGTTTGACGGTCTGCAGCCATCGCATCGCGCCCGTCGAGTCGGTGAAGGTTTCTTCCGCGATGAACCGCTCGTGGCACGTGTCCAGTACCTCTCGGTCCTTCTCGAGGTAAGAAGCGACCTCCTCCGGATTGGCACTGAAATCCGCGTCGGTTTTGCCTACGAGGGCGTCCACCGAGGTTCCGTATCCGTCGGCGACCGCTTTGTTGACCAACGTGAACCGGCCTTCCCGGTCCTTGGCAAAGATAAAGTTCGGGTCTGTGTCGATGATCTGACGGATGAAATCGTGCGAACGCCGGAGTTCCCGCTCCGCGCGCATCTGGTCCGTGATATCCATGCCCACTGTCACCATGCACCGTTTTCCGTGCAATTCGATCAACTCGGCGGACACGAGACAATGCCGGAGTTCGCCGGTTTTTTTCCTGAGGTCGATTTCGACATTGCGGACGGTGCCATTTTTCACTAGCCGGTCGACGAATCGCGCGCGATGGTCTGGGGTCGGCCACAGTTGGAGGTCCAAGCTTGATTGCACCGTGACATCTTCGCATCGGTAGCCGAAGGCCTGACACGCGGCGGCATTGACGTCGAGGAACAGACCGGACTCGAGTTCCGAGATGACAATGGGATAGGGACTTGATCGAAAGGCTCTGGCGAATCGTTCCTCGCTGATCCGGAGGGCCTCCTCCGCCTCGACCCGCTGGATCACATACGCCACGTGGCCGGCGATGGTCTGGGCCAGTCCGATCTCCTCTTCCGTAAACTGATGTGGGTGATTGAAATAGAGCATGAACTGGCCCAGTAGGCCGCTCGGAGAAACGAGGGGAACGAAGGCGACGGCTCGAATGCCTTCGGCGAGAAACTGGTCGCGGTCAGTCTCGACCATCGCGTCCGTCACCGTGTCGTTCACAAGCAGCGGTGGCGGATCCTGCAGGTCTCGGGACCAGGGCGAGTGTCCGTTGACCGCCGCCCGGTAGGTATCCGACAGACCTCGGGAGGCTTGGAAACGCATGATACCCTCCTGGTCGAAGAGGAGGATGGCGGCCCGGTCCGTTTTCAACGCGCGCTCGACCCCGTTGAGGGCTTCGGCATAGACCGCATCCAGCGTCGAGGCACGGGCCAGCGCCAGCGTCATGCGGGAGATGGCCTGCAGTTCTTGGTACTGCCGTTCCCGTTGGGATTCCGCCTGCTTCTGCTCGGTAATATCTCGTGAGACACCGATGATCCCGATGATCTCGCCGTCGCCGTTCCGATAAGGAACTTTCGTGGTGAGAAACACAGTCTGTTGACTGTCGAGATTGCTGGTTTCTTCGACGGTTACGGTTTCTCCGGTGGTGAGGACCCGCTGGTCGGCGGTTCGACAGGAGGCGGCGAGTTCGGCTGGCCACAAGGCATAATCGGTCCACCCGGTAATCTCTTCGCGTGGCATCTGAAGCGTTTTGGCTCCGGCGGCGTTCATCAGCAGATACCGGCCTTCGCGATCCTTCACGAAGATGATGTCGATGGCCGCATCCATGATGGTGGATAGCAGCGCGTGATTCTGTCGCAGGGCGTCTTCCGCGCGAACCTGATCGGTGATGTCCTCGTTGAGGATGATGGCTCCGAGTATCTCGCCCTCCCCGTTCCGCACTGGGACGACAGAATTCCGGATTGTCTTACGAGACCCGTCTTTGCATTCGATTTCCAGCGTATCGTTCAGCGAAGCCTCGCCTTTGGTCAGTGCCCGCGTGAGCAGCCAGCGGTGCGGCTCCGCGGTCGGCCCAACCTGCTCCCACCAGCCCGGTTGATTCGGCGACTGTCCCAGCCCGATGGATGTCACGCCGGTCCAAATCGCCCGCGCGGCGGGATTGGCCAGGAGGATCCGGCCGCACGAGTCGGTGAACCAGACACCAACCGGCAGTGTGTCCAGCACGGTTCTGAGCTGCCATTCGCTGCGCTGCAGCGCGTCTTCCGTCCGTTTCCGCTCGGTGATGTCCGAAAAGATTCCGAGAATGGCTGGCTTGCCGTTCCAGGCCATACGGGCGGCTTCGACCTGCACGGGGAATGTCGTTCCGTCGAGCTTCACATAGAGGCGTTCGGCACGATGGACGGATCGATGTCCGGCGAGCATCTGCTCCACATTTCCCCGCACTTCGTCATGGTAGGAGGGATGCATGAAATCGAACGCCGGCCGATTCAGAATCTCGTCGGCGTCGTTCCCGCCCAATAGCTTCACGCCCGTCTGATTCAGGTACACGGTCCGACCCTCGCAGAATACGAACACGCCGGACGGCAGGAGTTCGACCAAAGTACGATATCGTTCTTCGCTTTCGCGGAGCGCATCTTCCGCCCGTTTGCGTTCCGTGATGTCCCGAATGAACGCCGTGAAGGCCGTCCGTCCGTCTATCTGCATTGATGCGATGGCGAATTCCACCGGAAATTCGTGCCCGTCCCGGTGCAGGGAGAAGAATTCGAAGCGGCGTCGGACCGCGGCGTCGGGACCATTCTGCAGGACCCGCTTGGTACCATGGGAATGAGCCGCTCGGTACCGAGCCGGGATGATGGTGTCATCCAACAAACGGCCTAACACGTCCTGCGCCAAATGTCCGAAGATGGTTTCGGCTTGCGGATTCCATCCGATGATCCGGCCTTGGTCATCGATAGAAATGATCGCATCAAGGGCACTATCCAGGATAGCCCTCGTCCGGGCCTCGCTGTCGCGCAACGCCTGTTCTGCGCGTTTCCGCTCGGTGATCACTTCGGTGAACATGATGATGCCGCCGATCGCGCCGCTGGCATCGTGCCAGGGACGCACTTCCCACCGGGTCCAGTCTTCGGAGCCGTCGGCACGGATGAAATGATCGTTGTCTCCTCGTTCCACGGCACCCGCCAAACAGCGCTGGTGTGTCGCCTGCCATTCCGGCATATGCCGAATCTCGGGGAAGAGGTCGTAGTGATGCTTCCCCGTGAGGTCCTGATCCTCGAGGCGGTAGTCCTGAAGCCAGCGATGGCTCACCGCGACATAGCGAAGGTCCCGGTCCAGCATGGCGATTGCGGCGGGCATGTGTGTCACAAAGGACTTCAAGAGCTCGTGATTTCGCGCCAACGCCGCTTCCGCTCTCTTGCGTTCCGTGATCTCCCGTGAATTGACGATGACACAGAGTCGTCCCTCTTGATCGTGGGCTGCCCGCCCGACGCCCTCAAGCGTGAGCCAGCTTCCGTCCTTGTGTCGGAATCGGAATTCGGCTCGTTGGGACTCGCCAGGGCGCTGAACGACCAGTTGAAACTTTTCCAGGACACTGGGCAAGTCTTCCTCGTGGACGTAATCGAATGCGATCTGTCCGTCGAGCTCCTGAGGAAGGTATCCCAGGAGCCGCTCGAAGGACGGGCTTTCGAATCGGATGGTTCCATCGAGGGCCAACACCGTGATGATATCGGAGGACTGCTCGATCAGCGCCCGGAAATGCGTCTCGCTCTGCTGAAGCGCCGATTCGGTCCGCTTGCGTTCGGTCACGTCCAGGGTGCTGCCCGACATACGGATGGGATGGCCGCCGGCATCCCGATCGACTTCGGCACGGCAATGGACGGTCCGGACCTCGCCATTCGGCTTCACGATGCGGAACTCCATCTCGCATCCGCCGGGTCCCGTCAGGGCGCCGTTCAGTCCGGCCAGGACGCGGTCGTGGTCGTCAGGCAGGAGCGCGGCAAGGAAGACTTCGTGCGTCGGATTCAGCGACTGTGGGTCGTGTCCGAAAATCCTGTACTGCTCATCGGACCATTCCATGAGGCCAGACTCGATATCCCATTCCCAGCTGCCGACTTGCGCCAAGGCTTGGGCGTTCACCAGGCGGGCGTGCTGGACGTCGCGTTCCCGCTCGACTCGTTTCCGCTCCGAGACGTCCCGGCCGACTCCGGAAATGCCGATGATCGTCCCCTCCGAATTCTTGAGCGTGGCGCCGGTCCAGTGGTACGGAATCTGTCGGCCGTCTTTCGTCAGAAGATGCCCGTCGAGTTCGGCATAGCCGTCCATGAAGGCCCGCTGGATGGCCAGCGTCGTCTGTTCGGCTTCTTCTGGCGGTACGAAGGCCAGCGCGGGCTTGTTCGACAGCTCATGGGCAGCATAGCCGGTGGCTGTCACCAGACGACGGTTCCACTGCACGAGACAGCCCTGTGTGTCCAGGGTGAACAGAATGTCGGGAACAGTCTCCGTAATATTTTGGAGGTCCCGCAAGGCCTGTTGGCGTTCCTGCTCGAGTCGCTTGCGTTCGGTGACGTCGCGCATGTTGACGATGAGGCAGGCCTGCCCGTCCTGATCGGTGGTGGCACGGCCGACGGCTTCCAAGGTACGCCACGATCCATTCTTATGCCGGAATCGGAACTCGCCGACGCGGATTTCCCCGGGATGCTCCAGCACGGTCTGTATCGTGGCCAATCCAAGGGCGTGGTCGTCGGGATGCACAAACTCGAAGGCGTGGCGGCCGATCCGTTCGTCGGGCCGCCAGCCCATGATTCGTTCGAGCGAGGGACTTTGATAGCGGATGATTCCGTCCGGGTCGAGCACGGTGACGATGTCCAATGCTTGTTCGATCAACGCGCGAAAATGGGTTTCGCTGCGCTTGAGCCGTTGCTCGGCGAGCTGGCGACCCAGTTCGGCGCCGGCCCGTGCCGCGAACAGTTCGAGGATGGTCTGCTCTTCCGGCGTCAGTCGGCGGGGCTCATCGTGCATGACGACGAGGCTCCCCATGACGGCCCCATTGCTGTCGAACAGCGGCGCAGCGAAATAGCTTTCGATACCCATCAGGGTCAGGAGTGCGACATCCGGAAACTGGAAACGGACTCCGGCGGGAACGGCATAGAACTGTCGACGAAGGATGGTCTGCTCGCACGGGGAACCAGAAATCGGTCCGTCGAAGTTTTCTCCAATCCCCTGGTCAGGCCAGATGGCCAAGGACCGCATCCGAGTCCGCGGTTCGTCGGCAAACGTCCACACTACCGCATACTTCGTTCGAAGCGCGGCCGCCAGGTGTTTCACCAGTGAGGGAAAAAACTCCTCGCCTTTAGCCGGATCGGTTCCATTGATCAACTCGCGCAAAATTCTGACGGACTCGCGATAGTCGATGGACGACTCGCTCGGAATCAGCGGTTCGATGGGTCGACCGTCCATGTCGCGGAGTAATTCGTCCACCTGGGTTCGGAGCCGGTGAATTTCGGACAGGGCGTCGCGCAGAGTCGTCGGCGTACTCATAGATGGACCTCGTCGATGATGGGCGTCGTACGGCGGAAGCGAGAGTCGGGAGCAGTGGGAGCAAGGGTGGCGAGGCCACAGAGCCTGTACGTATTTCGACCGCAGGTCGGCGATATCCGTACGATCGAGTGTGGTCGAGCGCCCACGGCAGCCCTCCCTCGCCAAGCACAGGGAGCCTGTGACAGAGGCCGCAGTGTCCTATGGATGCCGAAAAAAGTCTAGATCCGAATGGCGGGATTGCCCTTGGGAAGCAGGTCGAATCGGGGCTGCGCCGCCCTACCGGTTGGTCTGAGTCGTTTGAACGGCGAGTATCGTGTACGACGGATCGATTGTTGGTGCCGAAGGCGGGACTTGAACCCGCACGGCTTGCGCCACACGCCCCTCAAACGTGCGTGTCTGCCATTCCACCACTTCGGCATCTGGAATCTGGAGCAACCGGACCCGAGGGAGCGGCATTATAGAAGTAGGCCAAAATTCTTGTCAACAAAGGGGTGGTTCGGTAGAATCGGCCCATTTTCACACCGACGTTTCGCGTTCCAGACGTTGTTCGAAGGAGACTGCCCTCGCCATGACGGCCGCCCCCTCCTCATCCGATCGTACTGTATCTGCCTCCGTCGCGGCGTTTTTCGACGTCGACAACACGTTATTGCCGGGGGAAGCGAGCGAAGTCCGGTTTTTCCGTTGGCTCTGGCGCCGGCGTGTGGTGGGATGGCCCGAAGCCCGCATCAGCGCCGCCTGGTGGCTGCGACATTTGCCGTCGGTCTCGCTGCAGCCTCTGCGGGAGCGAAAACTCTATTTGGCCGGCAAGCCTGCCCAGGTAATCGAGCCGCTCGGCGAGGAATTTTGTCGAGAACAACTCTGTCCCGGCGTGTCGCCGTCCGCCATGACGGCGATGGATCGGCATCGCGAGGCGGGCCATCTGATCATTCTTCTGACCGGTTCGCTCGAGTTTTTGATCGAACCGATCGCGGACTCGCTCCAAGTGCACCGCTGTATCGCGAGTCGGTTGGAAATCGTCGATGGGGTCTATACGGGAAACGTCCGCTCCCCGATGCCCTATGGCGAAGGAAAGCGTACGGTGATGGCGCGTCTGGCGCACGAATTCGAATTGAACCTCGATGCCTGTTTTGCCTACGGCGACAGTCCGGGCGACGAAGCGATGCTGAGTGCAGTCGGACATCCCACAGTCGTGAATCCCATCAGGGGCATGGACAAAATCGCGCGTCGCAATGGATGGCCGGTGGTGTCATGGCGATGACGGAGTCTGCGGCCTCGCAGGACCGGACGCTGCGGGTCACCGAAATTTTCCACAGTATTCAGGGGGAATCCACCTTCGCGGGGCAGCCCTGCGTGTTCATCCGGCTGACTGGCTGTCCGCTTCGCTGCACCTGGTGTGATACCGAGTACAGTTTTTATGGCGGGACTGTGTACACGATTGAGGAGCTGCTCAAGCGGACCGCGCAGTACGGGTGTGGATTGGTCGAGGTGACCGGGGGTGAGCCGCTCGCCCAGCCTGCGGCGATTCCGTTGATCGCGCGATTGTGCGATCAGGGCTATACGGTGTTGATCGAAACCAGCGGCGCCGTCGACGTCACGCCGGTCGATTCCCGGGCTCGGCTCATCCTCGACATCAAGTGTCCTGGCAGCGGTATGGCGGATCGCATGTATTGGCCCAATCTCGACCGGTTGACCGCGAAGGACGAAATCAAATGCGTGCTGGCCTCACGGGCCGATTACGAGTGGGCGTGCGAGATCCTCCGGCGGCATCGCCTGACGGAGCGTTGTACGGTATTGTTCAGTCCGGTCTTCGGGGCGCTGGATCCGCGCCAGTTGGCGGAATGGGTGTTGGCAGACCGGCTTTCGGTGCGGTTTCAGCTACAATTGCACAAATTCATCTGGGCCCCCGATATGCGGGGTGTCTGAGCAGAGACGCGAGAAAGGGAGCGTATGAAGATCATGCAGGTGGAAGCGCGGGCGGGACGGGCGGAAGCGGAAGTCGCCGATGTATTGGTGTTGACCCATTGCGAGGGTGAGGGGCTGGCCAAACAGGATGCGGCCGCGGTCGACAAGGCCATGGGCGGCGTACTACGCGAGCTGCTTGACTCCAAGGAGTTCGAGGGGAAGGCAAATGAGCTGGCGCTCGTGCATACCCAGGGCAAGTTGCCGGCCAAGCGGGTACTGCTGGTGGGCTTGGGGAAGAAAAAGGATGTGACGATCGATCATTGTCGCCAGGCGATGGGGTATGTCGCCAAACGGGTCCGGCAGATCAAAGCGGAATCGTTCACGGTCTCGGTGCCTACCGTCGTTCCGCGGGGCGCTTCGCCGGTCGAGGTCGCGCAGGCTCTGGCGGAGGGCGCCATTCTCGGCAGCTACCAATTTACGGCCTATCTGAGCAGCGCGTCCGGCAAAGAAGTCCGCTCGATGGCGATTCTGGCGTCTCAAAAGAGCGCCTTACGCCCGATCTCGGAAGGCATTCGCCGCGGCGTGGCCACGGCTGAAGCCACGGTGCTCGTGCGGGATCTTTGCAATCATCCGTCCAACGTGCTGACGCCGACCAAAATCGCCAATGAGGCAAAGGCCATCGCGAAGGAAGAATCCCTCTCCCTCAAGATTCTCGAACAGAAGGACATGGAAGAGCTCGGCATGGGCGCCTTGCTCGGTGTCGCCCGCGGCAGCCACGAGCCGCCGAAGTTCATCATTCTCGAATACAAGGGGGCGAAGAAAAAAGACGAGCGTCCCGTCGTGCTGGTTGGTAAGACGATCACGTTCGATACCGGCGGTATTTCCTTGAAGCCGGCCGAAAACATGGAACATATGAAGGCCGACATGACCGGCGGCGCCGAAGTGCTGGCGTCGGTCCGGGCGGCGGCGCGGTTGAAGCTGCCGCTGCATCTCATCAGCATTCTCCCGGTGGCCGAGAACATGCCGGGCGGTCGGGCGATGAAGCCCGGCGACGTCGTGAAGACGCTGTCCGGAAAGACAGTCGAGGTTCAAAACACCGATGCCGAAGGACGGCTGATCCTGTCCGATGCGCTCGCCTATGCCACGCGCTACAAGCCGGCGGCGTTGATCGATATTGCGACCCTCACCGGCGCCTGCGTCGTGGCCCTCGGGCAGTTCGCCATCGGCATGTTCGGAACCGATGCGCGTGTGAAAGACGCCGTCCGTAAGGCGGGCCTGCGCGCCGGTGAACGGGTATGGGAAATGCCGCTGTGGGACGAGTATTTCGAGCAGCTGCGCAGCGATGTGGCCGACATGCGGAACATCGGCGGCCGTGGGGGCGGGATGATTACCGCCGCGCTTTTCCTCAGCAAGTTCGTCGGTGATTGTCCCTGGGTCCACCTCGATATTGCGAGCACCGATTGGAGCGAACGCGAACGGGCGTATGTTCCGAAGGGGCCGAGCGGCATCGGCACTCGGCTGCTGATCCAATATCTGATCGATCGCACACTCTAGCTAGTTGAAGGGGCAGCACGTATGTTGATGTCGCGGGAGAAGATCGGACAACTCTTTATGGTGGGGTTCGACGGGACCACCGTCACACCCGACTTGGCGGCGTTCATCAAGGAGTACAAGCCCGGCGGCGTGATCCTGTTTTCCCGCAATCTGGAGTCCATCGAGCAGATCGTCGAGTTGACGAATCAACTCCAAGCGTGTAGTCCCCATGCGCCGCTGCTGATCTCGATCGATCAGGAAGGAGGCCGGGTCTCCCGCCTGCCGAAGAGCTTCACGATTTTCCCGCCCTGCGAAGTGCTGGGGCAGTGCAATTCCTCGGAGTTGGCGTATGCCGCCGCGGCAACGATCGCCAAGGAGTTGCGGGCGGTCGGTATCAACATGAACATGTCTCCAGTGCTGGACGTGAACAGCAACCCTGACAACCCCGTCATCGGCGACCGGGCGTTTGGATCGACGCCCGGGCCGGTGTGCGAACTCGGGTTGGCGACGATCGGTGGACTGCAGGACAACCGGGTCGTGGCATGTGGCAAACATTTCCCCGGCCACGGCGATACCAACGCCGACTCGCACAAGGAACTGCCGGTCGTGGCAGCGCCGAAAGAGCGGTTGGAGGCGATCGAGTTTCCGCCGTTCCGTCACGCGACGGCGCATGGGGTGGCGACCCTCATGACCGCGCACGTGCTGTATCGCTCGCTCGACGATCACATGCCGGCCACGCTGTCCCCGACCATCGTCACGAATTTTCTGCGCGGGGAACTCAAGTACGATGGCGTGGTGTTGACCGACGACCTGGAGATGCACGCGATCATCGATCACTATGGTATCGAGGAGGCGACGGTCCGGTCGATTCAGGCCGGCTGCGACATGCCCTTGATCTGTAAGGACCGGAATCGCGAAATCGCGGCGATCACGGCGTTGGACAAAGCGGTGGCCGACGGCAGCATCAGCGTCGAGCGGCTGGAACAGTCTCTGGCCAGGATTGCCCGGTTGAAGCAGCGGTTCGTCCAAACCTATCGCCCCGTCGTGATCTCCGACGCCAAGCTGATCGTCGGGTGCCGGAGTCACCGTGCACTCCTGCACTCGATCCATCAGACCCGCGAACGGTTCGCGAAAGCCACGGTGTGAGCCAGCCGCCGCCTTTTCCCGCTCCGCGCCGCGAACTCTGGGTCTGGTGCTGCTACGACTTTGCGAATTCCTCGTTTACGACCCTCGTCGTCACGGTCGCCTATAGCGTGTATTTCATTCAGGTGGTGGCGGGGGATGCGGGCGGCGCCGCCGAGCGCCTCTGGTTCTGGGGCTATTCCGCCTCAATGCTGGTGGTCGCGCTGCTGTCGCCGGTCCTCGGTGCGTTGGCCGACGCCCGAGCTATCAAGCGCCAGTTACTCCTGGTCTCGACGGTGCTCTGCGTGGGATGCACCGCCGCGCTCTTTTTCGTCACGAAGGGGGATATCGGACTCGGACTCCTGCTGTTCGGTCTGGCGAACATCTGCTTCGACCTCGGGTTCGTATTCTGCAGCGCGTTTCTAGTCGAACTCGTCCCGCCGCAACAGATGGGACGCTTGTCCGGCTACGGATGGGGGTTCGGCTACGTCGGCGGGCTGGTTTCTCTGGCGCTGGCCTATCCCTTCATCAAAGGCGGGTTCGACGACGCCAACCTCGTCTCCTATCGGTTGAGCTTCGTCGTCACGGCCGTCTTCTTCCTGCTCGCGGCCTTGCCAACCTTTCTCTTTTTGCAGGAACGCGCGCAACCGCGGCCGGTGAGTCCCGGTGTGACGGTGGTCGGCGCTGTAATCGCTCAGCTTCGAGAAACATTGGGACAGTTGCGTCGGTACCGCGATTTGCGGCGGTATTTTGTGGCCTATCTCATCTACTCGGATGCCATCAATACGGTGATCGTGGCTTCGGCCATCTTCGCCAACAAAGTCCTGGACTTCACGCCGGGCGATCTGATTATCTATTTTCTCGTTACGCAAATTACGGCGGGTCTAGGTTCAGTCGGATTCGGCGTTGTAGCGGACCGCATCGGTGCGACCCGCACGATCACAATCACCTTGGTGTCATGGGTGGGGCTGGTCATCGCCGCCGCGGCCGTCCAAACTCATACGCAGTTCTATCTGCTCGGGCTCGCGGCCGGCGCGGCCTTGGGTGCCAATCAGGCGGTCAGCCGCACCTTGCTGGGACAGTTCACGCCGGTGGGACGACAAGGAGAGTTTTTCGGATTCTTTTCCGTTGTCGGCAAGTTTGCCGCCATCATGGGGCCCATCGTCTACGGAGAGGTGACGGCCTGGACGGGCAGTCAACGATGGGCGGTGCTCTCGATGGTGCCCTTCTTTCTGGCAGGCCTGGTCGTTTTTTCTGGCGTCAACGAATCGCGCGGCATTGCGGCGGCAAAGGAGTGAGGTGAGCGGATGGCGGTGAAAAAGGGCGATATTCTCGACGAGCACAAGCATCATCCGCATTCGTGTGGGTTGGTCGTCAAGGTGATGGGCGGCGGCGAAGGGTTCGAGCAGATCGTGTGTTGCGAACATGCGCTTACTGAACGGGACGTGGTGGAGGAGATGGGGTCTCCTGCCGGGCGAAAGAAAGGGCAGCTCCCGGTGGCGGTGATCCTGGATGAGAAAAAACTCTACCCCGATTCCTGCGGGTTGCGGGTGATGATCATGGATGGCGGCGCCGGGTTCAAGGAGATCCGGTGTTGCGGCCATTCGCTGACGATAAGTTCGATGCGGGAGCTGAAGTTCGGTCAGATGCGTGCGCCTGAACCGGAACCCAAGCCGACCGGTCCGGCGGGCCATGCCTAACAGAATGGGAGGCCCTCATGACGACGGACGGATCGACGCAGCGCCGGACGGAACTGATGCGGCGGTGGTGTCATTACATGGAATGGCTCGATCGCTTGGGCTATGCGACGGCGGGATTCAGCCTGCTGATTCTCGGCATGCTGATCTTCGTCCACGCCTGGTATGTGTTTCTGGTCGGTCAGTTTGATCCCAAAGCCCCGGTGTCGATTCTCCCTGCCGGGCTGAAGCTGCTGAACGACGTGCTGCTCGTGATCATCCTACTGGAACTGTTCCGCACCGTCGTCCGGTTCCTCCAAACTGAAGTCCTGGTCTTGGAGCCCTATCTCTCCGTCGGCGTCATCGCCTGCACCAGAAGGATTTTGACCGCCAGCGCCGAGTTGTCCCATCAGCAGCACATGACCGAGACGCAGTTTTATCAATACCTCATGGACGTGGGGCTGAACGTGACAGTCACCCTGGTGCTCATCTTCGCCGTGTTCATGATCCGGAAACGGCCAGAACAGTCCGCACCGGCCCTGGCCGCTCCGGTTGGGCCATGACCGTCGAGCACTGCGACTTGCCTGTTTCCTGCAAAATATGGCATCATCCGCCTCCCTGGAGACCGGCATGGCGAATTTGCTCGAATACGTCGGCTGTGTGCATATCTACCTTGGTCCGTATCGGGGTAACCCGATCGCGTTGTACTTGAAGCGTACGGAATCGGGGTGTCAGATCGGGCCGAAGGCGTACCCCTGGAACGATGTGCTAGGCGTCGGGGAGACTCCTAATAAGGCTGCGGCCGATTTCGAGGATAAGTGGAAAACCAAGGGCCTTTCGGCGGACATGTATTCCGGTCCGGCTTGGGAAGGCGGAATCAAGCCGGAAAAACCGGCACCGCCGAAACCAGCCGCTCCTCCGAAGCCCGCCGCCGCCCCGGCAGCTTCTGCGCCTGCTCCCGCCGCTGCAGCAACCCCGGCTGCCGTGACAGCGGCTTCTCCGACTCCTGCATCCGCTGCTTCCGCAAGTGCCTCCGCTTCTCAAGCTGCGACTCCGCAACCGGCCGCAGACCCCCAATAATCGATCCTGTATTGAATTAGCCCCGCGTGGTTTTCGCGAGAGGAAGGGCTTCGTGCTGTCCGGCGAGCTTACTGTGCCGCAGGCCGTAGAAGCCGTACACGGCGATCCCGGCGAGGGTCCACCACACAAACCGTTGCCACGTGAGGGACGGCAGCTGCCACATGAGTCCGAGGCAGCACAAGGCGCCCAAGATGGGAATCCAAGGCATCAACGGGGTTTTGAACGGGCGCGGATGATGCGGCCTGGTATAGCGCAGGACGATGAGCCCGATGCAGACAAGGGTGAACGCGAAGAATGTTCCGATGTTGGTCATGTCTGCGGCGGTACCGATCGGAACGAAGGCCGCCATGATTGCGACTGCCGCGCCGGTGAGGATCGTCGCATGGTGCGGCGTGCCGAACCGCGGATGCACCACGGAGAGCCACGGACCCAACAGTCCGTCCCGTGAGATCGCAAAGAACACGCGGATCTGTCCCAACATCATGACGACCAACACGCTGGTGATGCCGGCCACCGCGCCGATGGCAATGACAGCGGCTCCCCACGTGTACCCGACCAATCGTAACGCCTCGGCCACCGGCGCGTGAATGTCGATGTGATTGTAAGGAACCAAGCCTGTCAGCACGGCGGCGACCGACACATATAACAGCGTGCAGATGCCGAGTGAGGCCATGATGCCGACGGGGAGATCGCGCTGAGGGTTCCGCGCTTCTTCGGCGGTGGTGGTCACCGCATCGAATCCGATGTACGCGAAAAATACCGTGGCGGCTGCCGCACTCACGCCGGAAAATCCGTTCGGCATGAACGGAGTCCAGTTGGCCGGTGTGACGGCCGGCGTCCCGACGCCGATGAAGAACAGGATCACGACAAGTTTTAAACAGACGATGATCCCGGTCGCGCGCGCACTTTCTTTGATGCCGATCACTAGGATGACGGTCACGAGGCAGACGATGATGGCAGCCGGAAGGTTTGCAATCCCTCCCTCCGCCGGCGAATGGGTGGCCCACTCGGGCAGGTGGATGCCGGCCAATTTGAGCAGATTATTGAAATAGCCAGACCAGCCGATCGCCACGGCTACACAAGCCACACCGTATTCCAGAATCAAGTTCCAGCCGGTAATCCACGCCAAGAATTCACCGAGCGTCGCGTAGGAATAGGTGTAGGCCGATCCCGCTACCGGGATCATGGCGGCGAACTCGGCGTAGCAAAGCGCGGCCAGGACGCAGGTGAGACCGGAGAGAATGAACGACAGGATGATGCCGGGCCCGGCGCCCGGCCTATGGATGTCGCCGACGATGGCCGTCCCGATCAAGACAAAAATGCCGGTTCCGATGATGGCGCCGATGCCGAGTCCGGTCAGATCCCAGGCGGTGAGCGTCCGCTTGAGGCGATGCTGGGGATGGTCGGCGTCGGCCAGGATCCGTTCGATGGACTTGGTTCGTCGGCACTGATCGATCAGCGTCGGTCCCGTCGCGGTGCGATCCGCATGGTTCGAGGGCCTAGCGGCGTCAGGAATGGATGGGTCCATGGTCCGTCAAGTATAGCAGGGGAGCTGTTATCGGCTGCTTGAATTCTGAAAGCCGCCGATGCTGCATCGCTAGTCGCGTCGGCGAGCGGCTGCCCGTAGGAAGGCCTGAAACAGCCGACGATGTAGCGGGTGGCGTTCGAAGAGAAATTCGGGATGCCATTGGATGCCGAGCATAAACCGGTGGCGCGGCGATTCGACCGCTTCGATGACCCCGTCTGGAGCGACGGCGCTGGCGATGAGCGTCGGCGCCACGGTTTTCACTGATTGATGGTGGGAGCTGTTCACCATCATGGTGGCTTTCTTGACGATCGTTCGAAGCAGACTGCCCGGTACGACGTCGACGGCGTGCGAAACGTGGATGGCTTTCGCTCTTTGTCGGTGGGGCAGCACATCCGGGACTTGAGACGGAAGGTCTTGGAAGAGACTGCCGCCGCAGGCGACGTTCACGGTCTGCATGCCGCCGCAGATACCTAGAAGCGGAATGTCTTGTATCCGCGCCTGATGGACGAGATCCAATTCGAAATTGGCGCGCCGTTCGCTCACAAGAGGGAAGGGGTACCGCTGCCGTTCTCCGTAGAGTCGAGGGGGAAGATCCGGACCGCTTCCCGTTAGGAGTAATCCGTCCACCCGCTCCAGGAGACGGCGGCGGCTGGCGGGACCAGCGACGAGTGGCAGGATGAGGGGGATGCCGCCGAGTTCTTCGATGGCCCGGACATACCGGGCGCGGAGAAAATAGGTGGGCTCGTGCCCACCCCACTCCTTGCGGTCACCGGCATTGAAATCGGGAGTGACGCCGATGACGGGCTTCATCGGTCAGCGTACGGGCTCCGGAGCAGGCGCGGTGGACGGAGTCGGAGACTCCGTGTCGGCGACACCGAGGAAACGGATCGCTTTGTCCCCGTTCAAATGCTCGGGGGTAATAATGTAGGTGCCATACATGCTGGTAGTCCACACGCTCTTTGCCGCCGTTTCGTTGCCGGCCGTAAACGCGTAGGTGAGCCCGCCGACGATCCCGCCGGCGATGGCGAAGGCAGCCTTGACGGGCAGATACACCAAGGTGCTCAGACCGGAGAGCGCCTGCATCCCGGCGCTGGAGGCATTGCCTCCTTCCGAGGACGATTGTTGGCTCCACGCCGGAGTGGTGAGCACGGTGCTGAATGCCAGCAGCACGACGAGTGCGATCAACGGAATGGTGCGAGTGAATCCACGATGTGTCACGGGAGCCCCTCCTTCCTCTCAGCAACAGGACGACAGAATATTCGAATCTTGAGCGAGTACGAATAAAAAACAGACGTGAGGGCGTTATAACAAATTCATGGAGTCTTGCAAACCCCCTGCCGGTCTCCGAGATTCAAGAATTGGCGGGAAACTTGTTCAGGCTGTGACATCGAGTTCTGTGAGAATGTAGGTCACAACATACTCTTCCCGCTGTCGGACGGCTTGTTCGAGTTCATTCCGCAATTCCTCGCTGGCGATACGTTGCGTATCCGGCGGGAGCCCTGCATTGAGCCGGAGGTCCAGTTTGCACCAGGCAATTGCTTGAGCCGAAAGGTCCGGCAGTCTGGGCTCACAAGCGGCGCGGTCTTCGGGCGAGAGGGACGCGAGCGCGGTCACGATTGCATCGCTGCCGAGAATTCGATGCTGGAGGGACGTCAGTTGATCGTTGTCGATCTCAACCGAGACTTGGATGCCGGCTTTCCAACTGCGTTTCTTGACGTTGAAGACGCAGGCTTGCGCCGGGGAGTCGGCCACTGGTTCCGGTCCAAAAAACAGCGTAACGCGAAAAGGACTCGTTTCCGGAGGCATGCCCGCAATCATGACGCGGCATTGTAGCACGAGCGCGGGCGATTTGACGGGTCGTCGGTCCGACGATAAGATGCCAGCACGATCATGTCCACCCTCGTGCGCGACCGTATCGACGCCATTCAGGCAGCCCTCCGTGAGAGCGGCGTTGCCGATGGCTGGCTCTTCTATGACTTCCGCGGCAGCGATCCCCTGGCCTACCGTGTGTTGCTCCTCGACCCGTCCCGACACGTGACGCGGCGCTGGTACTATTGGGTTCCCGCCGCGGGAACACCGGTCAAACTCCTGCATCGGATTGAACCGCATAGCTTGGCCGAATTGCCCGGCCAGGATCGGCTATATGTGTCGTGGCAACAGCAGCGGGACCTCTTGGCCGTGATCCTCAAGGGACATCGGCGCGTGGCAATGCAATATTCACCGCTCAATGCGGTGCCGTATCTCTCGCGCGTCGATGCCGGCACGATCGAGTTGATCCGCAGTTTCGGCGTTGAGGTCGTGAGTTCGGCTGATCTCGTGCAGCGATTCGAGGCGGTGTGGACGGAAACGCAGCTCGCTTCGCATCAATATGCCGTGACGGCCTTGCGACGGATTGTGGACGAGGCCTTCTCCCACGTCGCGTCGACCCTGTCTGTAGGGCGTCCGTTGACCGAATACGATCTGCAGCAATTCATCCTTCACCGGATTCACGATGCCGGCATGATCACGTCGAGTCCTCCGATCGCCGCCGTGAATGTGCACAGCGCCGATCCGCACTACGGCCCCACCGCCGTGCAGTCCGCGGGGATCACCCGTGACAACCTGGTGCTGATCGATCTCTGGGCGAAGCGAACCGAGCCGGGTTCGGTGTATGGCGACATCACGTGGACAGGCTTTACCGGTGCGAGGGTTCCCGCACGGATTGGCGAAGTATTCGAAACGGTCCGTCGTGGTCGTGACGCGGCGGTGGAATTCGTTCGGACCAGGGTCGCTCAGGGGGAGTTTCCGTTTGGTTGGGAAGTGGATGACACGTGCCGGTCGGTCATTCACGCGGCTGGCTACGGCGAACACTTCGTCCATCGGACGGGCCATTCGATCGGCGAAGAAGTCCATGGCAATGGGGCCAATATGGACAATCTTGAAACCCAGGAGAGCCGCCGGTTGATGCCACGCACCTGCTTTTCGATCGAACCCGGGATTTACCTTCCGGGGGAATTCGGCATCCGCAGCGAACTCGATGTCTATGTGGCCGATCGGGAGGCGATGGTGTATGGACTCCCGCTTCAGACAGAGGTCGTGCCGATCCTCTAGCCGGGCAGGCCTTCCTCGTCCTCCGCTTCCTTGACACTGCGTCACAACGGCAGCTAGATTCAGCCTTTGAGAGCGGTTTCGCTCATGCGGCAGAAGGAAGGGTGCGTCTATGTTTGGGACGATGGGGATTTCAGAGCTGATCATCATTCTGGTGATTGTGCTGATTATCTTCGGGGCCGGTCGGCTGCCTCAAATCGGTGAAGGGGTGGGCAAAGCCCTGAAGGGGTTCAAAAAGGAAGTACACGAGGCGTCGCCTCCTCCGGTTGAGGCGGTACAAGCCCAGCCGGAAGTCCCTCCCGCTGCTTCGTCGCAATCCTCGCCAACCGTTGTCGCGCAGCCTGCTCCTGTTTCTCAGGCACCTGCCGCACCGCGTGCCACGAACGTTCCTTATGTTGCTGGGCCCGAACTCACTCCGGGAACGACCGCCTCGTTGCTATACAACATGGGTCCGCAAGGTGCCCAAGCTCCACGGGCTGCGGCGGCGCCACCTGCTCCGGCAGGCGGGCCCGGGCAGCAAGTTTTGACTATGGAAGATCGGGCGGCGGCTCCGGCTCCGCTTGCACGCCCGCAATATCCGCCGTTGCCGCCTGGCGCTCAAGCGAGGCCGGTCGCCAAGCGCCCGTCCGCGATTGTGAATAAGGATGCGGTTGCCCGTGTCCAGGCCCAGCAGGCCGCGCTCAAAGCCAAAGCGGCGCAGGCTCAGCCGGGAGTCTCTCCGAACGATATGCAAAGTTTGGGGGAAGGGCTGGGCGATGCATTGCGGACATTCCGGCAGGCGGTCTCCGACGTGCGTGGTGCCGTCGATCCGGAAATGCGGACGATTCAAGCGGAAATGGATTCCGCGCAGAAGGAATTGCAGCAGTCATTGGAAGCCGCGAGAGAACTGCCGGCTGTCCAGGAAGAGCCTCCGAAACAGGCCTGATACGGGTTCTCGTACTTTCTCGACCCCTATTGCCCGATGGTCTTCTTGCCCCCGATCCTCCGAACCTCGCTTTTCGTCGTCCTGGTTCTGTCTCTGTTCAGCTGTTATCAAGAGTCGTCACCTCCAAATCTTCAGACCTCGAGAGGCGCCTTGGTCCGCTTGCTTCATGATCCCGATGCACTGGTACGGCGGACCGCAGCGGAGGCCTTAGGCAAGATCGGCGAACCAGCGTCCGTGGGCGACCTGCTGGGGGTTCTCAACGATGAGTCTGCGGTAGTACGGGAGGCTGCCGCACAGGCGTTAGGTCGCGTGGGCTCTCTGCCGATTGAGGCCGCTGAACAGATCGTCGGTCTTCTCCGGGATCCGATTCCTGAGGTGCGGTCTGCGGCTGTGCATACGGTCGGAGAGCTGGAGTACCAGGAACGAGTGATGACCGCGCTTATCGGCTTGTTAGGGAGTCAGGATCCCGGAACCGTTCAAGCAGTGCTTGATGCGTTGGGGGAATGGGAAAGCAAAGAGGCCGTGCCTGCGGTGATTCCCCACCTCTCTGACCTGAAGGCGGAGGTCCGCCGTAGTGCGGTCATTGCCATAGGGGCTTCGGGAGATTCCTATGCGGCTTCACTGGTGCGGGAGCGATTGCAGGCGGATTCTTCACCCGAGGTGCGGGCTGAAGCGGCGTACCGTCTCGGTTTTCTGGTCTCATCTGAGGAGCGCTCGGAGTTGGAACGGGCTGCCCATGGAGATGACCGACCACAGGTGAGGCGGTGGGCCCAGGAGAGTCTCAGGAAGCTGAAGGAGTGATCCGGTTGCGGTTCAATGCGTCGACCAGTTCGACGAGCGTTTGTTGGGCCTTTTCATCGATGTCGGTAAACTGGACGCCCATGCCAGGAAAGAGGAGATAGCGTTCCGGCTTATTGCGGGTCCACGCGACTTTCGCCTTCGCCTTGAGTTTTTCCCAGGGCCGGTCGGGAAGGGCAAATTCCACGGAGAGTTCCGTCCCAGGCGCCAAAGGGGATCCGCTTTCAATGAACATCCCGCCTCCGCCCACTCCACCGGTCAGACTATCGAATTGCTTCCCTTCCGGGGTCGAATAGCGGACTTTCAGCGCCAACGGCGCGCGCGGATGGTTACGGCAGTGGGCGAATCTGGCGTCGTCATCGCTGGCCAATACGCGCTCGATAATTGAACCCCACGGGACACTCCCCAACAGCGCGCCTGATGCGTCGTGGACAAGAATTGTCTCCTGTTCGGCGTCGATGACGAAATACTTTCCCTGATGGCCGGCTGTCGCGATGACTGGCAATTTCATGGAGTCTGTGTCCTCGATTCGCACTCAGGACATCCGGCGGGTCACGCGGCTTTGCCGGTTCCGTCGATGGATTTCACGAGCGCCAAGATTTGATCCCGGACTTCCGGTGCGATGTCGGAGAAGCGTACGCCCATGCCAGGGCTGAAGGTGTACTGGTCGGCTTTGGGGCATACCCAGGCGACGACGCCTTTGGCTGGAATCCACTCCGTTGGTTTCTCAGGGAGGGAAAATTCCATGGCGAGCTTCGTTCCAACCGGCAGGGGAGTCGTGCTTTCGATGAAAAGCCCGCCTCCACCGATGCCCCCGGCTCGACTGTCGAAGTGTTGACCTTCCGGCGTCTTGTATCGTACCCGGAAAGAAAGCGTGACGCGAGGTTCGGATCGGGTTTCCTTGGGAATTTGGGGCTTTCGATAGGCCAAGATTTGGTCGATGACGAAATCCCACGAGAGACTGCCGATCGGTTCGCCGTTGATGCTCAGGAGCGTGACGATTTCGCGGGCGGCGTCCAACTCGAGGACTTTGCCTTTGTGGCGAAGGCTGGAAGACACGGGGTATTTCACAGGGCCTCCTGCGTCAAGTCAGTCATTTCGCAAGTATAGCGCGGCGATTCTTATTGTCGAGAAATTCGTCAGACTTGTACGGGAGCGAAACTGGTGTGCGAATGCCCAGAGGGAAGGAACGCGGATAACTCGGCCGGGTCACATGTAGCGACCCGGCCGGAGAGACGTGCTAGGCGCTCTTGGCGTCTTTATCTTGTTCGAAGATTCGGATGGGCGGATTCTTGCCCGCGATGGCGTCTTCGGTGATGAGGACTTCTTTGATCTGTTTCTGCGAGGGTGCATCGTACATGACGTCCAGCATGACTTCTTCCAAAATCGCCCGCAGGCCACGGGCGCCGGTCTTCTGTTGATAGGCCTTCCGTGCGACGGCACCGAGCGCACCGTCGGTGAATTTCAGTTTGACCTTTTCAAACGACAAGAGTTTCTCGTATTGCTTCGTGAGCGCGTTGCGCGGCTCGGTCAGGATGCGGATGAGCGCACGCTCATCCAACTCTTCCAGTGTGGCCACTACGGGGAGTCGCCCGACGAATTCCGGGATGAGTCCGTACTTCAAGAAGTCCTCCGGTTGAACCTTGGCCAGCAGTTCCCCCAGCCGGACTTCGTTGCGCCCGCGAATTTCGGCGCCGAATCCCATCGATTTCCGATTGAGCCGCTGCTCGACGATGGAGTCGAGTCCCACGAAGGCTCCTCCACAGATGAAGAGAATGTTGCTGGTGTTGACCTGGATGAACTCCTGATGCGGATGCTTCCTGCCTCCCTGCGGGGGAACATTGGCGACGGTTCCTTCGATCAACTTGAGGAGCGCCTGCTGGACGCCCTCACCGGACACGTCGCGCGTGATCGACGGACTGTCGCTTTTGCGGCTGATCTTGTCGATTTCATCGATGTAGACGATGCCCCGTTCGGCTCGTTCGACATCGTAGTCTGCAGCCTGCAGGAGCTTGAGGATGATGTTTTCGACGTCCTCGCCGACGTATCCCGCTTCGGTCAGCGTCGTCGCATCCGCGAGGGTGAACGGCACATCGAGATATTTGGCGAGGGTTTGCGCCAGCAGGGTTTTCCCGGTTCCGGTCGGCCCCACCATGAGGATGTTGCCCTTCTGCAGTTCGACGTCGTCGACTTCCTTTTCTTTGGAGGAAATCCGCTTGTAGTGATTGTGGACGGCGACTGAGAGAATGCGCTTGGCGCGTTCCTGGCCGACGACATACTGATCGAGGTGATGCTTGATCTCCGCCGGCTTCTTGAGTTTGGAGGAGATCTCTTCCTTCGCCTCTTCCCAGTCCTCGGCGATGATATCGTTACACAGATTGACGCACTCGTCGCAGATGTAGACGGTCGGCCCTGCGATCAGTTTCCGCACTTCATCGCGGCTTTTCCCGCAAAACGAACACCGCAAATGCCGGTCCACCTTTTCCTGCTTGGCCATGCGTCCTCCTGTGTTACTTACTCTTGGCCCCGTCTTTGTTTGCGTCGCCGGATTCGACCGACTTAAGTGCTTTGGGCGGTCGCGTGATGACTTCGTCGATGAGTCCGTACTTCTTGGCTTCCTCGCCCGACATGAAATAATCGCGCTCGGTGTCGTGGGCGATCTTCTCGATGGGCTGGCCCGTATGCTTGGCCATGATCTCGTTCAACCGCTCCCGGATCTTCAAGATCTCGCGGGCGTGAATGTCGATTTCGGTAGCCTGCCCTTGGAAGCCGCCGAGCGGCTGATGGATCATGACGCGGGCATTCGGCAAGGCGTACCGCTTGCCCTTGGTACCGGCGGTCAATAACAACGCCCCCATACTGGCGGCTTGGCCGAGGCAGATCGTGTTGATCGGGGGCTTGACGTATTGCATGGTGTCGTAGATACCGAGACCGGCCGTGACGCTCCCACCGGGTGAATTGACATAGAGATTGATATCTTTCTCAGGGTCTTCGGCTTCGAGGAACAGCAGCTGTGCGATGATGAGATTGGCAAAAACGTCATCGATCGGGGCGCCCAGGAAAATGATGCGGTCTTTGAGCAGGCGGGAATAGATGTCGTAGGCGCGTTCCCCACGATTGGTTTGTTCGACAACGATGGGAACCAGCATATACGTCCGTTCCTTTCGAGGCTGAAATTCACTGCCTATGCGCGGCGGACCTGCGGTCCGGCCGTGTGTCAATCTCCGCTACCCTTGAATCACGGAGTTCTTGAAGATAAAGTCGAGGGCCTTCTCCGCAAGAATCCGAGACCGAAGCTCTTCCACCGAGTCCTGCCCGCCCGCCTGGATCATTTTGACGAGGTCCGGCATAGGAATACGGAGTTCCGTCGCAAGACGGGTCACTTCGTTGTTCAGATCTTCTTGACCGACCGAAATATTTTCTTTCGCAGCGATCGCCTCGAGGATGAGACCGATTTTGACGCGGCGGTTCGCTTCTTCGCGGTTTTCCTCGCGGATGGCCGACAGGTCTTCGCTGCTGGGGGTCGACACGGGTTCGGTGGCTTTGGCACGCTGTTTTTCCTGGAGTTTCTGGCGGACGATCGCGTCCAACTCCCGGTTGACCAGCGTTTCGGGGAGATCGAAGTGGTGTGTCTCGGCAAGGCGTTTGAGGATCGTGTCCTTATAGGATTCCTCGATGTCACGCTTCAGCGCCTTTTCCATTTCAGTGCGAAGCTTGTCCTTGATCTCTTGCAGGGAGGTGTACGGGCCGCAATCCTTAGCAAACTCATCGTCCAGCGTCGGCAGCTTCTTCTGCTTGACACTCTTTACGGTCAGGGTGAATTTGACGGTTTTGCCGGCTACCCGCGTGTCGGGGTGACTGGAAGGATAGGCCTGAGGAATTTCGACCACGTCGCCTTCCTTTTTCCCAAGGACATGGGCGTCGATGTCGATTCCCAAGACAGCCGCTTTCGATCCGACCTTGTGCAACTGGCCTTCTTTCTTGGTCCCGTCGAGGGAGGTGCCATCGAGAAAGCCCTCAAGGTCTACGACGGCGAAATCACCATCGGCCAACGCGGCCCCAGCCGGCGCGGCTTCCAATCGAGCTTGCTGTTCACGTAAGACTTCCAGGGCACGATCAACCTGCTCGTCGGTCACCGTCCGTTTGTCGGGTTTCAGCGAAATGGGATTGGGAGCTTTGTAGTCTCGCAGCTCAATGGTGGGCTTGATTTCCACCGTGGCTGTAAAGGTGAACGGCTCGTTCTTCTTGATCTTCACGCGTTCAAGCGGGGGGATTTCCACGAGCACGGGGCTGATGCCGGCCTGGCGGACGGCGCGGTCGTAAAAATCCGGTACCAGACTGCGGATAACATCTTCCTCCACGGCCTTGGCATACCGCTGCTCCAGCAATCCGAGGGGGGCTTTGCCGGGACGGAATCCTGGAATACGAACCTGTCGGTTCAGCTCTGTATAGGCGCGGGAAAACCGTTGGGTCACTTCATCGGCCGGCACTTCGATCTTCAGCGCCCGTTTCATCGGGCCCAACTCCGTCATTTCCATTTTCATAGTCGTCAAAATCATCCTTCCAAATGCGGTCTGCGTCAGCCCTCGATGGGCCAATCAGTAAGGTGGTGCGAGAGGGGGGACTTGAACCCCCACGGTTACCCACGAGATCCTAAGTCTCGCGCGTCTGCCAGTTCCGCCACTCTCGCACGGTGGGGAGCGTCGCGGGGCTGTCGCCGCGCTGGCCAAGACAGCAAAACACGCGATAGTGTAGGCCTTTTGTACCGTTGCAAGCGACCCACTGTCAACCCATACTCCCGTGGGGTGAGCCTCGTTTGGCACTGCCAAGACGAGTTATATTGAGGACCAGTGAGGAGTGTCGGAAGCTGTTCGAATTCTTGAATCGGTACAGGTTGTAAGGTCTCCCTAACGCCTCTGTCATTGAAGGAGTATAATCGGGCGGAAGCACGATAGATGCAGACGTTTCGAAAAGGGTTGGAGCTTCCGCACGGTGTGACGCGCAAGGAGGTGGTGTATGTACCGCTTTGTCCTTATATACGGTCTTTTAAGCTTCTTCTCGTTGTGTGTCGGACCGGTCCCTGCCCTGGCTTATCGGGAATACTTCACATCTGAGCAGAAGACCCTCCTAGAAAAGATTCAAACGGTGGCGGTCGAAGCTCTCGCATTGACAGAGAAAGGATCTGCAGATGCGGGTCCTCTGTCGGCGGTGCTCTCGCGCCGTCTGAAGGAGGTGGGGTATACCGTTGTGCCCTCCGTCAGCCAGCCGCACGACGTTGTCTTTCGGGTGAAGTGCGAGGAGCGAAAGACGTGGGAAGGGACTGCGGCCTCGGGTGGTGACAATGATTTACCCGATGCTCCCTCGCGTCTTTGGAAAGGGCCTGCCTGCCAGTTGACCTATGTGCTAGGGGGCATGAAGATCAAATGGCAAAAGGAGGTTCGCACCGAATTTGAGGATGCGTCGAGTGCGGCTCAGGCGGCCAAGGCTGGCGAGCCAGGGCAGTACGCGATAGCTCGATTGGTGGACGCGCTCGAGAAGTATGAATTCCCTCTGCTCCTGGCAGCCGAATGGGGACATGCGGATCGTTTATTGAAAGTGATGGATTCCCCTGAAACGAGTATCGGGCGAAAGGTCAAAATCATTTCTCTCCTCGGCGAGATGCAAGCGGATGAGGCCTTGCCAAAACTCAAACAAGTCCTGCAGGACCGTGATCTGGCCAAACAGGCGCTCGTTGCGATGGGGAATCTCGGCCGCGAGGGCATTCCCTTGCTGGTCGACATCATGAATACCGCTCCGCAGATCGATATCCAAGCGGCGGCGGCCAAGGGATTGGGCCAATTGGGAGGCCTGCATGGTGACGCGTCGGTGGTTCTGCCGCTTTTAGCCAGACTCCAGGATCCCAAGACCGATTGGGCCGTTCTTACCGAGGTGGCCTGGGCGCTCGGGAAGATTCCGGACAAGCGTTCGATTCAGCCACTGTATGATCTCGACAAGAAGCTCCAAGCCATTCGCGATCCGGATAACCAGGTGCTCAAGAAGCTCAAGGAAGCGGTCTTTTGGGCGATCAAGCAATGCGACACCTGGGATCAATACAGCTAGTATGACCAGGATGCTTTGAGTGGTGTGATGGGTTGACTGAGTCGCTCAATTCTTCGAATGTCGACGCTGTCTTTCTAAGAAGGCGGCAACCTTCATCCGATTTCCGCAAAGCTGCATGCTGCACCATGTGCGTGTGTGGTTTTTCGAGCTATCGTAGAAGTAAAGGATACAGGCGTCGTTCGCACATTTCTTGATTAAGGTCGGGCGAGCATCACAGAGCAGGTTGCTCGCGGCTTCTGCGATCGGCGCCATCAGGCCTTTGTGCGTGTCCACTATGGCGTGAAAGTGCTGCTCAAATCCCTCCTTGGTTTTCACCACCTGTCGATATCCTGGGCGTTGGGATAAACTACTATTCACGGATTTTATGGCTGATTCAGGAATGGGTTTGTGTGTAGCGAGTCCCTCTGCCAGAGTTCTCAAGTCGCTTCGGAGGATTTTTGCGCGTTGAAGCCACATAGCGCCTTCTTCGTGTGTCAGGGCTGCCTGTATCAATTGCACTTCAGCTGGCGTGAAGACGTCAGCCTCAACAAGCCAGGCGAGTAAATCGCCGACATCTCTAAGAAGATCAGTCCGTTTGCCCTTTACGATCATCTCGGTATTGATGAAATCAAGTGCGAGATGGTTGCCGATAAATAAAAATGTCGATTTCCCCATCGTTGTCTTTCCCTCACCTACTAGCTTGTAACCGACAAGCAGTTCCTTGACAAGTTAGTTCTTGGGATGTATAACCTGTAAAAAGTTATAACAGAGGTTAATCGTCACTCCATGGAGGAAGCCATGAAAACGGCGATCGTCATCATGTCGGATCCAGCGAGCCGGTCTGAAGAAGCACTTGGCAGAGTCTTCAACGCGTTGGCTCTTGCGTCTGAGTGCAAGCAGCAGGGCGACGAGGTTGCCATCGTTTTTAACGGGACAGGAACCCGCTGGCCGGCTGAGCTCAGTAAGCTCTCGCACCCGGCTAGCAAGCTCTACAATTCGGTGCGCGATGTGGTGCAGGGCGTGTCGTGCGGCTGTGCGGAGGTGTTTGGAGCGAAGGAAAGCAGTCAATCATGTGGGGTGCCGATTGTGCAGGATCATGCTCTGGTCGGCACGTCTGGGCTCTTGAGCATACGACGTTACATGGCAGACGGATGGAATACGGTCGTGTTCTGACATGTAATGGGGTTGGCAAACAGCGTAGGAGGGGCAGGCAATGGCGATGAAATATCTTGATCTAGCCATGACTGAGTCGGTCTGTCGTGCACAACGCAAGTACTACGGTCATGCGGTTTCGGTTGCCCAGGCTCCAGAGCGGGACTTGCTATCGGAGGCAGAAACCGAGTTCATCGCCGCTCGGGATAGTTTCTACGTGGGGACGATAAGTGAAAGCGGGTGGCCGTACATTCAACATCGCGGAGGGCCGGTGGGATTTCTACGAGCCCTCAATCCGTCGACATTGGCCTTTGCCGATTTCAAGGGTAATCGGCAATTGCTGAGTACGGGGAATATTGATGCCAACGACCGCGTGGCGCTATTCCTCATGGACTACAAGAATCGCGAACGCCTGAAAATCATGGGGCATGCGCGAATCGAGGATGCCTGGTCACACTCCGACCTCGTGACGAAGCTGTCCGGTCCCAACGACCGGAAGCAAGTTGAGCGCGTGGTTGTCATCGACGTCGTCTCCTTCGACTGGAACTGCCCCAAATACATTGCTCCACGCTATACGATCGAGGATGTCGAGGAACTCGCTGGTTCATTGCGGAACTTGAGATGCAGTTGCGGGCTGTGAAAGCATAGGTCACAGGGCATGCGGTGAGGCAAACCGATTTCCAAGGAGGTCAGGAATGAGCCAGATGTCGCGCAGGCGATTCTTGCAATTCGCTGCAATGACGGGCGGAGTCGCGCTCGCTGGAGATGTGATCGGTCAACTTTGGGGAGGGCGGGTGACCGATCAGCTCGCCCATGCTGGCGAGCCCATCAAGATCGGAATTCTCGATCCACTCTCGAGTCCCTACAAGACTTCGTCGATTCACGATATTCACGGGGCGAATGTGGCGGTGGATCTCTTCAATAAGAACGGCGGGGTGTTGGGGCGACCGGTGGTGATTCTCGAAGCGGACGACGCGTCGAATCCTGAGACGGCGGTGAAGGCGGCGACAAAATTCATCAAGGACGATCGAGTGGATGCACTCATGGGAACCTTCAATGCCGATTGTGCCTTGGCGGTCAGTGCACTGGCCCAACAGGAGGATAAGTTGTTCATGGTCACCGGTTCGCATCTTCCGGAACTAACCGGCGCGGCCTGCAATTCCCACACGTTTGTCTTCATGCCACATGCAGGGATGTTGGCTCATGCGGTGGTTCCTTCCCTTGTGAAGGCCTATGGGAGCCGCTGGTACATGATTACCACCAACACCCTTGATGGCAAATCAGCGGCCCAGGCGCTGGTCGAGGCAGCGCAGGCGCACAAGGTGGAATTCCTCGGCGAGGCTACGATGCCGTTCGGTTCGACGGACTTTCTATCGGCACTGGCTGCGGCGAAGGCAAAGGACCCCACGGCGATCATTCTAAATCTGTACGGCTGGGATTTGGTGAATGCGCTGAAGGGCTTTGCGAAGCTTGAATTGGCCAAGGAAAAGATCGGAGTCGGTGGGCTGATCAGTGGCGAGCAGATCGGCCGCCCATTAGGCTATGCCGCCAACGCCGGGGTCTGGGGGCTGATCTGGGATCCCAAAATCAACACGGTCGGCTCCAAGCGATTTATTCAGGGTGTGATCGACAAGTACAACCACACTCCGACCTCCCGGTGTTATCTCGGCTATGCAGCGATGACACAGCTTCTTGAAGCGATGCAGCGCGCCGGTTCAACGGATACCGCCGCCTTAATCAAAGCCCTTGAAGGGCACGAATTCGATGGTCTGAAGGAGGGCAGATCTTACTTCCGTGCGTCGGATCATCAACATGTCCAAGATGTCTTGGTCGGAGAAGCCTTCGGGAAAGAGTTGGGATTGGGTCACTACAAGATCCTGTCCACGGTGTCGGGCGACAATAATTCGGGGGCGCTGGATCAGCGACTCTGCAGTCTCACGAGGAGATCGTAGTGGACTGAATAGTCGACTAAACGGAGAGGTAGGTGCGAGGAGCAGGGGGTTCTGTACGAACCCCCTGCTCCCGCTCGGAACGATGCGGGCTACTTTGTGACTCGGATTTCGACGCGACGGTTCTTGGCCCGGCCTGCATCGGTGGTGTTGGGCGCCACCGGTTTCGTGTCCGCATAGCCGTGTGTTGTTGCGGCGGCAAGTCCACCCTCGGTCAGGGCTTTGGCTGCGTTGGCCGCGCGGGCTTCCGACAGTTCCTTGTTCGTCGGGAATTTGGCTTTGAGCGAGCTCTTGATCGGCCGATTGTCGGTGTGACCGTCCACTGCCACCTTGTACTCGGGGAAATCCTTGAGAATCGTGCCAACTTGCTTCAGGGCATCGGCTCCCGCCGGTTTGAGTTCATCTTCGCCTGACCCGAACAGATAGCTGGAGGCCAAGTTGATCAACAACCGCTCGTTATTCAAATCGACCATGATATTGCCTTTGTCGATCTGAGGACGAAGCGCCCGGACCAGCCCGCGCTGCGCTTCTTTCAGTTTGGCCATTTCGGTGGACAAATCTCCGCGGAGACCGGCTAATTCACGGTCGCGCTCGCCGAGCTGCTTTTCAAGTTCCGCTACGCGCTGACGACAGCTGGCCAGATCGGCGGCCAGTCTATCCTTGTCTCCGGCTGCGCTTCCTATGGCTGCCAGCTGCGCCTCCAAATCGGTGATCCGTTGCTTCGAAGCAGCCAAGTCCGCGGCGAGTTTGTCTTTGTCGCCGGCACCGGATTGGAGTGCCGCAAGCTGGGATTGAGCGGCGGCCAGATCGTTGGCGAGCTTGTCCCTGTCGCCAGCACCGGACTGAAACGCGGCGAGTTGGGATTGGACTGCGGCCAATTGGCGTTCTAGGTCGGCAATCCGGCTCTTGGATTGATCAAGGTCACTCTGGGCGGAAGACAGTTGCCCCTGTGTGGTGGCGAGCTGACTGGCCAACTTGGATGCATCACCGGAACTGTTACGGAGGGCTGCCAGTTCGCGATCGCGATCGGCGAGCTGGGTTTCCAACGCTTTTACGCGGTCGTTGAGCGCGGCATTCTCACGCTTGGCGGCGGCGAGTTCGTCTGCGAGATGCTGGCGTTCGCGGTCAAGATTCGCCTGATCCTGAGCTGTCCGGGAGGTTCCTTGAGGGCAGATACGGTATTGGAATCCATCGTCGGGGCACATCGGTTGCCAGGAACATCCGGCCAGGACCGAAAGGGCGAGGCCTGCGAAGATTGCGAGTGGGTGTTTACGCATTGCACACTCCTTGGTGATGAATGTTACGCTATGTGATGGTTTAGACATTCGATGTGCAATGTGCACATCGGGTGGCCTTGATGGGAATTGTCGAGAGACAGTGAGGACAGTCCTTTGTCGTCGGAGGACCGGCCGGAACTTCTTTTTTGAAGCGATTGACTTGCTTGACGAGCATGAAGATCACGAAGGCAATGATGATGAAGTCGAACACAGTTTGAAGAAAGACGCCGTAGTTCAAAGTGGGAGCCCCGGCGGCTTTTGCAGCAACGAGCGAGAGTTGCGGTGTCCCGGAGAGGTTGACGAAGAGGCTGGAAAAGTCGACCTTTCCCATGAGCAAACCGAGGGGTGGCATGAGCACATCGCTGACGAGAGAAGAGACGATCTTCCCGAATGCTCCGCCGATGATCACACCGATGGCCATGTCGAGGACGTTGCCCTTCATGGCGAAGTCTCTAAATTCTTTCAGCATGGTTACCCTCCTTGCGAGGAAACGGTTAAATGCTCATCCGTCTCTGACTAGCGTTTCCGAGTTGTGTCGAAACTGTAACCGAGCGTGAAGAGATACATGTTGTCGGTGTCCGTCGTACCGGCTGCGGGTTTGCTGTTGTACCGCGTGGTGACCTGGAATCCACTGACAAATCCTTCCCAGATCTTAAACCGAACACCATTATCCATCGTGAGATAGTAATTGCTCGTATTCTGGAGCGATGGGTAGAGTTCGTTGTAGTGATAGAAGGTGATGCGATCATCGAAGATGGGCCAGTTCAACCGCATCGAGACACGAGCACGGAACGAGGATTTATCCTCGGCCAGGCGGAAGTCTTCATTGAAATAGGACACGCCGGCTTCCGTATAGAACGTCATGTCCTTAAAAATCCCACTGAAGTCGCCGCGCTCGATGAATTGATAACCGGGACCGGTAGCGAGAGCCGTTCGCATCTTCAAGTCTTGGAAGCGGTCGCTTTCGACGTAGGCGGAGGCGAACCAATAGAAACGCGGTGTGATAAAGAAGTCCAGCTTGATAGTCCCCCGTGCGTTGCGGGCGATGAGGCTATTCGCATTGTCGCCGTAGACATAGCGCCCGTTAATCGAGAGGCGGAGTTGTTCGCTCCGGGCGACGAAGTCGCCCAAGACACTGGCATTGCGGAGGTGACTGTTGCCTGTTGTCTGCGAGTAGCCGCCGGTCAGGCTTCCCGAATAAATGACAGGGGCCTGGACAATTGGATTCACGGCGGTGATGGCATCGACGGGCACCGTGAGCGAGCCTTTCAGCGGTTCGGACTGAATGTTCAGTTTTCCGTCGTCCGTCGCTGTAGCGGTTCCAATCAGTACGGTGCCTTCTTTCAAATGGAAAGGGATTGGATGGTTGACGGCGAGTTTGGCGACATCGCTCCATTTGACCTTGATGAGGCTGTCCGGGCTGGCAGCATTCTTCATCACTAATACGCCTCCAGCCATTTCAATAACTTCACCATAGATGTTGCTGCCGTCTTTGAGGGTAACGACATCGAGGCGCGGCGTCGCCTCTTCGGCGTGAACAGTGCTCGAATAGAACAATGCGGCAATTAGGATTGCGAAAACGGCCCAACGACGTGTCATTTGTCCTCCTTGACGATGTGAAGACGAGTACACCGCGCGTACACAGGCGTCCGATGTAGTTATACTCCTAGGGCTGAATGGCCCCATCATGAACCACCGCTTGTATACATGAGCGCATGGCGCTCATGCAATGCGGATCCGAGATGGCCAGCAAAGGTGGTGCCATAGGCTCATGAGTGGCTTTATGCCCTGATCTAGCGGGTGTAAGAGTTTTTCGCACGTTGACTCAGTCATCATTCCGAGGCGTTCTTGTGAATCCGTTGACGCGTATGCCCCATCCCATAGCGTGGCGAAATTGATCGGGCTGGTCGATAAGGAATACTGTCACTCAAAGCACGTTTCCCTGTGCCGCCTGTCTGATTGAGGACCCTGCAAAGATTTCCGAAGAACTCGAGGAGCGCCCCAAGCAAGCTCTCTCTTAATCGCTCCGCTGAGCTGGGCCGGAGGCGGATCCATTGGCCTTGATGGTGATAGTGGATCGCGAGGATATACCCATGCCGCAGGGATCCTCCTTCTGGGACCAGGAGATATTGCTCTCCGGCAGTATTCGTGACCAGCAATCCTTTGGAGGTCATTGATGAGGCGTCCTGTGGTTGACCATTGTAGAGACGCGAGGTCGGGTCGATGGAGACCAGTCCCCGCGAATGAATCGACTGACCGCCTCGGTTCTTCGCCGGACGCCGAGTTTCCGGTAGAGCGCGGAGATCAATTTGGTGACGGTGCCGGCCTCTAATTGGAGGCCGGCGCTGATTACTTTGGTGGTCTTGCCCTCAGCGAGAAGCTGGAGCAATGTGCGGTCCCGGTCCGTGAGGCACGGCTCACGGAGGTCAGGAAGTTTTGCGGCCTGAGCTTTCACCCAGGCGATCACATTGGCTGTTTGGGATGGTCCGAGCGGTGAGCGACCGGTTGCCACCGTTTTGATAGCATGGAGGAGGTCCTTCGCCCCAGCGTCTTTGGTGAGATAGCCGTGGCCGCCTGCCATGATGGCTTGGTAGACCGCTTCATCCTCACTATAGGCCGAGAGAAACAAGATGCGGGTCTCCGGCACCTCCGACAAGATTTCGCGGCAGGCGTCGATGCCGCTTCCATCGGACAAGCGGACATCCATGACAACCACATGCGGCCGAAGACGACGGGCTTGAAGCAACGCGTCGGCCTTGGACGTTGCTTCGCCGACGACTTGGATGGAAGGGTCCAGCTGAAGAATGGCGCGCAGGCCTTCTCTGCAAAACAGTGAGTCGTCGACGGGAATGACGCGAATTACAGAGTGAGCTGGTTTGGTCGGCATAGCACTCGGTCCACAACCTTGGTTTTCTGGCTGCACCCTGAAGAAGGCTCTCTACTCACAGGGCAGATCAAGAGCCATGCCGTGGCCCGATCAGTAGCAGGTGGACTTTTTCAAGGAAATACGAGAGCCGCCCAAAGGGGAGGAAGGGGGCTGTTGTTTCATGATACGGGCAGCTGTCTCGCTCCGTGTCTCACGAGAGACAGGAGGGAGCGGGGACTTAGGCGTCAGGATCGATGCGGTGATCGAGAAGGCGGCGATAGAATGTCGCCCGGCTGATCCCGAGCAACTTGGCCGCGGCAGTGCGGTTTCCTTGTGTCTGCTTCAATGCCGCAAGCAAGTATTCCCGTGAATCGTGATCTGGAACGGTAAAGATAGGAGTTGGATGGCTGGGGCGCCCGGTCTGTCGGATTTCCGGTGGCAGGTCGCCAGGCAGGAGGGTGTCACTACGGCAGCCGATAATCGCGAATTCGATGGCGCTCTTGAGTTCGCGAACGTTTCCAGGCCAGTCGTGCTTCATGAGGAGCCGGAGGCTGTCGGGGTGAATCTCGGTTACGGTTTTCCCCGTTACAGCGCAGACGTGACCGAGGAAGGAGAGCGCGAGCAATGGAATGTCGTCCCGCCGGTCTCTCAGGGGAGGAAGATGGATGCGCGCCACCCGGATTCGATATAGGAGATCCGCTCGGAAGGTGCCGCGCACCACATCTTCGTTGAGATTGTGGTGCGTCGCAGCGAGAATGCGGACGTTTACCTTTCTGGGTTTCGTTTCTCCCAGGCGGGTGATTTCTTTTTCCTGGAGGGCGCGGAGCAGGCTGGTTTGCACCGAAGAGGGGACATCCCCGATTTCATCCAAGAAGAGCGTGCCGCCTTCAGCGGCTTCGAAGAGCCCACGGTGGTCCGCGATCGCTCCCGTAAAGGCTCCCCGCTTGTGGCCGAAGAGTTGACTGCCGAGGAGTGAGTCGGTCAGTCCGGCGCAATTCGCTGCGATGAAGGGACGGTCTTTGCGTGGGCTGGCGAAATGAATGGCCCGTGCGATGAGCTCTTTCCCGGTTCCCGTTTCGCCTTCAATCAGTACGGTAGTATCGACCCGAGCCACGTCCCGGAGGAGTTGATAGATCTGTAACATGACCGGGCTCCGACCGATCAGGTCATGAAAGTGAGCTTTTTGGTCCAGCTGTTGACGGAGGTTCTGCACGTCCGTGCGGTCGTGCAGGAGGAGGATGCGCCCCCCGGTGTTGCGCGGGTCGTGGTGGAGCTCATAGTCGACCCAGCGAGGCTGGTCTCCCAGCAGCCGTAGGGGGGGCTTTAGGGAGGACTCCCTGTCGTCTTTCCATCTACTCTGAAGGACGTTCCGATCTTCCGGCGAAAGGGGCAACGCCTCGTGCCAAGGCTGTCCCATCACGGCCGAGGGACTGGAATTGATCCAGTCGAGGCTGCGAGGAGTTGCATATGAAATGCGCCCAGAGCCGTCGATGACGAAAGCTGCCAGATGGAGGTGCTGCAAGAGTGCGGTCACATCGTCCCGTTCCCGCTTGGTCACGTTCAATGTACCGGTCAAATGCCGTTCCACGGCTTCATGCTGCTTGACGGTACGACCGTGGCGCAATTGTTCGTCACGCGCCTGTTGCAGGACTCGGCGGGTCTGCTCGAACCGTGCGTCTATCCGTTCGAGAAGGAGTAGTCGACGCGCTCCACACGAAAGAGCGGTGGCCTCAAATTGGAGCAACGCGGTATCCTGCCCCCGGTGCGTCCAAGCTCCTGAGTTAGCCGTGGCTGCCGAGCCAGTCTCCCAAGCGGTTGCTGCCTCAGGATAAAAGTGCAAGAGAAACGGCGAGAGTCGGTCGAGGTCGACGGAGAGGGCCGTGTCCGCGCCAAACGCCTGGTCCCACCAGGCTGGCCGTTCACCGAGTAGACGGAACGTGCGGCTTGTTCCGATCCGTTCCAGCACGGCAAACCCCAGGCGGTTCAGGACGGTGAGTGAAATCGGATCCATTGGGTTTCGGGGACGGGACATTGTGCCTCTACGGGGTCGCTCCTAAGCGGTCATCGTGCGTCTAGTGAGATCGCAGAAGAGCTCTTCGACGCCGGAGCCGGTCTTGGCACTACCAAATACGACGGGCCATCCCTTGGCCCGTAGCAGAGTCAGCCGGGATTCATCAATGTCCCATTCATCCTCTCGGTCGGCCTTGTTCACAATCAAAACGAACGGAACGGGCCCCAGGGTGGCTTGAGCCATCCGATGAAGGTCTTCCGCCTTGTCCAGGCTTGTTCCTCTTGTGCCATCGACGACGAGAATGTAGCCGGCTGAGCCTCGGAGGTAGGATTCCCGCAACCGCTGAAAGTCGTCGTCTCCATACAGGTCCCAGATCACCAGAGCAATATCTTGCCCATCGAGCGACAGGGTTTTCTTCTCAATCGTTACCCCGATGGTGGTCTGATACTGCTCGGAAAATGCGCCGGTCACGAACCGACGAATGAGGCTGGTTTTGCCGACAGCGAATCCTCCGAGCAGGCAGACTTTCTTTTGCATCATGGTGGGAAGGAAGACCGGGAGGCGTCGCCGCTGAGCCGCACTTGGAGCGTCACACGCCGCCGTTGATCTTGCTCCTGTTTGCTGGCGGCTCGTCTGCGTCTGGTAAAGGAAGCCGGATCGATCATAGGGGTCAGCGAAAGATGCGGATCGGTACGGCCTCCACCGAGCGCGGCCACGACGGCATGAGCACGTGCAGTAGCGAGGAGGAGATTCATGGATTCCGGTCCGGTCTCGTCGGCGTCGCCGATGGCTTCCACGCTCAGAGACCGCCCCGAGGTTCGGACGGTTTCACGCAGGTCCGTCAGGAGCGCTTTCGTCGGGGCGACCTTCAGCAGTTCCTCCTCGGACAGGGTGGACGAGCCGGTATCGAAATAGAACGCGATCTGCTTGAGTTGGTTGATGAGGTTCGATGCGGTCACGATCCGGAGTTCACTGTCCTGATACTCGCGGATGCCGGGAATCAAAGGGGCGAGTCGTCGAGCGTCTTCGGCCCAGGCCTGTCCTGCGCTGCCGATGGCGGTGAGACGACCGTCCTCGAGCCTCAACTCCACGCTGGCCGGAGGATGCAGGAGCGACACAGCTCGCCGTTCGACGAACACCGGTTCGAGCGAATGGAAGGAGGTCCAACGTGCCGTGACATGATCGGGTGAAAAGCCCGCCTCGCTCAGCATGGCTGCGGGATCGTCAGACAGAGGATCTCGAAGCCCTGCGAGGGCGATGGAATTCCCCTGTCGTTCGAGCGTGGTGACGACAAGTCCAGGGGTAGACCGCAGTCGGTGTGAGAGGTGGTCCCACTGCTGGCGAGCGGCATAGGCGTTCCAGCCCCAGGCGGCGAGGCCGAGACAGGTACCGGCGAGAACGAGCCCAGTCCACGGCGACATCCGCGAGCGGGGAGATTCGTACTGGGCCTGGATGCATCCCAGGAGGCGTTCGTGCGTCGAATCAAAGCGGGAAGGATTACCGTCGAATTCCGTCAATGCGTCGGCGAAGTCGATGTGTATGGATTCCAGCACCTGCTGTATCTGAGTGCGGAGGTAATTCGGTGCGATACCGCGGATGACGGAGGCCAAGATGGCCTGCGGGCCTTGCTCGATCCAGACACGGCACTCGCCGACTTCGAGCGTATTCAAGCTCTGGCCTCGGGGTGTTCCGAACGATTCCTGAACGAATCGCTGGATGGCCGACAACATACCCGACACAAGCTGTTGGTCTTGGACGGCGATATGGTCCGATGCCAGATGATGCAGTAAGAGTCCGGTTTCGCGGTGGATGAGAAACACCTGTTCGACGCGGAACCGTAACGTGTGGAGCAGAACGACTTCGGCAAAGGGTCGTCCAGTCCGCCAGCTCTCGATGCGCCACCGGAGCCCTTTCGGCGAGAGGCTCTGGTCGAGTGCTTGGTTGAAAGACTGCATCATATTTTGGAGCGTGCGGACGATCGATTGACGGATGGCCGGTCCCATCACTGGCGTGATGGCATCGGCGATGACATGAGGATTCCGTCGGACCGAGGCGGACAGAGCGGTTTCAACGTGAGGGGTCAACGCGTTCGTCAGGCGGTCGTCGTGCCTGCCCCGTAGTGCGATCGCCTCGGCGAGCACAGTGCTAACAGCAGAAGCATCGGGCGCTGTGTGTTCGAGCCGATCTCGGAGTTCGTTGATCTGGGTCTGTTCTGGCGCGAGCAGGAGACTGCGGAGTTCCGCCCATTCTGCCTTGAGGGGCGAAAGCGTGTCCTTTTGAGGGTGACGCTGTGGGGGTTGGTGCGAATCGCTCACGGGAAACCTTGCCTCATCGCCGGCCCGGACCGGGACCGAGCGGGTTCCAGGAACAGGATATCGTTGTTTAAGTCAGGTGATCGTGCTTCAGTTTGGCCGATAACTCGCTAAGCATGGATGAGAGGGCATGTCGATCGGTCTTACTGTGGGAGAGATGCTGCACGGACTGGTTCAGCGATTCGGTGAGCTGTATCTTCGCCTGTTCTAGCGCGCGCGTGAGTGTAGCGACGTGGTCGAGTGTTTCGCGTCGGAGAGCCTCTTCCGTAGTGGTTGTCTGTTGTGCGAGTTCGTCCGCTCTCCGCTCGAGGGTCCTACCGAGACCAGTCAGGTCATTAAGAAGTTTCTGGACCGCCTCCCCCCGGGCCTGCTGCTCCTGTTGCAGGCGGTCCGAGAGGACGGCGACTTCCTGCTGGATGAAGGCTTCGAGGGCGTCAAACCGTTTGGTGAGCTCTGTGCGGAGAGCGGTTGCTTCACGAACCAGATTGTGTTCGAGCGCCGAGAATCGTCGCTCATGATCGCGGACCTGGGCACCAAAAAGGATATCGCGGATCTTGTCGAGGTTGCCGGTCTGGGCGACCTCATCCCCTTGTGTGGGGCTGGCCTCGGCGACGCGTTCAATGGAGATGGATGGGCTGTGATCGGCTGAAGCGGTGGACATAGGTGACTCCTTTGGTCAGTCGACTGCTGCGGGTGGTTGGTACCCGGAGGAGGAAGCGTCACGGTGCATACAATCTTCTCCGTGATGCGGCGGCCGGCGATTCGAGCCTGGCTGTCGAAGGCAAGCCGACGGGGTCGGTATGATAACATCTGGGATTTCGTGGCAACAAGATGGCAAGGAAGAAATGAGGACTCCGTAGTTCTCCGGATGGGTATGGGGAAGATGCCGATCCTATTAGGGTTGGATGATCCCTCCTCCCACCACGATGTCCCCGTCGTAGAAAACCGCTGACTGTCCTGGGCTGAGGGCTCGCTGGGGCTCCTCAAACTGGACCGAAACGTGACCGGGGCTGTGGGGGGTTATAGTGGCCCGGGATGGCGGTGTGGCATATCGGACTTTGCACTCGCTTTGGACCGATTCGTGAGCGATCCGTGAATCCAGAATGTTGAGGTCCGTGACAGTACAGGATGAGGAGAGGAGGCTGTGCTCAGGACCAAGCACAACCGTGTTAGTTTGAGGCAGAACTCGCTGAACGTAGAGGCGGTCCCCGGTTGCTATTCCGAGACCCCTGCGTTGACCAGGGGTATAAAACGGAATGCCCTGATGTGTTCCAAGGATCGCGCCAGTGGTGTCCACGAACGGGCCTGGTGTGGCGCGAAGTGAGGGGTGTGCCTCAAGAAACGTCCGGTAGTCCCCATGACTCACGAAGCAAATTTCTTGGCTCTCCTTTAATTCATCGGCGGGTAGCCCAAGATGATCAGCCTCTTTCCACACGTCGGTCTTTAACATGCCTCCAAGGGGAAAGAGAATTCGGGAAAGCCATGGTTGTCGGAGGCGGTAGAGAAAGTAGCTCTGGTCTTTTCTCGTATCGATCCCCTTCATAAGGCGGAGGCCCTGTCCCGAATCCTGAATCCGGGCATAATGCCCCGTCGCGACAAATTCAAAACCTTTGGCATCGGCCAGGTCCAGGAGTCGCCGGATTTTCACGCGTTCGTTACAGCGGACACAGGGGTTCGGCGTTGTCCCATTGGCGTAGGCGGCGACGAAGTCATCGATGACAGCTGACTGGAAGGTGTCTCGCGAGTCCACCACTTCGTGGGAAATGCCGAGCCGCTGAGCGACATAGCGAGCAAGGCCAACTTTACAGCAGCCCCGCTCCTCCCATCGCTTGGACGGAGCGATCTCGTCATTTTCGTGTTCCCAGACCTGCAGGGTGACGCCATGAACGTCGTAGCCCTGGAGGGTTAGGAGACGAGCGGCGACTGAACTGTCAACGCCTCCGCTCATGCCGAGAAGGACTGAGGGTCGTGCCATCGTGGGCACTATTGTACTGTCTGGGTCTGGAAAGGGCTAGAGGTCCGGAGTTCGGAGTTTGCTTCGATGTGGCGCGAGGTCGTGAACAGTTTTCCCCTGTCCGGGGTGTTCATCGACCCACTTATGGGCTCCCATGTCGCACATTCCGTGAAAATGGGCTCCGTCTTCGATGGCGATGGCAGGCGTGCGGATGTCCCCAATCAACACGCCCTGTTTGAGGATTTGGATTTTTTCCGTTGCTGTGACCGTGCCGTTGATTTTTCCACTAGTCATGAGTGTTCCAGCGGAAATGATCCCTTTGATGACCGCAAATTCGCCGACTATGAGTGTGCCGGTCGTGTGAATTTCCCCTTCGAGTTTGCCATCGATGCGGACTGTTCCGTCGAAATTGACGACCCCTTTAAACTCGACCCCTTTGCCGAGGAAGGTAAAGTTGTCGTCATTTGCAGAACTGGAAGATGCTTTATCGCCGAGTGCCCACATGACGGTGTGCGAGTCCTTATCTTTTCGAATCGCTCATCGGGGCAACACGGCGGATGAGGCCGATGTCCCCGATGAGCAGATGCGAGATCCCGTGTGACGTGTCCTAAGTTACCCGTTGACGCGTTTCATACCGCCCTGGCTGGGCAATCCTACCGGATGGAGCGGTGTCTCACGTTGGACTTCTCGCACTCCCTGGGACATTTCTAAGTTACCGTTGAAGAGCACACCCTCTTCAATCGACAGCATCGGTGTCTTGAGTCCGCCGCTGATGATGGCCGGAGCCCGCAACTTGATTTTTTCTTTGGCGACTACATCACCGGTGATTTTCCCCTTGCACACGATGGTGCCGGCTGTCACTTTCGCGGTGATGACGGCTTCCTCTCCGACGAGAAGGACTCCTTCGGTGTGAATTTCTCCGTCGAGGAATCCATCGATACGCACAGTCCCGTTATATGAAATCGTCCCTTTAAACTCGACTCCTTTGCCGACGAAGGCACTCACATCCTCCGTCGCTTCCTGTCGGCTTGAGGCCTGGGACGAAGAGGAGGAATCCTCTATTTCAACGTCGTCGCCCATCATGCGCTTTCCATCCTGCTTGTCTGATTTCCACATGGTCGCTACTCCTCCTCTGGCTTTTGACACGTAAAGGTGAAGGGGTTGAGTCCTGTTAGGTGCTGTATCGGTGTGTCTGGGAAAGATATTTAGTGTTAGTTGAGAAAAAAGCAACAAATATGCCTTTTCTCACCATGCACTAATGGACGTGCTACAAAGGAGGAGGGCTTACGAGAGAAGGTTCTCGATGATTCCTTCAAGTTCAGGCGAGGAATAATAGTGGATGACGACTTTCCCGCCTTTACCCTGAGGTTCAATAGTCACTCGAGTACCGAGACGTTTTTGGAGCCGAGCTTCTACATCAGACCACTGGCTAGTGAGAGATGCCTTTTGGGCACGACGTCTTACAGCGGACGATCCGCCTACAAGCTTCTCAGTCTCTCGAACAGACAGCCCTCGTGCGGCCACGGTTTTGCCGATTTTGGACTGGATTTCCTGATTGTCGAGTCCAAGCAAAACTTTCGCATGACCAGCTGAAAGAGTCCCCGTTTCCACAAGAGATTGGATATCGGGATGGAGGTTTAGCAGGCGTACGGAGTTAGCAACGGAGGAGCGGTCTCGACCGACTTTCTGTGCGATTCCGTCATGCGTCAGGCCAAATTCGTTCATCATCCGCGCATAGGCGCGAGCGGTCTCCATTGGGTTGAGGTCTTCTCTTTGGATATTTTCGATAAGTGCCAGGAGAATGGCCTCCTGGTCGCTGCAGTTTCTGATGACAGCTTGAATGGTATCCAGACCTGCTGCTTTCGTCGCCCGCCAGCGACGTTCTCCTGAAATGAGCTCATAAATTCCATCGCCTTTTCGGCGCACCAAGATTGGCTGAAGCAAGCCGCTTTCTTTAATCGAGGCGGCCAATTCAGCCAGTTCAGCCGGGTGAAAGATCTGCCTGGGCTGATACCGATTCGGGACAATCGCATCAACCTTGATTTGTTGAATTTCAGCTTGGCTAGTACCCTGGAGAGCTGACTGGCCTGACGGTAATAGAGCGTCCAATCCTTTACCGAGCGCTTTTTTCTCCATGCTCGAGAAACTCCTTTGCGAGCGAGATGTAGGCCTGAGAACCTGAGGCCCCGACATTATAGAGAATCCCGGGGCGTCCGTAGCTGGGCGCCTCTGCGAGCGCCACATTTCTCGGGATGACGGTTTGGTAGACCTTCTCTCCGAAGTGATTGCGAACCTGTTCGGATACTTGCCTGGCCAACGTATTGCGGGCATCAAACATTGTCAAGACGATCCCCTCTATGGCGAGTCCGGGGTTTACGGATTGCTTGACTCGCTCGATACTATCAATGAGACGGGACAGTCCTTCCATCGCATAATATTCACATTGCACGGGAATAAGAACGGATTTCGCCGCGGTCAATGCATTAATGGTGAGAATGCCTAGGGCTGGTGGGCAATCGAGAAGCATGACGTCGAACTGACTGCCAGTATCGTTCAGGGCATCGCACAAGAATCTTTCTCTCCCTTCCACCGTAGCCAATTCTATTTCTGCTCCAGCCAGGTTCGCGTTGGCTGGCAAAAGATAAAGCCCTGAAACGGTAGTTTCATGAAGGGCATCTTTATATTTATCCTGTTTTATTAATACGTTATATACTGTTTTTGTTAATGATCTTGGATCAATTCCAACACCACTTGTCGCATTCCCTTGAGGATCAAGGTCGATAAGAAGCGTTTTCTTACCTTGGATGGCAATCGCTGCGGCGAGGTTTACGGAAGTTGTCGTCTTTCCAACTCCCCCTTTTTGGTTCGCGATTGCAACAATACGAGCCATGAAGGTGCTCCTAAATCAAATGGTCTTGTTCCACGTGGAACAAGTGATGTCAGTAGGCAATACGTCGAAAGCAGATTACTGAAATGACTCGCTTTCCATAATCCATAGGTAAATTGAAAGAAAATTCATGATCTAGTGAAAGAAATAGAGGAATTTTGCTTAATTCGATCGAAGTTGACAGAAATAAGAGGGCTTTCCCTGTTCGTTTTTGCAGAACTTGAGAAAGGTCAAGAATAAGATCAAACTTGATTCCTCTTGCGGTAATGTAATCAGCCTTTTCACACTCTCCAAGATCAGAGGCAAGTTGCTCAATGGAGCTCTCGACTATCTCCACTTGTTCAAGCTCAAGGGTCCCGACAATATACCGTAGGAACGAAGCCTTTTTCTTTACAGGCTCGATAAGTTTTAGTCTGATGTCAGGGCGGATAATTTTGATTGGTATTCCTGGAAACCCTGCTCCAGTGCCTATATCAAATATCAAGCATCCGTGTGTGAGGCATTCGGCCTTAACCGCTGCAATTGAATCTATGAAATGTTTGACAGCAATTTCCCTGTCATTTGTGATGCTTGTAAGATTGGTAGTCTTGTTCCATAGCTTGAGTTGTTCAAGATATTGTGCAAACATCTCCCCCTGAGCATCAGTAAGTTGAATGCCAAGAGATGATGCAGAACTTTTGAGGATTGATAGAAAGTCTGTCGTGTGTTCCACGTGGAACACATACGCCAATGACAAAGATAGGTCAAGTTGTCGATATGACTATAGATCGGTAATAAATGTCGGCCTAGCGTAATGATTGTTTTTTAAATTTTTCCAGGGCGACGATTAATAACGACACAGCCGCTGGAGTGATACCTGATATTCGTGATGCCTGCCCTATAGTTGAAGGTCTTATTTTTGTTAATTTTTCATAGACTTCTCGTGAAAAACCATGAATGGATTTATAGTCAAAGGTATGTGGGATCGCTCTTTGTTCGAGCTTTTTAAACTGACCGACTTGCTGGAGCTGTCTCCTTATATAACCTTCGTACTTAATCTCAAGTTCGACCTCGTCAATAATTTCTTCGTCGTCTAGGCGATCGATATTCAAACCGTCCAAGAGGTTTCGATAGGATGAATCCTGTCTCCGCAGTAGCTGTGCAAGGCTTTGAGGGGGTTGGTTATTGTCGATATGCGACCAATTCAATCTGGAGCGCGCTTCCCCGGTGATTTTTGGCTTCATAGTCTGTAACCGATTAATTTCATGAGAAATTGAGGCGCGCTTTTGAAGAAACCGATCATATGAATCTTGTGCGATCAGTCCAAGACCATGACCAATATCCATCAGTCGAAGATCCGCATTGCCATGGCGGAGCAGGAGACGATATTCAGCCCGTGAAGTGAATATTCGATAAGGCTCCCGTGCATCCTTTGTAATGAGATCGTCGATAAGGACTCCGATATAGGCTTGAGATCGGTCGAGAACAAGCGGCTCCTGCTCACGGATTTTCAACACCGCATTGATACCTGCCATGAGGCCCTGTGCCGCTGCTTCCTCGTACCCGGAGGTTCCATTGATTTGCCCCGCATGATATAGCCCCGAAACGGACTTTGCTTCGAGCGTTGGATGGAGCTGACGCGGGGGGAAATAATCGTATTCGATTGCATAGCCTGGCTTCAGAACCTTGGCCTGCTTGAGTCCAGGAATGGTCCTAAGCATTTGTAGCTGAACATCAACGGGAAGGCTGGTCGAAATACCGTTCGGATAAAACTCTCTGGTATCGAGTCCCTCCGGTTCCACGAATATTTGGTGTCGCTCACGATCCGAGAACCGCACTACCTTATCCTCAATAGATGGGCAATAGCGCGGGCCAGTTGAATCGATAACACCGCTGTACAATGGTGATCTGTCGAGGTTCTGGCGGATCACTTCATGAGTTTCATTGTTGGTGTAGGTCAAGTGGCATGGCAACTGCGGGGTCGTAATTTCTTTCGTCCGATGAGAAAACGGCGTGGGAGGGGTATCTCCTGGCTGCGGAATCATGACGGAAAAATCGATGGAGTCTTTGTCCAGGCGTGGTGGGGTCCCAGTTTTGAGTCGCCCGATTTCGAACCCCAGGTCGCGCATGCAATCCGAGAGGTGTTCGGCCGAAGACTCCCCGGCACGGCCGGCGGGAAAATGATTCAGCCCAATATGGATAAGACCCTTAAGGAATGTACCTGATGTAAGAATGACGGCTTTCGACGCAATGCGCTCGCCGGATCCGGTAATGACGCCGGTGACGTGGGAGCCATCGACCAGCAAACGATCGACGGTTCCTTCAGCAATGGTGAGATGTGATTCGGTGGCCATGGTTTCTCGCATCGCCAACCGATAGAGTTTCTTATCACACTGAACTCGAAGGGCGCGCACGGCAGGCCCTTTGCTCGTATTAATAAAGCGGAACTGGATACCAGCCCGGTCGGTATTCCGACCCATTTCCCCACCGAGCGCGTCGATTTCTTTTACCAAATGGCCTTTGGCAATGCCTCCGACGGCGGGGTTGCACGACATCTGTGCGATTCGATCTGGTTCCATGGTCAGTAATAAAGTGCGTGCACCCATACGGGACGCGGCTAGTGCGGACTCGCAACCCGCATGTCCTCCGCCGACCACTATGACATCAAAGCACCGAGCCATCCTGTTACTCACTTCCCGATACAAAATTCGGAAAATATCTGATTAAGCACCTCGTCCGTCGTGATGGCGCCGGTGATCCCACCCAGTTCATCAGCCGCGCCGCGGAGATCTACCGCCACGCATTCCGGCTGCGCCCCGGATTCAATCGACTCAAATGCGCGTGATAGATAGTCGAAACAGCATGCCAGAGCGTGCTCGTGCCGAACATTGGTAATCAAGAGGTTTGGGAAAGGTTCAAGCTGGGAAAGACCCAACCGAGAAATGACGGCCTTGCACAGGGTATCGAGCCCAACTCCCGTTGTGGTCGAAATTGGCACCGGTGTCGAAGAACAATGTTGTGCTACCTGTTCGCAGATCCCGTGAATCTCCTCTGAAGACAAAAGATCTATTTTATTCACGACGACAAGAACATTTCCGTTTGCGGAATTGACTCCGAGCGTGGAGAGATCATGCCCCTCTGGAGCGGCTCCATCAAGGACGATAATGATCAGATCTGCCTCGTCCATCGAGTGGACGGTTCGTGCGATACCTTCCCGTTCTACCTGATCTTCTGTCTCGCGAATGCCCGCTGTGTCGGTCAGTGAAATCGTCCGGCCTTCGATCCGACAAGATTCTTCAATGAGATCACGAGTCGTTCCGGGAATATTGGTGACGATAGACCGGTTTTCCCCCAGCAGGCGATTGAGAAGGCTGGACTTTCCTACATTCGGTCGTCCAACGATGACGACACGCGCTCCCTCCCGAAGAACACGCCCAGCTCGTGAAGAATTAAGGGCTGCGCGGACCTCACCCATTGTCTCGGAAAGCACGTGCAGCATTTCATCCCGTCCGACAAATTCGATATCCTCCTCCACAAAATCAATTCCTGCCTCTAGATGCGACAGCAGGGATATCAGCCTTGACCGAAGCCGGTCGATCTGTACTCGCAAATCCCCGCGCAGTTGTCGCTGGGCCGCGGCGAGACTCTGGCTCGAAGTGGCTCGTATCGTATCGAGTACGGCTTCCGCCTGCGATAAATCTATCTTGTCATTGAGGAAAGCACGTTTGGTGAATTCTCCTGGTTCAGCCAAGCGACATCCAGCGTGGACGCAGGCCTCACAAATCCTAGAGAGGACCAGGGCATTCCCGTGGGCATGAATTTCAACGACATCTTCCCCCGTAAACGTGCGTGGGGCTCTCATCAACAGGACCAGCGCTTCGTCGATACGATCCTGCAGGTTGAGAGAAGAGGTTTCATCTTGAGTCTCGGGACGGCCCCACACAATGTCGGCCAGGTGAATCGTATGTGAAGAAAGGGAGTGGAGGGAAACAGCAGTGCGCAGTCGAACGATGCGATCTGCGATAGTTAAGGCCTGAGGCCCGCTGATACGGACAATTCCTATTCCCCCCTCGCCGACGGGAGTGGCAATGGCGCAAATCGTATCTTCTGGTCCACCTTGCAATTCCATGGCAGAGCCTCACCCACACCCCCAATGCCATTAATGGCTTGCAAAGTCCCTATTTCTTTCCTTTGGCATCGTCGATGTGATCCAGGACAGGCCGATTCGCGAAGATGACCCGATCCGTAATCACCTGTTGCGAAATCGTCAGCACATTGTTCGTGAGCCAGTAGAGCACGAGACCCGCTGGGAAATTGATAAACAGGAAAGTCATGAAAGCGGGTAGTATCAACATGATCTTGGCTTGGGTTGGATCCATCGTCGTCGGGGTAATCTTCTGCTGGATGATCATGGTCGCACCCATGATCAGCGGCAGGACATAGTACGGATCCTGAACCGAAAGGTCCGTAATCCATGCCATGAAAGGGGCCTGCCGTAAATCGATCGTCATATAGAGAATATTGAACAAGGCGACGAAGACCGGCATCTGCAGCACCATCGGGAGGCATCCACCAACCGGATTCACCTTGTGATCCCGATAGAGCTTAATCAACTCCTTATTCAATCGGTCGCGGTCGTCTTTGAACTTTTCCTGGATCGCCAACACTTTCGGCTGAATTACCTGCATCTGCTTCATCGACTTGTAGCTCTTGTACTGCAAAGGTACAAACAGCAGTTTGAGCATCATCGTCAGCAGAACGATCGTCACCCCAAAATTGTGAGTGTAATCGTTGATGAAACGGAGAACATAGAAGAGGGGTTTTGCGACGGCCTTCACCACGCCCCAGCTGCCGAAAATAAACCAGCCGAAATCGATAGTGTCTTCCAGGCCGATCTGTAATGCATGAAGGGTATCGTACTCCTTGGGGCCTGCGTAGAGTTGAAGCGTGAGTGCGGAACCTGACGCTGCAACTGGCATCGCGACACGCGCGGAGACCAGTTTGTCCCCTTCCTTCTTTACCGATACGGTCGAAGCATGTTTCGGGATTAGAACAGACAAGAAATACTTATCCTGTAGCGCCAGCCATTGAATCGTGCCGGTCCGTTCCGTTTCCGAATCCGGGGTGTCCTTTTCGACTTTGCCGTCGATGAGCGAAGCGGAACCGATTTGACCGATCATCCCCTCCCCCCACTCGACGATGCCGAAATTGGTTCCCAGACCGACCTGAACAGTTCCGTCGAGCCCAGAGGAGGTAACAGCTACGTCGACTAAGTAGCTGTCAGCGTGAAATGTGAGTTGCTTCTCAATGTGAAAGCTTCCGGTCGGGTCTTGATAACGGAACGTCACATGTCCAATCGGATGACTCGAATCGAGAACGGGTACATCTTGCGTGACTGCATACAGGTTGTCATTCAGAGCTTTCGAAATGGAGCTGTCCGAAGCAGTCACCGCTAAGGGGCCGAGAAACTTGGAACCCTGTCGAACCAGTTGCACGGGGTTCTGGTCTCCGGACGCTGTCCGGTATTGCGTCAGCTCCCAACTCGTCAGGACCGCGCCGCGGTTGGATAACTTGGCCCGATACAATGGGGTATGAATTTCAACGATGTGTTCAGTCGATGACGATGGATGCTCGGAGGACTCTCGTGGCGGGGCGACGATAAGTTCACCGTTCGTTTGAACGACTTCAGTAGGCTGGGGCTGAGCAACGGAGATCGATTGTGGATCGGTTGGAGAAGAGGAGCCCGAGGTGTCTTGGGATGTCTCCACCGGCTGGGGAAGCCAGCCCAGCTCTTTCAGCGCATAATCATATCCAAAGATAATCGCCAACGAGAGTAAGAGAAATACGACAACGCGTTTTTCCATCATTAGAGTGTAGCGCTTTCCTTGGTTCGATGACCCTGCTTCCGAACGGGATCAAATCCTCCCGGATGAAACGGGTGGCACTTCATCAACCGGAGCAACGTGTATCCCAGTCCTTTTATCACGCTGTGTTCCGTGATCGATTCCAATGCGAATTGCGAACATGAAGGGTCAAATCGGCATGCCGGACCCAGCCATGGAGACACAATGTACTGATAGCTACGAATAACCGCGAGAAGACCTCGCTGGATTATCATAGGGACCTTGCGCTGAGGAGGCGGTGTTTAACCAACACGGCCGTCCAGGTCTTTGCGAGCTCGGTCATGGGTTGTAGGAGTGCCTCGCGCTTCGGGAAGATCAAAATATTAATGTTTGGAATCAAGTCAGGATGTATCTCTCGAATCAATTCGCGAAATACCCGCTTGATCCGGTTTCGGCGCACTGCATTCCCAAATCGTCTGCCGACCACAATTCCTACTCTGCTTTCTGGGATCTCGGTCCGACAGGCCAGCATATTAAAAAATTGAGTCGATACCCGTCGCCCGTGCTTCTTAACGTGTTCAATATCACGACTCGTTCGCAAGAGCATTAAACCGAACCTGGTTCGAGCCGTCTTTCGTATCACCATATTACGGGAGGTACCACAAGACAGAAGGGAGACTCCCTGCTGGCGAGCCTTGTCTTGGCGGCTGCGCACCAAAGGCTGTTCGTGAGAGAAACCGCCCACTCCAGGCAGAACGCACAGAAGAGAAGGGCCCGCCTAAGTATAGATAAGGAAGCGGGCCCTCGAAGCGAAAACGTTGATTAAACGGTCAAGCGCGCGCGACCCTTTGCCCGACGACGAGCCAATACTTTACGACCATTTTTCGTGCTCATGCGCTTGCGGAAGCCATGTTCGCGTTTCTTCTTAAGATTCGAAGGCTGTTGAGATGTAAAGGACATGAGATTCTCCCTGAGTGGTCACCACGAAAAATTTCTGGACGATTGAAGCGGGTATTATATTGGCGAAGTAGCTCAGTGTCAATTTCGTGCGTACCTGCCTCCTGAGTGTGACTTTATGAAGTCATGAGGATTGTTGCAAGTTGGGATCGGATAGAATGAGGCCAACTACTTAATTTATGAGGCGTTTTTGTCTTTGCGTCACCAGAGTGCCACAGAAAATTGGTCAGCGATAGCCGAGATTCCATCCTAAATAGTTGATTCCTTAGTGATGAAGCGGGCTCCACCGGTGCATATTTGTGGCACCAAGTTTGCCAATAAACCTTCGAACGCTCACACTATTGGTCTGACTTCTTTGGGGAGGCACCTCCACAAGGAAGCTCTTACACCCTCATCACACACAATACAGGAGGAGATCCGACATGGGTAGAATTCTTTCGGCCGTTTTGGCACTTGCGGTGATCACAGTGTTTTCAACCAATGCGTTCGTGTATGCACAGGAAACAGCTCCTGCTCCTGCTACACCGGCGCCTGCGACTCCGGCCGCTCCTGTCATGACTGCCCCTGCCGAACCGGAAAAGAGTCCGGAAGGTGAAAAGGAAAAGAAGGGTAAGAAGGGCAAGAAGGGCGGCAAGGGAAAGAAGAAGGGTAAGAAAAAGAACGGTTAGTGAGGCCATTTGATCTCGCGTGTATGGGTCCATCGCTCGGTGGCGTGGTCGCTGTCCGGACGATGGACATCATGCGCGCATCGGTCAACCTGGTGATCGTAAGCTCGATGCAGATAAAGGAGATCCATATGAAGACTATCATTGCGTGGGTGGCGCCCCTGTCGTTAAGTGCGCTCCTGATCAGTGGCTGTGCAAAGCCACCGACAGAACAAATTGAGGCCGCGGAGCAGGCGTTGAAAGATGCTCAACAAAGCGGGGCGGCGACTTATACGGCGCAAGACTATGCGAAGCTCGAAGCCTCCGTTGCGGCTCTGAAAAAAGAACTCGCCGATCAGGATGGGAAAATGTCCATTCTCAGAGACTATGGCCGGGCAGAACAAATGGCGATTGCCGCCAAGGCCGATGGCGAGAAGGTCAAGAGCGACGCAGTAAAGAAGAAGGATGAAGCGAAGGCGGGCGCGCTCCAAGCGCAGCAAGTTGCGCAGGAAGCGGTCAAAGCTGCTGTAGATTTGGTGGCTACAGCACCGGTCGGGAAAGATCGCGCGGCTCTTGAGGCCATCAAGGCCGATGTGGAGGCGCTGAAAGCGAGCCTGAACCAGGTCCAGATGGTTATCGACAAGGATGATTACCAGGCCGCTCAGACTCAGGCCAAAGCCATTCACGAAAAGGCACAGGCCGTGTCGACGGAAATTCAGAACGCCTTGGCGAAGGTTGGAAAGGGAAAACCTTCGGGCGTGAAGAAAAAGTAAGGTAGCATCTGCATATGAAGCCAGGCGCGGGCAGACGGATAAAGGGTCACGTTGTCCAGGGAGTTCTCCTGGCCGGGCTCTTGTCTGCCTGCGTCCCAGCTGTCCCTCCGGAGCTAGTCGGCGCCATCGAGTCCATCGACCAACAATTGGTCGCGCTGAAAGCGGCCGAAATGGCGCCGGATGAATATGGCCGTTTCGTCCGCCAATGGGTTTTGCTGCGTGCGCGGGTTCAACTGGACGACGATGTCATTCGGTGGCCGTGGGAGGCCAGCGATCTCGAGTCGGAACTCCGTCGGTTGCGAGAAGAAGGGGGAAGCACGCTGACGCGACTGACGAGCGCCCGCGAAGCACAGGAACAGCTCGCGCGGAACAAAGTTCGGCAGGTTGAGGATCGGCTGCGGTTTCTCTCTTCGCAGATCGACGCGATCGATGGCCGCATCGTTCTCGGGGGGAAATCCGTTCAAGCTGATCTGCTCGTCAAACAAGCTCGGACGTTCTATGAGTCGCACGAGTATCAGCGTTCGATCGATGCGGCCGATGAAGCCACCAAAGCCCTCCATCTCCAGTCGGCGCTCCTCACCCGCGAACTCGGGCGGTATGCCGATGGAAAACGCATCCAGCGATGGCAGGTTCTCGCTCAGCATACGGTCGAGTGGTCCCGCACCCACCACACCACTGCGATCGTCGTCAGCAAAGCGGAACGTCTCCTGACGCTCTACAAGAACGGAACGAAGGTGCTATCATTCCCCGTCCGGTTGGGGTTTAACGGCATGCGGGAAAAACAGTTTCAAGGCGACGGGGCGACGCCGGAAGGGCGATATCGGGTCACCGCCAAGCGCGGACAGGGGCAGACGCAGTTTTATCGCGCGTTGGTGTTGGATTATCCCAATCAAGACGATCGGCGTCGGTTCGAACAGGCCAAAAAGACCGGACGGATCCCCTCTGCCACACACATCGGGGGACAGATCGAAATTCACGGCGTGGAGAACGAGTTAATGGCCCAGACACTCGGCTGCGTCATGCTCGATAATGCCCAGATGGTAGCCCTGTATGAACGGGTCGAACCGGGAACTCCGGTCACGATCGTCGGGGCCTTGACCGAACACAATGCCGTGGCCATTGCCCTGAGTCATCTCGGCAATCGGGGAGAAGAAACCTGAGACTTCCTCCATGACGCGCGCCTTGTTGACAGCCGCGATGTTTCTCCTCGGCCTGCTTGCCGCGCTGGCTCCATACGGCAGCAGCCCGCTCGAGTCCTCCATTGCCTCGGCTCCGCAACCGGCCGAGGTCGATCCCGTCACGTTGCGGGCTCTGCAAGTCAGGTTCAAATCGCTTACCAAGCAGCTCGCGCAGTTTGCACCCCGGCAACCCTACATTCTGGTCGATACCGCGCGGAATCATTTGTATGTGAAGCGCAGCCAAGAGATCGTGCTCGATGCGATCGCGTCGACCGGCAGTGGTGTCGTGCTCGACAAGCCCGGCGAAGGGCAGTCGCAGTGGGTCTTTGACACGCCGCGAGGGGAATTCGCCGTACAGTCCAAGCTCACCCATCCCGTCTGGGTGAAACCGGACTGGGCCTTCATCGAAGAAGGCCTCATGGTTCCGAAAGATCCTGCGGATCGAGTGGAACAGGGCGTGCTGGGCGACTATGCGCTGGGATTCGGCAAAGGCTATTTTATCCACGGCACTCTCTACACCCGTTTGCTCGGGAAGAACGTGACGCACGGCTGTATTCGTTTGAGCGACGACGATTTGAAAAGCGTGTATCAACTCGCCCGAGTTGGCACTCCCATCATGATCTTCTAGTGCGTGCGATTGTCCAAACGTCCGTTATGCCTGCGTTCACCGTTCTTGTGCTATGCCTGGTCTTTGTCCTGCCAGCCGGGGCCGCAGATCTCGATGTGTTTCCCGATCTCGATGTCAACGATCCGGCCGCGCTCCAGGAAGCTGCGCGAGTTCTTGAAGAGGAACTGAAACTCGCGGCGCGCCCGCAAACCTATCTTATCATCGACCTCGTGGCAGGAGCCGTGCAGATCAAAGGCCGTGGCGTGGAGTTGCATCGGCTGGCCATCCGGTCCTCTTCCTTTACCTACAAAGACCGGCTTGCAGGGGTTTTCCGACTGACTGCTCGCCCTTCCGTCGTGCGCCGGAAGATCGATCCGACCTCGCAAACGGAACAGGAGCCGATTTCTTTAGCGGATATGCCCTCCGAGTATCGGCTGGTGTTCACACCGACCCTGTATGTCGAGATCGATTCGGTCATGGAAGAACAGGGAGTGCGGTGGCTTCGTTCGTCCGGCGTCAAGCTGTGGGCCAGAGTCAAACAATGGAGTGAGCGGTTTGTCGGCAAAGAGTCTGACACGGAGGCGCCCACCGTCTCCTTGACCCTTTCGGTAGAGCAGAGTCGGTCCTTGGCCTGGTCCACGGTCGACGGCATGGCGGTGCTCATTCGGCGACCTGTGGGTCGATAGCAAGGGGTTTCGGGTACATTGCTATTTCCCTGTGCCATTCCTAAGATGCCGAACGACTGATCTCCTGCGCCGCAACGCGAGTCCACCATGGAGACGTGTGTATGGCGATTCCATCCCAGAACATCTTGGCCTCCTCCGCCCGCGCACTCATTGATCCCGCCCTCCAACAAGCCGCTCGCGCCCAGGTCGTCGAACGGCTCTGGCGGAGGGATCACACGCTCTGGAAACCGGACCCCACGGAAATCGCCAACCGGTTGGGGTGGCTGACCCTGCCTGATGACATGCGGGTGCACACGAAGGACCTCGCTGAACTCGCTGCCGCGGCGCGCACCGAACGTATCAGCGATGTCGTATTGCTCGGCATGGGGGGTAGCAGTCTCGGGCCGGAAGTCTTGCGTGCATCGTTCGGCTCGCACAAGGGGATGCCCCGCCTGTGGGTTCTCGATTCCACCGTGCCCGCGTGGGTGCGGCACGTCAGTGAGCGGATTCGTCCTGCCCGCACGTGGTTCCTGGTTGCGAGCAAGTCAGGGGGAACCATAGAAGTCATGTCCCTCTACGCCCATTTCCGGCGTCTGATCGAGAAAACGAAGCCCAACAGTGGGGGCCGGCAGTTTATCGCGATTACCGATCCGGGAACCGGGCTCGAACGACTGGCTCGAGACGAAGGGTTTCGCAAGGTCTTTTCCAATCCCTCGGACATCGGCGGCCGCTACTCGGTCTTGTCACTCTTCGGGCTCGTCCCCGCGGCATTGTTGGGGATCGACGTCACGAAACTTTTGGATCGAGCTGCGGCCATGGCTGCTCAATGCCGGGATACTGCTGTTGATGCGAATCCCGGCATCCAGCTCGGCGCAGCGATGGGTGGGTTGGCCAAGGCCGGACGCGATAAAGTCACGATCGTCGCCTCTCGCGCTGTCGACACCTTCGGTCTCTGGGCTGAGCAGTTATTGGCGGAAAGCACCGGCAAACAAGGAACCGGGCTCATCCCGGTCGCGCAGGAGCCGGTTCAATCCGCATCCGACTATGGAGCGGATCGGTTCTTTGTGTATCTGCGATTACATGGCGGGGGGGATGAGGCGCTGGATCGTCGGATGAAAGCGCTTGCTCACGCCGGTCATCCGGTCGTCACCTTTACGCTCCGCGATCGGTACGATCTCGCGGCCGAATTCTTCCGTTGGGAAGTTGCGACTGCCGTGGCCGGGCATCTCTTAGGGATCCATCCGTTCGATCAGCCGAACGTACAGGAAAGCAAAGACAACACGGGACGCGTGCTGGAAGAGTATCAGACGACAGGCCGCCTCCCTGATCAACCTGCGCTGAGCCCCGCGCAGGCGATGCGACGGCTGTCGGAACACATCCAAGCCGGTACGTATCTGGCCGTGTTGGCTTATACGACGCCGGCGAAGCCGTTGGAGTCGGCACTGCGTCGACTGCGGGCAGTCCTCATCCGTCGCCATCATGTGGCCACGACGTGCGGGTATGGTCCCCGCTATCTGCATTCGACCGGACAGCTGCACAAAGGTGGAGCGGCCAGCGGAGTGTTTCTTGAGTTGGTCGACCGGATGAAACCCGACATGAACATTCCCGGGAAGCCCTATTCATTCGGAACCTTGGCCCTCGCCCAAGCGACGGGCGATCTCCTGTCGCTTCACGCTCACGGTCGACCGGCGGTGCGGGTTCTCTTGAGCCACGATCCGGTGGCGACAGTCAACGCTCTCATCAAATCGGTCAGCCCAGGTTCCGCTCCGGTCCGTCGCCGAGCATGATACCCATTCCTGAGGTTGTTATCGGCGAAGACGGTCCAGAATGGCTGGCGCAGGCGTGCCGCCTATTCGGCGAGCTTACGTCCCAAGCCGTTCGCATGCGTGGTCGGTGCATTGTGGCCCTCTCCGGCGGCTCCACGCCTAAGGCGCTGTACCATGGGTTGACTGCTCCCGAATGGCGTTCGTCCTGCCCCTGGGATCGCATCACGTTTCTGTTTGGGGATGAACGGTGTGTGCCGCCCGACCATGCTGAAAGCAATTTCGCGGTGGCGAAAAGGGCTCTCTTCGAGCCTTTGGCCATCCCCGCCGAGCGGATTCATCGGATGAAGGGGGAGACCGATGATCCGGCCGGTGCCGCCCGCGACTATGAGCGGGACCTTCGACGACTCACTGCCTGCCCGCCTCCTCTTGTTCCTAGGCTGGATCTCGTCCTGCTGGGCATAGGAGAGGACGGCCATACTGCCTCGCTGTTCCCCAGTACTCCCACGTTGCACGAATACACACAGCTCGTCACGGTCAGTCAATCCCCCAAAGGCATCGCCACTCGATTGACGTTGACCCTAGGTGTGATCAACCGGGCGACTGTGGTACTGTTCCTGGTCTCCGGCCCCGGAAAGGCGCCGGTTGTGCGTTCGGTTCTGCGGCCACAAACTCAAGCCGACCGCGCACTTCCCGCGGCGCTGGTCAAGCCGGAGACCGGTCGATTGATCTGGCTTCTCGACCGCTCGGCCGCGCTGCAGATTCGCGAAGGAGAGAGTACAGGAGAGTAAGATGATTCTCGCGGGTGATATCGGTGGCACCAAGACGAACCTTGCGCTGTACGATTGGTCGGTCGAGCGGGTCGAACCGGTTCGATTGGAAACCTTTCACAGTGCCGACTACAAATCGTTGGAAGACATTCTTGAAGAGTTTTTGACGCCGCCTCCGCCGCCGATATCGATCGATGAACTTCCGGTAGGTGAAACTGAGCAGGAATCCGCCGACGACAAGCCGGTGGTTGAGCCGGTCAAGGTACGTGCTGCCAGCTTCGGTGTCGCCGGGCCGGTCCTGGACAACCACTGCCAGACGACCAATCTCCCGTGGGTGGTCGATGGCACGGTGATCGCCAAACGGTTCGGTATTCCGCGCGTACAGCTCCTCAACGACCTCGAAGCCACCGCCTACGGCATTCTGCTGTTGCAACCCGACGAACTGGAGGTGCTTAACGCCGGCACCCCTCCGAAGAAGCGACAGGCGTTGGCCATCATTGCGGCCGGGACCGGACTCGGCGAAGCGATTCTTTTCTGGGATGGCAAGTCCTATCGTCCCATGCCGTCAGAGGGCGGCCACGCCGATTTCGCGCCGAACAACGATTACGAAATCGAGCTGTTGCGGTACCTGCGCGGGCAGTATTTGCACGTCAGTTACGAGCGGGTGGTCTCGGGACCCGGTTTGCACGCGATCTACGAATTCATTCGCGACACCAAAAAGAACGAACCGACCTGGCTGGCCGAGAAAATCAAAGTCGGTAATCCTGCCGTGGAAATCGCGGAAGCCGGCTTGAAGGGGCAGGCCGATATCGCCAAGCAGACCCTCGATCTGTTCGCATCGATCTATGGCGCGGAAGCCGGTAACCTAGCGCTCAAGGCTCTCGCGCTCGACGGTGTGTACCTCGCCGGCGGGGTCGCGCCCAAGCTGATCAAGAAACTGAAAGATGGAACTTTTATGAAAGCGTTTACCAACAAGGGACGGTACAAACGCCTGATGGCCTCGATGCCGGTCAAGGTCGTCATGAATGAGCAGACCGCGTTGCTCGGCGCTGCCTCGGTTGCCGGGGCGCTGTCCCACGCTCCCCAATCATGATGGCACAGCTGGATCTCGACAGTCTGAAAAAAGCCGCGGCCCTCAAGGCCGTCGAGTTCGTACATGACGGGATGGTCGTGGGACTCGGCACCGGGTCGACCGCCAAACACATGGTCATCGCTCTCGGCGAGAAGGTTCGCGCCGGCATGAAGTTGCGCGGGATTCCGACGTCCCAAGAGACGGCGGTGCTGGCCCGCGAGGCCGGCATTACCTTGATCGACGCCGACAACCGCTGGGAAATCGACGTGGCGATCGACGGCGCCGATCAGGTCGATCCGGCCTTCAACCTGATCAAGGGCGGCGGCGGGGCGTTGCTGAAAGAAAAAATCGTCGCGGCCTCCGCCAAACAGTTCATCGTGCTCGTGGATCATACGAAACAAGTGCCCGTCCTCGGGGGATCTTTCCCGCTTCCCATCGAAGTGATTCCCTTCGGCTGGGGCAGCACCGCGCGGGAGATCGAATCCCTGACCCACAGTCGCGTCGTGCTCCGGGAGAAACACGGCGCTCCGTTTAAAACCGAGGCCGGCAATCTGATCGTGGACGTCCATCTGGCCGCCATCGACCGGCCGGCAGAACTGGAAGTCGCGTTGAATCAAATCCCCGGCATCGTCGAAACCGGCCTGTTCGTCGGTCGCACGAACATGTTGATCATCGGGACACCACAAGGAGTTCACGTCCAGCACGTACCGGGGCGATGACCGATACGGTCGGCCGGCGTCAGGCGCTGACGCTAGCGGTGAAGCATATCGGCGTGTTGCTTGCCCTCCCCCTCGTCCAGATGCTCGCGCTGAGTGCGCCGCCGGCGAGTATCGCCACCACGACTACCAGACCGAAAGGCGAAGACATGTATCCCGACGACCATTCCAGCAGCCTGGACCCCTACCGCTTGCCCCGACACGTCGTTCCCCATCGGTACGAGTTGCGGCTGGAGCCGGACCTTGCCGCGGCGACGTTCTCCGGTCACGCCGCGATTGCCGTGACGGTAACGCAGCCGACGAACACCATTGTGCTGAATGCGGTCGATCTGGCTGTTTCCTCGGCTGCGCTGCGGGGGGCGATCGGAGAGAGCGTGGAGGCCACGATCGAAGTCGATCAGGCGATGCAACGATGCCGGCTCATGTTCCCCCAAACCATCGCTCCGGGTGACTATCAACTCCGTCTGTCGTTTGAGGGCTCACTCAACGATCAACTCCGCGGGTTTTATCGCAGTACGTATAAAGACCACACCGGGGCGGTCCATACTATGGCGGCCACGCAATTCGAGGCGACCGATGCACGTCGAGCCTTCCCCTGCTGGGATGAACCGGACTTCAAAGCGGTCTTTGCCACCACGTTGGCGATCGACCCCGCATTGACGGCCGTCTCCAATACAACGGTCGTATCGGAACGCCGCGAGGGCGGAAAAAAAGTCGTGCAGTTCGCCGACAGCATCAGGATGTCGACCTATCTGGTGGCGTTCATCGTCGGAGAATTGGAGGCGACTACACCGATCTATGTCGGCCGTACGCCGATTCGTCTCTGGACCATTCCGGGGAAACAGGCGCTAACCCCCTTCGGTCGGGAGATCGCAGCAGCCTCCCTGAAATTTTTCGAAGACTACTATGGGATTGCGTATCCCGGCGACAAGCTGGATCTGCTGGCGATCCCCGATTTCGCTTCGGGGGCGATGGAAAACCTCGGGGCGATCACCTTTCGCGAAACCGCGCTGCTGGTGGACGAGCGGACCGGCACCCATGCGGAACGGGAGCGCGTGGCCGATGTCGTGGCCCATGAAAACGCCCATATGTGGTTCGGCGATCTTGTCACCATGTCGTGGTGGAACGGACTCTGGCTCAACGAGGCGTTCGCCACCTTTATGGAAATGTTGGCGGTGGATGCGTGGAAGCCCGAGTGGAAACGCTGGGACGCTTTCGGGGTGTCGCGCGCCGCAGCGTTCTCCGTCGACGGGCTGCAGAGCACGCGTCCCATCGAATATCCCGTGCGCGCGCCAAAGGATGCCGATGCAATGTTCGATGTCTTGACGTACGAAAAGGGGGCGTCGGTCCTCCGGATGCTCGAACAACACATCGGTCCGGAGGTTTTCCGGGAAGGCGTGCGGGCCTACTTGCACGCGCATGGGTATGGGAACGCGGACACGAAGGATCTCTGGGTGTCGCTCGGTCAGGCGGCCAAACAGCCGGTGCCGGAGTTGATGGACGGGTGGATCTTCCAGCCGGGGTATCCGCTGGTGACCGCCCGGCTGGAGGATCGAGATGCGATGGTCTTGTCGCAGCAGCGATTCACCTATCTGCCCCATGCGGACACCGATGCTCAGCGCTGGCAGGTGCCCGTTCAGGTCCGGCTGAGCGTCGATGGGCGGACCGAGCATCGTCGGCTGCTGCTGACGGAACGTGAGACGCGTGTGAATTTGCCGCTTGGGACCAACCGGATTCTCGTCAACGCGGGCGGCCACGGCTTTTATCGGGTCCGGTATGATTCCACCCTGTTGCAGCGACTGACGGACGGCGGTGTCCAGCATCTGGCGCCGAGCGAGCGGTTCAATCTGATCAGCGACGTCTGGGCGACGACCGTCTCCGGTCTGACTCCCCTGGCCGATTATCTCCGTCTGACCGGCTATTTTGTCGAAGAACGAGACAAGAATGTCTGGGCCGTGATCCTCGACTCATTCTCGTTCCTGAACCGCCTCCTCGACCCAGGCGATCGTCCCGCGCTGGAACGATTCGTCTGTGCCCGGCTGGGGCCTCTCGTGCAGGCGTTGGGGTGGGATCCCCTGCCGGGCGAGAACGAACTGGTTGGCCAGTTGCGCGGGGATCTCATCGGCGCGTTGGGGCGGCTGGGCAATGACGCCCCAACGCAGAATCAGGCGGCGGAACGGTATCGGGCCTATCGTGCCGGCAGCCTGCGACTTGACCCCAACGTCATTCCGGCGCTCGTATCCGTCCTCGCGTTTATCGGAGACGAGACCCGGTATGAGGAATTCAGAACCCGCTACAAGAGTGCCGCGACGCCGCAGGAAGAACGCCGGTACCTGTTCTCGCTGGCAGGCTTTCGATCCCCCGCGCTCCTGTTACGCACCCTGACTTCAGCGATCGACGGCGAGATGCGCACGCAGGACGCGCCGTTCGTCGTGAGCGCGGTGCTGGGCAGCGTATACGGTCGCGAGCAGGCGTGGGAATTCGTGAAGACAAACTGGGACCGAATGGACCGGCTCTATCCCAAGCAGGGACTCCGCCGCATGTGCGGCGGGATTGTCGGACTCGCGATGCCGGAACTCGAACGAGATGTCCGGGCGTTCTTCCGGTCGCGCCAGATCGATCTGGGAGGGAAAACCCTGGAACAATATCTCGAGCAACTCCGGATCGTCGTCAACGTGCGAGAACGGGAATCCGCCTCGCTTCGAGTGGCGCTGGAGGCGGCCGCTTCGTGAGATTCGTCTCTCCGAGTCTCTGACTAGAGGATTTGCTGGACGTACGTTTGGGGGATGGAGGGCAGGCACCACGAAAGGGTACGATAGCCCAGCGTATCCGCGTGCAGGAGATCAAGGGAATGACCTCCATCACATGCCCGGCTTGCGGCACTCTGAAAACGCGAGTGGTGGCTCGACAGACGCTGGGAGACCGGCTCTTCGGATGGGCGACCGTGTATCCGTTCCGCTGCCAGCTCTGTGCCCATCGCTTTCGCGCCTTCGTCGGTCGCTCGGCCCACTGTCCCCGTCGCGATTTTGATCGGATCCCCGTCGAGTTTCCCGTCTGGTTTCGCCCGCTTCATGATTCGCCGCTGAACATGGGTTGCGAAGGCGTGATTCAAGACTTATCGATTCGGGGCTGCCGAATCCGCAGCGAACGGCCGGTTCCTCCCGGTACGAAACTCGAATTGGAGTTTCAACACTCCAACGTGTCTTTCCCGATTACGGTAGATGAGGCTGTGGTCCGGTCCATGGCGGTGGGAACGTTCGGTCTTCGGTTTACGCAATTACACCGGGAGGATCAACGGCGGATCCGCACCATTCTTGATGTCTGGTTACCGGAGCCGTCGTCCGCTTCCCGATCGTCCGGCTGAACTGATGCGGACGTCCGCTCATTCCTGTCGCAGAACGGCCAGCGGGCGTTGACCGAGCAGGCGAAAGGTGCTGAGAAATCCTACGATGAGCGCGAGCCCCATCGTCACGGCAATCCCGACGAACAAGAGTGAAGGATGCAGGTGCCAAGGCAGGTCAAAAATGAATCGCAACAAGGCCCAGGACAGGGCGCTCGCCAACCCGACGCCGGTCAACCCGCCGACCAGTCCGAGTAGGACATATTCCAGCGCGAACGAAGACGCGATCAGCCCCTGGGTGGCCCCGATCGCTTTCAAGATGACAGATTCATAGAGCCGGCGATACCGTGTCGCCGCGAGCGCCGCTCCCATCACCAGCCCGCCGGTCAGCACACAGAAAAGCGCGACGGCCCGAATGGCCAACGAGAGGCGGTCCAGGATTCGCGCAAAGCCGTCCAGTACGTCGCCGATATTGATGGCGGTGATATTGGGAAACGCCGCTACGACAGCCTGTTGCAGCGGTACTTCGTCCGTCGGGCGAACTCGTACCGTGGCGACATAGGTCAGCGGCGCTCCGTCAAGCGAGCCCGGCGACAGGATCATATAGAAGTTCGTCGAGAAATTGCCCCACTCCACTTTCCGGATACTGCTCACTTCGGCGAGGAGTGGCGTGCCCTGAATATCGAGTTCGATCGTCTGCCCGATATCGACGCCCATAGCTTTGGCAGCTTCTTCTTCCACCGACACCAACGGTCGTGCGAACGTCTGTCCGTCGGTCCACCAGGCACCCTTCACCACCATATTGTCCTTCGGCAGGCGATCCAAGAAGGTCAGCACATATTCTCTGGTGAGGTACCAATTCTTTCGGCGTTGCTCTTTGTCGGTCCGTTCAGCGGTCCGTTCCTCTTCTTCGGAGAGGGCGTCCTTCTTGACCGGCCGACCGTCAATCGCCGTCACCCGGGATCGAACCAGCGGGGTAAAGACCGGTGCGGGATCGCCGGAACGGACTTGCAATAACGCAGTCATTCCGTCGACCTGGTCCGGTTGAATATCGATGAAGAAGAAGGTGGGACTGTCGGTCGGACGACTTTCGCCGACCTGATGCAGCAACGCCTGTTCGACGAGCGCGACGGTGGCGATGACCATGACACCGATGCCGATCGCGATCGTCATGCTGATCGCCTGACTGCCGGGCCGTACGATGTTGCCCAGTGCGTGGCGCGCGATCAAGCGGTGAGGGCGCGGGATCGCGCGGAGTATCCGGAGCATCAGCCATGCGGATGCGCCCAACAGGCCGACGGCCAGGATAAAAGCGCCGAGAAACAGCACGCCGACTTTCCACGTACCGGCTTGCCACATGGACAGAAGTGCCAGGCCCACGATGATCACGGCGCTCGTCGTCAACTGGACGCGATCGAGCGCCGCAAGGATCTGCCGCCAGGTCTGAGCCGTCGGTCCTGACGGCGAATCGGCGACGACAGCGTTGCGACGCAGAATTGCGACCGGCTTGACGGCGCGAACGGCCAACAAGGGCCAGAGCGCGAACAATAGGGTTGTGAGTAGTCCGAGGGCAAGGCCTTTTCCCAGCGAGAGCAGCGCATGGAGGGACAGTCCAGCCGTAAAACCGATCTGATCGAGCATGTCCGATGCGAACCAAGAAGACAGCATCCACGGAAGGCTTTGTTCTAAGGCAATGCCGAGTCCCAATCCGGCGAGGCTCCCGGTCATACCCAGCAACAGGGCTTGTGCGGCATAGGTTCTGATAATGGTCGAGGAATCCGCACCCACTGTCTTGAGGATGGCGATGGTGGCCAGCTTTTCGCGGAGAAACGCTCGTACGGAAGTTGCCACGCCCATCCCTCCCACGAACAGGGCGGTGAGACCGATCAGGCCGAGATATCGTGTCAGTTGCTCAAGGAATTGCTTGAGTTGCGGTTGCGCATCTCGGTAGGTCGACACGCGCGCGGACTCGCCCGCCAGGCGTCCGCGTAATTCATATAGAAGCGGCTCGATCGACATCGTCTCCGGAGTTTTCAGCAAATACCGCTCCCGAATCCGGCTGCCAAGTTTGACGAGATCTGTCGCGAGGAGCGCGTCTTGGCCGATGAGCACACGCGGGCCCAAACTGAAGGCATTCGCCATCCGGTCCGGCTCCGTTCGGACCACGCCGGTGATGAGGAAGGTGGCCTGGCCGAGGGTCAACGGTTGGCCCACCGCGAGGCCCATTCTGATCAATAAGGATTCCTGCACCACTGCCCCCCAGCACCGCGAAGCCGGACACCCGTCGGTCCGCGGCTGTAGGAGTTCCCATAACGGACGATCCGGTTCCAGGCGGAGTGTTCCATAGAACGGATAGTCGGATTCGACGGCTTTGAGTTCGACGATTTGAGACGGTTGACCATCGGTCTGTGCGCCGGTGATCTGCGCAGCCATTCCGATCAGCTCGCTCACGTGTGTCATCGCAATCTGCCGTTCGCCCAGAGCATTGATGGTTGCGAGGGCCGTGGCGCTGAGCCGGCGGGATAGCCGGACTTCGAGGTCTCCGCCGAGCAATCCACGCGCTTCTTTCGTGACCGCCAGCTCCAGATGAGTGGAGAACAGTGAAACGGCCACCAGAGCGCCCACTCCGACGGCGATGCAGGTCAGGAAGTAGAAAAAATGGCGCCAGGCCGCGCGGGTTTCTCGCCAGGCCATGATGAAGGCGAAACGGGTCATGGCCGGTAGTCCGTCAACTGATCGGACTCGATGCGTCCGTCCCGCAACGACACGATGCGCTGCATGCGACTGGCTAGACCGTGATCGTGGGTGACAAGGATCAACGTTGTTCCGTAGTCGCGGTGCAGATCGAGCAGCAGGGTGATCACCTGACTGCCGGTCGTACTGTCCAGGTTTCCGGTCGGCTCGTCGGCGAACAGATAGGGTGGCCGGCACGCAAAGGCTCGGGCGACGGCGACACGTTGTTGTTCCCCTCCGGAGAGCTGGACGGGATAGTGATCGAGGCGATCGCCCAGGCCTACAGCAGCCAGCAGTGTTGCTGCCCGAACGGCAGCCTGGTGGTCCCCGCTGAGTTCCAGTGGAACGGCCACGTTCTCGCGCGCCGTCAGCGTCGGGATCAAATGAAAAGACTGAAAGATATAGCCGATCTTTTCCCGGCGAAACCGGGCCAGCGCGCTTTCGGACATTGCGGTGACTTCTTGGCCGTCAAGGCTGATCGAGCCGGACGACGGTCGATCCAGTCCCGCCATCAATCCCAAGAGCGTCGACTTGCCGCTTCCCGACGGTCCGACGATGGCCAGCATCTGCTTATCCGGTACGTCCAACGAGATGTCGTCGAGAACGGAAACGGGCCGGCCGCCCGCAGAGAGGGTCATCGATAAGTGCGAAATGCAAATCATCAGTCAGGGAGTCCTTCCTCGAAGTAGGGCGCGAGATGGTATTATACAGTACGCGAATGGACCGACGATCGACATCCCCATCAATCATGGCCAGAGCGTGGGTCCTCGTCCTGACGATTTTATGGTGCGCCTCAATCTTCAGGATTGCTGACGCCGCAGTGCCGACGAGTGAAGCCGACCGTCCGAAGATCGTCGCGTTCGGCGATAGTCTGACGGCAGGATTGGGCGTCGCCCCGGAAGACAGCTATCCTGCCGAATTGCAGCGGCGATTGGATGCGCTGGGGTTCCGCTATCGAGTCATCAACGCTGGAGTCAGCGGGGACACGACCGCGGGGGGATTGCGCCGAGTACCCTGGATCCTGCGAAGCCGGCCGGAGTTTGTGATTCTCGAGCTGGGGGCGAACGACGGATTACGTGGGCTGAAGGTCGAGCAAACCAAGGCGAATCTCGAACGGATGATTCAGCAGCTGCAGGCCTCCGGCGTCCACGTCATATTGGCGGGGATGAGGCTCCCGCCCAATTATGGGCCTGACTATATTGCCGAGTTCGAACGAATCTTTCCCGATCTCGCCGCACGGTACGGCGTGACGATGATTCCGTTTTTTCTCGAAGGGGTAGCTGCTTCCGGCAACCTGAATCAAGCCGACGGGATCCATCCCACGGCGGAGGGCTACCGCAAGATCGTGGCTGGTCTCCTTCGGACGCTGGAGCCGGTGTTGGCCAGAAGTCAGAAGTTGAAACCGGGAGAGAAAACAGCAACTCCCGCCTCGCCGAGTGCTCAGCCAGGCAGGAGTCGGTAAATACAGCCTGCGGGTTACGACTTCTTGATGAACGTGTCCCAAACGCCGTAGCCCAAAATCAGGGCGATGATGACGTAGTAGAGGCCGGTGATGCCGCTATAGTCGGGAGCCCCTTCACCTTTAGGCTCATTGGCGAACACCTGCGGAGCCACCGTCAACGCGACGGCACTCACCATGCTCACTGCTGCCAACATTCTCTTCATCGTGATCACTCCTCGTTGAGGGTCCAATCAAATCGAGGGCCGCATTCTACAGAATCATTAGGGAGTGGCGCAAGATGGTAATTGGACGAGGAACCGTGGGGGGTGAGCGAGAGAAAGGCTAGCGAGTGGGCGGCTGTTTGGTGATGGACTTGAGGGCTTCCGCCACTTCCTTGAATGAACCAGCCAGCCGATCCAATTGGTTGCCCTTGTTCAAGAACTCCTGGGCGACCGATTTGATCTGGCCGTCATAGCGACTGATTTCACCTGAAAGTTCAGCGATTTTCGCGAGCATGTTCTTATAGCTACTCAGCTCACGCTGAAGATCCTGAGAGGCGGCCTGGGCTGCCTTTGCCTCGGCGATGGAGGTCTGGAGCTGTTGTGTAAGACGTCCGACATACGCCTCCCGGTCCCGCATCTCCCCTTCCAGCTTGAGCTGGACTTCTTCACTATCACGCCGCCGGTCTTCAAGATTGCGAATGGTCTGGATCCAGCTGGCGACTTCTCCGGACGGCAGCGGGGGTGGTTGCGGCATAGGCTGAAGCTTCTCGATCGCCTTCATGGCAGGCTGGACCCATTCGACGAAGAGCATTACTTCGCTCAACTTGATATCCGTGGAGGCACTCTGGCCCATGGAGGGTTTTCCGTCCCCGTTAGTGGTTGTCGATTCCGGTTGGGGCGTCGGTTTCGCTTCGCGAGGGGCCTCTTTCGCTTTCCGCGACTGACGCGGCTGCGACCAACGATGGTATTCCAATAGCACGGCGATGCAGTGGCGGCAGATAGGTTCTTCGGGCAGGGAGCAGGAGCACTTCGAAACCAGATGCCCGTCCTTTAGACGGATCGTTTGCTCGTAGAGTCCTGAGTTGCCAATGACGGCCGAGGAGATTTGGGCATCGTCGGCCTCGACGATGCGGACTCGGTTTTCGGTCAGGTACTGATGGCCGATCTGAAACGCGGATGTCTCGACCACCGCTTGAATCATTTGGGGATCCAGCAATCCGAGCCGATCGGCGCTGCAGGGGATTTTATTTCGCATACGGTCGAACGCCTTGATTTCGTATCGTCGCTGGGAGGTAGTCTGCCGCTCCTACCAGAATCTGTCAAGAAATCCGCTGGATCCTCACAGGGGTACAAGGGACTAACGACAACGTTGTGGCGGCCCTTGCTGACTGATCGGGGTGAGCCAGATATAGTCAGCGATGGTATCGCGAAGCAGATCTTGGACCTCCGCTAGGCGACTTTGATCGAAGGATGTCAGATAGACCGTCATCTGCGTCGCGTCGGTACCCAAGCGTCGGGCAACTCGTTGCGGGACGGGTAAGTTGTATTGGATATGCCCGCCGCCGGTATAGCTAAGGAGGAGGCTTCGGGGACTCGTTCCCCGTCGCTGTATATCATGGAACGCATCGGCCACGGTTTTCGCCATCCCTTCGTCGCGAACCATGGAGGCTTCGTACATTCTGAGGTAATCGTCGTCGGTGCCCCCGCCGTGACACCGTTTCAGTTGGTCGAGAATTCTTGACCGATAGGCTTGGTCGTCAACGATGTCTTCCTGATCCATGCCCCAGGTGGCCCAGTCCGGTCCCGTACGTGCGTCCGCAAGACCGAGTTTCACCACCTGGCGGATGAGGGACTTGGGAGGATTCATCGCTCGAAGCGGCAGACGGTATATCCTGGCGGCTTGCACCAACGGCTCATAATTCGCAAAAGCACCGCCCCAGTTTTGTTTCCAATTGGCGCGATCAAGAAACTCTTCGCGGTTCGGGGCGGGTGTCGAAAGATAGTCATTCAGCGCTGCCTGGCCATCCCAACCGAACATCTCCATCGTCAAGGTGACCGGGCGTTTGAACTCAATCGCGGCTTCTATGACAGCTAGGGCAGCGTCGATGTGGTGCTGGTTATAGTGCTCTTCACCCAGGTACAGAATGTCGTATCGAGTCAGCTGAGCGAGAAAGACCGGGAGATCGAGAACCTTTCCACTCTGGACCTCGATGATTCGCCCCGGCTGCCAACGCGACTGCAGGTCGGTCGCAGTGAGGCCATGCTGCCCAACCACACACGCACTGAGTAAAAGCCCGACGCAGACGCAGAGTGCAGTGCGAACGGCCGGGACATTCTTGACGAAGCGCTCCATAGAATCGTCTCCTCGTTTTGAAACCGCTCCGGCCACGTCGTCCCTTGACGGGGTCGAGAGCCGGCTACTATTCTCGCGCGGGCGGTATCTGTGGTTCAGTTGCCCACACATTATGCCAGAGAACGACGCCATAGCAGAGTTTCGGCGAGCCGTCGCGCAATCCGTTCGCGCATCGGATGCAAAATGGGAAGACTCCCGCCATCTCCTATCCCCGGACAGATTCACCATAACCCTTCGGCAGTTGGAACGGGTTCTGATGCAGGCTGAAATTTCTACGCCGGTCCGGACGATCATCGACACTATGATTGGCAATGGGCGGGCGACGCGTCCTCAGGATCTTGACGGTGGCACACTCAAAACATTGACGGGCTTGCCTCCTTCGAAAGCGCTGCGCGCGCTCTTTCTCCATTTCGGACTGGTCCAGAGCCGGGCCGCGCGGTGGCCGATCCCTGATGTGACGGCGGCCCAGGCCGTGGAGGCCGTTCGGGGTTCCTCGAATCCCTTCAATGCGCTTCTGGCGATGCCGGTGGCATCGTTGCTCGATCTCGGGGCGGGGGATCTGTCCTTCGTCACGGAACTGATCGAGCACTATCTGCCCAGGTTCGAAACCGAAGGACGCGAATTGATCGTGCATGCGATCGACCGGTTGGATCCGGCCTCCAAACTTGGGGGGCCGCTGCATGCCGGGCGGGACCGCATCGCTGCCTTGCGCCGGCGTGCGGGACTGACGTTCGGATTTTATGGCGGACAAGATATGTTCCGGCTGGATCAACTGGAAGAGACAGGCTTGCTCGCGCCGCGGTACTCCGTCGTGACCTGCTGGGCTCCGGCTACGCCGACGTTTGCCTATGAACCGATGCGGCTTTCTCCGGCCGTGATTGACGAAGATCTCCGTCGGAACAAGGGCGTGTATCGGCCGATCCGATACGGCGGTGAGGCGGCACTCGAGGTACAACATGGCGAACGAGCGCTGATCTTTCCGCCGTGGAAATTCGATATTCGCGGCCCGGTCGCGCTGCTGGAACTCCTCGCGCGGCGCAGCTGCATCGGCATTCTTGGAGCGGTGGACTCGCAGGTCTTTTGGGAACTGTTGGCGCAATTACTCGAGGATCAACGCTATCGTCCTCCTGATGTCCCGTTTGACGAAGAGAGTCTGCCGCGCGTGTTCGGTGACCTCTATCGCCGACTGACGGACCTGCCGATTGGAGAAACCGTCTCGCTCGACGAACTTGGGCCACTCCGGTCCAAGATTCCAGGAGCTGTCGACTCCACCGCCGGCGTCTCAACCTTTGCCTTCCGCTATGTTTCCATTCGCAGAGGGGCATTGTTTCCTGGCGTACCGGCGAGCAGCACGGCGAGGCAATTTTCTCAGATGCGGGAAGAATCGCCTCCCTGGTTTCTGACGTTGGTTCCAGAACGATCTACTCTGTAAATCCTCGAGTCCGGTGATCGGTTCGTCACAATTGTGATGATAAATTGACCACCTTCAGACCCTTTGTTAGACTTTCGCCGTGTCCTGCCTAATGTCACATCTCAACCGGAATCGCCACTAAATCGCTATGAAATCCGCCCATCTTGTGTCGGTGCTCCAAGAAAATATTGCCCGCGTTATCAAGGGGAAGTCACGGACGATCGAACTGACCGTGGTGGCATTGCTCGCACGCGGGCATCTGCTCCTTGAAGATGTCCCCGGAGTCGGTAAGACGACGCTGGCGCATAGTCTGGCTCGATCATTGGATTGCTCCTTCAAGCGGATTCAGTTCACGAGTGACCTCTTACCGTCGGACATCGTCGGCGTATCGATTTTCAATCGTCAGAAACAGGGATTTGAATTCGTCCCGGGTCCGATCTTCGCCAATATCGTATTGGCGGACGAGATCAACCGAACGACGCCGAAAACGCAGAGCAGTTTGCTGGAGGCCATGAGCGAAGCGCAGATTTCGGTCGACAACCAGACCTATCCGCTGCACCAGCCGTTCATGGTTATTGCGACGCAGAATCCGGCCGAATACCATGGTACCTTCCCGTTGCCGGAGTCCCAGCTCGACCGCTTTCTGATGCGAATTCAGATCGGCTATCCGTCACCTGAAGAAGAACGCAAGGTCCTGGAACGTCCGCAAACGCTTCATCCGGCGGAGTCGTTGCAACCGGTCGCCACGGCTCAAGATGTCTTGGTGCTCCAGCAACAGGTCGATCAGGTTTTTATGGAAGAAAGCCTCACGGACTATCTGTTGGCCATCGTCCTGGCGACTAGACAATCCGAACTGTTGTCGCTCGGAGTCAGCACGCGAGGAGCCTTGGCGCTCAGCCGCGCGGCGAAAGCCCTCGCTTTGGTCCGCGGACGGGCCTATTGCCTCCCCGACGACATTAAAGAACTGGCGCCGGCCGTACTGTCGCACCGGATCATGGTGAGCCGATCCCAAGGACTGCGACAGCGCAGTTTCGAACAATCCGAACAGATCATTCAGGACCTCGTCGAATCCGTTCCGGTCCCCGTCTGAGGGGGCGCACGTTCACGCCGACTCTCGAAAGATCGAGCACGATGCTGACCGGTGCACGACGTCTGGTTCGCCACCTCACCCGCCATCGTACGACGCGTGTTACGGCGGAGGGGAAGCGATTTCTATTCTTCACCCTGGCGGTCGGCGTTGCCGCCATCAACACCGGCAACAATCTGTTTTATTTGCTGCTCGCGATGATGCTGAGCATTGTATTGATGTCCGGCATGATGGCGGAATACAGCCTTCGGCGATTGAGCGCGCATCGCCATTTACCCGATCTGGTGATGGTGGGCGAGCCGGTCGCTGCGACGGTGGTAGTTGAAAACCGTCCATCTGGGCTCCCCAGCTTCTCGCTCCAACTGTGGGATGTCATGGGCGGGCAGGAGATCGACCGAGGCGTGGCGATTCGGCAACTCATGCCCGGGACCCGTCGCCTGGTGTCTTATCCGCTGATTGCTACCAAGCGAGGACGGCTCCAATTCGAGGGAGTTCGGATCGGCACATCGTTTCCCTTCGGCCTTTTTCTCAAGAAAGCGTATTACCCGCTGAGTGGATCGGTCCTGGTCGCGCCGGAAATACACCCAATCGAAGGCGTGTTGCTTCAATCGGTGTCCACTATCGGGCAGGACGGCAGTCTCCATCGAAGAGGACAGGGCCACGACCTGTACAATCTCCGCCAGTATCAAACGGGCGACGATTCCAGGGCTATCCACTGGCTCTCTACGGCGCGCACGTCGAAGCTGATGGTTCGGGAGACCGAGGCCGAGGATCAACGGCGAGTGACTGTGGTGTTATCGACGCAAGCGCCGGCCAGTTACGAGACGGAATTTGAAGCGGCCGTGTCGATGGCGGCATCGCTGCTCTGCGATCTCGATTCGCGCGGGTACCGTGTTCGTCTGCAGATCGGCGGAGACGCGGTATCCTCGTTCGGACAAGGCGAGGACCATCTGACGCGCTTGTTGGGTCGGCTTGCGGTGTGCGAACGGACTGAGCCGAACGGGGGGACCATCCGACTGACGGATGCGGAGGGCGGTGTTGGCGACGACGTGGGAGCAACCGTGTTGATCGTGCCCTGGGGCGTGGGGGTCGATTTCCAACCGGACGTGATCGTGAGCGAAGCCATGTTGCGAGGCGCGCAGCATGCCGTTTAACCAAGCTTTGCGGCTGGCATCTATTCTTTTGGCCTCTGCGGCCTTTATCGGATTGGCACTCGGCGCTACCCTTCCCGAATGGCTGGTGCTGTTGACCGGTGGCGCGCTGGTCCTCACGCTGCTTCGTGCACTCCATCTTGAAAAGATCGAGCCGCTGCTCACTCGAGCCAGGCTTTCCCAGACGGCTTGGAATATCTTGGTCGTCGTGGCGTTTGTCGGATTTTGGGCCGATCTCTTGTGGATATCCGGGGATCTGCTCCCGGCCGGCGTGCATTTCCTGCTCCTGCTCCTGGTCATCAAGCTCTCCAACTTGGATCAGCGACGAGATTATCTCCACCTCTACGCCATCAGCCTTATGGCGATTCTCGGTTCTGCCGCCCACACTACGGATCTGTGGTACGTGCCGGTCTTTCTTGCCTATCTCGTGACCGGTGTGTGGGCACTCCTCCTCTTTCAACTCACCAAGGAACCGATTGAACGACCCGTGGGCGACAACGCTGGTCCGGTTTCGTCCATCGGCGGACCCGATGGCGGGCGGATTACACGCCAAGTATTCTGGATGGCCAACGGACTTGCGATGGGAACGCTCGGTTTGACCGTGCTGATCTTTTTCACGATCCCACGGATCAGCGCAGGAATTGGACACCGCGGTGGAGAGAGCGGGCTTCGTACATCAGGATTTTCCGAGACGGTCAACCTCGGGATGATCGGCCCTATTAAACAGGATCCGGGCATTGTCATGCGGGTCGAGTTGCTGGATCGAGTTGGTCGGGAGCCGGATCGCTTCTATCTTCGAGGTATGGCATATGATCGCTACGATGGGAAATCCTGGACGACTAGGTTGTCTCACCGTCGCCAATTGTCGGAATATCCTTCCGGAACATTCACGATTAGGCCGCCTGCATCCCGTACACCTCGCTCGTTTGGCCCTACCGTGCGGCAGCGGATTCTCCTCGAGGTTCTCGACACGCCGGTTCTCTTCGCCGCCCCGCAGCCTGAAGCCATCAGCGGCGAATTTCTGGCGATTCAATCCGACCCCACGGGGGCCATATATCTCCCGTTTCCCGCCTCGTCTCGGATCGAGTATTCGGTGGTGTCCAGGTCGAATCTCATCCAATCGGGAGACATGCAAGCGCAGTCCGTTGTGTATACGGAAACCTTTGGCCGCCATTTTCTTCAGATGCCGGATTTTGCTGACCGGGTTGCGGCGTTAGGCCGCAACATTGCTGACGGAAAAGCGAGTGCCTATGAAAAGGCGCAAGCGATCGAAGCCTATTTAACCAAGAACTATCGATATAGTCTGGAGATCCCAGCCGGAGTCCAGGCCAATCCGCTGGAGGAGTTTCTCTTTACCCGAAAGACCGGCTATTGTGAGCACTATGCAACTGCGATGGTCATGCTCTTACGAAGCGTGGGAGTTCCCGCCAGGCTCGTAACGGGTTTCTTGGCGACGGAGTGGAACGAGTACGGGAATTACTTTCTTGTCAGGCAGCGGGATGCCCATGCCTGGGTCGAGGTCCATCTGCCGAATTCCGGGTGGATTACGATGGATCCGACTCCGGCGGTCAGCGAGCCGGTCGATCAACCCGGATGGTTTGCGCTCGGTCGGGTGCTCGATACGCTTCGGCTCCGATGGAATCGTTTCTTCGTACAGTATACTGGTGCGGATCAGTTGGCTATGGTCCGTGGACTAAAGGAAGGAACGTCGATCGTTCGGGACTATACGTGGGGGTCTATTTCGTCGGTGCTCGCTCCGGTCGGCGACCTCTTTGGTCGAGCGATGATTCGCGTGACGGAGAGAAACACCCGACTTCTCACAGGCTTTGCCAGCAGTGTCGTATTGGGGATCGGGCTGTTGCTCTGGTTGGTGCAGCGGCGGCCGTGGAGGGGCTGGCAACCTGTACGTGCGGAGACGGACGCCTCAGCTATCGCCCAGGTATATCGTCAGGTTGCGACACAAATTGCCCGCCAAGGAATCCGGAAGCCGGACCACGTCACTCCGTTGGAATTTGCTCGCACCGTGCAGCAACGTTGGAAGGAAGCCGGGGAGTGTGTCATCCCTATTACTGATTTGTATTGCCGTGGACGGTTCGGGCATGAGGCCCTGACGGCGAAAGACATGGAAGTTGCCTACCATCACTTGAAACAGTTACTTCTCCTTGCCCCCCCGAAACTTACGTAGCACCAAGACCGTCCTGGTTCCGTGAGATTTCTCGATCCTCCCCGGGGAATTGACCCACGTTGCCTCCCGTCAGGACGACTCCAACCCTTTTCCCTGTCAAGCGTCGCTCTTGCCGGAGAAGGGGTGCGAGGGCCACCGCACTCGACGGCTCAATCTGAAACTGGAATTGGTCATGGATAAATTGCATGGCCGCAAGAATTTCATTTTCCGAGACGAGAAATACGTCCGCAACATGCTGTTTTAGGATGGGGAAGGTAAGCGTCCCCAAGCTGGTGCGAAGCCCATCGGCCATAGTGTCGGGGTTGGACATCGGGACTATCTTGCCCTGACGAAGTGATTCCACTGCATCGGCGGCGCAGAGAGGCTCGCACGCATAAATTACTAACTTCGGATCAAGATGATGTCCGGCCACGCAGAGTCCCGAAAGGAGTCCCCCTCCTCCAACCGGGGCCAGCACGATGTCGAGATTGTCTACCTGTTCCAGTAATTCCAACATCACCGTCCCCTGCCCGGCAATCACATTTGGGTCATTGAATGGGTGCACGAAGTGGGCGCCTTCTTCGCGAAGCACGTGTGACAACAACACTTCGGCTTGCGTGCGATTTTCAGCGATGGTGACACGGGCCTGTTGAGAGAGGATGCGATCGTACTTCAGGTGTGTATGGGGTTTGGGAATGATGACATGAGCCGAAAACCCCAACAGGGTAGCCGCGAGTGCAAGGCCTTGTCCGTGGTTTCCGGAAGATATTGTGGTGACGGTGGCGGATGGAATTCTCGGAAGCGTTGAGAGCGCATTGTAGGCACCGCGAAACTTAAATGCCCCCGTCCGCTGGAAGTTCTCACACTTCAGGAAGACCGTTGCGCCCGCCGCCGTATCGAGCGAGGCACTGGTCTTGATCGGAGTGATCCAGGCGATCTTGTCCAGAGTCGCCGATGCCCTGCGGACATCTTCGAATACGATTTCGCTCATCGGAGCTTAAGTCCGCGAGGGATCCCGCCGCCGACCCTAACATCAGACTGACGTATCGGATGGATTGAATTGTATGGAGCGGGAAAAGGGATTTGAACCCTCGACCCTCGCCTTGGCAAGGCGATGCTCTACCACTGAGCTATTCCCGCTCTCGATCTGGAAGATAAACGAGGGGCGGATTTTACTGACCTGACAGGCGACTGTCAAGCGACGAACGGAGTTAGCGTCAATAGGTTAGCCAGATTACCGAAACTGTCAGACCCTCATTTCGTTACCGTTTGGTAGCGCTCACATTAAGAAACATAAATTTAATACAAGCTTATGATTATTAATAAGATTATTGATTGATTCGTAAGCTTGAGCAGTTAGTTTGATACAGGAACTACTCATTTGGCATATGAAATATGCATATATCGAAGTGACGATTGTTAACTAATTAATCATTTATATCAATGATTTGTGTTGGAATTCCTGTAAGAGTTTTGCTGCGCATACATGGTTTGGATATTGCGAAACATAAGAACCTGTCATGTCGAACAAACTCAATCAGATGGCCTGTAAGTCCAAGGACGGCAAGCTTGATCTTGCTGTGTCATCGGTCGGTTTTTCGGCAGTTCAGAAAGGAAGGGGGGTGGTCGGATTTCGGTTGTGCGGAAGTGAAGGGACGTGGGCTCGGTGAGCCCTCAACTTAGGAGGTGTCACTCATGTTTTTGTCACGTCGGCAATTCCTGAAAGTCTCAGCGGGGACCGTCGCGGCCGTGGCCGTGGCGGATAAGGTCCTGGCGTTGACCGCGCTCCAGCCGGTCATCGAAGTCGGGAACCCGTTGGGCGATTATCCGGACCGGTCGTGGGAGCGCGTCTATCACGATCAGTACCGGTACGATTCCTCGTTTACGTGGTGCTGTTCGCCGAACGACACGCACGCCTGCCGTATCCGGGCCTTCGTCCGGAACGGCGTCGTCATGCGGGTTGAGCAGAACTATGACCACCAAACGTACGAAGACCTCTACGGCAACCGCGGGACGTTCGCGCACAACCCGCGCATGTGCTTGAAGGGGTTCACCTTCCACCGCCGGGTGTACGGACCCTATCGCTTGAAGGGCCCGTTGATGCGGAAGGGCTGGAAGCAGTGGATGGACGACGGCTCGCCGGAGCTGACGCCCGAAACGAAGCGCAAGTATAAGTTCGACAGCCGCTTCCTGGACGACATGCTGCGCGTGTCGTGGGATACGGCGTTCACCTATGCGGCGAAGGCGTACATCATCATCGCCACGCGGTATAGCGGCGAAGCGGGCGCGCGCCGGCTGCGCGAGCAGGGGTATGCGCCGGAAATGATCGAAATGATGAAGGGCGCGGGGACGCGCTGCTTCAAGCACCGCGCGGGCATGCCGGTGCTCGGCATCCTGGGCAAGATGGGCAACACCCGCATGAACGGCGGGATCAACGCCCTCTTGGACACCTGGATCCGCAAGGTCAACCCGGAACAGGCGCAGGGCGGCCGGTATTGGTCGAACTACACCTGGCACGGCGACCAGAACCCGGCGCATCCGTGGTGGTCGGGGGCGCAGGGCTCGGACATCGACCTCTCGGACATGCGCTTCTCCAAGCTGAACACCAGCTGGGGCAAGAACTTCGTCGAGAACAAGATGCCGGAAGCGCACTGGAAGTTGGAGTGTATCGAGCGGGGCGCCCGCGTGGTGGTCATCACGCCCGAATACAACCCGACGGCCTATCGCGCCGACTACTGGATGCCGTTGCGGCCGGAGTCGGACGGGGCGTTGTTCATCGGGGCCATGAAGATCATTGTCGATGAGAACATGCACGACATCGACTTCTTGAAGCAGTTCACGGATGCCCCGATCCTGGTGCGGACGGATACGTTGCAGTACCTGGATCCGCGGGACGTGGTGCCGAACTATCAGTTCCCGGACTTCTCGAAGAGCTACTCGGGCCGGATGCAGTCGCTGAAGCCGGAGCAGATCGAACGGCTGGGCGGCATGATGGTCTGGGATCTCAACAAGAAGGCGGCGGTGCCCCTGCATCGTGAGCAGGTGGGCTGGCACTACACCAACAGCGGCATCGATGCGGCGCTCAACGGCACCTATCGGGTGAAGTTGCTCAACGGCCGCGAGATCGACACGATGCCGGTGTGGCAGATGTACCTGGTGCACTTCCAGGACTACGACCTGGATACGACGCATCAGATCTGCCGGACGCCGAAGGACCTCATCGTGCGGTGGGCGCGGGATTCCGGCACGATCAAGCCGGCCTCGATCCACAACGGTGAAGGTGTGACGCACTACTTCCACATGACCTCGACCGGACGTGCGGCCGCGATGGTGCTGATCATCACGGGCAACGTCGGGAAGTTCGGCACCGGGCAGCATACCTGGGCCGGCAACTACAAGGCGGGGACGTGGACCGCGACCCCGTGGTCGGGCGCGGGCTTGGCCGTGCATACCGGCGAAGATCCGTTCAACATCACGACGGATCCGAACGCCCACGGCAAGGAAATCAAGACCAAGTCGTACTACTACGGCGAAGAAGTCGGTTACTGGAACCACGGCGATACGGCCTTGATCGTCAATACGCCCAAGTATGGACGCAAGGTGTTCACCGGCAAGACCCACATGCCGACCCCGAGTAAGTTCCGGTGGGTGACCAACGTGAACGTGCTCAACAACGCGAAGCACCACTACGACATGGTGCGGAACGTGGATCCGAACATCGAGACCCTGATCACGCAGGACATCGAGATGACGTCGGACGTCAACCACAACGATATCGCCTTTGCGTGCAACTCGTGGATGGAGTTCACCTATCCGGAAATGACGGTGACGGTGTCGAATCCGTGGGTGCAGATTTGGAAGGGCGGCATCCGGCCGTTGTACGACACGCGGAACGATTTGGATACGTTCGCGGGCGTGGCGGCGAAGTTGTCGGAGATGACGGGCGACAAGCGCATGAAGGACTACTTCGCGATGGTGTACGCCAACCGCGTCGACGTCTATGCGCAGCGCATGCTCGATGCGTCCTCGACCTTCTACGGCTATTCAGCAGACGTGATGCTGAAGTCGGAGAAGGGCTGGATGGTCATGGTGCGGACCTATCCGCGGCATCCGTTCTGGGAAGAGACCAACGAGTCGAAGCCCATGTGGACGCGCAGCGGCCGGTATGAGAACTACCGGATCGAACCGGAAGCCATCGAGTACGGCGAGAACTTCATCTCGCACCGCGAGGGCCCGGAAGCCACGCCGTATCTGCCGAACGCCATCTTCACGACGAACCCCTATGTCCGTCCGGATGACTACGGCATTCCGATCACGGCGCAACACCACGACGACAAGACGGTCCGCAACATCAAGTTGTCGTGGCATGAAATCAAGCGGCATTCGAACCCGTTGTGGGAGAAGGGCTACCAGTTCTACTGCGTGACGCCCAAGACCCGGCACCGGGTGCACAGCCAGTGGTCGGTGAACGACTGGGTGCAGATTTACGAGTCGAACTTCGGCGATCCGTACCGCATGGACAAGCGGACGCCGGGCGTCGGCGAGCACCAGTTGCACATCAACCCGCAGGCGGCGAAGGACCGCGGCATCAACGACGGCGACTACGTGTATGTGGACGGCAACCCGGTGGACCGGCCGTACCGCGGCTGGAAGCCGAGTGACCCCTACTACAAGGTGGCGCGGTTGATGATTCGGGCGAAGTACAATCCCTCCTATCCGTACCACGTGACGATGGCGAAGCACGCGCCGTACGTGGCCACGCCGAAGTCGGTGAAGGGCCACGAGACGCGGCCGGACGGACGCGCCATCGCGGTGGACACCGGCTATCAGTCCAACTTCCGGTATGGGGCGCAGCAGTCCTTTACCCGGAACTGGTTGATGCCGATGCACCAGACGGACTCGCTGCCGGGCAAACACGCGATTGCCTGGAAGTTCAAGTGGGGCTATCAGGTGGACCACCACGCGATCAACACGGTGCCGAAGGAATGCTTGATCCGCATCACCAAGGCGGAAGACGGCGGCATCGGCGCCCGGGGGCCGTGGGAACCGGTCCGGACGGGGTTCACGCCCGGACAGGAAAACGAGTTCATGATCAAGTGGCTCAAAGGCGAGCACATCAAGATCAAGGTGTAGAGGACACTGCGGAGGCCGGGCCATCCGGGTCCTGGGTGGCGTACTCGGGATCCGGTCACCGGCGCGGCTTCATGGGTGGACTCGGAATTGCGCGTTGTATCGATCATGTGTTGCGACTTAACCATAAGATCATGAGAAGGAGGATTCACAATGCCAGAAGTGTATAACTGGCAACTGGGACGGAAGATGCTGTATCCGTACGAGGAGCGGCATCCGAAGTGGCAGTTTGCCTTTGTGTTCAACATCAATCGGTGTTTGGCGTGTCAGACGTGTTCGATGGCGGACAAGTCGACCTGGCTGTTCTCGAAGGGCCAGGAGTACATGTGGTGGAACAACGTGGAGACGAAGCCGTACGGCGGGTATCCGCAGTTCTACGACGTGAAGATCACGCAATTGATCGAGCAGGTGAACCCGGGCGGGCAGGTGTGGAACGTGCGGGTGGGCCGCAAGCACCATGCGCCGTACGGGGTGTTCGAAGGGATGACCATTTTCGACGCGGGCGCCAAGGTGGGCCAGGCGGCGATCGGGTACATTCCGACGGACCAGGAATGGCGGTTCGTGAACATCTACGAAGACACGGCGACCTCGATGCGCGCCCTCGTGGAAGGCATCGACAAGACCGGGTTCTCGCGGGACGAACCGTGGAAGATGACGGGCAGCTCCTTGCCGGAGCATGAAACGTTCTTCTTCTACCTGCAGCGCATTTGCAACCACTGCACGTATCCGGGCTGCTTGGCGGCCTGCCCGCGCAAGGCGATCTACAAGCGGCCGGAAGACGGCATCGTGTTGATCGACCAGAACCGGTGCCGCGGGTACAAGAAGTGCGTGGAGCAGTGCCCGTTCAAGAAGCCGATGTACCGGGGCACGACCCGGGTGTCGGAGAAGTGCATTGCGTGTTATCCGCGCATCGAGGGCAAGGACCCCTTGACGGGCGGCGAGCCGATGGAAACGCGCTGTATGGCGGCGTGCGTGGGCAAGATCCGCATGCAGAGCCTGGTGCGCATCGGCGAAGACGGCCTGTGGGCGGAAGACCGGTGGCATCCCCTGTACTACGCGATCCGCGTGGAGCAGGTGGCCTTGCCGCTGTATCCGCAGTGGGGCACCGAGCCCAACGGCTACTACATTCCGCCGCGGCACAGCCCGAGAGGGTATGCCCGGCAGATGTTCGGCCCGGGCGTGGACAACGCCATCGAGAAGTATCTCGTGCCGAGCCGCGAACTGTTGGCGGTCCTCCAGCTCTGGAGAGCCAGCCAGCAGATCGTCTTCCGGTACGACGTCATTCCGGGGCCGAAAGTGTTTGAAACCCAGATCCACGGGAAGCGGTTCGAGATGTACAACGATACCGTGCTGGGCTTCAACAAGTCGGGCAAGGAAGTGGCGCGTATTCAGGTCGAAGAGCCGATCTACATTCGGCCGGCCGAGCGCGTAACCTGGCTGTAAGGTAGTCAGGCTCGCTTCAGTGGGGGGCGGAGTTCCTTCGGGGGCTCCGCCCCCTGTTGTTTGGGCTGAGGGAAGGATTGGTTCAATCGAAATTATTCGTGGAGAGAATAGTGCGCTATGAAACATTGAATAGGTCTATTGGAAAGCGAAAGAATCTCCGAAAGATCAATCGGGTGAACCACTGTCGGCCTGCGACGTGACCCAAAAGCCGACCAGAGATCGTCCTTTTGGCTCAGGTCTCTCTTCCCCATCTGATCACTTGACGGGTCTAAGATGCTCCAGTAGAGTGACAACATCCTTCGTATTTCCGCGCTGATCGTGGAGGGTTTTGGTGCCCAATCAGTCAAAACCGTCAATTCCGTTCGCTGCCCAAGCCGTCCCATTTGACGAGCTGTTGGCTGCAGGGAAAATTTCAGCTGACTACGTGTCGAGTGAGTACGTGGCGCAACAATTTGTCGAGCGCCTGGTTCATTACATTCTCAGTGTTCCTGCCGGTAGTTACACGATGGCGCAACTGAGCCATCTTCTAGAGCAATTGGATCCCCGAGCGCAGGTTTTTTTCTTCAAACGACTCAAAGAAACCAGTCCCGAGAGCCTCAAGGACTTTGCGCCGCTCTATTACGGTTTCATGAACGAGTTCCACTCCCTCCTCTTCACATAAGTTTCCAGAAAATTTCTCTTGTAGCCCCTCGTTTCTCATGTATAATTAAACAGTTAAATATTACTCAGATGAAGGAGCATCATGAATTCAACTCTTCAGCGAGCCGTCACCAGCTTCTACAACCTCATTTATGAGGCTCAGACCTTTGCCACGGCGATGGCCCGAATTGATACGGCGGAACAAGAACACTACGCGGGTCGTATTGAGGGACTCAACTGGGTGCTGGATCGGTGCCAAGAACTCGAGGATATGGATACCAATCTCTCCCCGTCCTCACTTCAGCGGGTGCTTGGAGAGGTCAAATCGGATCTCGACCACGAATTATCCGTACAGAGGCGGGAAAAAGGGCGCCGGGCTGATGGTCGGGAGGAAGCGCTCAACTTCGTGTCGGACTATCTCTCCAGCCTGATCACAGCAACCGAGATCGAGTCAGCCAAAACATCAGTGTAGCCGACTCCGTCTTCCGATCCGATTGCCGAGCCAGCGGTTTCTTCCTCAGAATAGGCGTGCACTATGGCGTTGGCACGAGAATGGGTTATCTTTGCCCTCTGCCTCGGTGCCGGAGGGCACCTCGCACTTGCCTTTGTCCTTCACGCTCCAGACCTGTGGCCATGGAGCCGAGCAGGCCTGTATGGGTTGCTCAGTGGGTTAGCCATCTATGCAGCCGTTCAAATTGCCCGATTCCTATGGACGCGAGTCAAAGCGCAACGAATGCGCGAGACTGAGTGAGACCGACACCGATGCTGCATCGCCACTCCGCCATCAAGCATTGACCCGCGTTCCCTCCCTTGCATAAAATCCCAACTATGTCGCAGTCGCCGCGAAGACCGCCGGGTGCAAATTGGCCTCCAGCCACCACTCTGCGAAGTTCACGCAGTCGGCCTCATCAGCCACCGGATCAATTCAGCGCGCTCAAAGCCTCTCTCCTCTATTGTCCACGTTGTCGGGTCGCCACACCTACGAGGGAGCGACTGCTCCTTGTCCTCCCAACGGGCAATCTCTATGAGTATCTGTGCATGCAATGCGGTACGTCGACCGGATCCAAGACCGATACTCAGGGCAGCAGCGTCGAGCTACCCGAGTGATAGTGGGTAGGCCAACCGCTTCACGCTTGCCCAGTCAGCATCGCTATGTGGAAGTGTGGAGAGGAGTCGGTTGCAGGTTGAATCCGGTCAGCTCAGCTGTTCCAGAGGAATGCCTTCTTCGATCAGCATCACGGGAATATTTTCGCGGATTGGATAGAGCACGCTCAAGTCGGCGCGGACGAGACCGCCGTCCACACACTCGGTCACGGTCTGTTTCCCTTTGTTCTTGATCCGTCCGCCTCGAATCGAATCGTTCAGTTTGGTCACCAAGCTGTCGTCGGCCATGTGTACCGGTTGCTTTGTCTCCGGGCAGCACAAGATCGCCAAGAGATCTTTATCCACACCCATGGTCGAATCCTTTCTTGTCGGTTGATGACCACGCAGAAACTACTGACACAAACAGCATAGACGATCCTCGCTTGAGAGATCAAGCCAGGAGATTTCTTCTCCATGGTGAGCGATTCTGTTACACTTCAACTAGTCCATCACGGCTATTCTGAGGAGTTCCGCCTATGTCCCGGGCTGTCTGGCGAGTCTTCGCGACGGGTCTCTTTCTGTTAGTTCCGGCCTGGGCAACGTTCCTGATCCTATCGACGCTCTTTTGGACGCTGGACGATCTCCTCCATGAAGCGTCTGGTCGTCAATTACCCCTTCATATTCCTGGGTTAGGATTGGCCCTGCTCATCGCTTTCGTAATGGCTGTAGGTGCAGTGGCAACCCACGTCATTGGTAAACGAGTCGTTGGACGGCTCGAACAACGGCTTGAACAGATCCCACTCGTCCGCAGCATCTACCTGACCTTGAAAGGCATGACCGATATCCTGAATTTTCGCTCCCGTTTCGGCCAACGGACGGTGGTTGCCTTTCCGTTTCCTCGTGACGGGCTTTGGGCACTGGGATTCATAATGGGAGAGGCCCCCCCCGTGCTTCAGGTTGCCACGGCCGGTCCGCTGATGATGGTGTTTGTTCCGACTGCGATCCATCCGTTTACGGGTTATCTGGCCTTTGTTCCGGCCGCGCAAGTTCATCAGCTCAATCTGGCGGCGGAGGACGCCATGAAAATGGAATTCTCCGCGGGATTTTATAAACCGGGAAACGGCTGGCTACAGCCCCCTCAATCGTAAGAAGGATCCATGGCGATTGAATCAGTACTCCGTGTTCGTCGCGCCCATGTTGGTGATCTTGAGTCCATCGTATCGTTCAGCCTCGAGATGGCACAGGAAACAGAAGGGCGGCGGCTGGATCGATCTCGCTTGCGCCAAGGAACAGGTTCCCTGTTGAACACTCCCGAACACGGGTTTTTTATGGTGGTGGAACAGCCGGAGACCAGTCAGATCATCGGCCAGCTGATGATCACCTATGAGTGGAGTGATTGGCGCAATGCGGTCTTCTGGTGGATTCAGAGCGTGTATGTCACACCGGCTTGGCGGCGGCAGGGAGTATTCCGTCGTTTGCATGCGACGGTGCTGGCAGAGGCGAAAAAAGATCCTCGTGTCTGCGGGGTCCGTCTATACGTCGATGCCACCAATCGTATCGCACAGGATGTATACAAGCGTGTGGGGCTGAGTCCCTCGTCCTACGCCGTCTTCGAAACGGATTTTGTGCTCGGCCGGCATCAGCAGCTGGAAGACCGTCCGGACGAGGCCTAAATCAGGAGGCTCCATGTCGGGGAAGTATCTCGCGATCGTGCTACTGGTTCTGCTGATGAGCCAGGGCTGTGTGGTCACCAGAGGGACTTTGGGTGAACCTCTCCGGGAAGACGCCATCGGGCAAATCAAAAAGGGGAGCAGTACGGCAAGCGAAGTCGTCGCACTTCTCGGCGCTCCCGAACGTATCGTACGAGGGAACGAGCGGGAGATTTTTCACTACTACTATTATGACGGTAAGTCACCCGCTTTGTTGCTCCTTGTGTTGAATCTGGTGCGCATGGAACTCAAGAGTGACAACTTGTATGTGTTCTTCGGACGCAACGGCCTGGTCGAAGACGTTCTGTACAGCAAGCGGACGCCGAATGTCGAATTCAAGCTCTGGCCCTTCGGAGACTGATCTGGAATGCGGTTACGCTACAGTCGCAGCCTGATCGCGATTCTTTGTGTCGTGACCATGGCGGGGTGTAGCTTGCGCCGCGTCGTGGTGAACGAAACCATCCCCCCTGAGCGGCTGTCGTTTATCCGGCCGGGGTCGACCACGCTGTCTCAAGTCGTGTCGCAGTTCGGGGCTCCCGACGACATTCAGGAGTCTGCATTCGGTCTTGCCACGGTCTATGAATGGAGCGATACCAAGGCCTCCGGTGTCGACTTCGGGTTCGTCGCCCGATTCTTTTCGCCCTATTCGCCGTCGATGACGCTGGCACGGACAGGAATCGATATCGAACGCCTGCACGTCCACTATGACGAGCGGGGGATTGTGCGCACCGTCGGGTTCACGAGGCATGAAGGGGTGATACCCACCTTGTGGTTTTGGCCCTTTTGATCGTGAGGTGACCGCTCGCATCTCGATTGCCGCACCTAGAAGGTCCCGTTATAATGCGGCCATGAGCACGAGCCCTCCCGACGACTCGGCCTTTTTCGACGCCATCCTTGCCTCTTCCTCATACATTCCAGCCGACCGCGATACCGAATTTCTGCAACGGGAGGAATTGCGCCCGCTTCGGTTGGGCCTTGAACTGCTGAAGCCAGAGATCATTCAAAAAGAGCAGGGGATTCGATCCACCATTGTGGTGTTCGGCAGTGCGCGATTGCAGGACCCCACGGCTGCGGAACTGGCGTATCTTAGCGCTAAGCGTGCAGTGGAGTCCGACCCGGAGAATCCCGTCCGGCAGCGGGAACTGACGTTGGCAACCCGGCAGCGGGAACTGTCCAAGTACTATACCATCGCTCGGGAGTTCGCGCGGTTGGTGTCCGGCTCGTGCCAAATCGATGGCCGGTGCGACTACGTCATCGTCACCGGCGGCGGGCCCGGCATCATGGAGGCGGCCAATCGTGGCGCGGCCGACGTGCAGGCCAAATCCATCGGATTGAACATTACTCTCCCCCACGAGCAGAGGCCCAACTCCTATATCACGCCGGAACTGTGTTTCCAGTTTCGGTATTTCGCGCTCCGGAAAATGCACTTCCTCATCCGCGCCAAAGCGCTGGTCGCGTTCCCTGGCGGATTCGGCACTATGGACGAGCTGTTCGAAACGCTGACCTTGTTGCAGACCGGCAAGGTCACCGGCGTCACCGTCGTGTTGATCGGTCGGGACTTCTGGGATCGTCTAATCAATTGGGACATGCTCATTGAGCTTGGGCTCATCAGCCCGCAGGACCGCGAACTGTTCCAGTACGCCGAAACGGCTCAGGAAGCCTGGGATCTCATCGCAAGAAATCACGGGGTTCAACCGAAGCCATGAAACTCTCCTTCCATGGAGCGGCCCGGTCGGTCACCGGAAGCCGGCATCTCCTTGAAACACCTGGCTGTCGGCTGTTGTTCGACTGCGGCATGTTTCAAGGCCGCCGGGAGGAAGCCGAGCGGCAGAATCGTCATCTCGGGTTCGATCCGAAATCGCTGTCCGCCGTGCTGCTGTCGCATGCCCATATCGACCACTCGGGCGCCTTGCCTGTCCTGGCACAGCAGCGGTTTTCAGGGAAGGTCCATCTCACCAGAGCGACGGCAGATCTCGCCGCCATCATGCTGCAGGATGCAGCGCGGATTCAGGAAAGCGATTGTCTCTATGTGAATAAGAAAGAGCGACGGCGTGGGAAAAAATGTGTGGCGCCTCTCTTCGACTCCGACGACGTGCAGGCCATCGTCCGACGATTCGTCGGGACACGCTATCACGATCCGATCAAGATCGCGCCGCGCGTCACGGTGTCGTTCCATGACGCCGGCCACATCCTCGGTTCGGCCGCCATCCGGGTGAAGTATACGGCGAGGGGCAATTCGACGACGGTACTGTTCAGCGGCGACTTAGGCCGGTCGCACATGCCGATTCTGCGCGATCCCGAGCCACCGCCGCCCTGCGACATCCTCATCCTCGAATCGACCTATGGCGATCGGCTTCACGAGCAGGCCGGCGAGGAGATGAAGAAGAAAGCGCAGGACCTGATCGCGCACGCCCGCGAACACAAGAGCAAGATCATCGTGCCCGCATTCGCGGTCGGGCGGACGCAGGAACTCGTTATGCGCATCAAGGAGTTGGTCGGGGAGGGCCGGGTCGACCCCATCCCCATCTACATCGATTCGCCGCTCGCCGCCAAAGCGACGGAGGTGTTTCGCCACCATCCGGAGTGTTACGACGAGGAAACCCTCAAGACGTTTTCTTCGGACGGCGATCTTTTCGCCTCCCGCTACATTCACTTCATCTCGTCGCCGGAAGACAGCAAGCGTCTCAATACGATGACGGGACCGATGGTGATCATCTCTTCCTCGGGGATGTGCGAAGGTGGACGGGTGTTGCATCATCTGAAACATGCAATTCAGGATGAAGCCAACGTCATCGTCTTCGTCGGGTTCCAGGCCGAACATACCTTAGGGCGCAAGCTGGTCGAAGGGTGGGATGTCGTGCCGATCTTCGGCATTCCGACGCAGCGCAAGGCGCAAGTCGTAAAATTCAACGGCCTCTCGGCCCACGCCGACCGGAACGATCTGCTCGCGTATGTGCGTGCCATTGATCCACTGCCCGAGAAGATCTTTGTCGTGCATGGTGAGGAAAAGCAGGCGCTCTCGCTGGGGGCTGCCATCCAAGCGGAGCATGCCGGGGTTGAGGTCATCATTCCACGCTACGAAGAGGCCCATGACATCTAAAGGCCTGGCGATCCGACTCGTGCTCTGCCTCGCGTCATTGTGGGGCACGGGCGCTGCCTGGGCAGAAGAGACTTCCGGTCTGCGCCAACGAATCCGTGAACTGGGTATCGTCATTGGGAGTTATCCGACGGGTCCATTGAACGCGATTACCGATGTGCCCGGGGTCAAAGTCGGGCATCGGACCTTAATCGCGGGCGAGGGGGCCTTGAAACCGGGCACCGGGCCGGTGCGAACCGGTGTGACGGTCGTCATCCCGAGGGACGATGTCTGGCGCAAGAAAGTGCCGGCCGGCGCCTTCGTGCTGAACGGCACGGGAGAGATGACAGGCTTGTCTTGGGTCGCCGAATCGGGGTTTCTCGAATATCCCATTGCGCTCACGAATACCTTGAACGTGCCTCGGGTGGCCAACGGCCTAATGAGTTGGATGATCAAGCAGTATCCGGCGATCGGGATTGAGGACGACACGCTCACGCCAGTGGTGGCCGAGTGCGACGACGGGCGGCTGAACGATATTCAAGGCCGCCATGTGTCGGAGCAAGATGTCATCGATGCGCTCGACGATGCTAGCAACGGGCCGGTGAAAGAAGGTTCCGTCGGTGCGGGTACCGGCATGGTCTCCTATGGATTCAAAGGCGGCATCGGGACCTCGTCAAGAACGCTGTCCGGCAAGGACGGCGGCTACACGGTCGGCATCCTCGTCAACGCCAACCATGGTCGCCGACCGGAACTGGTGGTGAGAGGCGTGCCGGTTGGAAAACTCTATGAGCCGCCTGTCCAGATGTCCGAGGCGCTCGTGCCTGGTCAAAGCGAAGGCTCAATCATTATCATCATCGCCACCGATGCGCCGCTCGATGGACGGCAGCTCACGAGGTTGGCCAAGCGCGCCGCCTTGGGCCTCGCCAGAACCGGATCAACGGCCCGCCACGGCAGCGGAGATTTCATGTTGGCCTTCTCCACCGGCAACGTGATTCCGCACTATCCGAAAGAGCCGACGTATGCGCTCACCCATCTCGCCGACACTCATCTGAATCCGCTTATCTCCGCCACCGTGGAAGCGACGGAAGAAGCGGTCCTGAATGCCTTGACGATGGCGACGACCGTTACCGGCCGGGATGGCCATCGTGTGGAGGCGATCGATCTGGAGCGGTTGAAAGCGCTGGTTCTCCCTCCCGGACGATAGCGAGTCTGTGTGGAGATTCTGTCGGGGCGGGGTGGATCGGGAAGTCCATCGTCAACTGAACCCTTGCATTTAACTCGTGCCGCTCGTTATCCTGCCTCTGACCTATTCAGCGTGGGAGCGAGCAGCAATGAGCGAATATCAAATCGGCGGTGGGTTACGGCTGTTGACGGCGGTTGAGAAAACCGAAGCCTTTGCCGAGTTTCTCAAAACCCGCATGACCCGCGCGCTGGAGACGGAAGATCCTACCGAGTTGCATTATCTGCTCGCCCAGGTGGATGACTACCATTCGTATCTGTGGCGCTACTATAAGAAGCTGGCCAGTGACCGATCCGAGCGAATGAATCCCGGCGTCTAGCGAGATCGCGATCTTCATGTCCAGTTTGCCTTCGACACCGTCCGTGCAGGCCGCGACGTTTCAATTCGCTACAGCGGTTTCGCGGAATACGGATACCGAAGCTGCGGCCCGCGACCTCGTAGACGAGGTGTGGGCCAAGCTCGGCGGTGTCACGCCCAATCTCGCCTGTCTCTTTTTTTCCCCTCATCATCTATCGCGGGCCGACGTGTTGGCCGAGGTGGTTGCCGATTCGTTGGGTGCACACATCACGATCGGCTGCAGCGGAGAAGGCGTTATCGCGGGCGCCGAGGAAATGGAAACGGTCCCCTCGGTGACGCTCTGGACCGCCGTTCTTCCCGGTGTGACGCTGGAGCCGGTGCGCTTGGCGTTTTCACCCGTCCAGGATCAGTTCTCCCTGTCCGGGTGGCCGGAGTCCATCGGACCGGCCGGCACGTTCCTTCTCTTCGCCGATCCGTTCACCACGCCGATGCAGGATGTGCTGGTGCTTCTGGAAGAACGGTACCCCGGCACAGCGGCGATCGGCGGATTAGCCGGTGGCGGGCAGGATGCGGGAGAGAATCGATTACTCCTCGGGCGGGAGATATTTGTGAACGGCCTGGTCGGAGTGCGGATCAGCGGGCCTATCGAGGTGCGTCCTGTCATTTCTCAGGGATGTCGTCCCATCGGTGAGCGGTTCGTTGTCACGAAGGCGGAGCACAATCTCGTCCATGAGTTGGGGGGGGGGCCTGCGCTGGAACGGCTCCAGGGCGTGTTCGAAGCGCTCGGCGGGGACGATCGCCGGCGGGCGCATCGCGCTCTCCATATCGGAATTGTCATCGACGAACACCGGAATCGATTCGAACGGGGCGATTTTCTCGTGCGCAATCTGGTCGGGGCCGATCAGACGACGGGTGCAGTCGCCATCGGGGATGTGGTGCAGGAAGGGCAAACCGTTCAGTTTCATCTGCGCGACGCGAAGTCGGCCAGCGAAGATCTCCAGTTGCTTCTCGCGGAGGACCGCACCCATCATGACAATGTGCCGAGAGGGGCGCTGGTCTTCAGTTGCTGCGGTCGCGGGCAGGGACTGTTCGGGCAGCCTCATCATGATGCGCAGGTTGTGGCGGAACGTTTGGGGAACATTCCCGTGGCGGGATTTTTCGCGCAGGGAGAAATCGGTCCGGTCGGTGGCCGCAATTTTCTTCACGGCTATACGGCTAGTCTGGCGTTGTTTGCAGAGCCTGTGGAGAGATCAGACCACGCATAGCTGCCTCGTGTGGGCGGCATCATCGTTATTTTTTTGAGGAGGAGGGACTATGAGCGGGGGCGAAGCATCGGCAGGTAATGAAATTGTGACCTCGTCCGGACTGCAATATGTGGATCTGACTGTAGGGACTGGCGAAGTTGCCACGGCGGGACAGACGGTATCCGTGCATTACACGGGATGGCTGACCAACGGGAAGAAGTTCGACAGTTCGGTCGACCGAGGACAGCCCTTTTCGTTTCCGCTGGGCGCAGGACGGGTGATCAAGGGTTGGGACGAAGGAGTGCAGGGTATGAAGGTCGGCGGGAAGCGGAAGCTCACGATCCCCGCCAATCTCGGCTACGGGGCGCGCGGCGCCGGTGGAGTGATCCCACCGAATGCGACGCTCGTATTCGATGTCGAATTGCTCGGTGTCCGGTAGACAATTGTGATGAAGCAAACCCCGCTGATCGCACAACATCGCGCCGCCGGTGCCAAGCTCGTGGACTTCGCGGGCTGGGAGATGCCCATCCAGTACTCTGGTGTTGTGGATGAATATCAGACGGTGCGCCGGTCGATCGGGCTGTTCGATGTGAGCCACATGGGACGGCTGTCGGTCACCGGGGCCGGAGCGCTCGAACTGCTGCAATCGGTAACGACAAACGATGTCACCGCATTGGCGGTTGGGCAAGCCCAGTACTCGATGGTGTGCAATCCGCAAGGCGGTATTCTGGACGACATTTTCGTCTACCGTCTGAAAGAGGGCGAGTATCTGCTATGTGTGAACGCCTCGAATCGTGAAAAGATCTTCCGCTGGCTTCAGGCGCAGTTTCGACCGTCCAGCGTTGCACTCGAGGACCATTCCGATCGGATGGCACAGATTGCGGTGCAGGGCCCTCGTTCGAAGGAATTGCTCTTGTCGCTAGGTGGCGAGGCAGTCACGACATTGAAGTTGCATCGTGTCTGCGAGATCACGCTGTCTTCTATCCCGGTGCTGGTGGCGCGAACCGGCTACACCGGTGAGCTGGGCTACGAGCTGTATGTGGCGGCCGATAGAATCGGGGCTCTGTGGGATCGGCTCCTCGATCAGGGCTCGCCGATCGGGCTGAAGCCGGCGGGTCTCGGATCGCGGGATCTCCTCCGTCTGGAGATGGGCTACCTGCTCTACGGTAACGATATCGATGAGACGGTCACCCCTCTTGAGGCTGGTGTCGATTGGACCGTGCGTCTGGGAAAAGACGAATTCATCGGCCGTGCTGCGCTGCTTGCGCAGCACGAACAAGGACCTGCAAGGCGGTTCGTCGGATTTGAATTGCTCGAAAAAGCGGTGCCTCGGCACGGATGTAAGATGGTCGATGCTACGTCGTCTTCGGTGATCGGGAATGTGTCGAGCGGCAACCTATCGCCAATTCTCCAAAAGGGAATCGGGTTGGGGTATGTGACTGCTTCGTATGCGACGATTGGGACGACCATCGCCGTCGATATTCGTGGGAAAGTCGTTCCGGCTCAGATCGTGAAACTGCCGTTCTATAAAAAGTCCAAGAGCTAATGATATGGAGCCTCCGACAGAAACGGGCTGGATATCCCAGCTCGTCTCTCTCGTGTAATAAGCCCTTCGCCGTAAGCTAATTGCTCGTATGACGAAAAACATCTACACAGGCCGAGTCGTCACACTGAATGTCGAGACGGTGCAGTTGCCCAACGGCGTCACGGTCGATCTGGAAACGATTCGTCATCCGGGTGCGGCCGCCGTCGTGCCCATGAAGGACGACGGAACGGTGGTATTAATCCGGCAATTCCGCCATGCCGCCGGAGGGTTTATCTATGAAATTCCAGCCGGGAAACTTAACCCCGGCGAAGATCCATTACACTGCGCCGAACGGGAACTCGAAGAAGAAATCGGGTATCGGGCCTCGTCCTTGTCCCTCCTGTCCAGTATCTTCACCGCGCCCGGTTTTGCCGACGAGGTCATACACGTCTACAAGGCGACCGGCCTGATCAAAGGCCGGCAGCAGTTAGACCGAGACGAAGTCTTGGAGGTTGTCGAACTATCGTTGGGTGATGCCGTGAAAAAAATCGAGGAGGGAACGATACGGGATGCCAAGACGATCGTGGGGTTGCAAGCGGTCTATATCAGAACACTGCGGGGGTAGAAACGCTGCTTGGGAGAGCTCCCGCAATTGCGGAAGCTCTCCCAAGGCAGCTAGCCTCGCCAAATCGAACGGACGGATCAGTGGCCGCCCTTCTTCTCTTCCTTCTTCTTCTCGTCGCCGAACACGACGTGGCCGCCCTTCTTCTCGTCCTTCTTGTCCTTCTTCTCGTCGCCGTACACCACGACGTGACCACCCTTCTTCTCTTCCTTCTTCTTCTCGTCGCCAGCGAAAGAAGGGGCGCTGAACGACACGGCCACCGCCACTGCCATGATTGCCATCAACATGCGCTTCATACAAAACCTCCTGAAAGGTTAGTGAATGTGGTGCCGCTGATCGGGCACTGCCCTGTGGTTCAGCAAGCTGCATGCCGGATGGGCGCTCTCGGTCATTCTCTATATTTTTCTGCGTGTTAAGTAGTGGCTCTAATCTTATTCTGAAGGCGAAATCCTGCTGAGTTCTGTGGCGGATTGGCTGACCCCACACTAAACCGCCTCAACGGGGGCGTCGATGAAAATAGGGCAAAACAAGAGCCTCCCGGACCACATTGATACAGGAGTTTCCATTCTCTTCGTCGGAATCAATCCAGGGCTTCGCTCGGCCCAAACCGGGCATCATTTTGCCGGTCCTTCCAACCGTTTTTGGCCCCTCCTGTATGAGTCCGGACTTGTGCCGGAACCGATTCGCTATGACCAGGACTGGCGAGTGCTTGAATGGGGGTTAGGGGTGACCAATCTGATCTCTCGCACCAGCCGCGGCATCGATGCGTTGTCAGCCGAGGACTACCGTGCGGGCATTGGGGTATTGACGAGAAAAGTCCGGCGGTACCAACCCCTGACCCTAGCCTTACTAGGAGTGACCATCTATCGGGCACTGTTCGCCAGGACAGTGCCGCCAGCCTCACGTCTAACTCTTGGCCTCACTTCGAATCGCCTTGCGGGAGTTCCGGTATTTCTTCTTCCAAACCCCAGTGGTCGGAATGCCCACTATTCATATCAAGAGATGTTGTCTGCCTTTCGGGCCCTCCGCGCTCATAGGCAGACAATGGAAAGCGATCAGAACAAGTCACGATCCGTAGAGTAGATGCCATGTACGTGTTGCATTAATTCAGCAGCGTGCGATTTCTCGTACAGATCGGAATTCCGAAACATGAACGATCATTCCACAGAGCAGTAGACTTATTGCGGAATTCCCATCGCCTTGTCACTGGCATTGGCCTTGCTGTATAAATCGCAGCACCACGCACTCAGCGATGTGTCTCTCAAGGAGCGGGTATGAATCGGCCGACGTGCATGCTTATCATTTCGTTCGCGATCTGGTGCGGAAGCGTGTCGATCAGCGCAGCCCAACCCAGCACCAAGGAGCTCATCGCCGGCGCGATGCAAGCCTGCCACGATGGACGGATCGCAGCCGATCGCGCCTCCCGTTTGGCGTTATACGAAAAAGGGCAGGCTTTGGGGGAGCAGGCCGTTGCAGACGACGAGAAGAATGCCGACGCCCATTTCGCTCTCTTTTGCAATCTCGGCGAGTTGATGCGGATCGACGGTGAGGTGTTCAGTGTCTCGTCCGCGTTCGGGTTCCGGCGCATGATGAAAGAGCTCGACCGGGCGCTCGAACTTAATCCGGATCATCTGGACGCCATTTCCGCGCGCGGGACGCTGCTGGTCCGATTGCCAGCGTTGTTAGGCGGCGACGCAGACAAGGGAGAGCAACTCCTTCGCCACGTGATCAAGTACGTCCCAGATGCCGTCAACGCCCGCATCAGCCTGGCGAAAAGCTATTGCCGGCGGGGGCGTCATCAAGACGCCGTGACACTGGCGAGCGAGGCCCTGGATCTCGCCAAATCGCAACAGCGTGATGATTTCATTCCCGAAGCCGCCGCAGTCGTGGCACAGCTTCGTGCCGTTGGGAACAAAGGGAATTAGTCGTTCGGTTTCTGCGACCCTCCTAGAACCGCTCTGTAAATCGTGCTATCTTCCCACCTCGGCCGACGTCCAACCGGGCGGGCGATTCCGCTTGCGGACCGGTCGCATTTTCAACGAAGGAGAAGCCGCTCCATGTTGCTCCAAGGGAAAAAGGGCCTCATTATCGGCGTTGCTAACAAGCACAGCATCGCCTGGGCGATCGCCCAATCTGCTGCCGCGCAGGGTGCCCAGCTCTATTTCAACTACCAAAACGATCGGCTGAAGGAAAACGTCGAAGAACTGGTGGCGACCATGCCCGGTTCCAAGGCGTTCCCGTGCGATGTCGGCGATGATACCCAGATCGAAGCCTTGATGCAGCATGTGGGGAAAGAAGCGGGCAGATTAGATTTTCTCGTCCATTCCGTTGCCTTCGCGCCCCGCGAAGAACTCACCGGCCAGTTCGTCAATACGACGCGCAAAGGATTTGCGACGGCCCTAGATGTCAGCGCGTACTCGCTGGTGGCGGTGACCAAAGCCGCCCTGCCGCTTATGACCGAAGGCGGTTCAGTGGTGACGCTCACCTATCTCGGGGCCGAACGAGTTGTACAAAACTACAATGTGATGGGCGTGGCCAAGGCCGCGCTCGAGGCCAGTGTGCGCTATCTCGCGCACGATCTCGGTCCCAAGAATATTCGGGTCAATGCCATTTCGGCCGGGCCGATCAAAACCCTCGCCGCTCGCGGAGTCTCCGGTATCAGCAAGATGGTCGATCATCATAAGGAATATGCTCCGCTCCGCAGGGCGACGGAACAGGGTGAAGTCGGAGACACAGCCTTGTTTCTGGTGAGTTCGTTGGGCCGGGGGATTACCGGGGAAGTAATCTACGTCGACGGCGGATATCACATCATCGGTTCGATTGTTTCGGCCGAGTAGGCGTCACGCATCATTCGTCCGTCGTGACCCGCATCAGGACGGGGAGATTTTCCGTCACGGTCGGCGTGCCACGAGTGTCATCCGACGATTAGTCCAGCCTTCCGCGCAAAGCTTTCAGTCGTCCTTGCTTCTTCTTACTCTCGATCCGGCGATGTTGGGAGCTTTTCGTCGGCTTCGTCGCGCGCCTCGTCTTGCGCGGGATCGCCACGCTCTGAATCAACAGCCGTAATCGTTCCAGTGCATCTTCCCGATTCCGCTCTTGGGTGCGGTGCTGTTGCGCCTTGATTGTAATAATCCCGTCCTCGGAGATCCGGTGATCTTTTAGCCGGAGGAGCCCGTCTTTATAAAACGGCGGGAGCGACGAAGTCTTGATATTGAATTGGAGATGGATGGCGGTCGCGACCTTGTTCACATTCTGACCACCGGCGCCCTGTGAGCGCACGGCGTGAATGGCGATTTCGGAGTCGGGGATGGCGACGTGAGCGGAAATCGGAAGCATGGTGCGGCTAGTTTACCGCAGCCGATATCTGTACGTCTGTAGCCCGGCCGACGATTGTCAGAACAAGGACACGGAGCCGAGCTACTGCAATTCCGGCAGGCGGTCGATGATGCGGAGACGAACGTCGTCTCCAAGCTGGATCTGAACCATTTTGGTCGAGAGACTTTCGCGGATCTGGTTCACGTCGTCCACCGTGAATTTGATCTGGCCACCGCATCGTTCCACCAGATGATAGAGCAGCAGGGTGGTGAGATAGCTGACTTCTTCATCGTTCGCATGTTCGCTGAAGTTCAGAATCTGGGGCATGATGCGGTGCACCTCTCCGTGTAATGAAGGGTACTTATCGCCGAATCGATGGTGCGCACACAATGCCTCAAAAGTTGGGGGGCGGCAAGAGACAGTTTTGTACATCTCATCTGAAATCACAGACGGGTGTACCAGCAGCAACGTGCCGACAAGGGAGAGATATGAGAAGAGAGCGGGAGCCGATTACCGGACTGTCGAAAGTCCCGCATGCAGTCCGGTCAGGATAGGTAGCTCTCCATCGGGGGGCAAGTGCAGACGAGATTGCGGTCGCCGTAGGCCTCGTCGATTCGGCTGACGCTCGGCCAGAATTTGTTGCCTTTGACCCAGGCCTTTGGGAACGCAGCCTGTTCTCGCGTGTAAGGACGGGACCATTCGGTCGCCATCACGACGGCGGCTGTATGGGGCGCGTTCTTCAACAGGTTATTCGTGCGCGGTTGGCGGCCGTCCGCGATGTCTTGAATCTCACCTCGGATTGCGATCAGCGCATCGCAGAACCGATCCAGTTCGGCTTTCGATTCGCTCTCCGTCGGCTCGATCATCAGAGTGCCGGCGACCGGGAACGACACGGTCGGCGCGTGGAATCCGTAGTCCATCAGGCGCTTGGCGACGTCCATGGCCTCCACGCCCGAACTGTCTTTGAAGGGGCGCAAGTCCAGAATGAATTCGTGGGCTACGTGGCCGGTGGCGCCCGTATAGAGCACCGGGAAAAACTTCTCCAACCGCTTCGCCATATAGTTGGCATTGAGGATCGCCACCTGGGTGGCCGCTTTGAGGCCGTCCTGCCCCATGAGTGCAATGTAGACCCAGGAAATCGGCAGGATACCGGCGCTCCCGTACGGCGCCGCTGAAACCGGTCCGATGGCCTCCCGTGTGCCGATCCCCGTCACCGGATGCCCAGGCAGATGGGGCACAAGATGGCGCGCGACGCCGATCGGACCCATACCCGGGCCGCCGCCGCCGTGCGGAATGCAGAACGTCTTATGCAAGTTCAAATGACACACATCGGCACCGATGTCGCCGGGGCGGCACAATCCGACCTGTGCATTCATATTTGCCCCGTCCATGTACACTTGCCCTCCGTGCGTGTGGACGATTTGGCAAATCCGTCGGACGCTCGCTTCAAAGACGCCGTGCGTGGAGGGGTACGTCAACATGAGTGCGGAGAGTCGATCGCGGTGCTGGGCAGCCTTCGCCTCCAAATCGGTGAGGTCGACGTTGCCCTGCTTGTCACAGGCGACGGGGACGACCGTCATTCCAGCCATCGCGGCACTGGCCGGATTCGTTCCATGGGCGGAGACCGGAATCAAGCACACGTCGCGATGGGCCTCGCCACGGGCGCGATGATAGGCGCGGATAACCATCAACCCGGCATACTCACCCTGAGAGCCGGCATTGGGTTGAAGTGAGATGGCGGCGAAGCCGGTGATTTCGGCGAGCCACAATTCCAGCTGGCGGAAAAGCTCCTGATAGCCTCGCGACTGTGCCGTCGGAGCGAAGGGATGGAGGCGTGCGAATTCAGGCCAGGTGACCGGCAGCATCTCCGCGGTGGCGTTCAATTTCATCGTGCAGGAGCCCAGCGGGATCATGGAATGGGTCAGCGAGAGGTCTTTGGTCTGCAGCCGATACAGGTACCGGAGCATCTCGTGCTCTGCGTGATACCGATTGAAGACCTCGTGGGTGAGGAACGGGCTCGTTCTTGCCAGCGCCTTCGGGTATTCCGGATTGATCGACCGAGCGAGGTCTAGGACCGAGAAGGGGAGCGGCGAACGGCCGATGAAGAGTTCCATCAAACGCTGAACTTCGTCCTCGGTACTGAGTTCGTCCAAGGAGAGGCCGATCGAATGGTCTTCGTGTAGCCGTAAATTAATCCCTGCCTCGCCGGCTCGGGCCAGAATTTGATCGACCTGCGGTTGTGGGGCGCGGATCCGCAGGGTGTCGAAGCATGGTTCTGGTCCGACGTCGAATCCCAACCGGCGCAGCCCTTCCGCCAACAGGAGGGTAAGCCCATGGACTCGGTGAGCGATTCGCCGCAATCCGTTTGGGCCATGGTAGACCGCATACATGCTGGCCATCACGGCCAAGAGCACCTGGGCCGTGCAGATGTTGCTGGTCGCCTTTTCACGACGAATGTGTTGTTCGCGGGTCTGCAGTGACAATCGATAGGCGGTCTGTCCCGTGGCATCCTTGGAAACCCCGATGATGCGGCCGGGCATCTGGCGCTTGAAGTCTTCCTTGGTCGAGAGGAAGGCAGCGTGCGGGCCTCCGAATCCCATCGGGATACCGAACCGCTGGCTGGAACCCACAGCAATATCGGCGCCGAAGTCCCCCGGCGAGCGCAGCAGCGTCAGTGCCAACAGATCGGTCGCCATGACGACGAGGACACCGGCCTCGTGCGCCTGTCGGACCAGTGCGCTCACATCACCGACATAGCCGTCACTCGTCGGGTATTGCAACAGCAGTCCGCAGAGGGAACGGTCCGACGGATCGAGCGAGGCGCGCGGTCCCGAACGGAGCGTGAGGCCCAGCGGTTCCGCGCGGGTGTGAAGCACTGCCCGTGTTTGCGGATGACAGTCGGGTGAGACGTAGAATACGGTTCGCTCTTCACCGCGGGCCTTGGAAATGGCATGGCACATTGCCATCGCTTCGGCGGCGGCGGTGGCTTCGTCCAGCAACGACGCGTTTGCCAGCGGCAGACCGGTCAGATCGGCGATCATCGTTTGAAAGTTCACCAGGGCTTCGAGCCGTCCCTGCGCGATCTCGGCTTGGTAGGGGGTGTATTGGGTATACCATCCGGGGTTCTCGAGAATGTTCCGTTGGATCACGCCGGGGGTAATACAGTCGTAGTAGCCCATACCGATGAGTGAGCGGGCGACTCGGTTTTGACCGGCCATGTGTTTCAGCTCGTCGAGGACGGCCTGCTCCCCGCGCTGCGAGGGCAGATTCAACGGTGAGGTCAGGCGAATGTCTTGTGGGATCGTCGCCTCGCACAAATGCTCCAGCGACGGCATGCCGATAACAGCGAGCATCTCCCCAATTTCGGCCTCCGTCGGACCGATGTGCCGCGGTTGAAAGCTGTCGGTGGATTCCAGAAAGTCGGGTCGTTGCATCGTCCTGGTGTCTCGTGTCACGGGTTGTGGTGGTGCAGAGTGAGCGGGGGAAGACTATCATGCGCCCCACTCATTTCCAAGATGGTCATTGGTCCCGGCGGAGCCGCTTGCCATAGGCGCCATAGTTCTGTAAGTACAGGGGCATGTTACATCCCACCCCTTCCCCTCAGGTGCGATGACGAGCCAACGGATCATGTCCCACGATCTTGTGATTGTCGGCGCCGGTCTTGCCGGGATGCGCGCCGCCCTCGCCGCTCCCTCGAATCTCGATGTGGCGCTCATTTCGAAAGTCCATCCGATCCGCAGCCATTCCGTCGCCGCCCAAGGAGGAATCAACGCCGCTCTCGGTGACAACGACTCGTGGGACTCCCACGCCTTCGACACGGCGAAGGGCGGGCTCTACCTGGGCGATCAGGACGCGATTGAGGCGATGTGCCGGGAAGCGCCGGCGGATATTCAGGATCTGGAGCGGATGGGGGTGATCTTCAGCCGCGATGCCCAGGGCCGCATCGCCCAGCGCCCCTTCGGCGGGGCCGGGTTTCCGCGCACCTGTTATGCCGCCGACCGGACAGGCCATGCCCTTCTCCATGCGCTGTACGAACAGATTTTGAAGCGCCGAACCAAGGTCTATGAAGAATGGTACGTGACGACGCTAGTACTGCAGGACGGCATCTGCCGGGGCGTAATTGCGTGGGATATGGTTCATGGCGGGCTGCGGCTCATCCAGGCCAAGGCTGTCATTCTGGCGACGGGGGGGAGCGGGCGTGTCTTTCTGACCAGCACCAATGCCGTCATCAACACGGGAGACGGTATGGCGTTGGCCTATCGGGCTGGCGCTCCGCTGATGGACATGGAATTCGTCCAGTTCCATCCGACGACCCTCAAAGACACGGGGATCCTCATTACCGAAGGGGCTCGCGGGGAAGGGGGGTATTTGCTCAACACGCTGGGTGAACGGTTCATGAAACGCTACGCTCCCGAGCAGATGGAGCTCGCCACTCGCTCGACCGTGTCGCTGGCGATCGGGCAGGAAATTCTCGAAGGCCGGGGCGTGGACGGCTGTGTCCTGCTGGATCTCCGGCATCTCGGTCGCGCGAAGATTCTCGAACGTTTGCCGCAGATTCGACAACTCTCCGTGGAATTCGCCGGACTCGATCCGATCGAGACGCCGATTCCAATCAGACCGGGTGCCCACTATCAGATGGGCGGTGTGAAGACCGACCAGTGGGGAGCGACACCGATTCCGGGGCTGTTCGCGGCGGGCGAATGCGCCTGTGTCAGTGTCCATGGCGCCAACCGGTTGGGTGGGAATTCGTTGCTGGAGACGATTGTATTCGGCCGACGGGCCGGGACCAAAGCCGGGGAATACGCCGCCTCGGCGGGGGCGGTGCCGGTCGATCCGGCTACGCTCGCGGCTGAGGAAGCCCGGATCACCGGGCTGCTTGCTCAGGACGGGTCCGAGCGAGCGTGGCACATCCGGCAGGAGCTAGGGGAGACGCTCAGCACGAACCTCGGCATCTTCCGGACGAAGGCCTCCATGACTCAGGCGTGGGAACACGTGCGGCTGCTGCAAGCGCGGGCAGCCCGTGTGACGGTACAAGACAAAGGCCGTGTTTTTAACACGGACCTGATTCATGCCCTGGAACTGCAATCGCTGGTGGAATTGGCTGAGACGATCGTGGCGGGGGCCCTCGCCAGAGAAGAGAGTCGGGGCGCCCATTATCGGGCGGATTTTCCCGTAAGGAACGATGCGGCGTGGTTGCGGCACACCTTGGCGCATCGGACGCCCGACGGTCCCCGTCTCTCGTATGCTCCGGTGACGATCGCGCGGTTCCAGCCCAAGTAACCGCCGTGGAGCGGCCGGCAGGGTCGAAGCAGCAGCCTGGGCACGGCTTTGATATAATCACGCCCTAATCGAAGAGCGACGGCGATGCGCGTCTTAGTCATAGAGGACGAAACAAAAGTCGGCAGCTTCATCAAGCGGGCGCTTGAGGAAGAGAGTTATGCGGTCGATCTGTGCGAGGACGGCGCCAAGGGACTCGAGATGGCCTTGGCGACCAATTACGATCTGATCGTCGTCGATCTGATGCTGCCGTCGATGTCGGGGATGGAGATCCTCAAAGCCATCCGGCGGGAACGTGTGCATACTCCGGTGATGATCCTGACGGCGCAATCGCAAGTCGATCAACGTGTGAAAGGGTTGGACGCGGGCGCCGACGACTATCTGACCAAACCGTTCGCCATCGACGAACTCCTGGCGCGTGTGCGGGCGCTCTTGCGCCGCGGAGCCACGGAAGGTCCCGGCATTCTGCAGATCGACGACTTGATCCTGAATCCGGCCACACGGGAAGTGACGCGGGGCGGCCAGCGCATCGAACTGACGCTCAAAGAATATGCCCTGCTGGAATACCTGATGCGGCACTCGGGCCGCGTGCTGACCCGGCCCATGATTTCCGAGCACGTCTGGAACCAGGATTTCGATACCTTCACCAATGTCATCGACGTCTACGTCAATTATCTCCGCAACAAGATTGATCGGGGCCGCACGAAAAAGCTCATCCATACCATCCGCGGCAGCGGCTACATGCTAAAGGCCGACTGATGCCGCTGCGTCTCCGGCTCACGCTCTGGTACGGCAGTTCTCTCGCGCTGGTCCTCATCATCTTCTCCGTGGTGCTGTATCAAATCACCGCGCGCAGTTTGCGCGACGCGGTGGACCAGTCGCTGGAAGAGACGGCCAACACGGCGGTCCGCTCCCTGGAGGAGCGGGGATTCATGCCGCTGATCGACGAGGAGGAACTGCTCTCGCAATTTCCCGAGTTGGCGCGTATCGACAAATTTTTTCAGATTTTCAGCCCCTCCGGCACGATTACCATCCGTTCTCCCAACATCAAGCAGCACGAAGTCCCCCTGAGTCGGACGGCGCTCGAAACCGCCTTCAACGGCAAATCGATCTTCGAGTCGGCCAAATATCCCAAGGCGCCGCAATTGCGGCTCATTTCGGTCCCGATCATCTACCGGGGAAACCTGCTCTACATTGTTCAGGTCGGGACGACGATGGAGTCCATCGAGGATACCCTACGCCGATTGATGCTCGTCCTCATCGTGATGATGCCGGTCGCTCTTGCGGCGTCGCTGGCGAGCGGCTGGTTCCTGGCCGGGCGCGCGCTCCGTCCCGTCGACGCCATCACCCTGGCGGCGCAACGCATTGCCGGAGGCGATCTGTGTCAGCGGCTGACGGTCTCTCCCTCGCCGGATGAAATCGGCCGGCTGGCGAGCACGTTCAACGACATGATTCGTCGGCTCGATATGTCGTTCCGCCAGATCCGGCAATTTACCAGTGACGCCTCGCACGAACTGCGGACGCCCCTGACCGTGATGAAAGGGGAGACGGAACTCGTCTTGCGTCGGCCGCGTCCGATCGAACACTACCAGTCGGTGCTGGAAAGCAATCTGGAAGAGATCGACCGGATGACCCATATCGTGGACGAGCTGCTGTTTCTCTCGCGCGCCGATATGGGGGAAGTGAAGATGGAGGCGCTGCCGGTCCGCTTGGAGTCGTTGGTCGAAGACATCCATCGCCAGGCCACGTTGCTGGGACAGGACCGCAATATCGTCGTCGTGCTGGGAACCGTCGTGCCGGCGGTGGTGCAGGGGGATGAGTTGCGCCTGCGCGAACTTCTCCTGAATCTGGTCGAGAATGCCATCAAGTATTCGCATCCCGACAGTCGTGTAGAAGTGTCGCTCGTCACAGACGGTGTGCATGCCCGTGTATCGGTGACGGACCACGGGATCGGCATCGCGCCCGACGATCTGTCGAAGATCTTCGACCGGTTTTACCGCACCGACGCGGCCCGTGCGCATACAAAAAAGGGTACGGGTCTCGGGTTGGCCATCTGTACGTGGATTGCCGAATCGCACAAGGGCCACATCGAGGTGACGAGTGAACCGGGCAAGGGTTCCACTTTTACCGTGACACTGCCGTTATCGACTGCCGCAGCTTAGCCACTTCTAATTCCCGCTTAATCGTCCTCTCATCACCGGTTGCTACCGTCACTCGTATAGATCTACGTGTGGGATACGCAGTTGTCCGATTCAGACAAGGAGGGGATCATGATGCAGAGAGTTCGCAAAACGGTTCTCGTGCTGGCAGCCGTGGCCGTGATCGGTGCGGCGTGGATGTGGGGTGGGCAGCCGGTCCCGACCGGGCACTTCGCAGAGACGGCGGTCGGCGTCGCCAATGCCGCGCCGCTTCCCGTGGCTCCTGGCTCGAACGGATTTGCCGACGTGGCGAGGGCTGTGACGCCGGCTGTGGTCAACATCACCACCGTTATTGGCGAGAAGACGTCCGACCGGCGCAACGTGCCCGATGAATTACGCGAGCGGATGGAGGAATTCTTCGGTGGGCCAGGTGGTCCGTTCGGTCCTCGCCGGGGTCCGCAAGGGCCGGGTGAGCCCCGCGGTCATCGGGGCGGCGGGCAAGGGTCGGGCGTGATCGTCTCAGCCGACGGGTATGTACTCACGAACAATCATGTCATCGACGGCGCTCAGGAAGTGACGGTGACGCTTCCGGACAAGCGAGAATTCAAGGGGAAGATCATCGGTGCCGATCCGAAAACGGATCTCGCGGTCGTGAAGATCGATGGGCAGAATCTCCCGACCGTGGCCTGGGGCGATGCGACCAAGCTGCAGGTCGGCGAGTACGTCCTGGCAGTCGGCAACCCGTTCGGACTCAATTCCACTGTGACGCTCGGTATCGTCAGCGCGCTCGGACGGGGGCGAATGGGGATCACGCAATATGAAGATTTCATCCAGACCGACGCGGCGATCAATCCGGGGAATTCCGGCGGTGCGCTCGTGAATACGCGAGGCGAGCTGGTCGGGATCAATACCGCGATCTTCTCCCAGACCGGCGGATATCAGGGCGTCGGGTTTGCCGTGCCGACCAGCATGGGCAAGCCGATCTACGAGAGCCTCATCAAAACCGGCAAGGTCGTACGTGGCTATCTTGGCGTCGGCATTCAGGACCTGAGCCAGGATCTCGCCAAGTCGTTCAATATCAAACAAGCCAAGGGCGCCCTCGTCAGCGACGTGAAGGAGAATAGCCCGGCGGACCAGGCGGGGCTCAAGCAGGGGGACGTGATCACGTCCTATCAAGGCTTGCCGGTCGAGGATGCGGTCGCGCTCCAGCGGCTGGTGACTCGGACGGCGGTGGGCACCAAAGTCCCGGTGACGGTCGTTCGAGATGGGCATGAAAGGGACCTGACCGTGACTATCGATGAACAGCCGGATACCACGAAGATCGCGAAGGCGGAATCGTCCGAGACGGATTATGCCTTCGCCGGCTTGGCCGTTCAGGACCTAGATCGTGACACGGCCAAAGAGCTCGGTCTCAAGGGGAAGATGCAAGGCGTCGTGGTGACCGGTGTCGAACCGGACAGCGGTGCGGAGAAGGCGGGGCTCATGGCGGGCGACGTGATTCGCGAAATCAATCGCCAGCCGGTGAAGTCGGTCAAAGATTTCGAGAAAGTGTCGTCGGCCGTGAAGAAAGGCGAGAATGTGCTGATTCTGATCAACCGCCGTGGAAGCTCCCTCTTTCTGACCGCGAAAATCTGAACGAGGGCGAGGGGGTGAGGCCTGTGCTTCACCCCCTCGTACCTGCGGGCTCCTGTCAGTCGAAGACCACGGTTTTGCGCCCGTAGACCAGCACGCGATGTTCGATGTGGCGTCGGACGGCGCGGGCCAGCACCACCTCTTCCAGATCGCGTCCTTTGCGCACCAAGTCTTCCACAGTATCACGGTGCCCCACGCGAATGACGTCCTGTTCGATGATCGGTCCTTCGTCCAGATCTTCAGTCGCGTAATGGGCCGTGGCCCCGATAATTTTCACGCCGCGATCGTAAGCCTGCCGGTAGGGATTGGCGCCGATGAAGGCGGGCAGAAACGAATGATGAATGTTGATGACGGGGCAGCCTACCTGAGCCAGAAAAGACGCACTCAAAATCTGCATGTAGCGGGCCATGACGACTAACTCGACCTGGTGCTGTTTCAAGACGGACAGCACTTGCTGCTCCTGCTGCGGCTTGGTCTCTTTGGTCACGGGCAGCACGACGAATGGAATCTTGAACAGGTCGGCCCAACTCGCACAGGCATCGTGATTCGATACGATGACCGGCACATCGATGTGGAGTTCGTCCCGCCGGTGGCGTTGGAGGAGGTCGGCCAGGCAGTGGTCCTGCTTGGAAACCAGCATTCCGACCCGCGTGCGCTGGGTCGACCGGTGAATTTCGTAGCGCATCTCGAAGACTTTTGCGATCGGGCCGAAGGCAGTCCCGATGTCGTCGGGCGGAATCTGGAGCCCCTCCGTGGCGAATTCCATGCGCATGAGGAAGTCGTTCGTGTCTTCGTCGGTGTGGTGGTCAGAATCGAGAATGTTGCCGCCGAAGTCGTGAATGAAACTCGAAACGCGGGCGACGATGCCCTTGCGGTCTTTGCAGTGGATGAGCAGCACGACGGATTCTTTACGAGCGGCGGTCATCGGTGCGTCAGTCCTTTCGTCCGGTTGTCAGCAGTATCGCAGATCTCACGAGGGGGAACCGCTACGGGACAATGTGCCCCACCAGATCGTAGGTGGCCGCATCAGTCACCTCGACTGTCACGAGGTCGCCCGGGCGCGCCTCGCCGTCGTTGATGTATACGACACCGTCGATTTCCGGCGCCAGGCCTTCGTGACGACCTTCGAGGAGCAGCGGGGTTTCTTCGGACGGCCCGTCAACCAAGACAGTCATCCGTGAACCGATCCGTTCCCGTCCCTTCGCAGCCGCGATTTGCTCTTGAATCGCCAGGAGCTCGTTCCGTCGTTCTTCCATCAGCGCGCGCTCAATTTTCCCGTCGAGCGACAGGGCGGTCGTGTCTTCTTCGTCCGAATAGAGGAACACGGCGACCCGGTCGAATTCTGTCTCGGTAATATACGTTTTGAGCTCCTGGAAGGCTTCTTCCGTTTCGCCAGGGAACCCCACGATAAACGCCGTCCGGAAGGCGACGCCGGGAATCCGTTTCCGGATGCGCCTCACAAGCTTGTCGATCGCCGCGCGGTCGCCGAGCCGATGCATGCGCTTCAACATCCGGTCGTTGATGTGCTGGAGCGGCATGTCGATATATTTCGTGATCTTCTCCTCGCCCGCGTACAGATCCAGCAGCGAATCGGTGACCTGTTGCGGGTACAGATAGAACGGCCTGATCCAGTGCAGGCCGTTCACCCCGACCAGGCCCTTGAGCAAGGTTTCCAATCCGTGGCGCAGGCCGAGATCGACGCCGTAGTTGATCGTGTCCTGCGAGATCAGATTGACTTCTTTCACGCCTTCGGCCGCGAGCCGTTCCGCCTCCGCCAGGATCGACTCGACGGGGCGGCTGCGCTGTTTCCCGCGCATGATCGGGATGGCGCAGAAGGCGCAGTTGCGGTTGCAGCCTTCGGCGATCTTCACATAGGCGCTGTGAGGTTTTCCTAAACGCAGGCGGGGTGCCTCCGCGTCGTACAGATACGGCGGTTCGCTGACCCACAGCCGCTGGTGCCGTTTTTTGGGCGTCAGGAGGTCGCGGCAGATTCGGGCGATCTTGCCGAACTCGCCCGTACCGACCACGCCGTCGAGTTCGGGCAGCTCTTTGAGCAAATCACCCTGGTAGCGCTGGGCCAGGCAGCCCGCTGCGATGAGGACTCGGCACGTGCCCTTCTTTTTGAGCTTGCCGTGCTCCAGAATCGTATTGATCGATTCCTGCTTGGCTTCCTCAATGAAGCCGCACGTATTGATGATGACAACTTCGGCCTTTTTTGGGTCGCCGGTCAGTTCGAAGCCATCTTGTACGAGCGTGCCCAACATCAGCTCCGAATCGACCTGATTTTTCGAGCACCCGAGATTGACAAAGCCGATCCTGGTCTTGGCGGAAGTGGACTTTCCCTGTGCGGTCTTCTTGGCCGGCTTCTTCCGGTCGAGCTGAATCAATGAGGATGACATGTCGGGCATCCTACGGGAGGCTTGAAAAGCCTGTCAACGAGCGAGCGCTTGCTATTCCGCGGCCGCTTCGCCTAGAGTGCGCGGCGTGATTCGCACCTATCAAGGCATCAAGCCGACCATTCCAGCATCCTGCTTCGTCGAAGATACCGCCGTCGTGATCGGCGACGTCGTGATGGGCGAAGACTGCAGCGTCTGGTTCAATGCCGTGATCCGGGGGGACGTCCACTATATCCGCATCGGCGACCGGACGAATGTGCAGGATCTCTGCATGCTCCACGTCACGCACGACACTCATCCCCTTCTCATCGGGAACGAAGTGACCGTCGGCCATCATGTCGTGCTGCACGGCTGTACGATCAAAGATCGGGTCCTGGTGGGGATGGGGGCGATCGTCATGGACGGTGCCGTGATCGGGGAAGACTCCGTGGTCGGTGCCGGCGCGCTAGTGACGGAGGGCACGATCGTGCCGCCGAAGAGCGTGATTCTCGGGTCGCCGGGGCGAATCCGCCGTTCGGTGACGGAGGCGGAACTGGCCTGGATCAAAGAGTCCGCCGGCAACTACGTCCGTTACTCCCGCACCTACATGAGTGATCCGCTGAAACCGACCGGCTTTGTCCCGTAGGCGTTCCCGCCGCCCTGTCTTGTTTACTCGTTTCCGACATGGATAAAACAGATCGGATCGCCGACGAGCGCGGTGTCGTACTGCCGCCGTTCGACGCGATAGGGAATGCCCTTGCGATGGCACCAGTCCGCGATCCAAACCACTTCTTCGACCGAAGTTGTGACCAAGCCGGGGCGCGCCAGTTTCGGCATGCAGCGATCGACGATCGCGCGGACGATCTGGCGCTGCCGTTCGAATCGTGAGGGATTGAAGGTCACCGGGTCCACATTCCCATAGGACAGCGGCGACAGGTCGGGAAACCGCTCCGGGTCATTGAGCACGCTCACGATCCAGAGGTGATCAAACCGGCCTCGCGCGACCGAGGCGTCGCGGGCATGAAAGCGGACCGGCAGACTCCGACAAGCTCGATTGAGCACAGCCACTTCGCGGCGGCGCAAATTGTAGGGTTCGACCGCTCGATCCAGATCGAGCGGTTCCATCAGCAGCATCGGCAGTTCCGCGACTCCGGCACCGACGTACAGGCTGCGGCCTCCGGTCGCCAGATGTCGTCGGAGTGCATTCGCAATGACCACTCCGAGCCGCTGACTGGGACCGCGTTTCGCCCGCCAGAATTCATCACCGCCCTCATAACAGTAGACCGGTCCGAGGGTTTTATAGTCAAGTTGCGCGAATACATGCGCAATGGTTGAGCGTGTCGCGCGCGAGATGGTCGTGGGCATTAGGACATCCCCTGGGTGGAAGTACAAGCCAGTACGCCGGCGGTGACGGCATCGGCGACGGACGACAGGAATGCGAGATTGACGCTCTCGATGGTGTCGGTCGGCCGGTGATAATGGGGATTACGGAAATTCGCCGTGTCGGTGATCATGATGGCCGGGAATCCCCCTTCCCAAAATGCGGTGTGATCGCTGCGCCTCGTATCGGGCAACAGCTCTCCGTTGCCCGGCACGACCAACGGGATTACCGGTACGCTGTGACGCATAGCCTCCGTCAGGCGTGTGGTTAAGGGTGCGGATTGTTGGTTGCCGATCACCGCGAGAAAGTTCCCGACCGTGGGCACGGCGACGGGAATGCCCGGCGGGATTTGCTGCGTTCCCTCCCGGTCGCTCGCGCAGCCGACACATTCGAGGACGATCGCACCGTGCACAACTTGCCTGGTCGCCAGCAAGTGCGAGACGTAGGCCCGGCTGCCCAGTAAGTTTTCCTCCTCCAGACAGAAGGCGATGAACCGGACCGGCCGGATGAGTTTGATCCCCGTAATCCGACGGGCCACCTCGATCAGGACGACCAACCCGCTGGCGTTGTCATCCGCGCCGGGTGAGCCTTCCACTGTATCGTAATGGGCTGCGAGAATCAGCGGCGCGGCCATCTGATCGGCAGATGCCGGGGTCGTGCCGATCACATTCTCGTACGATTCCCCCCAGGCCTCGAAGCGGTGTTCGGTGACGTCCAATCCGGCGGCGGAGAAATGCTGCGACAGATAGCGAGCGGTGTCCCGCAAGGCGATCGGGGCCGTTCGGGGATGACGCTCGCGTGCGAGCGCGGTCAGGTGCGTGCCGATCGTATCGCCCATAGGTCGGGCCGCCTACGACACGATCTCGGTGCCGATGCCCTTGCGCGTAAAGATTTCCAGCAGGATGGCGTGGGGAATCCGGCCGTCGATGATGTGGGCCTTGCCGGCCCCGCCGGCCAGCGCGTCGAGACAGGCCTGGACCTTGGGCAGCATGCCCTCGCCGATGACGCCTTTCTTGACCATGCGCTGCACGTCTTTCCGTGAGACGGTGGACAGGTGGCGGCTCTTGGCGTCGCGGATGCCTTTCACGTCGGTCATCATCACCAGCTTCTCCGCATGGAGCGATGCCGCGATGGCCCCGGCGACGAGGTCGGCGTTGATATTGTAAGTGTTACCTTCCCGATCCGTGCCGATAGGCGCGATCACGGGAATGTAGTGGTCCTGCTGCAGTTTGAGTACGAGGCTGGGATCGACTGACTGGACCTCCCCGACGAGCCCGAAGTCGCCTTCGTCGTCACCCTCCAAGTCCTTCCCCAAACTCTCGGCCCAGGCCTTCGCGGTAAGCGGTCGCGCCAGAATCAGCCCGCCGTCCTTTCCGCTCAATCCGACGGACCGCGCCCCATGGCGATTCAACAGATCGACGATCTCCATGTTGATCTTCCCGGCCAGTACCATCTCGACGATTTCCATCGTCGCTTCGTCCGTCACCCGGACGCCGTGGCGGAATTTGGCCTGGATGTTCAGGCGAGTAAGCATCTTATCGATTTGCGGCCCGCCGCCGTGGACGATGACGGGATTCAGTCCAACATATTTCAACAGAACGATGTCTTCTGCGAACCGCTCTTTGAGCGCGTTCTCCGTCATGGCGTGGCCGCCGTACTTAATGACGACGGTCTTGCCTCGGAACGTCCGGATGTAAGGCAGCGCTTCGATCAGGATATTGGCTTTCTTAATCAGACGATTCATGGGCGGCTCCTGTCGTTCGTCAGAGAATGTAGCGGCTCAAATCCTGATCTTTAACCACGTCTTTCAATCGGTCGTGCACATAGTCGGCGGTGACGGACACGGTTTTCTCTGGCCATTCCGGCCCCTCGAAAGAAATCTGCTCCAGTAACCGCTCCATGATCGTGAAGAGTCGCCGGGCGCCGATGTTTTCCGTCCGTTCGTTGACCTGGACTGCAAGCTGGGCGATTTCGTCCAAGCCGTCACGGGTAAAGTCGACCGTCAGCCCTTCCGTCGCCAGCAGCGCCTGATATTGCCGGACGAGCGCGCCGCGCGGTTCGGTCAGAATGCGGACGAAATCGTCTTTCGTCAACGGGCTCAACTCCACCCGGATCGGGAACCGGCCTTGGAGTTCCGGAATCAGGTCCGAGGGTTTTGCCACGTGAAAGGCGCCGGCTGCAATGAATAAAATGTGGTCGGTAGCGACCGGCCCGTGTTTGGTGTTGACCGTACAGCCCTCCACGATCGGCAGCAGATCGCGCTGGACCCCTTCCCGCGAGACGTCCGGCCCCGCCGACCGTTCGCGGCCCGCGATCTTATCAATTTCATCCAGAAACACAATCCCGGTTTGTTCGACTTTGACGATCGCCTCGCGGACGACCTCGTCCATGTCGATGAGTTTCTGGGCTTCTTCCTGAACGAGGTGTTTAAGCGCCTCCTGGATTTTCATCCGCCGTTTCTTCCTCTTGCCCTGCAACATGCCGCCGAGCATATCCTGGAGGTTGTTCTGCAAATCGTCCAGCCCGCCCATGTTCGAGATAACGCCGATGGGGAGACCCCGCTCTTTTACGTCCAACTCGACGGTGCGTTCGTCCAGCTTGCCGTCGCGCAACTGCAGCCGCAATTTTGATTTGGTGGTCTCGTAAGAATCCTGGCTGGCCGGTGGGGAGGTATCGGGCGGCGAGTCGAAGCTCGACGGGCGAGGCGGGGGCGGCGGCAACAACAGATCGAGCAACCGGTCTTCGGCGTGCTGTTCGGCCTTCTGCTGCACCGCGTCCATGCGGCTCGATTTCACCATGTTGATGGCGAGTTCTGTCAGATCGCGCACGATGGACTCGACATCGCGACCGACGTACCCCACCTCGGTGAATTTCGACGCTTCGACCTTGATGAACGGCGCCTGTGCGAGCTTCGCCAGGCGGCGGGCGATTTCTGTCTTCCCGACGCCGGTAGGCCCGATCATGATGATGTTCTTGGGCATGACTTCGTCACGCAGCTCCGGCGAGAGTTGCTGTCGCCGCCAGCGGTTGCGTAAGGCGATCGCGACCATCCGCTTCGCGTCTTTCTGGCCGATGACGTAGCGGTTCAGTTCTTCGACGATCTGGCGCGGCGTGAGTCCGTTCACATTGAGGGACGTCGGGTCGGTAGTCATCTAGCCTCGTAGTTCCTCGACGATGATCTGCTGGTTTGTATAGATGTCGATGGCCCCGGCGATCGTCATGGCCTCGCGCACGATAACCGGCGCAGTCAACGAAGAGTGGGCGAGCAACGCACGGGCGGCCGACAGGGCATAGGGGCCGCCGGAGCCGATGGCAAGAATGCCATCCTCCGGCTCCACCACGTCGCCGGTGCCGGAGATGATGAATGATTGGTCGCGTCCCGCCACGGCGAGCAGCGCCTCCAGGCGGCGCAGTACGCGGTCCGTCCGCCAGTCTTTGGCGAGTTCGACCGCGGCTCTGGTCAAGTTGCCGCGATACTCCTCCAGCTTGCTTTCGAATTTTTCAAACAGGGTAAAGGCGTCGGCGGTGGCGCCGGCGAATCCGGCCAGCACCTGGTCGTGGTGCAGACGCCGAAGTTTCTTGGCGTTGTGTTTCATCACCGTGGTGCCGACAGTGACTTGTCCGTCGCAGCCCATGGCCACGGTCCCGTCGCGGCGTACACATAAAATGGTTGTGGAGCGAATTCTCATGAGGGGATCGTGTCCTTTCGCGGCACGGGCGTTCCCGACGTCTTGGCGCGGGGATGGGCGCGGTCGTACACGGCCATCAGTTGATCGGTGGCCAGGTGTGTGTACTTTTGCGTCGTGCTCAATGAGGCGTGGCCCAGCATTTCCTGGATCGAACGCAAGTCGGCTCCTTCGTCCAGCAAGTGCGTGGCATAGGAGTGACGGAGCGCGTGGGGACTGACGGGGCCGCCCGATAGCCGGCTGGAGTAGCGGGCGACCAGTCGAGCCACACTGCGGGTCGTCAGCCGGCCGCCGCGATAGTTCAGAAACAGCGGCATGGAGGGGGCCGCCTCGCGCGCGGGCGGCGGTAAGGAGGTACGATAGGCGCGGATTGCCTGCAGTGCAATGTCGCCGATCGGGACGATTCGTTCCTTCCGGCCTTTGCCGTGAAGATGTACGAGTCCGTCGGTCTGATTCACATCCCCGAGATTCAACCCGACGACTTCACTGACACGGGCTCCGGTCGAGTAGAGAGTTTCGAGCAAGGCACGGTCCCGCCGCGTCAGTGCCGTACTCGTGGTGGGGAATTCCATCAGCGCATTGGCGTCGTCTTTTGTGAGGACGCGCGGCAGCGGTTTGGGCAGTTTCGGGCTCCGGATGTCTTCAGCCGGATTCGCCGCTACCGTGCCTTCTCGGACATGGAAGCGGAAAAAACTTCTGATGCAGGCCAGTTTTCGAGCTAGGGATGTGGCTTTCTCGCCTTTGCGGTCAAGCCAATGCAAGTAGGCACGCACTGCCTCACCGGTGACGTCGGGTGTTTGAACAGCATGAGGCGGTTGCTCCCGCTGTGCGAGAAATACCGCGAGTTGGGTCAGATCCGATCGGTAATTGCGGATGGTCTCCGGGGAGGCGTGGCGCTCCACTTCGAGAAATGTCACGAAAGCGCGGATTGCGTCATCCATGTCTCGAAGTCCTCGCGCGCCCGTTGGGCAATGAGCTGCCGCTTTTTGTCTTTGTCTCTCGGTGGATGGGCCAACGGTGGGAACAGACCGAAGTTGGTGTTCATCGGCTGGAAGTGCCGGGGATCCGATCCGGAAACGTGTCCGATCAAACAACCGTGCGCCGTGGTCGATGGCGGTGTCACGAGCGGCAGGCCCGCTAGCATCCGGGACGCATTAATCCCCGCGAGTCCACCCATGGCTGCGGACTCCGTATAGCCTTCGACACCAACCAATTGGCCTGCGAAAAACAAGGTTGCCCGCGCCTTGCATTGGAGTGTGTTCAGGAGGATCTGCGGTGAATTGATGAACGTGTTCCGGTGGAGACTTCCGTAGCGGAGAAATTCGGCTTGCTCCAGTCCGGGAATCATGCGGAAGACGCGCTTCTGCTCCGGGTAGGTCAGCTTGGTCTGGAATCCGACGAGGTTGTAGCAGGTCCGGTGCACGTTTTCAGTCCGGAGCTGTACGACGGCCGCCGGTCTGGCGCCGGTACGAGGGTCCACGAGACCGACCGGTTTCATCGGGCCGAACGCCAGTGTTTGCCGGCCGCGCTCGGCCATGACCTCGATCGGAATGCAGGCCTCGAAGTAGGGCGTTTTCTCGAATTCCTTCGGGTGAACTTTCTCCGCCGCCATCAGGGCGGCGTAGAACGCGTTGTACTGGGCCTCGGTCATCGGACAATTCAGATAATCATCCCCGCCCTTGTTGTAGCGCGAGGCCGCGAAGGCGACGTCCATGTCGATCGAATCGGCGTCGACGATAGGTGAAATCGCGTCGAAAAAGAACAGGTGCTGCGATTGCGTCACGGTCCGAATCGATTGGGACAGTTTCTCGGACGTCAGCGGCCCGGTCGCGACGATGCAGAGACAGTCGGCCGGAATATTCGGGATTTCTTCGTGAAGGATTCTGACATTCGGATGGCTTTCGAGGGCCTGGGTGATCTTCTGCGAGAAAACATCGCGATCCACCGCCAGGGCCGAGCCGGCCGGCACCCGAGCCAGCCGCGCCGACTCGATAATCAGTGAACCGAGCCGCCCCATCTCCTCTTTGAGAATGCCGGGCGCGTTGAGCGGATCGAGGGAGCCCAGTGAATTGGAACAGACCAATTCGGCCAGGCCGCCGGTCTTGTGCGCCGGCGTCATTTCCTTGGGGCGCATCTCGTAAAGCGCGACTTTCGCTCCGCGATTCGCTGCCTGCCACGCGGCCTCTGAGCCGGCCAGCCCCCCCCCGATGACGACGATATCCCCTCTCATACCCGATGCCAGCCTCCTCAAGGGCAATAGAAGGTCGCATTCTAGCAGGATGTTGAAAATGTCTGCCAGCCGTGCCGGGCATCCAGGGACCGATTGAACGCGCGCCTGGCCCCATGCTAGACTCCCCAGCCGATGGGCGATTAGCTCAGTGGTAGAGCGCTTCCTTCACACGGAAGAGGCCACAGGTTCGATACCTGTATCGCCCACCATCCCTCTCCTGTGTGTATTTCCTCCTTTCATAAGCCTGATATCGGAGGTGAAGAAACCCCCAGTTCCTGGACAGAAATCGGGTTGTCGGCTACACTTCCCCTGTATTCGGCGATTTGGAATGACCATCCGAGAAACGAACAAAGCGAGGTTGGACATGAAAGCGATGATCTGGGCGGCGGGGATGGTTCTCACGGCGGTCTTGGCAACAGGGTGCAGCACCCCCCAGCAAAACATAACCGCTGACAGTGAATATACTCCTCCGACGAGCATTTACAATATTCTCGACAGCACAGCCTTGGTGTATTCAGATCCAGCGGCAGGGGCGGCAATAAACGACCATCCGCTTCGTTGGCTCGGGTTCCTGCTCCATCCGGTAGGACACGCGCTTGATTACGGGGTCAATCGTCCCGCCTACACGTTGGGGGGATCGTTTCCCTATCTGTTCGGGTACACCGCTGAGGATGCGATGGTGAACGCACAGCGTCGCTGACGCTCGGTCGTTCGTCTCCGGACCCTGAAAGCCCGCTCTTCGCACAAGGAGAGCGGGCTTTTTCTTTCCCGCTTCGCAATCATTTCGGAAATCGTGTAAGGTTTCGATGCGGCGGCAACGGATTTCTGTCGAGGGGGCAGATATGTTATTTCCCCGGCATCTGATACGGGCGGCCGGATTCAGTATCCTGCTCGGCACGCTTTCCGGGTGCGGCTCTGCACCGCCTCCAACCAGGCCCAACCTTCCTCCCTCTGAGAGCGACTTGGTTCTCCTCAAACCCATCACCTTGTGTGACCGCAAGCCCGACGTTCTGAATAAATTGGTGGGACAGTCCTACTCGAACAAGGGGTGGGGGAGCGGAAAGGAACTGGTCGTGCCTGCTTCCCAAAGTGCGTCTCACGCCGACGAGTCTTACTTTTTCGACGAAGACGGGCAGCTGGTCGGCGCGCAATTCACCTATACCGGCGGACTTGATTTGAAGCCCTATCCGGTGTTGAGGCGAACCCTCTCCGTCTTGAAGCCGGAACTGGAATTCTATTTGAACGTTTCCCAACTGGCCACCAAGGGGAATATGGAAAGCAGCGCCATCTTCGCCACCGGAGATGAAAAGACCACGGTGGAATATCTTGTCACCGGCCCACAAGACCGTCCGCTTTTGCTGATGGCATCGTTCACGATCGATCCCTATGTCCGGCTGTTTTCTCCCTATCGCAAGGAATTTCTCGACCGGCTTCGACAGCCCGCAGCCGGACAAAATGGGATGAAGATCGAAAGCCAGGGGAGCGAGGACAAAGAACCGTTTGAATCCTTGCAGCAGTTCGCCCGCGGCCAAACCGCGCAACTCGCCTACTGCAAAGACAAGAACTACGATATCGCCGCCGATGCCTATCAACGGGCGATTACCAGCGGGTTTACGAATAAAGTCTGGCTAGCCGAGGCTCATCATCGGCTCGGGGTGTCGTGGGAAGCGAAAGGGCAGTACGAAAAAGCCAAGGCCGAGATGTTGAAATCCCTCTCGATCCGGCCGAATATTCCAGAAGTACTGAACAATCTCGGCACGGTCCACAATAAACTTGGTGAAAAAGCGGCGGCGATGAGTCTCTTTGAAAAAGCGGTGGTCCTTCGACCGAATTACGCCATGGCCCGCTACAATCTGGCCGAGGCGTATGAAGCGACCAATCCCAAGCGCGCGGTCAGTGAGTATGAAACCTTCCTGGCTCTGGTAGAAGGCATTCCGGAAGAAGAAGGGCGAGTCGCGAAGGTCCAAGAACGTCTCAAGGCTCTGAAGAAGCCCTAAGCTGAAATCTGGGAAAACCTCGTCAGCGGCGAGCTTGCTCTTGTTCTTCTTGTTGGGTTTTGCAGGCGATGCAGAGCGTCGTCACGGGGCGGGCTTTGAGGCGTTTGTAGGGGATGTCTTCACCGCAAGATTCGCAGATGCCATAGGTGCCGGCCTTCATCCGGTCCAAGGCCTCCTCGATTTTCTTCAGCAGCTTCTGCTCGCGTTCGCGAATGCGCATGGAAAAGTGCTGATCGACTTCCGCCGAGGCCTGATCACTCACATCCGGAAGAGATTCCTGGTCCTGATGTTGATTCAGGACTTCTCCGACTTCGCCCAGCAACGTTGCCCGCTGCTTCTCCAAGGCGCGCCTGATATCGGGGTATTTGCTCTTTGCGGAGGGTTTTCGCGCACCGGCGGTGCGCCGTGCGGCGGTGGATTGGCCCGTCGTCCGTTTCCGAGGCGCTCGTGCGGTCATCGGGGCGGCTCCAGACAAGAAAAACGAGGGCCGACTATAACAGTGGGATGGAGAGGGGGTCAACGGAAACTATGGTGGAATACAGGTGGGCGGTCAGAGATCTCGTCGGCCCTCAATGGACTTGAGCAGCGTGACTTCGTCGGCGTACTCGATGTCCATCCCGACGGGAATGCCGTAGGCGATCCGCGACACGCGGACTCCGAACGGTTTGAGCAAACGGGTGAGATAAATGGCGGTGGCTTCGCCCTCGATCGTCGGGTTCGTCGCCAGAATCACCTCATCCACGCCGCCCGCTTTGACCCGTTCGACGAGTTCGTCCGCGCGGATGTCTCCGGGCCCGACGCCGTCGAGCGGGGACAGCGAGCCCAACAGCACGTGATACAGACCGCGATAGCCGGCGGCGCGCTCCACGGCGTAAATCGTGCTCGGTTCTTCCACCACCAGAATCTTCGACCGGTCTCGTTTGGGGTCGACGCAGAATTCACATAGCTCGCCCTCGGCGATGTTCCGGCATTGTCGGCAGAACGCGAGGCCGTCCTTGACTGCACGAATCGCATCGGCGAGGCGCAACGCTTCGTCCCGTTCGGTTTTCAGAAGATGGAACGCCAGCCGCTGCGCGCTCTTCTGTCCCACGCCGGGGAGTCGCACCAGCTCTTTCACCAGGCGGGCGAGGAGGCCCTGCTGATCGATCGCCATCGCTAAAAGAGCCCCGGCATCTTGAGGCCGCCTGTCAGCGCTTTCATGTCCTGCTCCATCAATTCCTTCGCCTTGCGCAGCGCTTCGTTGGTCGCGGCCAGCACCAGGTCCTGGATCATCTCCACGTCGCCGCTCTTGCCGACTTCGGGATCAATGACGACCCGGACGATTTGCATGGCGCCGTTGGCGGTCACGGTGACGATTCCGCCGCCCGCCGTCCCGCTGGCTGTTTTGGTCGCGGCCTGTTCCTGCAGCTTCGCCATCTGTTCCTGCATCGCCTGCGCTTGTTTCAAAATAGCCGACATATTGCCAAATGGATTCTTCATTCCCCTGCCTCCTTCCGCACGACCGTTCTCACATCGGCGAGTTCTGCGTCGAAGATTTCCAATGCCTGTTTCACCACCGGATTCGCCCGAGCCCGGTCGAACAACACCACCCGCTGCTCCTGTTCCTTGGCCGCGCGCAATTGCGCCATCGTGGGGCCGGGCGGATCGGCGTCCGACAATTCGATCACCCGAATGCGAACCGGCTGACCGAGCTGTTGTTCGCAGAGGCCGGCCAGAGCCCGGAGGTTGTCTTCCTTTTCCATCATCGCGCGGGCGAGCGTCGCCTGTTTGGCAAACCCGAGCGTAATCAGAGTTCCCTCCATACCGACGAAACGTCCCGCTTCCAAAAACGGCGCGAAATTGGGAAACGACGCGGCGACGGCCTCCTGAATCGAATCCCACTTGAGAGGTCCGACCGGCGGTATGGGGGCAGCCTGAACGGGGACGTCGGCGACCGGCTGTACTGGTTCGGGGGCCGCCGGTGCGGTGAGTTTCGGCTTCTCGGCCGGAGCTGGACGAGACGCGGGAGCGGTCGGAGTCGCAGGAGCCGGACGGCTCGTGGCTGTCGGTGAGGGGCGCGACGTTCCTGTCGGCGCCGGGGCTGGTTTGGGCAGCGATACTGCCGGTTTCGGCGACGTCGCCGACATGGCGGTCTTTGGCGATACGGAGCCTGAAGCAACCGGCGGCGGCACGTCGGTCCGGCGTTCCTGCGCATCGCCTTGTCGGAGCAGTCGCGTGGCGCGGATGGCCGTCGCTTCCAACACAAACCGGGGATGGGCGCTGTACCGGAGCGAGTCCTCCGCTTGAGAGAAATAGGTGAGCAACTCTTGTAGTTGCTCCGGTGTGACCTGCGCGGCCTCGCCCGCGAGCTGTTGAATATCTTCCTGCGAGGCCTCGATCAGCCCGCGCAGTTCGGGGCCTGAGGGAACCACCGAGACGATCAGAAGATTGCGAAGATACTCCACGACGTCCGCGCAAAAGGCCTTGAGATCATGTCCCTGGTCGAGCAGCGTCGCCAACACCGCGAGCGCGGCCGGACTGTCCTGGCGCAGCACCGCGGCGATCATGCCGTGGACCAGTTCCTGTGGCACGGCGCCCAGCAACACTTCCAGATCGGCGTGTGCAATCGCGGTCCCGCCGAACGCGACGGCTTGGTCGAGCAGGCTCAGGGCGTCGCGCATGCTGCCTTCGCTCGCCCGGGCAAGCGCGGTGAAGCTCCGGTCCTCGATCGTCAGTCCGTCTTGGGCGGCGACATGGCGCAACCGGTCGATGATTTCCTGGCGCGCAATGCGGCGGAAATTGTAATGCTGGCAGCGCGACAGAATCGTCGCGGGAATTTTATGAATTTCGGTGGTTGCGAAGATGAAGACCACATGGGCCGGCGGCTCCTCCAGCGTTTTGAGGAGGGCGTTGAACGCCGAGTTCGACAGCATGTGGACTTCGTCGATGATATAGACCCGATAATGCCCGCGAAACGGGGAAAACTTCACGTTCTCACGGATCTCGCGCACGTCGTCTACGCTGGTGTTGGAGGCGCCGTCGATTTCCATTACGTCGACGGAAGTCCCCTGCGCGATCTCGAGACAATTCGCGCAGGTGTTGCAAGGATGCCCGGTCGGGCCTTGCTCGCAGTTCAGCGCTTTGGCGAGGATGCGGGCGATCGTCGTCTTGCCGACCCCGCGTGTGCCCGAGAAGAGATAGGCATGGGCGATCCGTTTGGAGTCGACGGCGTTCATCAACGTCTGGACGACGTGCGATTGGCCGACGACCTCGTCGAAGGTACCGGGCCGGTATTTACGCGCGGAAACCTGGTAGTCCATGGGGCGGTGTTCGCGTATCGTGATTCGAAAGACGTCTCGACTGCACGCTTTCACGAATGACGCGTCCTGAGCGACGCAGTCGGAAAAAGCGGGGCCAGGTGATCCTGCGGCACACAAAACTGACCGCTTACCGTTGCTTCCTTCCGGACCTGGCGGGGTTCACAGGGTCTTGTTGCACAGGGCCCGGCCCCTTTCACCTTGATGCGAGGGGAGTGATCCGCTCGCCAAGTTTCTTCCTGGTGGCTCGCGGTCGAGCTAGTTCCGTATGGCGGAGAGGGTGGGATTCGAACCCACGGTCGAGTTGCCCCGACGCATGCTTTCCAAGCATGTCGATTCGTCCACTCTCGCACCTCTCCGCGCCCATACGAGAGGTGGGATTGTAGCATTGCGATCCGGTAAGCGGCAAGGCGCGAACGGGTCGTGTTGCGCAGTGTTTGACCCTCCCTCCCCCGTTTCCTATACTGCGGCGAGAAGGGAAGGTGTCCGATGAAAATCGTGATCGGCGTCGGGGTTGTTCTCGTCGTACTCGTTGGGGTGGTGCTGTCGCTCCCGTTTTTAATCGATCTCAACAAGTATCAAGATCAGTATCGTCCGCTGATCGAAGAGGCGCTGAATCGGAAGGTGACGATCGGGGACATTCGCCTCACGATCTGGCCCCGTTTGGGTGCCCGAGTGGCGGGGCTCACCGTTGCGGAAGATCCCGCCTTCGGGTCCGGTCCCTTTACATCCCTCTCATCGGTCGATGTCGGTGTGAAACTCATGCCGCTGCTGAGCGGCAAGGTCGAAGTCGAAGAAATTACACTCCGCGATCCGCTGATCACCGTTATAAAAAACAAAAAAGGTGTGCTGAACGCGTCGACACTGGGACGCAAGGGAGTGGCCGCACCGGAGACACCGTCGCGCGCGCCCGTGCCGTCGCCCGACGGACCACTGAAAATCCTCGCGCTCCTGGCGGTGGATCGCGTGTCGATTGCCGGCGGGAAGATCACGTATCGGGACGAGTCGCAGGCGAAGTCGGTCGAGTATCAGCTGCAAGATCTGGAGCTGTTGTTACGGTCGGTCCATCTGGGCGAGTCGCCGACACTGCACTTGGGGACGCTGGTTCAGCCGCTGAATCTTCCGGTTTCGCTCGATGGGACGTTCGGCCCGCTCAAGGAAAGCGCGGATCTCGACGCGATCAATTTCCGGCTGGCTCTCGGGACGACGGAGTTTGCGATCACGGGCAAGACTGGAGGTCAGCAGGCATCGCTCACGCTGACATCACCGGCGATCAATACGGCCAATCTTCCCCTGACGTTGCCGCTCAAAAAGCCGGTCGAGGCCAAGAACTTCAAGTTGACGGCGGACAGCAAAGGGGCGCAACTCACGTTGCGGGATCTCTCGTTCGATCTCTTCGACGGGAAGCTTGCTACGCAAGCCGCACTGCAGTCGGGGAGTGAGGCGCCTCCGTTTAACGCGACGCTGTCCATGAAGGGAATTCAGCTTGCGCCCGCTATTGCCGTGGTGACAGAGACGCCTGTGTCCGTGACCGGGACGGCTGGGCTGGATGTGTCACTCAATGGTCAGGGATTTTCGATGGTGGACCTTACGAAAACGCTGGAAGGGACCGGCCACGTCGGCGTCAAGGATGGAAAAATCGACGGAATGAATCTTCTCCAGGAGGCGGTGTCTATCTTGAAAGTGGTCGGCATTTCGGTCGGAGACGCGAAAGCCACCGCCTTTTCCACGATCGAAACGGATCTGGGCATCAGCAAAGGCGTAGTCACGCTGTCGAAGCTCCTGATGGACAGTCACGATTTCCAAGCGACCGGCGGGGGGACGATCGGATTCGACCACGCGCTGAACATGACCCTCAATCTGAACCTGTCCGAATCGCTCAGCCAGCAACTCGCTGCATCTTCGCCGGTCGCCCGCTTGGCTTTGAAGGAAGGACGCCTGACCCTGCCGTTGTTGATCGGCGGGACGCTCGAAGAGCCGACCTACGGACTGGATATGAAGGGACTGACCGGGAAGGTTCAGGAGCAGATCAAGCAAAAGGCGCAGGAGGCCATCGGCGGCTTGCTGAAGGGCACTACAAAGCCGAAAGATCTCGAACAAGAGGGGAAGCAACTCTTGAAAGGCTTGTTCGGCCGGTAGGGGCAGGAGGATCGAATGATCGAGATGGAAGCCGTCACGCAGTATGCCGTGCAATACGGGTTGAAAGCCGTCGTTGCCGCCGGCATTTTTGCCGTCGGATCGTTGGTGGCTCGTTCGGCCGGGCGCTTGGCCCAGCAGTGGCTGGAAACCCAGACGCTGGAGCCGCCCGTCCGCATGCTGCTGGTACGGATCGTCAAGATTGTCGTGCTGCTGTTCACTGCGGTCATTGCGCTCGATGCGCTGGGCGTTCCGATTGCCCCGCTCGTGGCCGGTATCGGTGTCGCAGGTGTCGGCATCGGTCTCGCCTTGCAGGGTGTGTTGAGCAACGTGATGGCCGGTTTGTCGATCATCTTCACCAAACCGTACAAGGTCGGGGAGCACATTTCCTTGCTGGGCGTGCACGGGGACGTCGTGATGATCGATATCTTCTCGACCACGCTGATGCACCCGGATCATTCCAAGGTCGTCATCCCCAATCGCAAGATTGTGGGCGAGATCCTTCACAATTTTGGGACGATTCGACAGCTCCACCTGACCGTGGAGGTCTCGTATAAGACGGATTTGAATCAGGCGCTATCGATTGTCGGCGAGATCGTGACCGCCCACCCTCACGTGTTAAAGGATCCGGCCGCGCCCATTGGGGTGAGCCGGTTGGGGCATCCGGCGATCACGATCGCGATCGAGCCTTGGACCAAGGTCGTGCACTACGGCTCCTTGCAGGCGGAGCTCAGCAAAGCGATCGTTGAGCGGCTGCGGTCGGCCCAGGTCGAATTCCCCGCCGTAGTCGCGCCGGCGACCTGAGTCAACATCCCGCTCCTGCCCCGTTGACAGTACCTCGCGCCCAGTGGTACCTTGGCGCGCCAATTTTCGTGCGGATCGCACGGATCTCTTTCGTGTGCCTCCAGTAGAAGTGAGTGAACCAGGACAGTGATTAAGACAGCAGTTGCGCGACGTTACGCCCAGGCCCTCTTCGAGCTTCTCGATCAATCGACCATCGAAGCGACGCGGGGTACTCTCAATGGCTTGGGACAGGCCATCAAGGACTCCGATCAGCTCCGCCATGTCGTGGCGTCGCCCGCGTTCGGGGTCGAAGAGAAAATCGCCGTTCTCACGGCGCTCGGCGACAAGCTCGGCTGTCCGCCTGCCGGCAAGGCGTTTCTCGGCCAACTGGTGAAGAAAAACCGGGTCGGCTTCCTTCCAGAAATCGCCGACGCGTTCGGGAAACTCGTGGACCAATCCAAGGGCACTCAGCCGGTGACGGTGTCCTCCGCGGCGGTGCTGCCGCCTGTGGAACAAGATCGAATCAAAACGCGCCTGCGCGAGACGCTCAAGCGCGAAGTCGACGTGACCTTTCAGACCGACCCCGCGCACCTCGCCGGATTGCAGATTCATATCGGCAGCACGGTCGTCGACAGCACCGTCCGAGGTCGCTTGCGCGCCATGCAGAGTTTGTTGACGAAGGAGTAGCCATGCAGATCAAGGCAGAAGAAATCAGTGCGATCATCAAGGAGAAGATCAAAGGCTTCGACAAACAAGTCGACGTCAAGGAGACGGGATCCGTCATTCAGGTCGGCGACGGTATCGCTAAGGTCTACGGCCTCGATGGGGCCATGGCGGGCGAGATGCTCGAGTTCCCGGGCGGCCTCTATGGGATCGCGCTGAACCTCGAAGAAGACAATGTCGGCGCCGTGTTGATGGGCGACGACGTCGGTATCAAGGAAGGCGATCCGGTCAAGCGTACGGGCCGCATTGCGGAAATCCCGGTCGGTGAAGCGCTCGTCGGTCGCGTCGTGAACGCCATCGGCCAGCCGATCGACGGCAAAGGCCCGATCAAGTCCGAACATTCGTCCCGTATCGAAGTCGTCGCGCCCGGCGTCAATACCCGCCAGTCCGTCCGTGAACCGCTCCAGACCGGCATCAAGGCTATCGACGCCATGATTCCTATCGGCCGCGGCCAGCGCGAGTTGATCATTGGCGACCGCCAGACCGGTAAGACGGCCATCGCGGTCGATACGATCATCAACCAAAAGGGCCTGGGCGTGTTCTGTATCTACGTGGCCGTCGGTCAGAAGCGGTCGACCGTCGCCCGCGTCGTGAAGACGCTCGAAGAAAACCATGCGATGGAATACAGCATGGTCGTCTCCGCCAGCGCCAGCGACCCGGCTCCGATGCAGTTCCTGGCGCCCTTTGCCGGCGCCGCGATCGGCGAATATTTCCGCGACAACGGCAAGCACGCCCTGATCGTCTACGACGATTTGTCCAAGCACGCGGTGGCCTATCGTCAGCTCTCGCTCCTGCTCCGCCGTCCGCCGGGCCGCGAAGCCTATCCGGGCGACGTGTTCTATCTGCATTCCCGGTTGCTGGAGCGCGCGGCCAAGCTGAGCGACAAACTCGGTGGCGGCAGTCTGACGGCGTTGCCCATCATCGAAACGCAAGCCGGCGACGTGTCGGCCTACATTCCGACGAACGTGATTTCGATCACCGACGGCCAGATCTATCTCGGTAGCGATCTCTTCTACTCGGGCATTCGTCCGGCGATCAACGTCGGTCTGTCGGTCTCCCGCGTCGGCGGATCCGCTCAGATCAAGACCATGAAGCAGGTGGCCGGCACGCTCCGGTTGGACTTGGCGCAGTATCGCGAAATGGCGGCCTTCGCGCAGTTCGGCAGCGAACTCGACAAGGCCACCCAGATGCAGCTGGCGCGCGGCGTGCGCATGGTGGAATTGCTCAAGCAGGGCCAGTACAAGCCGATGCCGGTTGCCGACCAGGTGCTCTCGATCTATGCGGGCACGCAGGGCTTCCTGGACGACGTGGCGGTGGACAAGGTGCAGCAGTTCGAAAGCGATCTGCTCCACTACATCCAACAGCACCATCCGGAGGTGAAGAAAGAAGTTGCCACCATCGGCAAGATCGACGACAAGGTCGGCGGACGGTTGAAAGAAATCATCACCACCTTTAAGCAGAAGATGGGATACGGCGGAAAGTAACGACTGCCGGAGCGTCTGACCGATGCCAAGTTTACAAAGCCTGCGCCGTAAAATTTCGGCGTTCAAAAATACCCAGAAGATCACCAAGGCCATGAAGATGGTGGCCGCGGCGAAGCTTAAGCGTTCGCAGGACCGTATCCTGGCCGCGCGCCCGTACGCGCACAAGATGCGTGGCGTGCTGAGCAATCTGAGCCAGCGCGTGAATCGCTCGGCCCATCCGTTGCTCCAAAAGCGCGAAGGCAAGAAGATCGAGGTGCTGGTCGTCACCAGCGACCGCGGTCTCTGTGGCGGCTTCAACGGCAACATCGTCCGCAAGAGCGCCGAGTTCGTGCGACAATGCGAAGCCCGCGGTCTCCAGGTCAATCTGAGCATCATCGGCCGCAAAGGCCGTGACTATTTCCGCCGCCGGACTTGGCCGATCCGTCAGGAGTGGACCGGCATTTTCGATAAGCTGAGTTTCGAGCACGCCATCGACATCGGCGGCGACCTCACGGACAATTTCGTGAAGGGCACGTTCGATGAGCTATACGTTGTGTACAACGAGTTCAAGTCCGCCATTCAACAACGTGTGATCGTCGAGAAGCTCTTCCCCGTTGACGCGCAGGCTGAATTCGGCGCGGCGGAGGGCGAAGGAACGACCGGCGGCAGTTACCTCTACGAACCGGATGAGGCGGAACTCTTGAACGCGCTCGTCCCGAAGCACTTCCAGGTGCAGGCCTATCGGATTTTGTTGGAGTCCGCGGCTGCCGAACACGGCGCCCGCATGGCCGCCATGGACGGCGCGACGCGCAACGCCGGCCAGCTCATCAAGAAAGTTACGCTCTATTACAACAAGACCAGACAGGCTGCGATTACGAAAGAACTCATGGATATCGTCGGCGGCGCCGAAGCGCTCAAATAGCCGACCCCGTTTCGTCGAAAGGAGCATCCCGTGGCTGCAACAGGCAAAGTCATCCAGGTCATCGGACCGGTCGTGGACGTGGAATTTCCTCCCGGCCAGCTGCCCAACATTTACAACGCGCTGAAAGTCACGCAGGAAGAGAATAAGGCTGCGGGCAAGCCGGCGGTGAGGATCACCCTCGAAGTCGCCCAGCACCTCGGCGAGAACCGTGTGCGCGGGGTCGCTATGTCCACCACCGACGGTCTGACGCGCGGGATGGATGTGCAGGACACCGGTGCGCCGATCTCCGTGCCGGTTGGCCGCGAGACCCTCGGCCGCCTCATCAACGTGCTCGGTGAGCCGGTCGATGAAAAGGGCCCGATCAAGTCGAAGAAGACCTATCCGATTCACCGCCCGGCTCCCAAGCTCGAGGATCAGGAAACCAAGACTGAAGTGCTGGAAACCGGCATCAAAGTCGTCGACCTGCTCGAACCGTACAGCAAGGGCGGAAAGGTCGGACTCTTCGGCGGCGCCGGCGTCGGCAAGACCGTCATCATCATGGAATTGATCAACAACATCGCCCTGCACCACGGCGGTTTCTCCGTGTTCGCGGGCGTCGGCGAGCGGACCCGTGAAGGCAACGACCTCTGGCATGAAATGCAGGAGTCGAAGGTCATCGATCCGGAAGATTTCACCAAGTCGAAGGCCGCCCTGGTCTACGGCCAAATGAATGAGCCGCCCGGAGCCCGTCTCCGCGTCGCCTTGACCGGATTGGCCGTCGCAGAATTCTTCCGCGACGAAGAAAACCAGGACGTGTTGCTGTTTGTCGACAACATCTTCCGGTTCACTCAGGCCGGCTCCGAAGTGTCGGCGTTGTTGGGCCGTATGCCCTCTGCCGTCGGTTATCAGCCGAACCTGTCGACGGAAATGGGTGCGTTGCAAGAGCGCATCACCTCGACCAAGCGCGGATCGATCACTTCGGTGCAGGCCATCTACGTGCCTGCCGACGACTTGACCGACCCGGCCCCGGCGACGGCGTTCGCGCACTTGGACGCGACCACCGTGTTGTCCCGGTCGCTGGCCGAATTGGGCATTTATCCGGCGGTCGACCCCTTGGACTCGACCTCCCGTATTCTCGATCCGCAGATCATCGGCGAAGAGCATTACAAGGTGGCCCGCGGTGTCCAATCCGTGCTGCAGCGCTACAAAGACCTGCAGGATATCATCGCCATTCTCGGTATGGACGAATTGTCGGAAGACGACAAGATGGTCGTGGCCCGTGCGCGGAAGATTCAGCGCTTCCTCTCGCAGCCCTTCCATGTCGCCGAAGCCTTCACCGGCGCGCCCGGCAAGTACGTGAAGTTGAAAGATACGGTTCGCAGCTTCAAGGAAATCCTCGAGGGCAAGTACGACCACCTGCCTGAGCAGGCTTTTTACATGGTCGGCCCGATCGAAGAAGCGGTGGCGAAAGCCGAAAAGATGGGCGTGAAGGTATAAATCGGCAGTCGGACGAGCATCCTCCTGGCTCGCGCAACGCGCGGTCTCGGAAGACCCTCGTTGGACGCGCGCAGGGGAGGATGCATCGCTCCTTCCGCCTTCTGAGTAGACAGCGAGGAATCAGGAAGAGATGGCTGGAAAAATTCTGTTAGAGGTCGTGACGCCGGAGAAGCAGCTGCTGAGCCAGCAGGTGGACGAGGTAATCGCCCCTGGCTCGGAAGGCGAGTTCGGTGTGTTGCCCGGTCATTGCCATTTCCTCTCCACGTTGCGCATCGGCGAGCTAAGGTATCGGGTCGGCGAGCAGACGAGTCATATGGCCGTCCTCTGGGGCTATGCGGAAGTCACGCCGACCAAGGTCACCATCATGGCTGAGATCGCCGAGAAGGCGGAGGATATCGACGTGAGCCGCGCTCAAGCCGCGTTTGAAAAGGCGGAACAACGGCTCAAAGCTGGTGGGCTGCCCTCCGAGGTCAAGGAAGCCGAAATCAGCCTGGAGAAGGCCCGCCTCCGGAAGAAAATCGCCGAACGCGCGCGTAAAGCAGGCCACGCGTAGACTGTACCCAGAGTCGTTTCCGAAGGATTCTGCCGCCCCCGTACCCCTGTTCACTCGCACGGTGCAGCCTGTGTATCGACGCCTCGCTTATCTCTCCGCGTGGATACCATTATCCCTTCTTCTCTGCCTTGGCTGTGCGAGTCCCACACTGGTCAGCCGCCCCGTTCATCAGGACCTCTCCTGGTTTGTCCGTCTCGATTCCTACCAAGACGGCAGTAGCGCGACCGCCCGCTACCAGCATCCGGTACGCGTGACAGATGAAGAATTCACCGCGATCTTGAGCCAGCTGCTTCTTGAGGATCGAGCCGGACTCATGGATAGCCCGCGCCCTCCACGGCCAGTCTTTACGATCGATGAGATAGGCCTTCTCGTACCGGCCATAGCTGAGGCGTTTCGTCAGGCGACGTCTCAGGAATGGATCAGCTTCTACTTCTCCCAGCCGGGGGGATCAGGCCTCGGTGTGACATCGGGCGGACTGTTCATCAAAGACGATGCCATTCATGTGGTTCTCGCAAACCATCGGCTCTCTCTTTCCCAGGAGGCAACGGAACTGTCCCGTATCCAGGCGAACCCATTCTATTCGGTGAAGGGGAGTGGCGGGATGCTGGCTTTCGAAGCGTCCCGCTTTATCAGCGGTAGACAGGCCAATTGGACCGGCGGGCACCAGGCCTCGGCCAGTGAGCTGATTCTCGACCACAGGGCCTTTCTTTCATCCCTCAAACGTTCCAGTGAGGCGGTCGGTCTGATCCCATCCGCGAGTCCAAGGTCGAGTTCTGTGGCCGACCCAACAGGACAGGCTTTTCTCCAACGGTTGCAGGAAGAAGTCGCGCAATTGAAAAGGAAAGTTGCCGAGCAGGAAGCAGAAATCGATGCGCTAAAACGCCGCACGGACGGCCATCCCGCTCCGACGCCTCGCCCCTGAGGCGTCCTCCCCTGGTCCTGCCTCAACCTCGTCGTATTCGACACTACCTGTGAGCAACCGAGAGCGTGATCGGAAGAGGGGCGCCGATCCCCACCCCACTTTTGAGGCACAGACAGACGCCCATTCGAGTGCCATCTTTTTATCAAGAGAGAGGACGGATCTTCTTGATCAGGAGGTTATACGATGGGGCTACTGGCAAGTGAACTACCCGTGCTGATGTATGCGGATGTGGCGAAAGAGTTGCGACGATCTGACCGTGTCACGGTGAATTGTCACCTGACGTATTCGGGGATTCAAGACGACACGCTCATCATTGGGGAAGGGACGGCAATCGACCTCTCCAAGGAAGGGGTTGGGATTCAGGGCAACCAGGAGGTTAAGCCTGGCATGCATCTGACGTTATGCCTGGCGCTGCCTGACTATGAAGGGCCGCTATTGATCGATGAGGTACGGGTGGTGTGGGCTAAGGGTGGCCGATTCGGGGTGGAGTCGGTGCGCATCGACAAGCGCTCCCGCCTTCGCCTCGATCACTTCTTGCTGTTCAAAAAACTGAACCCGCCGCAGAACCAGCAGAGGGTCAGCGTACGGGTGAAACTTTAGCGTCGAAGCAACGTGAACAGGGGCGTCGGCATGACTACAGACCCGTGCGTTGATTTTTGAGCCGTAATCACAGTAGCGTGCCTCTATGCAGACAGAATTCGTGGTGACAGCCGGCGAGCAACCCAAACGACTCGATGTCTTTCTGGTCAACCGGGAACCGAAACTCTCCCGGTCGGCGATCCAGCGGTTTATCGAGCAGGCGCGGGTCAAGATCAACGGCCAGGCGGTGAAGCCTAGCTATAAGATCCGGCCCGGCGATCGTATTGCGTTCGACGTGCCCAAGGCGGAGCCACTGCAGCTCCAGGGCGAATCGATCCCGCTCGAGATTCTTCATGAGGATGACGCCCTCCTCGTGCTGAACAAGCCGGCTGGCTTGGTCGTCCATCCGGCCCCAGGCCACTGGAACGGCACCCTCGTGAACGCGTTACTACATCACTTTCAAACGTCCGGGGGGACCGTGTCCACGATCGGTGGGAAAGAACGCCCCGGTCTCGTCCATCGGCTTGATAAGGATACGTCGGGTGTCATGGTGATCGCCAAGACCGATGAAGCCCACCGGGGCCTGGCGGCCCAGTTCAAGCATCATTCAATCACCAGAGTCTATGAAGCCCTCATCTGGGGTATCCCGAAAAAAGGTCACGGGTTGATTGAATTGGCGATCGGGCGGGACACCAAGGAGCGGAAGAAGTTCTCAGCCCGGACTGCTAGACCGAAGGAGTCCGTGACGGAATATCAGGTAGACCGACGATTCGGAAAAACGGCCGCGCACGTACTCTTGTATCCTCGTACGGGCCGAACCCATCAATTGCGTGTCCATCTCACCGCGCTTGGCCATCCGATTCTCGGTGACCCGACGTATGGCGGCCGTAAGGTCTGTACCGTGGATGAGATCGACATTCCCCGTGTGATGCTCCATGCGCGGACACTCGGGTTCCGGCATCCGGTGACCGGCGACCAGTGTGAATACAGCCGGCCGGTACCTCCGGATATGGCCGAAGTCATGGCCCAATTGGAACGCCTGAACCGGACCACGCGGAGCAAAGCGTCGTGACGCCACCCGTTCGTGTGTGCTATGGAAACAGAATTGAGGAGAGCCTGCGATGCAAACTGCGGATGTGCTGGATACGCTCGGAGGGCTGTTGTCTCAGCTCAAGGCTTATGCGGCAAAGCTGCCTCCGATCGTGCATCTGACGGCCGTTCCGACCGGGGTGAAACCCAAGTTTGAGGCCGTCGAAGAGTTTGAAGAGATTCTCTCGCGGTTTCGGACGCAGGCGGTGGGAACGGTCTTTAAAACGCTGAACCCCCTCTGTGTCGAAGCGCTTGAAGCCTTCGAGGTCGGCAACCTGATCGGGGCCGTCCAGCCGCTCCTTGCGATCCTCGATCACCTGGAACGGATGCAGCGGGATAAAGAGGTGGAAATCGGCCGCCTCGACGAAAAGCGGATCGCGGAGTACCGTGCGGGGCTCCACAAGATTCTGCCGGGAAACAAACCGGAATTAGACGGATCCGGGCGGGGAATGTGAACTCAGTGGCCCATCTTGGGCCCGTTCGCATTCGCTCCTTCCTGCACCTGGCGAAAGCGCACCGTCGAACCACAATGCGGGCACTTCGTTCTGACGAAGGTTTCGTCCAGAACTTCGTACTGGTCCTGCTTGAGCCACATCAATTGAAAGCACTTGGGGCAGCTACGCACTTGCGTTGACATCGGTTTCCTCGTACACTTTGCGCCGCCGGTCGATGGCGGGCCGGGTTCATCACGGGAGATACTCTAGTACACAATGCCCCCGACCCTCAAGACCGTCGTTACCTACTCAGAGAAGAAATCGCTCCAGCCGGAGCAATTGCTCACCTTGTTTCAACAGGCCCCTTGGGCGAAAGGCCGCACGCTCGACGATGCCAGGGAGATGCTGCGGCACACCGACCTTGCCCTCTGCGCGTGGGAGGGGGATCATCTCATAGGCTTTGGCCGGGTGCTGACGGATTTTGTCTATCGTGCGACGATCTGGGATGTGATCGTGGACAAAGGGTACCAGAAGCAGGGGATCGGGACGGAGATCGTTCAACGGATTCTGCAGCATCCACGGCTCAAGAAAGTGGAACTGTTCTGGCTCTGTACCAGGCGTCCAGGCTTTTACGAAAAGCTGGGGTTCACCACCGGTGAGCAGACTGGAATGGTATGGAGCCGCGCCAAACAAGCCCGGCAGGAATAAGACGGGTCCTCCAAAGAGAAACGGCGCAGGGGCTCGTGATGAGATGTCCTGCGCCGTTCCCATCGGGTGCTTCTCAGGTCAGAAATACATCTTCGCGCCAAGCAAGAATCCAAACGAGGACGCGTTCCAGTCATCGTTTCGGACTCCGTTGACAGTCGCATGTCCGTCGTTCCGCTTATACGCCATTTCCGCGTTCAGGGCGAACTGCTTGGTGATCAGGTAGTCGCCGCCCCATCCTAACCGCCAGGCGAAGGTGTTGCTCGGGCTGATTCTTGTTCCGGAGGTTTCACCGAAGCTGTTCACGTTCACGCCGAAGCTCATGTTGACGTACGGGCTGAACGAACCGAACGTCGTCGGGCGGAGTTCGACGGTCGGCAGCACGGACACGGTGTCCTGATGACCTAAGTCCCGCTGGGGCCGCTCTTGGTCCACCGCGTGGCGCTCCCATTCCAACATCATTCCGACGAGAAGCCAGCGGTTCAGGCTGTACATCGCCTGGAAATTGACCAGCGAACCGACGTCAGTCGAAGAATTACCGGTCAGGCTCTGCGTCAGTGGCGCAAACCCTGCCCGCATACCGAGCACCCATTTCCCGGCTTCGATACCGCCGAAGTTGTCTTTCCCCTCTTGAGCCTGTACCGGCGAGACTCCGACTATTCCGACGCCGACGCATGCGACGAAGAGGCTGCTAACAATCCATCCACACGAGTTCCTACGCATCTGAATCCTCCGTGATGTATTTGTGACACAAAGACGATAAGACAACTGGTACTTCCGCAAGTCCTATGCCGATGAGGTGAAGGGCGTCTCTATGGCTTCTCCATCCAATGTTGTAGAGAAATGGTGCAAGAATCCCGAAAGATCCTAGCCCGAGTGAATCCAGAACGACACAGGTCCTGTAGTCCTGGGCCTACAGTGATGAAAGTGATATCGATGACGATGCAGGGATCCGAACCCGGCTAGGTCGCAGGGACCAGGCCTCTCTGCCGTTTCGGGGACAAGAGAATCGCGAGAAAGAATATCGAGGTGGCCAGGAGCACGATGGCCGGTCCGGAAGGAATATCCCAGACCGCAGAGATGACGACGCCGGTCACGGAGGTTGAAATGCCGATGAGTACAGAATAGAGAGTCAGAGTGCGCAGGCTGCTGGTGAGCTGATACGCCGTGGACGCCGGAATCAAGATCATGGCGAAGACGAGAATCGCGCCGACGGTCTTGAGGGAGACGACAACCGTCAAGGCAACGAGTGAAAGTAGGAGGAAGAACATCCCCCGAGCCGGCACGCCGGAAGCTTCCGCCATCTCCTGATCGAATGCGATGAAATACAGTTCTTTTGAGAACAGCAGAATCAACCCCAGGACGAGTATCGCCAAGGCGCCGATCGACAGCAATTCCTCGGTTGTGACCGACAAAACACTGCCGAAAAGATAGCCGTAGACCTCGGCGTTATAGGTTTTCATCAGGCCGAGAAACAGAATCGCCAGGGCCATCGTCGTCGTATAGAGAATCCCGATGGAGACATCGAGCTTCATCCGGCCCTTCTCCTCCGCCCACCCGGTGATCCAGACCGTCGCGAGGCCGAAGAGGATCGCCAGGACGAGCGGGGGCCAGCCCATCAAATAGCCCAATGCCACTCCGGCGAACGCGGCATGGGATGTCCCGGCTCCCACAAACGCCAGCCCGCGTAAGACGACGAACACGCCGATGACCGAACAGAGGCCTCCCACCATCGCCGCCGCGAGGAGGGAGCGTTGCATGAAGTCATAGGTGAAGAGGTCCAGCATAATCGATGAGCGTTTCAGTGATGGTGGTGGTAATCCTCGACGATGACGAGGTCCTTCTCGGTGATGACGAGATCCTTCCCGTAGACCTCGCGGAGAATGTCGGGCTTGAGCACTTCGGCCGGAGGGCCGGCCGCGTAGAGACGGGTCTTGAGAAGGACCAGCCGGTCGACGCGGGAGCGAATCATGTTGATATCGTGCGTGATGAGCAGGACGGTGAGTCCCAGCTCTTCGTGAAGGTGCTCCACGAGTTCAATCACATTGTGTTGGGTTGTGATATCGAGGCCGGTTGTCGGCTCGTCGAGCAGAAGCACTTTCGGCTGCTGCGCGAGCGCCCGGGCGATGAAGACTCGCTGTTGCTGGCCACCGGATAAATGGCCGAGGGCCGTGTTCCGATGAGCCTCCATGCCGACGTGTGCCAAGGCGTCGAGGGCGATCTCTTGGTCTCGCTTGCTCGCCCGCTTGAACAGCCCCAATGCACCGTACCGGCCCATCATCACGGTCTCTAACACTGTGACGGGAAAGTTCCGGTCTATCACCCCTTTTTGCGGAAGATAACCGATCTGGGCGCGGTGGTGGCAGCGGAGTTCACCGCAGGCGCAATCGAAGATTCTAAGATGGCCACTGAGTGGGGCCATGAGGCCTAAGACGGCCCGGCAGAGCGTCGTTTTCCCCGAACCATTCGGGCCGATCACCCCGACGAATTCCCCGGATCGAATGGAAAGGCAAAGGTCCTTCAGCGCCACAACCCCGGGGAAGCCGAAGGTAGCGTGGTCGAACTCTATGATGGAATCCGATGGGGCGGACACGGAAATGGGTGCTCCTTCGCGCAGCCGGCTGGTCGTCGTCGGAATCGACTAGGAGGCCTCGAGCGCATTGGCCAATTGGAGCACATTATAGCGGAGCATGTCGAGGTAGGTCTCGGTCCCCGGCAATCCTCCCGGCAGGGTGGTCAACACGACAACGCGGGCTTTGGTCTCCTTGGCGAGAAGTTCCGGGACTCGCTGATTAAGTTGAATCTCTGAGACGATGACTTTGATCCGGTCTTTCTTGATCGTCGTGATCAGCGATTGTAAGTGTAACGCGGAGGGTTCGGTTCCTGATTGGGCTTGAATTGTGGCGGCGATCTCGAATCCGAATCGCCTCGCCAGATAGGGCCACGCGGGATGATGGGCGATAAAACGGCGATCCCGCAGCTGCGCCAACCGTTCGTTCAGATCCTTCCTGAGGCGATCAAGTTGGCGAAGATACCCAGCCTGATTGCTGCGAAACTCGGATGCGTGGGCCGGATCTAACTTGATCAGGGCTTCCGTGACATGTCGCAACATGATTGCGACGTTTTCCGGGTCCATCCAGACGTGGGGATTTCCGCCGGAGCCATGATCGTGAGTATCCTCAGGCGCAGGGCCATGGTCGGTGTGGTCGCGAAGCAGTCCGATTCCCTGTGACGTGGTGACTACCATTAAGGCCGGTGAACCGGCATTTTTCACGAGGGAGGAGACCCAGACTTCCAGTCCGATGCCGACTTCGAACAGCACCGCGGCTTTTCTGACCGCGACCAGATCGCTCGGTTTCGGCGAATAGGTATGTTCGTTTTCGTAGCCGTTCAGCAATGAGGTGACACGGACATGGGCACCGCCGACCTGCTCGGCCAAATCCTTCAGTACCGGGATGGTTACCACGACATTAATCGCTTGTGGCGGCGTGCCGGCCTGTGCCGGCCGACCGTCGATGGCGGCCAAAAGAACGAACAGTATTGTGATGATGGGGGCCGATGCGCGGATAGCCTTGAGCATGGGCGGGGACGGTAACATCGAGGTATCGCGAAGTCAACGCGAGCCGACTCCGATACGGATCGCTTGACCCCGCGCGGGACTTCCATTAGCGTAGCGCACCGGCTCGGAGTGTGAGAGCCATCGTGGAAAGGGACAAGAGACGATGAAAGTGATCGGCCTGATGTCCGGAACATCCGGTGACGGGGTTGATGCGGCGCTCGTCGAAATCGTGCGGGGTCGGAAAGGGCTACAGATCCATCCTCTCGCGTTTTATCCGCTTCCGTACCCACGCTCATTGCAACAGCGGATCTTGAATGCGTCGGCGACGGGGACGGTGGCGGAAATCTGCCATCTGAATGCATTGTTGGGCGAGTGGTTTGCGAATGCGGCGTTGGGTGCCATTCGAACCGCGGGGCTGCGTCCGAAAGATATCGACTTGATCGGGTCGCATGGGCAAACGGTCCACCACTTGCCCCATGGTGTCAAAGATGCGGGAGTCGGCGCGATTCGATCTACGCTCCAGATTGCCGAGCCTGCGGTGATTGCGGAACGGACGGGGATTACCACGGTGGCCGATTTCCGCCCTCGGGACATCGCCGCCGGCGGCCAGGGGGCGCCGCTCGCACCCGGTGTCCACGCGCTCGTGTTCCGGCATCCGAAGCGCGCCCGTTTGGTGGTGAATCTCGGGGGAATCAGCAATGTAACCTACTTGCCGAAGGGACGCGGTATCGGTGGCGTAGTGGCATTTGATACCGGGCCGGCCAACATGGTGCTGGACGGCCTGATGTATCGATTAAGCAACGGTCGTGTCTCGATGGATCGCGACGGCCGAGTGGCATCGCGAGGGACTCCTGATGGACGGCTGCTTGCTAAGTTGTTGGCGCATCCCTATCTCTCGAAAAAGCCCCCGAAATCGACCGGCCGGGAAGCGTTCGGCGTCTCGATGGTTGAGGAGCTATTGGCCATACAGGATGCCCGGCAACTCCCGGTAGAAGATTTGTTAGCGACCTGCAGCCGGTGGACAGCAGAAGCGGTCGGCACAGCGCGGCGTTGGATCGGCGGCGGGATCGATGAAGTGATCGTCGGGGGTGGTGGGGTCCGCAATCGCGCGATCATGACGCATCTTGCAGAGGTGTTTTCACCGATTCCTGTCACGACATTCGACACACTGGGGTGGGATAGCAAGGCGTTTGAGGCCATCGCTTTCGCGATTCTCGGGTATCAGACTATCGTCGAGCAATGTGGGAATGTTCCTACGGTGACCGGGGCTCACCATCCGGCGCTGCTTGGCTGCATTATCCCCAGTGGGCCGGGGTGGCTGCGTCGGCTGAAGCACTGACCGGGTCCAATCCTATACATCATGGAACTTTTGTTTATCGGTGTGGGCATCTCGGCGGCATTTCTGTTTCTGCTGTGGAAGTGGCCGAGTTCTCACGGCGCGGCCCATTCCACTGAACCGGTGTTAGTTCCTGGAACAACGGTCGTGCCTGTTCCCTTGCTGAGCGAACAGGATGTCTTCCTGTACAATCTGATCCGGCTTGCCGTACAAGACCGGCTCCTGGTTTTTTCGCAGGTGCCGCTCTGGGCGCTTGTTCGCATTGATGCGGCAGGAGAGGCTCGGACGAAGTTGTTTCGACAACTGGCTTTTAAGCGAGTGGATTTCGTGCTGATGCATCCGGGGACCAGGCAGGTCGAACAAGTTGTACTCGTCGATGACGGCGCTCTACGAGGTGCGCAGGGAGATCGGCGGCGGGTGGTTGAGTCGGTCCTAGACGCGGCAGGGATCAAACTCCTGCTCTTAAAACCCCAAAAGGCGTACACGGTTCCCGCACTCGCTGCATTGTTGGGTTGTAGCGAGGACGAAAACTAAGAATGTAGAGTGGGAAGTTGACGCATTAGTCTGACCCCGCTCATTCAGGGGTGGTCGGGGTGGGGTCGGCTTTAGCGTTGCTGGCATCGATCGCCTTTCTGGCGAGTTCGGCTTCCGAGCTGTCCGGATACTGATCGACGACACGCTCGTACATCATTCGCGCTTTCTCCTGGTCGCCCAGCTTGGTATAGGTTTGCCCGATCTTCAATGTGGAAGCGGCTAGTTTCGGGCTTAGTGGGTAGTAGGACACCACATTGTAGAAGGAGGTCAACGCGTCTTTGTACCGCCCCATGCGATATTGACACTCTCCGATCCAGTACTGTGCGTTGGCTGCGAGTGACGAGTGCCCATGCACTTCGATGAAGAACCGAAAACCAGCCAGCGCCGCTTCGTAATCCCGGTGCTTGAATTCCTCCATAATGCGGTCATACAGTCGGCGTGAGCTATCCTGCATTTGACCTGGCGCAGCCGGAGCGATGGTGGCAGAGGCGAGCAGAGCGCCAAACACGAGGATAGCGATTCTGATGCGGTGCTTCATAAATTTCCCTCCACACGCGAGAGCGCTTCAAATACTAGAGGGCACAGTAACGCAATCGGTATGCCAAACCAGGATCTAAAGATGGTGTATAAGCTACTGACAATAATAAGCTTTCATGGGTTCGAACTGGTCGCCACAAGGCCGAGAAGAAATTCCTCACTCCCTGGAGACAGAATTGTACGGGGACCTTCTTGCCCAGTGTGCTCTTTTTGCTTCGGTCTAGGGCCGATGGTCGGGAGTGTGATGTGAAATGAGTGAGCCGACGAACCTCAAATCCTCTAATAGAGAAACATTGATCATCGACTGTAACGATTCCTGGTGTTATCCGCTGCCGAGCGCGGCGCTTCGCGAAGTCGGGGAGCACGACTAGATCGAGATTCGTCCAGGTGTGTACGAGGAAAAGGTATTCGTTTTCGACCGCCCCATCGGACTCCGGATCTCCCCAACGTTGTCACGATGAACACGCTTGTGCTGAACCCGCATGGAGCGTATCGGGTTACCGATATGCCATTGCAGAAGTCGGGCGATAGCGTGGAACTGCTCGATTCATAGGATCAAAAATTCGGAAGATACTACTGGGAGATCGCAGGGGAGTGAGGAGTTGCCGGTGCCGCGTGGAACTCAAATGCGCTGCCCCCGCGCTGCTTTGCTCGATACATGGCGAGGTCAGCATGTTTCAACAGATCGTCGATGTCGTGATCATCGGACGGGTAAATCGTGATGCCAATACTGACCCCGATGGAAGCGCGATGTGAACCAAGGTCAAACGGCTCGGCCAGGGATTCCGTGATACGCTGGGCGACGATCGTGATATCCTGATCTGCCGAGCACCCTTCGAGAATAATCGTAAATTCATCCCCTCCCATCCGTGCCACGGTATCGACTTCTCGCACGCACGCTCGGAGTCGGTCTGCGACGGACTTCAGTAGCAGGTCCCCGACATCATGCCCCATGGTGTCGTTGACTGCCTTGAATCGATCAAGATCCAGAAGCATCAATCCCAACGGCCGTTGGAGCCGTTTGCTTCGTGCCATGGCTTGGATGAGACGGTCTCGGAATAATGTCCGATTGACGAGTCCGGTAAGTTGGTCGTACTGAGCGAGGTACGTCATGCGCTCTTCGGCACGCTTTCGTTCGATAGCATAGCGAATGGCGCGTGCCAGGAGCTCCGGGTGACCCTGTCCTTTTACCAGATAATCCTGGGCTCCTTGCTGAACGGCTTGAAGGGAGAGTGCCTGGTCGCTGACTCCGCTCAGAACGATGATAGGGATGGTGGGGCAGGTCGCCTGAACCTGCTTCAACGTGGGAAGGCCATAGGCATCCGGGAGTGACAAATCGAGGAGAATGGCGTCGAACCGCTCTCGGGCAAGCCTCGTGAACGCTTCACTCAGCCTGGTCACGTGAGTGACATCGAACTGCTCGATGCTCCACTCGGCCAGGATATCCTGGGTGAGGTGGGCATCGACATCGTTGTCCTCCACCAGCAGTAACTTAATCATCGATTTGCGCCATGGCTCCCTAGGGAGAAAGGCACCACACACACTCGGGACGTGGGACAAGACCGTAACTTGCCTCAAGTATAGCCCAAGGCTATGGATTCACAAGGGAATGTCGGAATCGATGGTGAGGCAATCTGAAGGGAACCCGGAGAAGAGAGCGTGAATGCTGCTTCTCCGGGTTATCAATAGTCAGCTAAGCTGAATGCAGCGCTTCGGCGCGTCGGCGAACTTCTTCGGCCTTTTGCGCCTGTCCGAGGTTTTCGTACAACGACGCGATATTGGAATGGAGGTGCGACAATAACTGGCCAAGTTGAGCTTCCTGGGCGATCACATTGGCTTCGAGTGCCAGCTTCTTTTCTTCACTCCGCCGAAACCGCTCCTCCAATCGCTGGACCAATTGAATCCAACCGCGGACTTTACCGGAGTCGAGTTGAGGTGTAGCAGGAAGTGGTTCGGCACGATCAAGAGCTTTTTCCGTTTGATTCATCCAGTTGATGAAGACGAGAAAATCACCGAGAGTAATGGTCAGCGCTGATGAAGTCCCTTCTTCTTCGATAACCAAGTCTTCCATGCGTGCTCCTTGTTCCTCTAGATCAGATTGATATGCGCACCATTCATTCGGTTTCGCTTCCGGGCAACAATCTGCATAGTCCTAACCAAACTAAGCTGTTAGCACGTGAGTAGTGTCGTGTTTGGACCTGGTTTGTGTGACATGGGCCAGGGTCCTGGGTCCACCTCCCTTCGACGCGCTCGGAGTCCAAAGAAACAGATTTCCGAGATGTGGGCGCTGTGCCGTACGCCCCAATATCCTGTGGAGGTGGGAGTAATACTGCCCTACAAACAGTATTGTCAACAGGTAACGCCGGGATTTAGGAAAAATAATTTTCTGGGGAAGGGGAAAGCCCTACGGGGGATTAGAAGCAGTGGATCACGGGCTTGGAGAGGCGCCATCCGCATGGGCTATCCCGGGGAGTAGTCGCGGGGATAGATCCCCCTGGGCCGATCCTCTGGCCCAATGGCAGCCTCACAAGCATACCCACCTTCCAGCGGCCAAAGGAGGGACAAACCTGCACCCGATCCTTTCACATGGATATACCGGAAGCTGACACCCAATCGCCGGCCTTCTTCACGCATTTGTTGGACGCAGGATTCCGCGGAATACGCTCTTCGGGTCAGAAGTATGGGATCGCCGGTATGATTGTGAAAGGAATTGTACTCGCTGGCGCAACCGGCGGTGAGCAAGAGCCCGAGTACGGTTAAGGTCATAGTCACGCGTGCTGGGTAAGCCATGAGCATATCTCCCGGACAATCCTGCAATAGACAAAGCCTATTCGATTAACTTTATAACCGTAACACAACGGCAGGTGCTGATCGAGTTCGTAGCGAAGCTGAGGTGCCAGCATTGTAGTGAGAGCGACAAAGTGCGGCTCAGCGACAAAAAATGCCTGGTAGCCCTCCTCCCACTCCCTACAAAAGTTGGGATTCGTGTGCCCATCTAACTCATTGTGCCACCAATGAATTTCAGTAACGAGCGATGAGTCTTGTATGGCATGGAAGCTGCGCATTGAGGCGGCATGCGTTGAACGAACGTTGTTCTGACGTGAATCGGAAGGAGTCTTCATGATCCTCACAAAGATCGATAGGCGGACAAACCTAGAGTACCGGAGCGGACTCAGAGCCGTGGCGATAGCGGTTGGTCTTGTGTCAGTGATTGCTGTGGTACCGGAGAGTAAGGCTGAAGACCAACTCTATGGGTACGTCAGTTCCAATGGAACCGTTCACGCGACGAATGTTCCAAGCGATCAACGGTATTCGGAAGTTGCAACACCGCCGCGTGATAGCGCGGCGGTGTTGGATCATGAGCTGGAAGAAGCCGTTCTCCGATCCGCCCGTGACAATCGGCTGGCACCTGAGCTTCTGCTGGCTGTGATCAAAGCGGAATCCTCGTTCAACCCGTTAGTCATTTCAAAAGCCGGGGCAGTGGGCTTGATGCAGCTCATTCCCGAAACCGCCATCCGACATGGGGTGCGAAACCTCTACGATACTCGGGATAACATCGGAGGAGGAGCGAAGCATCTTCGGTATCTCCTCGACCGATTTCACGGCAATATCCGGCTAGCTCTGGCTGCGTACAATGCCGGCGAACAGAAAGTCACACGGTACCGTCAAATTCCCCCGTACAAAGAGACTCAGCTCTATGTGAAGAAAGTGATGACCTACTATCGCGAATATCGGGCCAGTGGAACGGCGCATGCCGCGATTCACTATCAAGGCGTCCGATAGGGAATAGCTGTACGTGCTAATCGGTGAATGGAATGTGAGAAGGTGGAGGCGGGAAACAAAGTCTCACAGGGGCTTTTCCGCAACGTACTCGATGTACTTCCAGAACTGCTTCGCTTCGTCTTCGTTCAGCACCACCGGAGTGTTGTTCGCCATGCCGGACATGTAGACCTTTACCGACACCGTATCGTGCCAAACCTGCACCTCGCAGTGCGTAACGCGGTCGAGATTGATGGCACGGTTGCCGATTCTGACGAAATGCACCAGGGTGCTCCTGTCTGTCTCTGGAACGTTCCCTGATCGTATCGCAGCATGAACAATCGACAAAGCATGTTGCAAATCTCTGACGAGATCGGTCGACGACCAGATGCGTCAGCAACGGCAATCATGTCACTTGGAAGAGGTGGCTGAATTTAGTGGGAAAGAAAAAGCAACCGGGTTGGTTGCGGGGAGAGGATTTGAACCTCTGACCTTTGGGTTATGAGCCCAACGAGCTACCAGGCTGCTCCACCCCGCAGGCGGAGACTAACAAAGCGCAGAACACCAAGTCAAGCAAGGCCTGGCGGCGTTGCATTCATGCGATGACGGTGCTAAAGGCATCCTATGCGTATCGTTTTTATGGGGACCCCGGAGTTTGCGGTTCCGTCACTGGAGGCTTTACTGAAGTCCGACGATCACGTTGTCGGCATCGTCACGCAGCCCGACCGACCGAAAGGCCGCGGTCAACAACTGACACCGCCTCCCATCAAAATCATTGCGCAGCGCGAACACATTCCAATCCTGCAGCCGTTGAAAATGAAGGCACCGGAGTTTCTCGAGCCTCTCGCGGCATGGAAGCCCGACCTGATCGCGGTCACTGCATTCGGCCGCATTCTCCATTCGGGTATCCTCAAGATGCCGCCGATGGGATGCGTCAACGTACATGGATCGTTGCTGCCCAAATATCGGGGTGCCGCGCCGGTGCAATGGGCGGTCATCAACGGAGATGCAGAAACCGGGATTACCACGATGATGATGGATGAGGGGATGGATACCGGGGCGATGTTGCTCCAGGAGCGAATCCCGATCTTGCCCGACGACACGGCCGGGACTCTTGCTCCGCGGCTTGCGGTCCTAGGAGGCCGCCTCCTCGTCGAGACTATTCGGCAACTCAAGGCCGGGGCGCTCACCCCGATACCGCAAGACAATGGTCAGGCGACCATGGCACCGTTGCTGAAGAAGGAAGACGGCGTCATCGACTGGAACCTGGCTGCCGTGGCATTGAGTAACCGTGTTCGAGGTCTCTCCCCTTGGCCTGGCGCATACTCGTTCCTGCTGGGCGAGCGATGGACCATCTGGAAGGCCGGAGCAGTTGCAACTCGAGAGCACGCAGCCCCGGGTACGATCGTCGAAGTGACCAAACAGGCACTTCACGTAGTGACAGGAAACGGGTTGTTGGAAGTCACCGAGATCCAGCCCGCCAACAGCAAACGCCTCACGGTGGCACAGTACCTAACCGGGCATCGAGTCACACCTGGCCAGCGATTTGAGGCGGGTCCTTCTATCGAAGCAGCACAGCCGTAGTTTCAACAGATCCGGATGCATCCCTCCCCGAAGCACCATGCTGCCATCCGAAACGTCAGCGTCGACCGCGAACCGCTCAGCCAGAGGGCGGGTGCTGGCCGCCTTGTTGGCCATGCAGAAATCGGACGATCCTGTCGACGAACTTCTCGATCGCGTGTGGGGGGATGGGGGAACAGACCCTCGTGATCGGGCATTTGCCATGGAGTTACTCTACGGTGCGCTGCGCCGGCAGGAAACACTCGATTGGCGATTGGCCCCGGTACTGAACAAACCCCTGCTGCGGCTGCCGTCGGTCGTGCAGAGCATTTTGCGCCTGGGGGCCTATCAACTGCTGTACATGGACCGCGTGCCGGCTTCGGCGGCCGTCAACGAGTCCGTCAATCTAGCCAAACGGTATGCCGCGAAACTTGGGCGCGATTGGGGAGGATTCGTGAATGCGGTCTTGCGCGCCCTCCTTCGGACACCAGAACCTGCTTTCCCCGAAGGCGAAAAAGGGGCTCCCCGCGCGCTCTCCGTGCGCTATGGAATCCCCGAGTGGCTGTGCGAGCGGTGGATTGCCCATCATGGGTTGGCCGCGGCGGAAGCTGCGTGTCGGACTGCGAGTGTGATTCCTGCTGTGACATTGCGCGTCAATCGCCTGCGCCTCACGCGGGAGGAGTTGCTGGCGCGGCTCCGAGCAGCTGGGATCGTAGCCCGGCCGACCGTGGTAAGCCCAGTGGGCGTCACTATCGAGGAGGGGCAAGCAGTTGCAACGCTTCCTGGGTTTACGGAAGGTTGGTGGTATGTCGAGGATGAGGCCGCACAACTCATTCCGTTGATTTTGGATCCGCAGCCGGGTGAGCGGATTCTGGACACTTGTGCGGCGCCGGGAGGCAAGACGACACATCTGGCCGAACTCATGGCCGATCGTGGTCAGATTGTCGCGTTGGATCGGCAAGCCGCGCGCCTTCACCGACTGACCGAGAATCTGCGGCGGCTGGGTATCACCATCGTCGTGTCCAGCGTGGTCGATGTCAGAGAGCTGGGGCGTTTGTCGACGGACAAGACCGTCGAGTCGTTGATCGGTCAGCCTGCGCTGTTCGATCGGATCCTTGTCGATGCCCCGTGTAGTGGAATCGGAGTGCTGCGCCGGCATCCGGATGCCAAGTGGAAGAAAGACGCCGGCATGTTTGCCCGGCATCATACGTTACAGCGTGCGATCCTCGAGCGCGCCTCCGCCTTCTTGCGGCCCGGTGGGGTGCTGGTCTATAGTACCTGCTCGACCGAACCAGAGGAGACGGAATGTGTGATTGCCGAGTTCTGCCAGGAACATCAGGCGTTTACGCGTGAGTCTGTTGCGCCGTGGCTTCCGGTCTCGGCCCATGAGTTTGTGACACCACAGGGCGCGCTCTCAACGATGGGCAACACCCTGGGAATGGATGGGTTCTACGCCGTCCGCATGAGAAAGACTGCAGAGACCGCATGAGCAACCGCATATTCATCGCGCCTTCTATCCTCGCCGCAGATTTTGTGCGACTGGCCGACGAGATCGCCGCCGTGGAACGAGGGGGCGCCGATCTGCTCCATGTCGACGTAATGGACGGCCACTTCGTTCCGAACCTGACAATCGGTCCGCCTGTGATTGAGTCCATCAAGAAAGTCACCAAGCTGCCGCTTGATGTGCATTTGATGATCACGAATGCCGATACATTTATTTCCGAGTTCGTTGCAGCGGGCGCGGATTATGTGACCGTCCACGTCGAAGCCTGTCCCCATCTCCATCGAACCATTCAGTCCATCAAGGAGCGGGGGGCGAAGGCGGGCGTGACGCTGAATCCGGCAACCTCCGTCACGACATTGGATGAAATTCTTCCGGAGGTCGATCTGGTGTTGATTATGTCGGTCAATCCCGGCTTCGGTGGACAGAAGTTTATCCCTTCCGTGTTGAGCAAAATCAAAGCCGTTCGCGAAAGGCTGGATCGTATTCAGAGCCGGGCACTCCTCGAAGTGGACGGCGGCGTTAAGGTCGACAATGCCGCGCAGATCCTCGCCGCAGGCGCCGATGTACTGGTCGCCGGATCCGCGATTTTCTCCAGCCGTGACTATGCCGGCACCATCGCGGCGATGCGCGCCGCCGGCCCGCCGGCATCCGTGCCTCACGCCGCACTTCATCGATAGGCGAACCAGGGTGGACATCTCCGCACTCATTGACAGTCTGCATCCTCTCGAAATCAAGGTCCTCACGGCGTTGGGATCTCGTCCACCGGGTACCGTACTGGGCAACGAAGAATTGGCCGCCGCTGCCGACCTTGAACCCTCGCAGCTCAGCATGGCCATCGAATGGCTACTGGCGAAATCACTCATTGCGATCCATGCCGAAACGGTGACCCCGATCGTGTCGCTCACGAAAGTCGGTGAACAGTATGTCGCCGACGCCGCGCCGATCGAACGCGTCTTCGCCGCTGCGCGGGAAGTAGCCAGCACGGGAAAACGACTAACCATTCCCGATCTGCAGTCACAGGACGGGATGGACCCCTCCGATGTCAGCAAAGCGGTCGGTCGGTTGAAGAAAGAAGGAGCGCTCCTGATCATACAGGGTGGCTGCATCGAATCGACCGGTCGTCCAAGCCCGACAGTCGAGGCGATCCGAACCCTCCTGCGAGAGGTGCGCGAAGCGCCCCGTGAGTTGCAGCGCTTCTCGGGCGCTCATCGTCAGATCATCGAAGACTATGCCGTGAAACGCGGCAATGCCAAGGAGCCGTTCCGGATCGATGAACGCATTGCGCGGTCATTCAAACTCTCCGAGGCCGGCGCCACCGCGGCCGAGCAGTTGCTTACGCAGGGCGTCGCGGAGGAAGTCTCGCAGTTGAGCCCCGATCTTTTGAAGGATGGGACTTGGCGAACGAAGCGCTTTCGAAAGTACACCATCAGTCTCCGTGCGCCCCGTATCGGGACCGGGAAGAAACACCCCTATCGAGAGTTTCTGGATACAGTGAAGACCAAACTCGTGAGTATGGGATTCCAAGAAATGCGCGGTTCGCTGGTCGAGACCGAATTCTGGAACATGGACGCCCTCTTCATGCCGCAGTTCCACCCGGCGCGAGACATCCACGACGTGTATTTCGTGAAGCAGCCGACCCATGCCACGCATATCGCCGAGCCGTTCTTGAAAAACGTCACGAAGGCACATCAGGACGGAGGCAAGACCGGCTCCACGGGCTGGAACTATCACTTCAACACCGAACGAGCAAAGCGCCTGGTGTTGCGCAGTCAGGGGACGGCAGTCTCGTCGAGGACGCTCGCGGCGTCGCCCCGTGTGCCGGGGAAATATTTTTCCATCGCCCGCTGCTTCCGCTACGACCAGGTCGATGCGACACACGCCACGGACTTCTTTCAGGTCGAAGGGATCGTGCTCGGTGAAGACATCAACTTCCGCACCTTGCTGGGCTTACTGAATTTGTTCGCCCGCGAAGTTGCCCAAGCCAAGGAAGTGAAATTTCTGCCGGCCTATTTCCCCTTCACCGAGCCCTCGGTGGAAATGCACGTGCGTCATCCGCGCTTGGGATGGATGGAGCTCGGAGGGGCGGGCTTGTTCCGTCCGGAAGTGACATTGCCGCTTGGGGTCGATGTGCCGGTAATCGCGTGGGGCCTAGGGCTAGACCGGATGGCCATGGTGGCGCTCGGCATTCACGACATTCGCGAGTTGTTCACCGACAACTTGGATCTCATACGAACGACGCGGGGGATCTTTTAGGCGACGCCATGCCCACGATCTCGATTTTCAAAGACGATCTCGAATCTCTGCTCGACGGAAAGTCCCAGCGGACTGTCACGATCGACCAGATCGAAGAATGGCTGATGCTCGTCAAAGGCGAGCTGAAGGGACACAACGCCGAGACCGGTGAACTCCGTGTCGAACTACAAGACAGCAACCGGCCCGATCTCTGGTGTTGCGAAGGCATTGCGAGGCAGATTCGAATCAAGCAGCAGGGGAAACTGAAGCCCTACCCGTTCTTCGGGAAAAAGCCCAAGCCCGCCCAACGCGTCATTGTCGGCTCCGGCATCGACCAGGTGCGGCCCTATGTCGCCGCCTGCTCGGCCAAGGGCTATCGCGTTACCGACGAGGGGCTCGCGCAATTGATTCAGACACAGGAAAAACTGGCGGACATCTTCGGCCACAAACGTAAGACGGTCTCGATCGGCATTTATCAGCTGTCGAAGATCGCCTTTCCCGTTACGTACGAATTGGTCAAGCCGGACGAGGCGCACTTCACCCCGTTAGGGATGGAGACGGTGATGACCTTGTCGGAAATTCTGATGGTCCATCCGAAAGGTTTGGAGCACGGGCATATTCTGGCAGGACAGAGCCGCGTGCCGATTCTACGCGATGCGAAGCAGCAGCCGCTGTCGTTCCCGCCGATCATCAACAGCCGCGAGATCGGCGAAGTACGGGTGGGGGACGACGAATTGTTCGTAGAGGTCACCGGCACCGATCAAGCGATGGTCGTGCTGACGCTCAATATCTTTGCCGCGAACCTGGCCGATCGCGGGGCGGTCATCGAGCCGATCGAAGTCCACTACCCGAAGAGCACGCCGCTGGGCAAGCGCGTCGTGACGCCCCAAGACCTCGACCGGTCACGGACGATCGACGTCAAGACCATCGAACGGGCCCTTGGCCAAGAACTCGGTGCCAAGGCCGTGGTCCAGGCTCTTCAAGTGTACGGGTATGAGGTTTCGGCGGGAAAAGCCTCCGTCAAGGCGAAGCTGCCGCCCTACCGGCAGGATCTCATGCACGCGATGGATGTCGTCGAAGATGTGGCGATGAGCCGCGGATACGGCTCTTTCCCACCCGAGATGCCGGCGCAATTTACCGTGGGCGGGCTTTCGCGCATCGAACAGACCTCCGACCGCGCCCGCGAGTTGATGGTCGGCCTTGGGTTTCAGGAAATCATCTCCAACATCCTCGGCTCGCCGGATAATTATGCGGCCGCCATGCGTCTCGATGGGACTGAGTGGGGCAAGATGGTCGAAGTGGACAATGCGATGGCGCTGACCTTCTCGGCCCTACGCCAATGGATGTTGCCGTCGCTCCTCCGGGTTGAAGCGGCGTCAAGCCGGGCGTTTTATCCTCATCGGCTCTTCGAAGCCGGCGACGTGGCGATTCCGGATTCCTCGCACGAACTGGGTTCGCGCACGGAGACCGTGCTGGGCGGAGTCATCGCCCATGCGACGGCGCATTTTTCCGAGATCCACTCTAGCCTCGACGTGTTGTTGTATCACTTAGGCACGGAGTACACGCTTGAGCCGGTCCAGCACCCCTCGTTCCTCGAAGGCCGCGCCGGTCGTATTGTTGTCGCCGGCAAACCGGTCGGTGTCATCGGCGAAGTCCATCCTGAAGTCCTCGAGCGCTGGCAAATTGCCGTCCCCGTCGTCTCGTTCGATGTGAATCTGTCACAGCTGGTCGATCTGGCATAGATCGGCATTTGCTGAGAACGAAAACGGGGGGAGCGACGTACGCCGCTCCCCCCGTTCCCTTTACCGCAACCGACGATGTGGTTTAAGCCGTTGCCGGCACGTGCTGTTTGGCGAGACCGATCAGCTTCTCAAAGCCGGCGGCATCCTTGATCGCCATGTCCGAGAGGACTTTTCGATCCAGCAATACATTCGCCTTCTTGAGTGCGTTGATGAAGCGGCCGTAGGTTAATCCCTGGGCACGCACGGCAGCGCTGATGCGCGCGATCCACAGTTGCCGGAAATCCCGCTTGCGATTCTTGCGGCCGACGTAGGCGTACTGCTGGCCCTTGTCTACCGATTCGGTTGCGGATCGGAACAACCGGCTCTTGGCTCCGTACTGGCCCGAAGCCAGTTTAATCCGCTTCTTCCGTCTCTGTCTGGTTTTCGATCCACCTTTTGCGCGAGGCATGGTCCTATTCTCCTTCTACTCGTGAGGCTCGTTCTCAGGCCTTAGTTATACGGGAGCAAGCGATTCAAAGACAAGGTCGCGGTCTCGCTGATGACGGCGGTGCCGCTCAACCGACGCTTCTGGTCGCTCTTCTTGTGGGTTAGCAGATGACGTTTACCGGCTTTTCTCCGGACGATCTTGCCGCTGCCGGTCCTGGCAAATCGCTTGCTGGCGCCTTTGTGGGTCTTGGCTTTCATAAGGGTCCTTCCTCTCCGTTGGTCACTCTGGTTCGTGTCGGTTAATTCTTGGGAGCCACGATCATAATCAGGCTCCGGCCTTCCATGCGCGGGGCATATTCGATCGTCCCGGTTTCGCTCAGCTCGGCGATCACGCTGTTCATGACCGTCCGGCCCATCTCCTGGTTGGCCATCTCGCGTCCGCGATAGGTGAGCGTCACTTTGGTTTTGTTCCCGTCGGCCAGAAACTCCTTGATCTGGCGAACTTTGATTTCCAGGTCGTGCTTATCCGTCCTGGGCCGAAGCTTGATTTCCTTTACCTGCGTGGACTTTTGATGGCGACGGCTCTGGTGTTCTTTCTTGCTGAGCTCGTACTTGTACTTGCCATAGTCCATGATCCGGCAGACCGGCGGCACGGAGGTCGGGGCGACTTCGACGAGGTCGTAGCCCTGCTCTTGCGCTTGCCGGAATGCGTCCGGGGTCGGGAGAATGCCCAGCTGCTCCCCTTCCGGACCGATGACTCGCACTTCTCGTACTCGGATTTCGCGGTTCACGCGCAGTTTCGGAACGATATGCCACCTCTTAGTGTGTGGGTTGAAGCTCCGGCTGGGTGCGTGTCACGTCGTTACGCAACATCTCAATCACCGCAGCCCCTGTCATGCTGCCGAGGTTCGCGCCGCTCCGTCCCCGGACGGAGAGGGTGCCGCTCTGTACTTCGCGATCCCCTGCGACGAGCATATAGGGGACCTTGGCCTTTTCCGCTTCGCGGATTTTGAAGCCGATCTTCTCGTTCCTCAAGTCAGCGTCGGCCCGGAAGCCGGCCGCTTTCAACTGGTCGACCACGGCATTCACGTATTCCCGTTGATTGTCGGTGATGGCCATGACGATGGCCTGCACCGGGGCGAGCCATGTCGGGAAGGCGCCGCCATAGTGTTCCACCAGAATCCCGAAGAAACGCTCGATGGAACCCATCAGCGCGCGATGGATCATGATGGGCTGGTGCGACTTGCCGTCCTCACCGATATAACTGAGTTCAAACCGTTCCGGGTTATTGAAATCGACCTGCACCGTCGAACACTGCCATGAGCGGCCCAGTGCATCCTTGATCTTGATGTCGATCTTCGGCCCGTAGAAGGCACCGCCGCCTTCGTCTACGTGGAAATCGATGTTGCGGGACTTGAGCGCCGCCTCCAGCGAGCTGGTGGCGAGGGCCCAGTTTTCGTCCGACCCGACGGATTCTTTCGGCCGGGTCGAGAGAAAAATCTCGAATTCGTTGAATCCGAATGTCTTCAAGATGAAGAACGTGAAGTCGATGACGCGGCTGACTTCCTCTTGAATCTGATCGGGCCGGCAGAACAAATGGGCGTCGTCCTGCGTGAAGCCGCGGACGCGCAACAGTCCGTGGAGCACGCCCGTCCGTTCATAGCGATAGACCGTCCCGAGTTCTCCATATCGGATCGGTAGGTCCCGATAGCTTCGGAGATGGGACTTGTAGATCATGATGTGGTACGGACAGTTCATCGGCTTGAGCTGGTACTCGCTGCCCTCGATTTTCATCGAGGCGAACATATTTTCCCGGTAGTAGTCGACGTGGCCGCTGGTTTTCCAGAGATCCAATCGCGCCACATGCGGGCTGTACACCAGTTCGTAGCCGTCCCGAAGATGTTGCTCGCGCCAGAAGTTTTCGATCAGCAAGCGAACCAGCGCACCTTTGGGGTGCCAGAGGACGAGGCCCGGTCCGATTTCATCCTGAATCGTGATGAGATCGAGCTCCTTGCCGACCTTGCGATGGTCGCGGCGTTTGATTTCCTCCAGCCGGGCCAGATGGGCATCCAGTTCCGCTTGGGTCGGGAACGAGGTACCGTAGATGCGTTGCAACATCGGATTCCGCTCGTCACCACGCCAGTACGCTCCGGCCGTATTGAGTAGTTTGAACGCGCCGACGTGGCCGGTGGTGGGCAGGTGCGGACCCCGGCAGAGATCGACGAATTCACCTTGACTGTAGGCAGATATCGGTTCGTTATCCGGGAATCCCTGGATCAACTCGACCTTGTATTGCTCGCCCCGTGATCGAAAGAGCTGGATCGCTTCTTCTTTCGACAACTCGCGGCGGGTTACCGTGAGGTTGCGTTTGATAATGTCCTTCGCCTTCGCTTCGATCTTTTCCAGGTCTTCCGGCGTAAACGGCCGGTCGAAGGCGAAGTCATAGAAAAAGCTGTCTTCGAGGGCCGGCCCAATCGTCATCTGGGCGGTCGGAAACACTTCCTTCACGGCCTGAGCCATGATGTGCGTACTGCTGTGGCGATAGACCTCGCGGCCCTCCACCGAGTCGAACTTGATTGGCTCGATCACGGCGTCTTCGGTGAGCGGACGTGACAGGTCTACCACCTGCCCGTTCACTTTGACCGCCAAGATGTCAGGACTGACGGTTACACCGCAGGCCTTCAAGGCAGCTATTGCAGGTTGTCCTTTTTCAAGGACCTGGCCGGTTCCGTTTTTCACCGTGATCTTCATGAGCGCCACATTCGGCTGACCGTCAGAAAACAAGAAAGGCACTCCGCTGCCCCAAGGCACACGGATGCCTCTCGCCGGCATGGTAGGCGCGGACGGTCTTGAACCGTCGACCTCTACCGTGTCAAGGTAGCGCTCTCCCCCTGAGCTACGCGCCTATTGTCCGGGTGGGCATGCTAATATAGGCCTGCCTATAGTGTCAAGAAATGCAAAAAGAGAAGGCGACTTCCACTCTCTTTACAAACAAGGGTGGAGCCGCCTTCTCTTTTGCCTGTCCGGACCTACGTGCAAGCCAGTTACTTGACGGCCGAGCGGAGCTCCTTGCCGGCTGAAAATTTCGGAACCTTGGCGGCCGGAATCTTGAGGGCTTCACCGGTTCGCGGGTTTCTTCCCATCCGGGCTTTCCGCTTCGAGATCGTAAACGTTCCGAAGTTGACCAGAGAGACCCGCTGGCCCTTCTTCAGAGACGACGTCACGGCGCCGGTGAAAGCTTCCAATGCGGTTCCTGCGGCGACCTTGGTAATCCCAGCCGAGGCGGCCATCTTCGCAATCAGCTCTTCCTTGGTCATCAGTCCCCTCCTTGGTTGTGAATGATTGACGATGCCGAACGTCCGAGGTGATCCCTGCACGGCTATGTGCTAACGGCCCGGGTTGATTTTGAACGGCTCCGCTTGAGTGGAATGTGCAGATCCGCGATCTTCTTTCTGAGCGTATTCCGATTTAGCCCGAGCAGCTCCGCCGCTTGAATCTGATTGCCGCGGGTTTCGCGGAGCGCGGAAGAAATCAGCGGTCGTTCAACTGCTGAAATCAGCATCGGATGGAGATTCTTAGCCGCGCCGTTATGCATCCCCTTCACGAAATCACCCATTTTCTGGTCCAGATAGTCTTCTAGCGACAGGTCGGGGCTCTTGCTGTTGTGGGACGCGCCTTGTCGGCTCATGAGTTGGATCATCTTGGAGGCGCGCTTGAGGACGGTTCGCGAACCGGTGATGACCAAGGTCTGTGAAGGGTCAATGTGGGCCGGAAGCGACATCTCTTGCCCCTGGCCTTCCCGCGATTCCACGATCACAGCGTCGAATGACTGTTTGGGCAGGTGCTTCGGCAGTGACGCTACGTCCTGTGCGATGGTGATCGCCGCGTCCTTGAGGGCGTGTTTGAAGTGAGCTTGGACGTCCGAGTCGGTCGTCAATAAGAGAATAGAAAAGACAGATGAAGGGACCGACATGCAGGCACCAAGCGAAGAAGAGGGCCGGATTATTGCCCAGGGCCAGTTTGAAGTCAATTGGATATTTCATGATTCATGAAGAGGAATGATGAAAACAGATTGGAATACGATTGATAAGTGATTGTTGAAGAGGCACGGCTGTCGACGAGAAAATGATGCGCGGCGGCAATCAATTATTTCTCTGTTGGAAGTTGGGATGGCGATTCACAGCAAGGCTGATTCGTCTACTAAGAGCATGGCTTGACAGAAAGCCTGGCCGGAAGGTATACGATGCACGATTAATTCCTACCGGAATAATCAAGAATGAAGGTTTCTCACAGAGCCATCTATGGAATCATGGCGGCAGTAGATCTCGCCATGCATGGCAAGGAGGCACCCGTTCAAGCGCGTGCGATTGCCAGACGGCAAGGCATTCCCGTGCGATTCCTTGAACAGGTGCTCCATACGATGCGGAAAGCCGGACTGGTCGAAAGCGTTAGGGGAGCGCAAGGCGGATATTTATTGTTGCAGGCGCCTTCGGACCTTTCTGTGGCTGAAGTACTCGAGGTGCTCGAAGGACCGATCTTTCATGGCGAACCCCAAAATGGACACGGGATTGGCCGCCGCGAAAGCAAAGAACAGCTGCTCCTCGGTACGGTCTGGACGAAGGTTCAGCAGGCGGAACAGGCCGTCTTAGGTGCCGTCACGATCGATCAATTGGTGGAACGGCAACGAGCGATCGATCAGCAGCAGAATCCGATGTATCACATCTAGGCAGCACGAGCATGACCCTTTACCGGGAGTCGATATCATGAGCCCACAGGATCAACTCATAGTTCCCGAGATCAAAACCGCGCCCATTCCTCCGGCGATCGCGGAAGAAATCGAAACCTTCGAGACCGAGGCGTTACGGACGCTCGCGGGGGACGTATCAACCGATTTGTTCAAGCCGTTTCGGCTGCAGTACGGCATTTATGGTCAGCGCCAGCCCGGCGTGCAGATGGTACGGGTCAAGATCCCCTTCGGTGGTCTGACCGGAAATCAGCTGCGTCGCGTCGCCGAACTCGCCAATCGATATGCGACCGGCGTAGGGCACGTCACGACGCGGCAAGACATCCAGATGCATTTCGTTGAATTGAAAGATGTTCCGACCATTATGCGCGGGCTTGCTGAAGTGGGGCTGACGACACGGGAAGCGTGCGCCAATACGGTCCGTAACGTGACGGCTTGCCATCTCGCCGGGGTCTGCTCGGGCGAGGTATTCGATGTGACGCCCTATGCGAAGACCATTGCGTATCATCTGCTCCGCAATCCGTTGAATCAGAGTCTGCCGCGGAAATTTAAGATCGCGCTTTCCGGCTGCAAGCAGGATTGCGCCCTTACGCCGATTCACGATGTCGGACTCCTGGCCGCCAAACGAGCGGATGGGGCGGTCGGATTTCGCATGGTTGCGGGGGGCGGACTTGGGTCGCTCCCACGGATGGCCCAGGTGCTCCGTGAGTTCTGCCCAATGGACGAGCTGCTGCCGAGCGTCGAAGCGGTTATCAAGGTATTCGACACGCTCGGCAATCGGAAGAACCGCAACAAAGCGCGTATGAAATTCGTGATCGAGAAGCTCGGCTTCGAGGAATTCAAGCGGCGCTGGGAAATCGCGTACGAATCGATGGGGTACAAAAAGCCGTCGCATGAGCCCATCAGGCTCATGGCCCACGCCGATGAACCGACGCCGCTGATCATGCCGACACGCAATGGGGCGGGGCATGACTCATCGAACAGGAGTAGCTCCAGCCATCGCAACGGGATCGGACAGGAAACGCCGTTTCAGATGTGGAAACGGACGAACGTCGTGAAACAGAAACAGCCCGGCTACGTGACGGCGGCGATCAAGTTGTTCATGGGCGATCTCACGTCCGAACAAATGCTCTCGGTCGCAGATTTGTCCGAGCGGTATGCGAATGGAAATATCCGGACGACCATCAACCAGAACATGGTGATTCGCTGGGTGCCGGAGACCCAGATTGCTTCGCTCTACGAAGATCTGGTCGGCATCGGTCTGGCCGATCCTGGGGCCGAACTCGTCGAAGACATCATCGCCTGTCCTGGCACAGATACGTGCGGCTTGGGCATCACGTCGTCCAAGGGGCTGGCTCGGGCCTTGGCGGAAGTGTTTCCGGCCGGTCGGGTTCCCGAGGACCTTTCCGATGTGAGCGTCAAAATCAGCGGCTGCCACAATTCCTGCGCGCAGCATCACATTTCCACGATCGGTCTTCACGGCGTGGGTAAACGGATCGGGGAACACGTCGCGCCGCACTACGAGTTGCATTTGGGCGGTCAGGTCGACGGGACGCCTAAGATCGGCCAGATGACGGTCAAGTTGCCGGCCAAAGCCGTTCCTGCCGCACTGTCTCATTTGGTCGATGTCTACCGGCGCGACCGGCAGCCGAACGAAAATCTGGCCGGGTTCGTTCACCGCGTGGGGAAAAACAAACTCAAAGACGAACTGATTCCCTATACGATCGTACCGGCGTTTGAAGACGATGCCACCTTCTACTATGACTGGGAAGGAGAAGAGGAATTCATCCTCGAAGATTTGGGCCCGGGCGAATGCGCCGGCGGCGCGCTGGAAATGATCGAGAACGGCATTCTCGAGGCCGATCAGGAACTGTATCAGGCCAAACTCCTGGTGGAGAAGCATCAATACTCCGTCTCGGTGAACAAGTCCTATCGCGCCGTATTGGCGGCGGCGAAAGCATTGCTTGTCACTGAAGGACTCGAGCCCTCCACCGATGCCGAGACCTTCGCGGAATTTGAAACCCGCATTGCGAGCAAAGGCGTGATCCCCGTTGCCTACCGTGAGTTGGCGAAGAAGGTCGGCGATTTGGGGCCAAAGGATACGACGGCGCAATCCGCTCTCGAGAAGATGAATTTTGCCAAGGGCTTTGTCGATGCCTGCCGGTCGGCCACCGACCAGATGGGCAAAGACCTCAAACTGGCGGCCGTCCAGGAAGAGAAACCCGCCGCGGCGCCCGCGCCGGCGAAGCCGTCCGCTCCGGTCCCGACCGGCGCGCCGGTCTACGATCTGCGCGGCGTGGCGTGCCCGCTGAACTATGTGAAGACCAAACTGAAGCTGGAAATGATGGACGCCGGGGACAAACTTGAAGTCTGGCTCGACGCCGGCGAGCCGATCAAGAATGTGCCGATGAGTCTCAAGAACGACGGCCACCTGATCCATCTTCAGGAGGCCTTGGAGCCGGAAGCGGCGCACTATCGGATCCTGGTTGAAAAGGTCGAAGGATAGGAGCTCTTGGGTACCATGTCCATCATCGGCAGTCCGGAATTAACAGGGGAGCTGAAGCGCCTGAGCGACTCGTTCGAGTCTCAGCAGCCGCAAGACGTCTTGGCCGAAGCGATCAAGCGGTTCGCGCCGAAGATGGTCGTCGCGTGTAGCTTCGGCGCCGAAGATGTCGTGCTCGTCGATATGGTTCATCGGATTGATCCGTCGATTCCGCTGTTCTATTTGGACACCGAGTTCTTGTTTCCCGAAACCTACGCGACGCGGGATCGCATCGTGCAGCATTACGAGTTGAAGCCGACGCAGGTTATTCAGGTGAAGCCGCTGCTGACTCCGGATCAACAGGCCGCTCAGTACGGGCCGGCGCTCTGGTCGACCGAACCGGATCGCTGTTGCCAGCTGCGGAAGGTGGAGCCTCTCACGCGGGCTCTCAAGGGATACGATGCCTGGATTACTGGGATCCGCCGCGATCAGGCTCCGACCAGGGCGAACGCGGGGCTCTTCGAGTGGGATGGCAAGTTCCAATTGGTAAAGGTGAATCCACTCGCCCGCTGGACCTGGGGCGACGTGTGGACGTATATCAAGGTCTACGAAGTGCCCTACAATCCACTGCACGATCAGAACTACCCCAGCATCGGCTGCACACACTGCACCGCGCCTGTCGCTCCGGGTGACGATCCGCGTGCCGGCCGCTGGAAAAATTTCACCAAAACCGAATGCGGACTCCATAAGCCGTAACCATGCCGATCCAAGACTATCTCGCGAAAATCGCACAGGGCCCCAAAGCCTCCAAGGATCTCACCTGGGACGAGTCGAAGCAGGTGATGAAGTTGCTGATCGAAGGCGGCGCCACCCAAGCGCAGCTCGGCGCCTTCTTGATCGCCATGCGGTTCAAGAGCGAGTCCGTCACCGAACTGGCGGCGTTTACGGCGGCGGCCCGCCACTACGTTGCGCCGCTGGCGATTCCCAAGGAGCTGGCATTGGTGGATGTGCCGACGTACGCGGGAAAGCAGGACACGTTTCATGCGCTCATTGCCGCGTCCTTCATCGCTTCGGCGGCCGGTGCCTCGATCGTCATGCACGGTTACGACGGCATTCCCAGTCGTCCCGGTGCGGCCGGCGTGTTGAAAGCGCTGGGGATTCCCATCGATCTCGATCCGAAGGCGGCCGCGGACACGATCGCGAAGAAGGGGTTCGCGTACCTGGACATCGGCTTGTACCATCCGCCGATCTATCGGTTTTTGGAAATGCGGCAGGAGTTGGGCGTTCGGAACGTGTTCCATCCAATCGCGAGGCTCCTCAATCCCGGTCGCGCGTCGGTACAGGTGGTGGGGTTGTCCCATCCGCCGCATTTCGAAAAGACGGCCGAAGCCTTGCGCATGCTGGGCGTGCCGCGCGCGCTGGTGATCCGGGGAGTGGAAGGCGATCCGGAATTGTCGATCGGGGCTGCGACGCGGGTACTGGAATTGCGCGATGAACGGATCACGCCGTTGGGCATGGGGCCGAAGGATTTCGGTCTTGCGATGGGGTCCCCCCGCGACATGGCTGGTTTTCCGCCGGAACAGCGGGAGCGAGAAGCAGAGTTGCTGCGACGGCTCATTCAGAATCAGGTGGCGGGCGGGCAGAAAGACTGGGTGCTGATGAATGCGGCGATGCTGCTGTATGCGGCGGGGAAAGGGACGACGGCAGCGGGCTGTCTGCCGCTGGCCCGCGTGGCGCTCGAAGGCGGGGCGGCGGCGCGCAAGCTCGACGAGCTAGCCCAGTCGTCGCCGGTCGCCAGTCGATGATCGTCAGGGTTAAACGGAAAGGGTTACCGGTCGTGAAACACTTACGTCAACTGGAAGATCAAAGCGTCTATATTCTGCGCGAGGCCTATAAGCATTTCGACAATCTCGCCATGCTCTGGTCCATGGGCAAGGATTCGACCGTCTTATTATGGCTGGCCCGCAAGGCGTTCTTCGGCCATGTGCCGTTTCCGCTGTTGCACGTAGATACCAGCTACAAGATTCCGGCGATGATCGAATACCGCGATCGGCTGGCCCGCGAGTGGCGGTTGGATCTGGTGGTGGGTCAGAACAAAGAGGCGCTGGCTGCCGGGATGAATCATACGATGGGCCGGGTGGCCTGTTGTACCGCACTCAAGACCAACGGGCTCAAGCAGCTTATCGAACAGAAGGGTTACACCGGCATCATTCTCGGCGTGCGGGCCGACGAAGAAGGCACGCGCGCCAAGGAGCGGTATTTCTCGCCCCGCGACAAGCACGGCGACTGGGACTTTCGGGATCAGCCGCCGGAACTCTGGGATCAATACAAGACGACTTTCCCGCCGGGAACGCACATTCGTATCCATCCCTTGCTGGACTGGACCGAGATCAACATCTGGGAATACATCAAGTACGAAAACATTCCCTTCATCGATCTCTACCTCGATAAGGGCGACGGCATGCGCTATCGCAGTCTCGGCTGTGCGCCCTGTACGACGCCGATCAAGTCGACGGCCAAGACCGTGGACGACATCATCGAAGAACTGCGCCACACGACGGTGGCCGAACGGTCCGGCCGTGCGCAGGACGAAGGCCGGGGCATGGAATTACTTCGCAAAGATGGATACATGTAATCATGAGCAACACGACCACCAAGCCGTCTGAAAATCTCAACATTGTCATTGTCGGCCATGTCGATCACGGTAAGTCCACCCTCTTGGGCCGGCTCTATGCCGACACCGGGTCGCTTCCGGACGGCAAGTTGGAAAAAGTCCAGGCCATCTGTCGACAGCAGGGTAAAGAGTTCGAATATGCGTTCCTCTTCGACGCGTTTCTGGAGGAACAAGAGCAGGGCATTACGATCGATACCGCCCGGACCTTCTTCATCTGGAAAGGGCGTCAGTACATCATCATCGACGCGCCCGGCCACAAAGAATTTCTCAAGAACATGATTTCCGGCGCCGCGCGGGCGGAAGCGGCGCTGCTCTTGATCGACGCGTTGGAAGGCGTGAAGGAACAATCCAAGAAGCACGGGTATCTCCTCTCGCTGCTGGGCGTCCGGCAGTTTGCCGTCGTCGTCAACAAGATGGATCTGGTCGGCTACCGGCAGGACGTCTTCGACGGCATCGAGAAGGAATACCGGGAGTTTCTGGGCCAGTTCAAGGCCGTGCCCGAACGCATCATTCCGGTGAGTGCGAAACTAGGCGACAACATCGCCAATCGCAGCGACAAGATGCCCTGGTATACCGGCCCTACGGTGTTGGATACCCTCAGCCTGTTCAAGAAAGAAGCCGCACGGTCCGAACAGCCGCTACGGTTTCCGGTACAGGATGTCTACAAGTTCGACGCCCGCCGGATCATCGCTGGCCGTATCGCCGCCGGCAAGTTGAAGGTCGGCGATCAGCTCGTCTTCTCGCCGTCCAACAAGCGGGCCAACATCCGGACCGTCGAAGCATTCAATGTCGATCCGCAGCCGATTGAAGCGCAAGCTGGCCAATCGGTCGGGGTGACGCTGGACGAGCAGATTTTCGTGGAGCGGGGCGAAGTCGCCACTCTTCCGGACCATCTCCCGTCGGTGTCGACCGCTTTCCGTGCGAATCTGTTCTGGCTCGGCAAACGGCCGTTGGAGCGGGGTCGGAAATATATCCTCCGGGTGGCCACCAAAGAAGTCGATTGTGAGATCGCGACGATCCACCGCATCATCGACACGATGGATCTGGCGCAACAACAGGGGAGCACGACGGTCGGCAAGAACCAAGTGGCGGAACTGACCTTGCGGACCAAGTCGCCCATTGCGTTTGATTTGTCCGCGTCATTCGAGGCGACCGGACGGTTTGTGCTGGTGGACGAATACGACATCGCCGGCGGCGGCATTGTCACCGAGTTGATCCACGACGATCAGGAGTTTCTACGCGAGGAGGCCCGACGTCGGGATTTTGCCTGGGTTAAAGGCGAGGTCGGCGTCGAAGATCGGGCGCGGCAGTATGGGCATCGCGCCGCGATTGTGCTTTTTACCGGAGGCCGACATACGGGCAAATCGTTTCTGGCCAGAAAGCTGGAAGGGCGTCTCGTCGCAGACGGTCGGCACGCGTATTTGCTCGATGGGGAAAATCTTCGCCGGGGGCTTGATGCGGACCTCACGGACGAAGAACGTGGGCAAACCGACGAAATGGCCAGGCGCTATGGCGAAGTCGCCCGGCTCTTGATCGATACGGGACTGATCGTAGTTTCCACCACCAATCCTTTCGGCCTGGCCTATGTGGACGCCGCGCAGGCCATCAGGACGCTCGTGCATCCGGCGCCGGTGATTGCCGTCCATATGAGCAAGAGCAACGAAGAGCCGCCGCCGAATACCGACATTGTGCTGGTGGGGCCAACTGATTTTGACGCGGCGACGCACCGGATTATGGAAGAGCTTAAGAAGCGAGGAGTTCTGGCCCAAGCCATCGGTGCGAAGCCGACGTTTCAGTATTCCATCTAAGGTCGACCTGACATCAAGCCGGGGGGCACATTTGCTGTGACCCCCCTCTTCTGCTTGGTTTGACTCCCCAGAAACCGCTGTGTTACCGTACCGCTCTACGGCTCCAGAGCCTGTGGATAAGGACACTATGGCATCGGAAAAAGACCTCAAGAGCATCCTCGGCAAGCTGAAATATTCGGACGATGCGAAGGTCGTTCAGCAAATTACGGAACAGACCAAGCAGGTCCATGCCCGCATGGCGGGGATCAAGCATAAGTTGGTCGTGATGAGCGGTAAGGGCGGCGTCGGCAAGAGCATGACGACCGTAAATCTGGCGCTCGCGTTCGCTCGGCAAGGGAATAAAGTTGGGTTGCTCGATGTCGATCTCAACGGTCCCTGCGTCCCTCGGATGCTGGGGCTTCACGGGAAATCGCTCACGATCACGCCCGAAGGGGCCATTCCGCCGGTCGGCCCGCTTGGGATGAAGGTCGCGTCGATGGATTTTTTCCTCGACGATGCCTCGCCGGTCCGCTGGAAAGGGCCGATGGACGTCAGCCCTGTGTGGCTTGGGCTGATGGAAATGAATGTGATCCGGGAGTTCTTGTCCGACGTCGTGTGGGGCGAGTTGGATTATTTGCTGGCCGATCTGCCTCCCGGTGCCGCCGCGGACAAGCCGCCGGTGATCGCGGGATTCATCCCGGATTTAGCCGGCGCGATCGTTGTGACCACGCCGTCCGAAGTCGCGTCCGATGTCGTACAGAAGTCGGTCACCTACGCGCGCGACATGGGGATTCGTGTGTTGGGCATCGTCGAAAACATGAGCGAATATCGGTGCCCGTCCTGCGGGGAGCAGAACGAATTGTTCGAGGGGAATACCGAAGCTATGTGTGAAGTGTTGGATCTGCCATTGCTCGGGCGGATTCCCTTCGACCGCAAGCTGGCCCGCACGTTCGATAAAGGCGAGCCGTTGTTGGATGACACCTATCCGACGATTCAGCGGTATCAGGAAATTGCCGGTCGTATCCGCACCTTGCTCGAGTACAAGAAGGTTTTGGCGGAGAAGCTGTGATCAGAGGGATGGGAGAGGAGTCACTATGAAATTCGTTTGCCTCAACTGCGAAACCTATATGAATTTCGAGAAGGTCGAGAAACCCGGTGAAGGGTCGCTCGGGGTCTTTTTCGGCTGCCAATCATGCGGCGCGAAGTTCTCCATGGTGACCAATCCCGGCGAAACCCAGATGGTCAGCTCCCTCGGCGTCAAGCTGGGTGGACGGAGCGCCGCGGCGGAGCCGTTCGAAATGACCCGCAATACATTGAAGGACGAAGCCCTCGCCGGCGCGGGGCAGATGGGTGCCTATCTGAACGAAAAGATCCAAGGTGGTCAGCCCGTGGCTGCGGCGTCCGCGTCTCCCACGAACGCAGGCGAAAAGGCCAGCGGCGGCTGTCCCTTTTCCGCGATGGTCGCTGAAATGGGCCTGACGACAGGCGGGAAGCCGGGCAATGGCACCGCGCCTTCGTCGGACTTCACTTGGACTGCCGACGCGAAGGACAAACTCGATCGGCTGCCGGCATTCGTCAAGCCGATGGTGCAGAGCAGCGTCGAAGCTTACGCTCGGAAGAATGGGTTCAAGACCATCACCTTACAGGTCATGGACGATTCTAAGAACGATTCACCCAACGGCATGACCTGGTCGCGCGAAGCCGAACAACGGCTGGACAACATTCCCGATTTCATCCGCCCCATGGCGCGGAAGGAAATCGAACGTTTGGCGAAAGAGCGCGGTGTCGCCACGATTACTGCGCAGGTCATGGACGACGCCAAAGACAAGTTCATGAAATTCATGTGAGCATGGGCAGCATGTCGAAGGGCTTGCAAAGGCCCATCCGGACAACCGGATGGGCCTTTCCTTTACCAATACACTGGCCGTCGGGCTCCGGCCTCGCTGGCATAGGCTTTTCTGTTGTGTGGGTCGTCCTCACGATCATCTGCCTTGATTTTGCTGGTCATCCATCATTCGCCCAGCATCACGATTCCGAACAGCATGCAGTGCCGATGTCGGTGGACGATCATGGGCATGGCCATCACGGCCAGTCGGATTCCACCGGCTGGGAAGGGTCGAAGGAAGGGGTGGCCTATTCGGAATTCAACCATCACCTCGCGGGACTGTTCGTTCTCCTAATCGGATTGTCAGAATTGGCCCAGGCGTTGCGGTCGGCTTCTATCGGATGGGCGCGGATGCTTTTGCCGGCGGCGCTGTTGGGGACAGCCGGATTTCTTCTCATTTGGAGTGACCACGAGGCTTGGCCGATCGGACCCATGACGTTTTCAGACACCTTCTTCGGTTCGGACCATGAGATTGTCCAACACAAGCTCTACGGTCTTCTGGCATTGCTGGTCGGGACGATCGAGATTCTCCGTCGTCTTGAATGTCTGTCCCATGTTGCCTGGATGATTCCGCTGCCGCTTTTTGCCATGCTCGGCGGGGCGATGTTGTTCGGTCATTCTCACGGGGCCCATCCGTCGGCTGAGAAGATCGCTCTGCATCACGCGGTGATGGGGACGCTCGCCCTGTCCGCCGGTTCCAGCCGACTGGTGTCGGGGTGGACTCCGTCGTTTCTGGGCCTCTCCCGTCTCAGGTGGGAAATGATCTGGGCCGGACTTATCTTCCTCATCGGAATCCAGCTGCTGTTTTATTCCGAGTAGCACCGGCTCTCCCCCACGTCTTCCGATTGATTGACTCCTTTCCGAGCCCTGTGCTACGTCTACGTCTCTATGCGAGTGAGCGCTGGTTGGTGGTCTCTAATCAGCCAGAATCATGCTGACTTAGAGGAGGAGTCGTTATGGGTGGACATAGTCACTGGGCGACAATCAAGCGCCATAAGGGGGCGCAGGACGCCAAGCGCGGGAAAATTTTCACCCGCATCATCCGAGAGCTGACCATTGCGTCTCGATCCGGTGGAGATCCCGCCGGCAATCCCCGCCTGCGGTTGGCCATCGCCAAGGCCAAAGAAGCCAATATGCCTGGCGATACGATGAAGAAAGCCATCCAGCGTGGTACGGGCGAATTGCCCGGTGTGACCTACGAAGAGTTTACGCTCGAAGGCTACGGCCCCGGCGGGACCGCATTGCTCCTCGAGATCACAAGCGACAACCGCAACCGCACCGTTGCGGAAATCCGGAGCCTCTTTACCAAGAATAACGGCAACATGGCGGAAGCCGGAGCCGTGGCGTGGCAGTTCCATAAGAAAGGGCTGATCACGATTGAAAAAGGCAAGGTGGACGAGGATACCTTGCTCAGCCTCGCACTAGACGCCGGTGCTGAAGACGTCAAAGTCGGGGACAAGTTGTTCGAAGTCGTGACCGACCCGCACGATTTCGAGGCTGTTAAGAAGGCATTGACGGATGCGAAGATCGACTCCGCCAGCGCGGAAATCACCTTCATCCCGCAAAATACGATTCGTCTTGAAGAAAAAGCCGCCGAGCAGATGCTGAGGCTCATGGAAGTCATGGATGAGCACGACGACGTCCAGAAAGTTCATGCCAACTTCGACATCTCCGACGAGGTCATGGAAAAAGTAGCGGCCGCAGCCGGGTGAACGGCTGGCCCGCCGGCCAAGCGAATCCACTCGCGAGTGACTCAGACGGATGATCGCCTTCTTGACGGGTCGTCTTGCCTTCAAATCGCCTACGCACCTGACGCTGGATGTCCAGGGCGTCGGGTACGAAGTCCACATTCCGCTCAGCACCTATTACGGGCTGCCGAATCTCGACGAAGCCACTGCCCTCAACATTCATACGCATCTTCGGGAGGATGCGATCCAGCTGTTCGGCTTTCTCTCGCAGATGGAGAAGGATGCCTTTCTGCTGTTGATTACCGTGTCGGGCATCGGGCCCAAGCTGGCGCTCGGGGTACTGTCAGGTCTGCCTCTGACGGAACTGGCTCAAGCCATTCGGAGTGAGGACGTCGACAAACTGGCGACCATTCCCGGGATTGGCAAGAAGACGGCTGCGAGGATCGCGTTGGAGCTAAAAGATAAGGTGGCGAAGCTGCAACTCGGGCCGAGTGCGGCGGCGGTGGACGAAGCGTCCGTGCCGGACGGCCCCTTCGACGACGCGTTGTCGGCGTTGGTCAATCTCGGCTATAAAGCGCAGGATGTGAAGGATGCATTGAAGCGTGTGTCCCGGTCGGTTGATAAACAAGTAGGACTCACGGAGCTGATTCGAGAAGGGCTCAAAGAGCTCGCAAGGGGGTAATCATGCCGATAGGGTTCATTCTCAGCGCCCTGATCGCGAGTCTTCTGACCGGTCTTCCGCCGGCCGCTCGCGGGCAAGAGGGTGGCGAGCAGAAGAGTATTCGCATGAGCTGCGGGAGTTGTCCTGACGGCTATGCTATGACCGGATCTACCCAAGCCCCTTCCGTTTGCAAGGACGGCGATCCCACCCTGGTCCAGTGCGTTCCGCTCGGCGCCAACTTGTTGCCTGTGTGTGGCTCGTGTCCGGAAGGCTACAACGAAGTGGGAAGTTCCTCCGTCCCGGCCCGGTGCGGGAGCAAAGACGGCGGACGTCTGGCGCAGTGTCAACTGTCTCAAATGGGAAGCAGCCTTCCCGATCCGACCCAAGGGATGAAAACCTGCCCGCCGGATTGCGGCACCGCGGCGAAGCCTGGGCAAGGTGCGCTGCCGCCTCCGCCGCGGTTTCAACAACAGACTGAGCCCAAGTAACGCGATCTCGGGAACCACGATGGCGGACCGATTGCTCACACAGCGAACGACCGAAGATGAGCGGAGCCTGGAAAATGTGCTCCGTCCGCAATCATTCGACGATTACGTCGGACAGGAGCGGATGAAAGAGTCGCTTCGCGTCTGCATCGATGCGGCTCTGCAGCGAGGCGAGGCCCTCGACCACACGATTTTTTATGGCCCGCCGGGACTTGGGAAAACGACGATCGCGCATATCATCGCCAAGGAAATGGGCGCGTCGCTGCGGTCGACCTCCGGTTTGGTCTTGACCCACGCGGGCGATCTGGCGGCGATCCTGACTAATCTGCAAGAGCACGACGTCCTGTTCATCGATGAAATCCACCGGTTGCCTGCGTCGGTTGAAGAAGCGCTCTATCCGGCGATGGAGGATTACCAACTCGATCTGGTCGTCGGCCAGGGGCCGGCCGCGAGAACCGTTAAGCTGGATTTGCCGCGATTCACCCTGGTAGGGGCAACGACCAAAGCGGGTGCGCTGACTTCACCGTTGCGCGATCGGTTCGGGCTGGTCTATCGGTTGGAGTTCTACTCGCCGGGCGATCTTGAGCGGATCGTAATCCGCTCAGCCGGTATGTTGGGCATCACGATAGACCCGGATGGGGCGGCGGAGATTGCGCGGCGTGCCCGAGGAACCCCGCGCATTGTCAATCGATTGATCCGGCGGGTCCGCGATTATGCCCAGATCAAAGCCGCCGGACACATTACCAAACGGGTTGCGTGCGACGCCCTCGCCTGGTTGGGGGTCGACAGTGCCGGATTCGATGAGATGGACCGGAAGATTCTGCTGACCATCATCGAAAAGTTCAACGGCGGCCCGGTCGGTGTCGAATCGCTCGCCGCCGCCGTCCAGGAAGACCGCAGTACGCTCGAAGACGTGCACGAGCCCTATCTGATTCAAGCCGGGTATCTCGATCGAACTGGACGAGGGCGCCAGGCTACCAAGCTCGCCTTCGACCATTTCAGCAAGCCGTCCGGTCTCCTGCTCTAACGCGCGCGTTGCCTCGGGTGCGTTTTGCAGAACCTCCTGAAACATCAGGAGTATCCTTGCATTGCTTTCGCCCATTCCTGTAAGATCCTCCACTTGGCCAAAGGGTGTCAGCCAGCCCAATTAGGCTGGGACAATCGTGCTGGTCCGGGGAGCATATGGCGAAGGATCTCTCGGATTATCGTAAGGAAATCGACCGGATTGATGACGAAATTCTCCGTCTGCTCAACGAGCGGTCGAAGAGCGTCATTGAGATCGGCAGGATCAAGAAACAGCAGGATGCCGACGCCAATCTCCACACGCCGGCGCGTGAAGCGGCGATCATTGAGCGGCTGGTGGGTCAGAACTCCGGGCCGTTTCCGTCCGAGGCGATTCGTCCGGTCTATCGGGAGATCATGTCGGCCTCCCTTTCGCTGGAAGGGCCGCAGAAAGTCGCCTATCTAGGCCCCCGCGCGACTTTTACCCATATGGCCTGCATGCAGAAGTTCGGTTCATCCGCGCAGTACATTCCGGTCAACAGCATCAAGGAAGTCTTCAACGAGGTGGAACGGGGCCGGGCGAATTTCGGTGTGGTTCCGATCGAAAATACGACCGAGGGGGTTGTCAATCATACCCTTGACATGTTCGTCGATTCGAATCTGGTGATATATGGCGAAGTACTTCAAGAAGTATCGCACCATCTGATGTCAAAGTCCGGCGTCTCCGAAGATGTCAAGAAGATCTATTCCCATCAGCAAGCGATCGCGCAGTGTCGGAATTGGATCGAGACGCACATGCCCCATGTCCCGGTGTCCGAAGTGGCCAGCACGGCTCGTGCGGCGGAACTCTGTCAGGAGGACGGCTCCATCGCCGCCATCGCGTCGGAACTCGCCGCCCAGCTGTACGGCTTGAAGGTCATCAAGGCACGGATCGAAGACAATTTAAACAACTTTACCCGCTTCCTCGTCCTGTCGCAGAAGCCGCCGCAGCGGACCGGGAAAGACAAGACCTCTCTGATGCTGTCGATCAAGGACAAGGTGGGTGCGCTGTATGATCTGTTGCGTCCGTTCGCGTCGCACGGGATCAGCATGACCAAGATCGAGTCGCGTCCGTCCCGCCGCAAAGCGTGGGAATACATCTTTTTCGTCGACGTAGAAGGGCACATGGAAGAAGAGCGCGTGAGCAAGGCGATCGAAGAAATCAAAGGCCGGTGTCTGTTCATGAAGATTCTTGGCTCGTATCCGGCACACAGCTGACACCATGGCGCTACACATTCATCCCGACATCGCGTCCCTCAGCCCGTACGTTCCGGGGAAGCCGATTGAGGAGCTACAGCGGGAGCTCGGCCTCAGCCGGGTCATCAAGCTGGCCTCCAATGAAAACCCCCTGGGTCCCTCTCCGAAGGCGCTGGCGGCGCTGGCTGGCGGCCTCGATCAGTTGCACCGTTATCCGGACGGCGGCGCGTTCCGTCTTCGTCAGGCGCTCGCCGATCGGTGGAAGGTGACGATTGATCACGTCATTTTGGGGAATGGGTCGGACGAAATCCTCGGCCTGCTCGCCAGGACCTTTCTGGCGCCCGGTGACGAAGCGGTCATGGCCGATCACACCTTCGTCATCTACAAGATGGAAGTGACCGCGGCACACGGCAGACCCGTCATCGTTCCGCTGGTCAACTGGACTCACGACCTCGACGGCATGGCGAACGCGATCACGGCGAAAACTCGGCTGGTCTTTCTCTGCAACCCGAACAATCCAACCGGCACGACTGTTCCGGCGGACGCGGTGGAACGGTTCATGGTACGGGTACCGGACCACGTCATCGTGGTCTTCGACGAGGCCTACTACGAATACGTCCGTGAGGCGAGTTTCCCCGACAGCCTGGCCTACGTGAAGCAGGGGCGGAATGCGATTGTGCTGCGCACGTTTTCGAAGATCTATGGATTGGCAGGCCTGAGGATCGGATATGGCATCACGACCCCGGAAATCACGACCGCGCTCAATCGGGTGCGGCCGCCTTTCAATGCGAACACGCTCGCCCAACGGGCAGCGCTCGCGGCCCTCCAGGACGATGAGCACGTGGCCAGGAGCCGGGCCGTGAATGAAGCGGGGATGCGGCAGATTGAACAAGGGTTGCGGGCGCTCGGGTTTACAGCGATCCCCAGCCAGGCGAATTTTGTGTATTTCGATGTGAAGCGGGACGGTCGTCGGGTCTTCGACGCGCTGTTGCGGGAAGGCGTGATCGTCCGTCACATCGAGGGCACCATGCTGCGCGTCACGATCGGGCAGCCGGAAGAAAATCAGGCCTTCCTGGCGGCCTTGCAGACCGTGTTGCGGTCGTAGGGAGTGGAGAGAGGACACCCTGATCATCGTCTTGAAACCTGAGGCGACTGAGCGGGAAGTGGATCACATCATCGACCGGTTGCGCGAACTTGGGCTGAAATCGCAATTGTCGACCGGTCAGGAGCGCACCATCATCGGCGTGATCGGCGACGACCGGATACTGCAAAATCAGCCGTTGACGGCCTTGCCGGGGGTGGAAAACGTCCTGCCGATTCTCGCGCCGTGGAAGCTCGTCAGCCGCGAGTTCAAACGGGAAGGCACCATCATCGATGTCGGAGGCGTGAAGATCGGCGGTAAGAAACTGGCGGTCATGGCGGGACCGTGCGCCGTGGAACGGCTCGAATTGACGGTGGGTATCGCGCACGACGTCAAGGCGGCGGGCGCCTCGATCCTTCGCGGCGGCGCGTACAAGCCGCGAACCTCCCCGTACTCGTTCCAGGGCCTCGGGCGCGAAGGCTTGGACTACCTGCTCGAAGCGAAGAAGCAAACCGGTCTCCCGGTGGTCAGCGAAATTCTCGATACGCGGGACATCGAATTGTTTCTCGAAAAAGCCGACATCATTCAGATCGGCGCTCGGAACATGCAGAACTTCGAACTCCTCAAGGAAGTCGGGGCGTACGACAAGCCCGTGCTGCTCAAACGGGGGCTCTCCGCGACCATTAAGGAGTTCTTGCTGTCGGCGGAGTACATCATGTCGCGTGGGAACCGCAACGTCATGCTCTGCGAGCGCGGTATTCGGACGTTCGAGA
>JAXLZJ010000012.1:0-186026 GCA_046350995.1 Nitrospira sp.
CTTCGTCGCTCTCCCTCTCCCTCCCCCTCACCGCTCACCCCCGTCACCTCAGGGAGGAATAAAAGGGGTCGGGAGTCTTTTCTTGACAGCCTCACCCGCATTCGATAGAACTCCACCATGCCACGTCGCCCACGCCTCGCCGCCGGAGACCTCGCCTATCACGTGCTGAACCGTCGCGTCGGACGACTGTCGCTCTTCGAGAAACCCGCGGACTACGCCGCCTTTGAGAAGATTCTCGCCGAGGTCCAGGCCCAAACCAAGGTCCGCATCGCCGCCTACTGCCTGATGCCCAATCACTGGCATCTGCTCCTCTGGCCACGACAGGACGGAGAACTCTCCGAGGTCCTCCGCTGGATTACCGTCACCCATACCCAACGCTGGCATGCCCATCACCACACCGCCGGAACCGGCCCGGTGTACCAAGGCCGCTTCAAATCGTTTCCGGTGCAGACCGATGAGCATTTCCTAACCGTCGCGCGCTATGTCGAGCGCAATGCGCTCCGGGCGAAGTTGGTCACACAAGCGGAAGACTGGCAGTGGTCGAGCCTCTGGCGGCGGGATCAGCGCGACGAGAAATTGACGGCCTGGCTCAGTGACTGGCCCATGGAGCGCCCACGCGATTGGCTGACGCGCGTGAATCGGCCTCAATCTGCCTCCGAGTTGGAATCGCTCCGAGTGAGCGTCCAACGAGGCCGGCCATTCGGTGACGAAGCCTGGGTACGGCGGATGGCCAAACGATACGGAATGGAATCGACCATCCGGCCACGAGGAAGACCAAAAACATCCTAAAACAAAGACTCCCGACCCCTTTGTTATTCCCGGGCGCACCCCTTTCCTGTTCCCCTTAACGTCGGGGAATGGATTCCCTCACGGATAAATTGGCCATTGTATTGAGGAAGTCCCGATACAGGCTGTCGCTGACTGATTGAGAGTAGGCAATTGCCGTAAAGCCGTATCCCTCATAGCGTGAAAAGGCCACACTGATAATCCGGTAGCTCCCTGGCGGGAGGACCGATGCCTTCTGAAGCTTCGCATCGGTCGCATAACAGTACCAGACATCATTGTCGCCCTGACGTTTCCGAATGGGAACTGTGCCTTCGACAGAACCCGCGTCTAGCCGGCCGCACAGGTCTGACATCAATTCAGCCGCGAATTCGTCCTGACGCAACATGCCTGGGTCCGCAGGATGGATGTCTATTTTGAATCCAAAATCCTTTATGCCAGATGGGGAAAAGTGTGAGAACTTCAGCGTGGGCTGGAATTGATCGTCAGGATCGTGTGCGACGACAGCCTTAAAGCCCTCCGGTTTGTCATACGTCACAAACCGTCCTTTGGAAAACTCGACCTCCTCAGCTCGAAGGCTGTTCGGCAGCACGGCCATGCCGAGCATCAACGGAATGGCCCAGGAGAAGATGTGGACTATTGTTCGATTGAACCGCGGCATGAACAGCCTCCTCTCTGACTCACCATGATGTTCACACCTAAGTGTAGCACTTGAAATCGAGGACGGAAGAATTTCCGCCGTTCCCTCGATTCAGAACATATTTAGATTAGCCAGTCCCCTTTTCCTGCTTCTAACAACCCGGCTTCACAACTGGTTGCAGCCCGGAGGATATGCGCCTAACATAGCCGCACCAACCGGGATTCGCGACCAAGGAGGTCTCTATGATCGCTGTCATGGTGCGGTTCCAGTACGAGCATGAATTCAACGAGGCGCGTCTCCAGCACATCGCCGAAGGCGCGCGCACGAAGTTTCAAGGGATGCCGGGCTTACGATCTAAGGCGTTTACCGTTGATGCCGCGAATCGCCAAGCGCTCAACTTCTACGTGTGGGAGTCAGAAGACGCCGCACGGAAGTTTTTCTCACCACCGATGATTGATGGGGTCGCCACAATCTACGGCGTCCGGCCGAGCATCGAATATCTGAAACTTGCCGTTCTCGTTGAAAACCCGCGGTCCGAAGGACGTACCGGCTAACTAGGGTCTCAGAATCCCTTTAAGGCGGGCGTCAGGTCTTGGGCAAAAGAAAATGGTACATGCCCCTTACCTGAATGCCTCGATATCCGTCTTCGCCTTTTAAGCCTCGGTTCCACCCGCAGCGCTGACTCAATCGTTCCGCCCCGGCCCGATCCCACATTCCCGACGGCCCTTCCCATGGACCGCATCCGTCCCCCATTCCCTGTAAGGTTTTTCTTCGAGCATCGACTAGTGCCCAGATAGTCGAATGGTGAGGCACTCGCCGCACCCTGAGCCATCCGGCCATCGGACACAGATCACGATGCACGGTCACTCACGGCCCATTCACCAAAGGAGATCGACCATGAGACAGATAACGATCAGCCATCACTCGCAGCACATCCTGAACGGCTCCCTGGCGGCGGCGGTGCTGCTGGCCTTCGCAGCGCCGGGTTACGCGACGGAATTGCCGGCATCGGTCGCGGGCAAGGCGTCGGACGCCCTGGTGACCCTGGCCACGACGGGCAATCCTGAGCCCTTACATGCCGAGCTTGGGGGCACGGTGATTTCTTCGGAAGAGCTGCAAAAGAAAGCGAGCGCCCAGATGAAAATCCAGAAGAGCGAACATCTCGCGCCGAAGGCCCTGATCGCTCCGAACGGGGAGGTGTACGCCATGGTGGCGCCCACGTTGACCAAGGACAACTTCATTCTGGCCGATCGTCAAGGCAACCTGCTGCGGGTGGATGTCGGCGATTCGGAAGGGCATCGGATGCCGTTTGTGGTGGAGACCGTCGTGGAGGACGGCGGGACGCCCTGGTATGTCGAGTTCTGGCATTGGATCACCCGTCAATAACTCCGTTCCGCGACACACAACTGTCTGTGTCGTCCGCGAGAGGTGAGGACATGAACGCCGATGCGATGTCTCCCGCCCCCAACGTCTGTCTCAAAGTCGGTCTGGCCGTCTGCCTGTTCGTGCTCGGCGGGTGCGCATCGCGGTCTGCCACCCTGCCTGAGCCGGAACCGTTCACTCAGATTCCCGCTGACTTCATACATGTGTGGACGAAGGGGACGCATCCCTTTACCGGGGCGGCGGTGATCGATGTCGAGGGAGACGGCCGGTTCGAGATCTTCGTCGGCGGCGGGCAAGGACAACGCGATGCCTTGTTGAGTTACCGCGACGGACGGCTGGTGAATATCGAGGAAGGGACCGGCCTCTCGAACATGAGCGCGACCTACGGCAGTACGGCCATCGACATGGATGCCGACGGAGACACGGATCTCCTTGTGGCGCGCGAAGACGGGGTCTATCTCTACCTCAATGACGGAGGGCGGTTTCAAGAGCGGCGCATCCCCGTCGATCTGCCGGTGAACTCGGTCCCGTTCAGCGTCGCGGTTGCGGATATCGACCATGACGGCGACGGAGATCTCTACATCAGTGTCTTCGTGAACGCGAAAACCTTCAGAAGCGCCACCTTCAACGATCCGACGCATGCCAAACCGAACCGGATGTTGCTGAACAACGGGGACCTCACCTTCACCGATATCACCGCGTCGTCCGGCACCGCGAGCAAACAGAACACCTTCCTGTCCCTGTTCGTGGATCTGGACTCGGACGGCTGGCAAGACCTGGTGGTGTCCCAGAATACCGGCGCGGTCGAGATCTTCCGCAACATGAAAGATCGGACGTTCCAGCCGGTCGCCACCCCGTCCGAGTTCGGATTTTGGATGGGCGTGGCGGTCGGCGATATCGATAACGACGGCGATCAGGACCTGCTCTTCACCAACGTCGGGCGATCGATTCCGTTGTTCCTGACCTCCGGCGACTTACGGCCTGACCAGCGCCACACCCACGATTGGATGCTGTGGCGGAACGACGGCGACTTTCGCTTCACCGACGTGACCGACGAGTACGGATTGGCTGGCGAAGGATTCGCCTGGGGCGCGGTGTTCGAAGACCTCAACCTGGACGGACAACTCGATCTCCTTGTCGCGCAGAACTACATCAAATGGCCGATCCACACATGGTTCAAATTGTCCGGACGCACCTACTTGCAACGTATGGAGAACGGCGCCAGGATGTTTCACCACACCCCGCCGCTGGGCATCGAGAACCGCTACTTCGGGCAGGCTCCTGTGATTGTGGATCTCGACGGCGACGGCAGACAAGATCTGCTCTGGCTCAACATCGACGGCCCCGTGCGAGCCTTCCTGAATACATCCCCCGGCAACTACATCACGATGGTCGTGCCGGACACCATCGCCAATGTCGGCACCCGCATCAGCATCGAGACCGAACAGGGCCGGAGCTATACCCGCGCGGTCATCGGAAGCGTCGGCACGATGACCGATCAAACGCCTGAATTGAGCTTCGGGTTAGGGAAGCACGACCGCGTGCTCCGTGCGATCATTCAACGCCCGAATGGACACACCGACATCATTCCCTCCCCGCCCGTCAATGCGAAAACGGTGATCCATTAGAGATGGGATGAGGCTCACGTAAGGAACAGAACAGGAGTCGGGAGTCTTTTCTGACCGTGACCATGATGCATCCCACTCTGGATTGGGAGTAGACTGCCCGCAGACTACCGAGCTATCTCACCGAGGCACGACCGATCGACGGAGCCCGCATGCCACATGTGCTCATCATTCATGAAGTCGCATCCTATCCCGCCTGGAAGGTGATATTCGATCAGGCCGCGGAGATCAGAAAACGCGCCGGCGAAATCAGCTATCAACTGCTGCGTCACGACACGGACCACAACACCCTCGTCCATTTCTCCGAGTGGTCCTCGCTCACTGACGCCCGTCGTTTTTTCGAGTCCCCGGAGCTGGTGGAAATCAGGCGGCAGGCCGGCGTCGACGCCCCCACATTTCTCTACCTGCACGAGATCGAACAGGGCGTGCTCTAAGGAAGAAGAGCAGGAGACGGGCTACGTTCCCCCGCGCATAGCGCGCATGCTCTCGCCTCACCGTCAGACATTTCACTCTCCATTGGTCCACACTCACGTCGCGGCGCTTCGGCAAGCGAATCCGGACGCCTGGATAAATAACCGCACTCCTCGCTCGCCTCTGCTAAGAGACTCGGACTCCCGGATAAGCCAGCGATAGAGCGGCTCCGTATAGTAGAAGCCGTCGTTGAGCTGTCTACCGAGTGCGGTCACGCGCACACACAGGAGGAGCGATATGAGGACCACCGTACGATCATCCGAGATGGACACCGCAACGCGTCGAGTCGACTTCATGCGATCAGTCTTTGAACTGCTCGGCATCGTGCTGGTTCGCTTCCGACCCGTACAGAGACTGTGGGGCGCGTGGCTCGTCGCCGCGAACGCAGCTGGGCTGTTATTCATCACGCACCTTGAAGCGCAGATTGCCCTGGCCGCCGTCGGCCTGGCGCTGCTCGCCCAAGCGCTGATCTATCAGCGCAAACGATTCATTCGGTTGCTCGGAACCACGCATGTGCTGTGGGTGCCCATGCTGGCATGGATGGTCTTGCGTTTGGACACGCTCCCGGAAGAAGAACCCGCGTTCCGTGTATGGCTGCTCACACTCATCGCCACCAACGCCATCTCATTGGCAATCGATACCTGGGATGCCGCGCGTTTCGTCCGTGGCGAACGACAGCCCCACTACGCCTGGTGATGAAAAGGGAGGGAGGACAAGATAATGGGACAGGCTACTTTTCTAGCGGCTTCTTCGGCCTCCCCCACCGCTGCAGCGTCGATTCCAAGCCCAGCGTCGCCGCAATCTTTGCTTGCCAGTCTTCTCTGCCGAAGGGCTATTGCCGATTCACCCAGGCCCGTCGCGTCACGCGAAGCCAACGTACCGCTTCCCTTTCTTTCCGTGGGTACAGTGAAGGGCCTTTGCACTCGTCATCCTCCTACCGACGGTCCTGTCCGTCCTTACGACGATCACAAGAAATCGCTTGGACAATCGAGGATTCCCTGACAGGATATTGGCATGATCTCTCGTACAAGTCGCGTGTCGATCGGCCTGCTGTTACTCGCCGTCCTGGCGGCCATCGCGTGGTACAGCTACTGGACTCTTCCCCGTGGTTCGTTGATCCCCGGCTTTGTCCGATTCGCCGTGCTGTTCGGCAGCGGATTGGCCCTGCCCTATGCCGTGGCGATGGGTCTGCTCCTCCGCGGCAACGGGCGAGATGGCGTGCACATGGCGTTCGGCGCGTCTCTGGTGAACGCCATCTGGATTTTCCCGCTGGGGACAGTGTTTGCCCTCTTCGCGGGATTCACCATGGGCAATCGCGATCAGGAACAGGTGCTGCTTGCGATTCTCTCCGGCATGCTGTTGCACATTCCGCTGCTGATCCTGTCCGGCGCAGCATTATGGAACAGCCGCAAGGCGGCCACGCCGGGCGGCCGGAAGTGGGCACTCGCGTTGGCGTTTCCGATCCTCGCATCGGGACTCAGCTGGGGCTATTTGGAATGGCACATGAACGCCGCGGCGGCGCAATCGTCTCGGGCCCAGGCCAATAGCCTCACCGTCCAGCAGACAATGAGCCTTCTGCAAGACTGTCTGGCCACGTATCGGGAGACCGGCTATCCGTCGACCCTCGATGCCTGCTCGGACGTTGCGGGACGCTTGCCCGTGTCCAGCGGTTATGCGTACGACTATGTGCCGTCGCTTGCCGATGCCGCCGGACGTGTCTGGTCCTATCAAGTGTGCGCCCGGCCGATCGAATTCCGCGCCACAGGTTTTGAGACGTTGGTGGGCGACCGTGCAGGGATCTATGGTCAGGGCATGGCAACGCAGGCCACCCTGGAGAAGCCTCCGACCTGTGTATCGATCCTGCCCGTTGAGCGGGCTCTTGTCTGGTGCGCCCATCTCCAGGCCGTACGCGGCTCGTCGAGCGGGTATCCCAAGCGACTCTCCGAGATGGCCGACTGCATTGGGACTCATGGCCAGGTGGCGGCGCTTGCGTCCGATCGTCTCACCATGCAAAACGGCGAGGTCTTCGCCTATGTCTCGGGTGCGCCGGATGCGAGCGGACGTGTCTCGACCTTTCGTGTGTATCGGTTGAGACGAACGGATGGACTGTCGGTGTGGATCGACGAGCAGTTGCAGGAAAGCGAGAAGAAAGGGCCGCACGCGGGACCCGTTATCGAAGGGCTTCCCGAAGTGGCGGCGCCAGAGCAATTTGAGTCCGGTTGTCAGGCCAGCCGAGGAGAGGATTGTTATGTGGCCGGTTCCGAATGGGTGCGTCGAGCGGTGCAAACGAATCTGCCACGGCTGGACCCAACCCTGGCCCCGATGTTCGATGCGGCGCGGAAGGCGTATGCTCGGGGATGCGAACTGCGCCATGCCCGTTCCTGCGTCGAACTGGCATCTGAATTCGAAAGTAGTCAATTGATTCCTCGAGACATCGTGCGCGCGACCGCGTTGTATGAGCAGGCCTGTACATGGGGCGAGGCGCTGGGGTGTCGCTACGGAGGCGAGATGTTCGAACGCGGGCGCAAGGCGAAGACGCAATCGCTGCAGCCGCAGTTGCCACCCGTGCCTCCCGGGCTGGATGTGCCGAAAGATACGCCTCATGCGGTCGAATTGTTCAGCCGCGCCTGCACCTTGGGCGACGAGGATGCCTGTTTCATCGCCGGGCGGATCCTTGCGGACGGCGAGGGAATGCCGGCCGATCCACCGCGCGCGTTGGGGTTCTTTGCACCGTTGTGCGCGAATGGATTTGCGCAGGCGTGCGTGCGTGCGGCAGATCTGTCGGTCGATGCTCGTCAGGATTATCTGCGCAGAGCCTGCATCCTCGATGAAGCCACCCCATGCACATAAAGCGGGGCCGGGTCAGGTCTTGCCCCCTCATTCCCCCACCCGCCACACATACCTTTAGAGACACTCCTCCACCCCGCGAAAGCGCCGCCGCTTCGAATAAGTACAATGCCTCTCGATAGGGAACGCCGTGCGGGAGCCTGAGCCCTCTATGGTGCGGCCTCGGTCAGTTGGCCGGTCGCCCAGGCGTGGGACAGATCGAGCAGCACAGTGACCCATTGGAGCTCCTGCCGGTTGCGGGGAGCGAAGATGAAGACGGCTGCGCTGGGACCGATCCCGCGCACGGCAAAGGGATGGCGCAGTACCCACCCTTTCTTGAGCGCAAGGCTGCGGTACGGTTCAGGCAGCGTCGCGTGCAGGCTGCCGATCGGGGGATTGTGGATGTGGGCAAATTCACGATCGACGAGGAACGCGTCTCCATTGGCCTGGACCGAGTCCGCCAGGGTTAACGCGCGTGAGCCTTCGGGAGCGATTCGTGTGGGTCGTTCCACGACATGGGGCAGTGCAAAAGCGTGGGCACCCAGCTCAACGATGAGCTCCCAGTCGACCGGAAAGTGTTCCAGCTGTTCCTGCGGAGTCGCGGGCGTCATGCGCGGCGCCGGTCCTTCGCGATCGGGCAGCGCCTGCATCCTGGTCAAAAAGTCTTGGCTCGTCATGCTCTGGTGCGCTCCTTCCAGGCCACGCCGGCGGTGAATCTTCTCAAGAACCCGCGCGCAGTGTATGCCGCACCGGAGAGGAACTCAACGTGCGAGGGACAGGACCGTCCCACCGGATAGATCAGCCTTCGGCTTTGCGCTAGACTGCTGCATCACTGGCTACTGCGGGAGGGTCCTGAGCGATGACGACCAACGTGAGCCGCCGGACCGTGGATTTGTCCGAGTACCCCGATCTGGTAGTGATCTATCTGGGGATGCGCGTGAACACTCTCACGGGCTTGAAGACTCTGCTCGGGTTTGGGCCGCGTATCGCCAAGTCCGTCGCAGCCCATCCCGACGGGCTGCTGTTGCATGAGAATTTTCTCTGGTCGCTGCTCCCGCCGCACGCCGGAATCCGGCAGTACTGGCGCGACTTCGCATCATTGGAAACCTGGGCGCGCTCCGAACCGCATCGTCTCTGGTGGCAGGAGTTTCTGCGTGACTCCGGGGGGACGGGATTCTGGCACGAAACCTACTTCATGCGCGGCGGGATGGAAGCGGTCTACGATGACATGGTCGCAGACACCGGGTTTCTGCGGTTCGCTCCCAACCGGCCGGCGCGGGGCAGTCTCTTCTCCGCGCGTACTCGTGCCCGCCAGCCTGGCAACCCCTCGACGACGGTCCCCGTTTCTGAAGCCGATCTGTACGGGGAGGACTGACAAGTTCACGTTCTGACACTCCTAGCCGCGGCCATGCCTGCTGGCCCCATGTGTATCGTTATTCATAACCCATCGATTATTGCGCTCAGAAATGCACGGGAGAGGCGTCAGTAGAACCCTTTCCATGATACAGTAGCGAAATCCGTCTGTACTACCGTGTGCGAATCGACAAGGGATCTTATGCCCGCTCATCCCCTGGCCGGTCAGCCGGCACCCCGGTCTGTTCTCGTCGATCTCCAGCAATTGCTCCAGGCCTATCAGGTGGGACAACCGGACACGGCGGTGTCTGGGCAGCGGGTTGCCTTCGGCACGTCAGGTCATCGCGGATCGTCGTTCAAACGATCCTTCAATGAGGCGCATATTCTCGCCGTCACTCAGGCGGTCTGTGAATATCGCCGTTCCCAACAGACGACCGGACCGCTCTACTTGGGAAAAGATACGCATGCCCTGTCTGAGCCAGCCTGGATCACAGCCCTAGAAGTACTCGCCGGCAACGGCGTCACGGTCATGATCGACCAGGATGGGGGCTTCACGCCCACTCCGGTCATCTCGCACGCCATTCTGAGCTACAACCGGTCTCGCGCCGCCGGGTTCGCCGATGGAATCGTGATTACGCCCTCGCACAATCCGCCGGAGGACGGCGGCATCAAATACAACCCGCCTCACGGGGGACCGGCCGATACCCATGTCACCAAGTGGATCGAAGACCGGGCCAATGAATTGTTAGCTGCCGGACTTCGGGGAGTGACGCGGATGCCGATTGCCCAGGCCAGGCAGGCTGCGACCACCCATCGATACGACTACATCGGCGCCTATGTGGGCGACCTCGGCAAGGTCATCGACATGGAGGCCATCCGTTCGGCCACGCTCAGGCTCGGCATCGATCCACTCGGAGGAGCCGGTGTCGCCTATTGGCAACCGATTGCCGACCGGTATGGATTGCACATCGAGATTGTGAACCGGACTGTCGATCCGACCTTCGGCTTCATGCCGCTGGATTGGGACGGCAAGATCCGGATGGACTGCTCGTCCCCGTATGCCATGGCGAATTTGATCGCGCTGAAGGATCGATTCGACGTCGCGTTCGGCAACGACGCCGATAATGATCGGCACGGCATCGTGACCCAGACAGCGGGCTTGATGAATCCGAACCACTATTTGGCGGTCTCGATAGCCTATCTCTTTACGCACCGGGCCGGTTGGCGGAGAGATTCCGCCATCGGCAAGACGCTGGTGAGCAGCAGCCTGATCGATCGAGTGGCGGCTAAACTCAATCGGACGCTGGTCGAGGTGCCGGTCGGGTTCAAGTGGTTTGTCGGCGGCTTGCGGGACGGGTCGCTGGGATTCGGTGGTGAAGAGAGTGCGGGGGCGTCGTTCCTTCGCATGGACGGCACGGTCTGGTCGACGGACAAGGACGGCATCATCATGGATCTGCTGGCCGCCGAAATGACGGCCAAGACCGGCAAAGACCCGGCGAGGCTGTATCGGGATCTCACAGACGAATTGGGTGAGCCGGTGTATGAGCGGATCGATGCCGCGGCGACGCCGGCGCAGAAAGCGGTGCTTTCGAAACTCTCTCCAACCCAGGTGACCGCCACGGAACTGGCCGGCGACAGGATTACCGCCATGTTGACGGCCGCGCCGGGCAACGGTGCGTCAATCGGAGGGCTCAAGGTCGTGACGGAGCACGGCTGGTTCGCCGCCCGTCCCTCTGGCACGGAAGACGTCTATAAACTGTACGCAGAGAGTTTCAAGGGAGCGGCACATCTCCGACGGATTCAGGACGAAGCGCGTACTCTGATCCAGACCGCGTTGGCCTAGACGTGCCGGTCCGCGTGGTACGAGCTTCGCACCAACGGACCCGCTTCCACATGCGCGAAGCCCATGGCGAGACCTTCGGCCTTCAACGCGGAGAAGATCGACGGTTCGTAGAACCGGTCGACCGGCAGGTGGTTTCTGGTGGGCTGGAGATACTGGCCGATCGTGAGAATATCGCAATGTGCGGCACGAAGGTCCCGCATGACCTCACGGGCTTCATCGAGCGTCTCGCCCATCCCGAGGATCAATCCTGACTTGGTCGTCATCCCCTGTCGCTTCGCCTGACCGAGCAACTCGATCGACCGCTGATACTTGCCCTGCGGCCGCAGTGACGGGAACAACCGCCGAACTGTTTCGATATTGTGATTGAGAATCTCTGGTTTCTCGGCGCACACCGTCGTCAGTGCGTCGTCATTGCCCTCAAAATCAGGAATCAAGACCTCGATCGTACAACCGGGACTGAGTTCCCTCGTTCGCCGAATGGCTTCGGCAAAGATGCCGGCGCCGCCGTCGAGCAGTTCATCGCGATTCACTGACGTGATGACGGCGTGGCGGAGGCCGAGTGCCTGCACGGCTTCGGCGACTCGTTGAGGCTCGCCGAAATCGACGGCCATCGGTCTTCCCGTTTCGACCGAACAGTAGTGGCAGCGTCTGGTGCAGATATCGCCCAGGATCAGAAACGTTGCCGTGCGCGCGTTCCAGCACTCCCATCGATTCGGACAGCGGGCTTCCTCGCAGATCGTGTGGAGATTGAGCCGCTCCATCGTCTGCTTGATGTCGAGGTAGTCAGGGCCGGTCTGCGCCTGCACTTTAAACCAGGCCGGGAGCCGCGGACGGTCCTCCGCTCGACGGGCATCGATTGTGATCAAGCTCATGGTCGTGAGTCCGTGTCGGACGGGCGGCGAAACCATCCGGTAAATCTGGCCAGCAAGCCCGGTGGAGGCGAAGGGGCTGTCGGATCGGGGTATTCGATCCAGAGTTCCTGGGAACCGAGATAGACGCCGTTTCGGAAACTCATCTGGGTTTTGAGTTGACGATAACCCTGTCGATGCAACGTCTGAATCAAGACCTGAAGTGCGGCGTCCTGGGTCGGATGACTGTCGGTCGTCAATCTGACGGATTCGTACCGTAGGAGGGCGCGATAGCCGGCTCCATCCCGTTCGAAGTCCACCGGCCGGCTGAACCCTCGCTCCCGGTCGTCGAGTCCGGCGAGTTGATGTTTGTCCAAACCGGACTGCGTCATGGCCCTCAACTCAAGGCGCGAAAGACCGCGACAAGATCGCTGAGCGCGATGGTTTTATTCCTCAGGATAGCCCGCTCGGCCTGGATGGATTCGCGGGTCCTGGTGTCTGCCGATCCCGCTTTGAGACACGCTGCGCCAAGCGCCAGAATCCGGTCGCATTCTTCGGTCAGCTTTTTCTTGACGACCGGATTGACGGCCAGAATGTCCAGCAATTGCCGTCGGGTTTCGCTCAAGTGCGCCTGCAGCTCGGAGTCCGGGTAACTGGTTCGCGCCGCGTCGTCGAAGCACCGATCAAGGTACTGCGCGAGAAAGACGTAGAGGCGGACCAAGGCTGCGGCGATCTCGATCTGTTCGTGTGCGGAGGCCGGCATGACGCCTCCTTTCCTGGTGACAGGGTTATAGCAAGGCCTTGATGTCGGCGCCTTCCACCTTGACCTGATAGACCTCGACTTTCGCCGTCGGATTTTTCAGGCATTCTCCCGTGGTCACATCGAACTGCCAACCGTGCCAGGGGCAGGACACCACCTTCCCTTCGACATCGCCTTCGCCCAGCGGTCCTCCCCGATGGACGCAGGTGTTGTCGATGGCGTGGAAGGTGCCGTCGACGTTGAAGAGGGCCAGGGTTTTTCCCGCGACTTCGACGACGATGGCCTGGCCCGGTTTCACGTCAGCGGTTCCGGCGATGCGTACGAACTCTCCCATGCGAATGCCTCCGTCTAGGAATTCTTGGAAAACGGTTGTTTCAACTTGTTCAACAGATTGCCGATCGAGGGGGTGCCGGCATCGGATCCGCCGAGTTCGGCGATCAGTTTCTGGGCGATCTCCCGAAACGCGGCGGCCTGCGGCGAAGCGGGATTGGCGACGACGATGGGATGGCCGGTGTCGCCCCCGTCGCGGATGGCCGGGTCGATGGGAATGCGGCCGAGGAACGGCACTCCGACTTTTTCCGCCGCGCGCTCCCCGCCCCCATGCGAGAAAATTTCCGTTCGCTCCCCGCAATGACCGCAGACGAAGTAGCTCATGTTTTCGATAATGCCGAGCAGCGGCACATTCACTTTTTGGAACATCGCCATGCCCTTCCGGACGTCGTAGAGGGCGACTTCCTGCGGCGTCGTCACGGTGATAGCTCCGGCGAGCGGCACCATCTGCGAGAGTGAAAGTTGAACATCTCCGGTGCCGGGCGGCAGGTCGATCAGTAGGTAATCGAGCTCGCCCCACAAGACGTCGCGAAAGAACGCCTGCAGATACTGATGGACCATGGGGCCTCGCCAGACCAGCGGGGCCTCCTCCGGCACCAGAAAGGCCATCGAGATCAGCTTGACGCCGTAGTTCTCGACCGGGACGATTTTGCCGTCCTTCTGCTCGGGACCGGTCGTACTGCCCATCATCATCGGGATATTCGGGCCGTACAGATCGGCGTCCAACAGACCGACTTTGGCGCCGGTCAAAGCGAGCGCGCAGGCAAGATTGGCTGCGACCGTCGATTTGCCGACGCCGCCCTTGCCGCTGCTCACCGCAATCACGCGCTTGACGCCGGGAATCAAATTGGCCTGGGGTTGAGCCTGCCCTGTCCCCTGGGTCTGGTCATTCGCCATGGTATCTCCTCTGCTGTATCGAGAGTCCGACCGGCCCCCTCTGCAACGAGCGAGTCGGAACGAGTTGAACGTGATGACGGCATCATAAGCGATGGGACGCGCGAAAGGAAATGGGTCGGTCGGGCCATGGAATACTATGGTTCGACCGGGGAACTTCCCGTGAGGGTCAAAAGACCGAGGGGTCGAGGCGGCGCAAATTGGTGGCCAGACCGGCCAATGACAACGCGTAGATAATCCACTTGGACGGGTCGAAGTTGTACCACTGCGGACCGTTCCGGTAGTCCCGGGCGTAAGTGTGGTGGTAGTTGTGATAGCCCTCGCCGAAGCTGATGAAGGAGATCAACCAGCTGTCGCGGCTGCTGTCCTGTGTGCCGTGAGGTTGGCTGCCGACCATATGACAGAGGGAATTGATGGTGAAGGTCGAGTTGAGCACCATGAACATCCGTAACAGGCCGCCCGTGAGAAAACCGCTGATGCCGCCCAGGATGGTACCGTGCCACCAGAACCCGACGCAAAAGGGAAGCACCAGGCCGGAGGCGACGATCATCCAGTAGTACTGGTGTTGCCAGAGAATCACCGGGTCGCGGCGCAGTCGAATTTCGTATTTTTCGAGCCGGTGCGGCGTATTGTAGAACAGCCAGCCGCAGTGACTGTGCCAGAATCCTCTGGTCGCATTGTAGGGGTCTTCGTCCGTGTCCGTGCGAGCGTGATGGCGGATATGGTCCGCGCCCCAGACCAGCGCCGAGTTTTGCAGCGCCCACCCGCCGGCGATTAGGGCCACGCGCTTCACCCAATCGGGGCAGTCAAAGCTTTGATGCGCGACTAGCCGGTGATATCCGACCGTGATCCCCATCCCCGTCACGATGTACATGACGAAAAAGTGTATCCAGTCAAACAGCGTATAGCCGATATAGTACCCATAGAGGGACACGCCGACGACGGTCACGGCAGCGACTGCGCAGAAGAGGGCGCACGTGAGGTAGCAAAATCCTGATGTCCGGGGCTGGGCAATCCGATCCGTCTCGGCCATGTGTCCTCTGGCTGACAACCCAAGCGAGGTCCACCATGGCAAACGGGGCTTCGGTGAACGTGTTGCGGGCGCCGCACTGTAGCGAAACCGACGCGCGTTTTCAACCCGTTTGTGCGCATGATCGCTCACCGGATGATCCCCGCGACGGTGGTTGGGAGTATACTGGCGAGAGAGCCTGGACGACCGGCCGGGAGGCGGCATGACGACCAATCCGTCGGCGCTTGAAGCAGCGGTACTCCGAATCGGACAGCATCTGGCCCAGTTGTCGGCCGGTCGTACCCCGACCGTCTTCGACAGTCGCTGGTGGTCACAAAGCGTGATCAACCTGGCGATGAAAGATCCCACGTTCAAAGTGCAGCTGTTTCGGTTCATCGATGTGCTCCCTGCCGTGGTTTCGGATCAGGCCGTCGTGCGACTGGCGGAAGAATACTTTGGTGCGCTCCATGGTCAGGTGTTCGGACTGCAATGGGGCCTCAAGGCGTTGGCGGCGACGAGTGTGGGGGCTGCCATTACGGGGAAATCCATCCGTCATCAGGTCGAGCAGATGGCGCGAACCTTTATCGCCGGGGGCTCGGTGGAAGAAGCGCTTCCCGTCCTGGCGAATCTCTGGAAAGACGGTCGGGCCTGGTCGGTGGATTTGCTCGGCGAGGCCACGATCAGCGACGTCGAGGCGGACCGGTATCGGGATCGATGTCTCGATGCCTTGACCCAGCTCGGCCGGATCGTCGGCACGTGGCCGTCGTCGTTGATATTGGAGCGAGATCATCTCGGTTCGCTGCCGCGGGCGCAACTCTCTCTGAAGATCTCCGCGCTGACGTCCCGCTTGGATCCTATCGATCCCATCGGCACCTATCGAGCCGTGGCGGCCCGGTTATACCCGATCGTGGAACGGGCGGCAGCCCTCGGATGCGGGTTGATCTTCGACATGGAGCAGGCTGAGACGAAAACCTTGCTGCTCGAGATGTTCCGAAGACTCTTCGACGAACCGGCGTTTCGGACATATCCCCACGCCGGTGTGGCGATGCAAGCCTATCATCGGGAAACCGAGCAGGATATTCGATCCCTCATCGCCTGGGCGGAACGACGGAATTGTCCGATCACGATTCGCCTGGTCAAGGGGGCCTATTGGGATTCGGACACCGTGCGCTATCGCCAGGCCGGGTGGCCGGTGCCCCTGTTCGAGTGCAAGGCGGAGACCGACGCGAACTATGAGGCGCTCGTATCCTTACTCCTGGACCGGCGTCAGGTCATCCGACCGGCGTTCGGGACGCATAATCTGCGGACGCTGGCTGTGATCGAAGCGGAAGCGGACGCACGTCGGTGCGGTCCGGAGACGGTCGAATATCAGATGATTTACGGGATGGCCGAACCGTTTCAGCATGCGATGGTCGCGCATGGCCGGCGAGTACGATTGTATACGCCGGTCGGCCGGTTACTTCCGGGGATGGCCTACCTGGTCCGGCGATTATTGGAGAATACGTCGAACGAATCGTTTTTACGGAAAGAGTACGTGGAGTCGCAGTCGTTGGCGACCCTGCTCGCTCCGCCGGTTGCCTCCGCCTCCGCTTTGCCGCCCATCGGAGAGAGCGATTCGTTTCTCAACGAGCCGCACAGCGATTTTTCCCGGCAGGAAGTCCGCACGGCAATGCAGGCCGCGATCGACCGAGTGCGAACCGATCTGGGACGGACCTGGCCGGCGACAGTTCGGTGGAAGCGGCTGACCGGTTCCCCGATCACGTCGCGCAATCCCGCGCGGCCGGACGAACTGGTCGCGACCGTTCAGGCGGCTTCGTCGGCCGACGTAGCCGCCGCAGTCGGCGCGGCGGTGTCGGCGGGCTTAGCGTGGGGGCGACGGCCCGCGGCGGAACGGATCGAGGTAGTGCGGCGCGCCGCCGCACTCATGCGCGAGCGCCGGTACGACCTGGCTGCCTGGGAAATGTTCGAAGTCGGAAAGCCATGGCGAGAAGCCGACGCAGACGTGGCCGAGGCCATCGACTTCTTGGAGTTCTACGCTCGGCAGATGGCGCGTCTCAGCGAGCCGCTGCGACTCGGACAGTATCCCGGAGAATTGAATCAGCGGTGGTATCGTCCGCGTGGCGTGGCCGCGGTAATCGCGCCCTGGAACTTTCCATTGGCGATTCCAGCCGGCATGATCAGTGCGGCCCTGGTGACCGGCAACACCGTACTCTTCAAGCCCTCCGAGCGCGCTTCCTTGCTGGGCGTTCTGCTGACGGACCTGTTCCATGAAGCCGGCGTGCCAGCCGATGTCTTGTACTGCCTTCCCGGCGGCCCTGAGATCGGACGGGCATTGTCCGAGAGGCAAGAGATTGCCACGATCGCCTTCACCGGATCGAAGGATGTGGGGCTTGGTTTATGGGCTGGCGCGGCCACGGTCCAGCCGGGTCAAACACTGGTGAGACGGGTGATCGCGGAGATGGGCGGTAAGAACGCCATCATCGTCGACGACACAGCCGATCTCGACGAAGCCATCGCCGGCGTGGTGGCGTCGTTCACGGGCTACGCGGGGCAAAAGTGCTCCGCCTGTTCCCGCGCCATCGTGTTGGAGAGCGTCTACGACCAGTTTCTTGCACGGCTGCGTGATGCCGTGATGAGTCTGACGCTGGGCGATCCGTCCCATCCCGGCACGCAAGTCGGTCCCGTGATCGATGACCGGGCGAAGCGGCGCATCGAGGAGTTCATCGCGCTGGGCATGGCGACTCATCGGGTGGTCGTTCGCCGGGCTACGGAGGAACCGGGGTGTTTCGTGGGACCGACTGTATTCGCCGACGTCGGGCCGGACGATCGGCTTGCGCAGGAGGAGATCTTCGGTCCGGTGCTGGCGGTCATGAAAGCGACGACGATGGCGGAAGCGCTGGAGATGGCCAATGCGACGCGGTATGCCCTGACCGGCGGGATCTATTCACGCAGCCCCGCCCACCTCGCCCTGGCCCGCGAGCAGTTCGACGTCGGGAATCTTTACGTGAACCGGGGGATTACCGGCGCGCTTGTCGGCCGCCAACCCTTCGGCGGCCATCGGCTCTCAGGAGTCGGAGCGAAGGCCGGGGGCGACGACTATTTGGCGCAGTTCCTGTTGACTCGCATCGTCACCGAGAACACCCTCCGTCGAGGGTTCGAGGCGACTGACTGAGCCGCGTGCCGGCGCGATCGAGTATTCTTCCAGTTCTTCGGTGATTTCCGTCACCAATCCCCGGTCTTCCTTCGACGCCGACAATTCCTGCCGCTCGAAATATTTCACGAGCCCGACGCCCTTCGCAAACCAGGCCGTCATGACGTCGGTGCCGTGGGCGGCTTTCCCGCCGCCGGACAGACGGATCCGCATCGACATACGGGCTTCGATCTTGACGGCGTCGGGAAATGTGCCGGCTGGGACGGTGACGGATTCCCGCCCGATCAAGCTGGACGACCCGCTCACATCGACTTTCTCGTCGGTGCCGTCCCGGTCCATGTCGCTGCCGAAGTCGAGCCCTTTCCGGTCGAACTGTTGAAATGAAGACGGAACTTTCATGGGAAAACGGACGATTTGATACGGCGTGATCTGCTTTTCCAGCGGTGTGCCGGGGTCGGAGCCGTAGTAGACGATACCGACTGCGTCACGACGATAGTAACTGTCGGACGGACCATGGTTGCCGGGATTGCTGTCGTGAAAGACCGTCACGGTCAGCCCGTTCAACTTCTTGGTCCCCGTGACTTCCGAGACGTTCGTGAAAAATTTACTGTCGATCATTTGCAGGGGGCCTTCGGTCACCTCCCCGCGGTATTGCCAGCGGTTGCCGACTTGATCGGGGAAATAATCGTCGGATTGAGCGATCTGGAGGACATCATCCGCACTGGCCGGTGCGACCGTTCCGGGTATGCCGGTGGCGAGCAGCAGGCTCGTCAGGGCAAGAGACGTATACGCACGAAAGATGGGTCGCATCAAGGCCTCCTCTGTTGGAAGGACCGTATCACAGGCATCTCGAATGCAGCAAGGAGCAAGCGGTATCGAGCAAGGCAGGCTTGCGTTGAGGGCAGGCGGCCTCCATAATCCCCGCGCAATGGCCGTGATACGACGACAGCCATCGAGACGACGAAATGTTTCCGGGCAACGGCGGCGGGCCGGGTTGTCGGTCTTCGTCACCGGCGCGTCCGGTGGGATCGGCCGCACAATCGCCCGTGCCTGTGCGGCGGCAGGCTGGTTTGTCGGCGTACATTTCTCCGGGCGGGAGTCCGAGGCACGAAAGACGTTGCGGGCCGTCCGGGCGACCGGCGGGGATGGCATGCTGTGCCAGGCGGACATCCGTGATTCTACCGCGGTGCGAGAGACGATGGGACGCTTCGCACGTCGGGCTCCCACTCCCCTTGCGTTGATTTGCAACGCCGGCATTGCAAGCAGCCAATTGGTCGTTCGCCAGCGAGCCGAGGATTGGGCCGCGGTCATCGAAACCAATCTGACCGGAACGTTTCATTGTCTGCAGGCGATGGGACCGCTCCTCGCGGCACAAGGCGGCGGATCGATTGTCGTGATCGGGTCCTATGCGGGTTTTCAGGGTTCGACGGGACAGGCCGCGTACGCGGCTTCGAAGGCAGGGTTGACCGGGCTGGTGAAGTCTGCGGCGAAGGAATGGGGGCCGGAGAATATTCGGATCAACCTCGTACTGCCCGGCTGGCAGCAGACCGGGCTTTCTGCAGAGGCAATCGCAGACCGGCGGGACTGGTCCGACCATGCCCTCGGCCGCCCTCCGGCGATGGAAGAAATCGCGCGGACCATTGTACATCTCATTCAACTTCGAGATGTGTCCGGGCAAGTCTGGAATTGCGACAGTCGGGATTTCTGACGAAGGACAGAGGACTGGCAGCGTGAAACACGGGATATTCATCACGGGGACTGATACCGCGGTCGGTAAAACGCTGGTGACTGCGGCGCTCGCTCGGAGCTTGGCGACGCGTGGCTTCGATATCGGTGTCATGAAGCCTGTCGAAACCGGTGTCGTGAGGGGGTATCCTTCCGATGCCGAGCGACTCAGCCGAGCAGCTCAGGTGTCCGATTCACTCGATCTTGTCAGGCCCTACGCCTTCCGGCTTCCCGTTGCACCGTTGGACGCAGCGAGGGCTGAACGGCGAACGATCAAGATGTCGACCATTGTGCGAGCTTATCAGCAACTGCACGCGCGGCATGATCTGCTGTTGGTTGAGGGCGCCGGCGGTGTCCGTGTGCCGATCACTTCAAGAATCGATGTGCTGGATTTGATCGAGAAGCTGAACATCCCGGTACTAGTTGTCGGGCAGGCCGGGCTTGGTGGAGTGAATCATGCGATGCTGACACTCGATGCCCTGCGAGAACGGCGGATCCCCGTTCTTGCACTGGTGTTGAACCGAGCCTGTCCGGCAAAGATGACCATCGAGAAGCGGCAGGAGTGTTCCACGCTGGAATTATTGAAGGAGTCTGCCGGGGTGCCAGTGATCGGGCCCCTTCCCTACATGACTGGCGTTGATGCGCGGTTTGCGCGAGCCGTCGAAGCTATGGCCGAGAACGGCGAGATAAAAAAACTCACGAAGCTGGTGCTGGCATCTGTGCGAGGAACTCGCTAACCGCCTGCGTGATGTCCGGTGCTTTCAGGATAGCCGAGATCACGGCGACGCCGTTCGCGCCTGCCTGCATCACTGCTCCGACGTTCCCCATCGTAATTCCGCCGATGGCAAAGACCGGCAGCGACGTGAGGGAGCGGATTGCCCGCAGGCCTTCAATTCCTACGACCGGATCGTGATCCTGTTTTGAACCAGGTTTGAAGATCGGACCGAATCCAAGATAGTTCGGCTTGCCTGCACTCGCTTCCCGCACCTGATCGGGGTTGTGTGTCGAAATGCCGATCAGCTTGTCCGGTCCCATGACCTTCCGCGCAAGATCAAGCGGCAAGTCGCCCTGCCCCAGATGCACCCCGTCCGCATCGACGGCCAATGCCAAATCGCAACGATCGTTCACGATAAACAAGACGCCCAACTCCGCTGCAAGCTTTCTGAGTGGCAGCGCTTCCGCATAAGCCTCTTTCATGGAGACGGTCTTATTGCGGTACTGCACGATCTTCACGCCGGCTTGCGCCGCCTCCTGCAGAGCGTCAGGAAGAGATCGCTCGGGAGAGGCCGCGGGATCCAGAATGAGATACAGCCCTGAAAGGGATGCTCGCGTGCGTAGTGTCGACATATCGCGCATTGTAGGCGGAGACACAGGGCAGTTGCCAGAAGGAACGATGCCGGAGGTTACCCGGCCAGGAATCGTTCCAAGAACGTCGTGGAGACATGGCCTTTTTGGAAGTCGGGATCGTCGAGAATGCGGCGGTGGAGCGGGATGGTGGTCTTGATACCTTCGATGACGAATTCGTCGAGGGCGCGGCGCATACGGGCCATGGATTCCTGCCGGTCGCGGCCGTAGGTGATCAATTTAGCGATCATCGAGTCGTAATGTGGGACGACGACCGAGCCGGACTCCATCACGGAGTCGACCCGCACGCCGAATCCTCCCGGTGGGCTGTACTTGGTGATGAGTCCCGGGGATGGCGTGAATTTCTCTGGGTCTTCCGCGTTGATGCGGCATTCCATGCTGTGCCCGCTCAACACGACGTCCTGCTGACGGATCGTCAGCGGATGGCCGGCGGCGAGGCGGATCTGCTCCTTGATCAGATCGATGCCGGTCACCATCTCGGTGATCGGATGCTCGACCTGGATACGGGTGTTCACTTCCATGAAGAAGAAGTTGCGGTCTTTGTCGAGGAGGAACTCGACCGTGCCGACGTTCCGGTAGTGCGCGGCTTTGACGGCCTCGACGGCGACCCGCCCGATTTCTTTGCGGAGCTTCTCGTCGACGGCCGGTGAGGGCGTTTCTTCCACGAGCTTTTGATGGCGGCGCTGAATGGAGCAGTCCCGCTCGCCCAGGTGGATGACGTGGCCGCGATGGTCGGCCATGACCTGCACTTCGATATGGCGCGGCTCCAGGAAATACCGTTCGAGATAGACGCTTTCATTGCCGAAGGTCGATTTGGCTTCGGCTTGCGCCGCCTGAAAGGCGCGGCCCAAGTCTTCGGCCTTGTTGACGACACGCATCCCGCGTCCGCCGCCTCCGGCCGTGGCCTTGATGATGACGGGAAACCCGATCTTCTGGGCGGCCTGCATTGCGTCTTCTTCGCTACGGAGTTCGCCGGGGCTGCCCGGCGTGACGGGCAAGCCGCGGCGGGCGACGATCTCGCGGGCCTTGGCCTTATCGCCCATCATGGCGATGTTTTCCGACGTCGGACCGATGAATTTGATGCCGATGGACTCGCAAACTTCCGCGAAGTGCGCATTCTCCGAGAGAAAGCCATAGCCGGGATGGATGGCGTCGGCACCGGTGATTTCAGCGGCGCTGAGGACGTTCGGAATGTTCCGGTAACTCAAGGCAGCTTCTGCCGGCCCGACGCAGACCTTTTCGTCGGCGGCTCGGACGTGCAGGCTCGCGGCGTCGGCTTCCGAGTGGATGGCCACCGTCTTGATGCCGAGCTCCTTGCAGGCGCGGATCACCCGCAGGGCGATTTCTCCGCGATTGGCAATGAGGACTTTCTTGAACACGCAATGACTCCGAGGTGGCTTGGGTCTGGCGGATTACGGATGTGCGTTCGGGTCGATGAGAAAGAGAGCTTGGCCGTATTCGACGGATTTGGTGCTTTCCGCCAGAATTTTCACGATCCGCCCGTCCGTTTCCGACTCGATCTCGTTCATCAGCTTCATCGCTTCGACGATGCAGAGGACCTGGCCCTTCTTGACGAAGTCCCCGTCTTCCACATAGGGATCGGCATCCGGAGACGGCGACCGGTAGAAGGTGCCGACGATCGGCGATGTGATGGTGACGAGACCGGCGGCCTCTTCCGGCGTCGGTCCCGTCTGCACATTGGGTTGTGAGGACGGTTGTGCGGAAGTCGGCGCGGCATCCTGGACGGAGGTCGTGATGGTCTTCACCCCGACTTCATGCCGGACGCGGATGCGGACTCCCTGCCGTTCGAGTTCCAGCTCCGTCAGGTTGTTGCGTCGCAGCAGATCGATGAGATCCTGAATCTGCTTGGTCTGTGTCCCGCTGAGCAGCGTATCGGAAGCCGACGCGCCGGAGAATTCCTGCGGGAGGACGATCGGACGCCCTTGCTTTTTTGGTCGAGAAGGTCGCCGCTTGCTCACCGGACGCGCTCCACATAGGCCCGGGTGCGTGTGTCGATCTTGATCACGGTACCCACCTCCAAGTAGAGGGGAACTTTAATGGTGGCGCCGGTCTCGACCTTGGCGGGCTTGGTGCCCCCCGAGGCGGTGTCGCCACGGACGCCCGGTTCGGCGTCCACGACTTTGAGTTCGATAAAGATCGGGAGCTCCACATCGATCGGACGATGCTCGTAGACGAGAATCTTCACGATCATGTTTTCCTTGATCAGGTCGGCATTGTCGCCGAGCTGATCTTTGGGAAATGTCAGCTGTTCATAGCTCTCGGTGTCCATGAACGTATACTCGTCGCCGGTGGCGTAAAGGAATTGCATTTCCCGTTCTTCGAGGTCCGGCTCGTCGAACCGTTCTCCCGAGCGGAATGTCCGGTCGAGCACGTTACCGGAAAGGTAGCTCTTCAACTTGGTCCGCACGAAGGCGCCGCCCTTGCCGGGCTTCACGTGTTGAAATTCGATGATGTAGAACGGTTCGCCTTCCACCATCAGGCGAACCCCGTTACGAAAATCGACGGTCGAAATCACTGCAGACTCCCTTCATTCACGGACGATGAATCGAGAATTCCGTTGCTCATGATGCCCGTCGGCGCGACCGACGGGCTGTCTTGGAAAGCCCTTCCGCGGTTTTCGCGCTGCGTCCGGACAAATGCTCCGCCAAACCCTGAAGTGCGAGCAGATAGCCGGTGGGCCCGAAGCCGGAAATTTGTGCTAACGCAACTCCGGCCACATACGACTGGTGCCGGAACTCTTCGCGTTGATGAATATTGGACAAATGCACTTCGACGGTCGGCAGATTCACGGCGGCCAGGGCATCACGGATAGCGATACTCGTATGGGTGTAGGCGGCCGGATTGATAATGATGCCGTGATAACCCGTCCGTGCTTCCTGAATCCAGGTCACCAACTCCCCTTCCGAGTTCGACTGCCGGATGTCTACTTCGATCCGCAGGTCTTCGGCCGCCCGCGAGATAGCCACATCGATGGCGTCGAGCGTCGTTGTGCCGTAAATCGACTGTTCTCGATTTCCCAGCAGGTTGAGGTTTGGACCATGCAGGACGAGGACACGAACCATCAGTTACGCACCGCCTCCAGGGCAAACGAGATAACGACCAAGCTCTTCATAAAATTGTGCGGCGGCATTCTAGCAGCCCTCTCAGGAGGGGTCAAACCTTTGATCAACCGTGAGATATTCTGGCTGAGGATTCCCCGGATGGGCGATCGCGGCGGCGGGCTTGAATCGACTGGAGCCATTGGTTGAGTCGGATGACCTTGGCCTCATTGCGCGAGGCGATCGATTCACTGGAGGCCGTGGCCGGCTCGGGTTGTTGCGTGGCGGCGGACGATTGTTCGAGCGGCGGAAGAGCCGGAGACGGCACACCGGTCGAGAGATCCCTTTCGGCGGTGGCTGTGGTTCGACCGGTATCGGTTTGACCCGGTTCAGTGGATCGGATGTCTTTGTCGGAATCTACCGCGGGCGACTCATTCCCCGGTTTCTGCCGTTCAGTCGATGAAGCGAGAGATTTTATCGGAGCCTTACCGGGTTTGGGCGGAGCCGCCGGAACGGCCGCGCCGAGCGACGCACGCAACGAGAGCGATTCCTGATCGGAAGGATTGATGCCCAGGATGACGTCGCAGGACCGCAACGCGGCGTCTTTTGCACCTTCGGTTGCATAAATCTTGGCGAGCGTCCGATGCGCGCGCAGGTTTTCAGGACTGATCTTGATGGCCTCTTCCAGAACGGCTTTGGCCTTGGTCGGCTGGTTGAGCTGGTCATAGGCACGCCCGAGAGCCACCATCGCCGTGATGAATCCGGGATAGTGTTTCAACCCGTCTTCGAGCACACTGGCTGCTTCCGCCCACATTCCGGCTTTGCCGTATTCCTCGGCCAGCGGAATGAAGGCCTTGGATCCCGGCTCTTTGGCCAAAGCCAAGGCCAGACGATCGATCTCTGCGGCGTTCGAATGTGGCGAGGCCATTTGGTTCCTAGGAAACCGAAGCCTGGTTGTGTGTCCGGGGTACCTGTTGTGAGAATTCTACAATAGCCGTGAGGATATCGTGAGCCAATTGTGCTTTTGGACGCAGATCGAATGTCCGCGAAACGCCGGTCCGTGTGAGGACGACGGCGGCGTTCTGGTCACTGCCGAAGCCGGCTCCGGCTTGGGTGACGTCGTTGGCCACGATCAGGTCGAGCCCCTTGGCCGCCAGCTTGGTTTGGGCATGGGGCAGTAGATGTTGCGTCTCGGCGGCGAAGCCGACCAAAAGCTGAGACGTCCGGCGGGCAGACAGCATAGAGAGGATATCCGGAGCGCTTTCCAACTCTATTGCGCCGACCGGTTGGGTCCCCTTTTTAATTTTGTGTGGTGCGGGAGACTTCGGGCGAAAATCCGCGACGGCGGCAGCCATGATCACGATCGTGGCCCATCCGAACTGATCGGCCATCGCAGTCGCCATTTCTTGCGCCGTGGTGACGGGGATCGTGCGGATTCCCGGGAGCGGGGTCAGTGCGGTCGGACCGGTCACGAGCGTGACTTGTGCGCCCCGCTGTCTGGCCGCCTCGGCAAGGGCATAGCCCATTTTCCCCGAGGAGCGATTGGAAATATAGCGCACCGGATCGATCGGCTCCTGGGTGGGGCCGGCCGACACCAAAATGCGGTGCCCTTTCAGATCGCGAACCGGCATCAACGCGTGGTCGATCGCCTCGAGGATTCGGGGTTCGCTCGCGAGGCGGCCTTGGGCGATCATTCCTGAAGCCAGCGGCCCTTCTTCCGGATCCAGAACGATCACGCCGCGTGATCGAAGGGTGTGCACATGTTCTTGAACCGTCGGATGGGACCACATATCCCCGTCCATCGCTGGAGCAACGATCAGCGGACATCGCGTCGTCAGAAGCATGGTCGACAGCACGTCGTCGGCAAGCCCCACGGCGGCCTTGGCGAGAAAGTTTGCGGTGGCGGGCGCGACAACAATTGCGTCGGCGCCTTCCGGGATGGAGAGATGTTTCATCTCCTCATGGGCTTCGAAGAGATCGGTGGTGACGCGCCGTCCCGACAGCACTTCGAAGGTCATGGGGGTGACGAACTTGGTTGCGGACGCCGTCATCACGACGGATACGGAAGCGCCCTGGCGTGTGCATGAGCGGAGGAGCGACACCGCTTTATAGGCTGCGATGCTTCCTGTGACAGCCAGTATCAGCTGTCTACCAAGCCACGGAACCGGTTGCGCGTCCGCGTTCAACGACTACTCCTCGCCCTCCGGCGCAGCGGGCTTGACGGTGTCGTCGACGTAAACGCTCAGCTCTTTCTTGATTTCCCGGGCATCTTCGCCGGTCATCATGGCAAGCCGTTCGGTTTCGCCTTCCTTTCCACGCTTGGCTTCTTTCATCGCATCACGGGCTTCTTTGCCGACCAAATACTTGACTTCATTCCGGAGCACCTCGTCGAGCGCCGAGGTCGTTTCCTTCGTGAAACGCGAGGTGCCCGTCGACTTGGCGCCCTGAAGGAGGTGCTTGGCCCGTTGGGCGGCGACGATCACGAGCCGATGACGGGAATCGAACTGGCCTGATTTGTACTGCGGCAACAGATTCAACATGTCGATCATTGTGCGGTGCTCCCTTTGGTGGTGGAAGATGCGTCACGATCTCCCGGTTTGGGTTCTTTTTCCAGAATGAAGTTCTGTTCGAGCCACTGCATGTCGAGGCGTTTCGTCTTGAGACGTTCGGCAATGAAAATGCTTTGGAGTTCCTTGAGGGACTGATTCAGATCGTCGTTACGGACGATGTAGTAGTACTCGCGAAAACTCCAGACTTCCTCTTTGACTTTTTGCAACCGGCGCAGAATCGCTTCGGCCGAGTCGGATGCACGGCTCTGGAGGCGTGTCCGAAGAGTTTCCATGGACGGCGGTAGGATGAAGATGTAGACGGCGTCCTGGAACCGCTTCTTGATCTGCAGCGCCCCTTGGACGTCGATTTCCAGCAGGACGTCAATCCCCTGTTCCATTTTGTCCATCAGGGCTTTGCGCGGGGTGCCGTACCAATTCCCGTATACCTGGGCGTATTCCATGAACTCGTTTTTCGCCACCATATCCTGGAAGACTTTCTCTTCGATGAAAAAGTATTCCCGGCCGTGCTCTTCCCCCGGCCGCGGTTGTCTGGTCGTATACGAAACCGAATGCCAGATTCGAGGAACGGTGGAAGCGATTTGCTTGCACAGCGTCGTCTTTCCCGTGCCGGAAGGAGCGGAAATGATGAAGAGAATGCCTCGACGTTCCGGGGCATGATGTTCCTGCGACGGTGTGCTCGAAGCGGCGCTGGTGGTCATTGCTGGTATCATTCCACGTTCTGAATTTGCTCTCGGATGCGTTCCAGTTCGGCTTTCATCTGGACGACCGCCCCCGTGATTGTCAAGTCGTTGGCTTTTGATCCGATGGTATTGACCTCGCGGCCCATTTCCTGGAGCAGAAAATCGAGCGTTTTTCCAACGGACTCCGAACTCTGGAGCGTATGCTCAAACTGTAACATATGGGCATCGAGTCTGACCAATTCTTCCGTGATGTCGCTGCGATCGGCAAAGACCGCCAGCTCCTGATGCAACTTGGCCGGATCCGGAACGGTGGTGCCCAGCAGCTTTTCGATGCGGGTTTGCATGCGATCGAACGAGTCCTGGGCAACGCCCGGAGCGCGGCCATCGACTTGTTTTTTATATCCACGTAACGTGTCGATTCTCGCCTGAATGTCGGCGGCCAGGAGACTTCCCTCCTTTTTCCGCATCTTCACCAGGTCCTGGAGAGCCTGCTTCACTAATTTTTCGATGAGTGCCGCGAGCTTTGGGTCTTCCGCCGGCTGGTCGGAAACGGTAATGACGTCGCGAAATCCTGCCAGTAGTCCTACCTCGATGGATCCTTTAAGCTTCAGCGTTCGTTGGAGCGCGCGAAGAGATTGATGGTACTGCTTCGCCAGATCAGCGTCAAGCTGCAGGGTGCGTCCGCCTCCCCGTCCGTTCTGCACCAGGACGGTCAAGTCCACGCGGCCTCGCCGGCACTGAGCCTGGATGGCCTTTTTGAAATGATCTTCCCGGTCGCTCATCACCTTGGGGAGCCGGATGGCGGTTTCGAGGAAGCGATGATTGACGGAACGAATTTCGACGGTGACGTGGCCTCCTTGCCATGCAGTCTGTCGCCGTCCGAAGCCGGTCATGCTTGTGATCATCGTGGCAGTTTTCCTTTCCAGGTGCAGTCTTCATACAGAAAGCAGGAGGCGCAACGCGGGTTGCGGGCCAGGCACACATAGCGCCCGTGCAGCAGGAGGCGCTGTGACACGTCGGTCCACTGGGCTGAGGGAAACTGCCGCTGCAAGTCTTGTTCGATGACGTCCGGATTGTCCGACATCGTCAGGGCGAGTCGATTGGCGACCCGTTTGACGTGGGTATCGACGACAATGGCTGGCTGGCCGAACACATTTCCTAGAAGGACATTGGCGGTCTTTCTGCCGACTCCGGGAATGGTCGTGAGGTCTTCCATCCGATCAGGTACTTTTCCTCCGAACCGCTCGCTCACGGCTCGGCCGCATCCGATCAGGTGCTTGGCCTTACTCTTGTAGAAACCAGTGGGCCTGATCAGCTGTTCCAACTCGGCTGCTGGGGCTGCAGCGTAGTCCTGCGGAGTGTGAAAGCGTTTGAATAGGCCAGGAGTCACCTGATTGACCCGCTGGTCTGTGCACTGCGCAGAGAGAATAGTGGCGACAAGCAGTTCCCAGGCAGAGCGATGCGTGAGCTCCATGTGGGCGGTCGGCATGTGCTTCAACAATAAGCTCGCCAACTTAGCGAGCCTGCGGGAAGATGTTGCGGGGCGGCGTCCAGGAGCCTTCATCGATCGTGGTGCAATTGTGCAAAGGTTAGAGCGGAGATGCAAGTACGGGCGCTGTCTCTTGGTGGACGGAAGCGCCCGATTCTGGCAAGTCCGTCATCGCATGCACGCGCGCAGCAAGGCGATCGATCAAGGGTTGCAGCGTCGCAGGGTTGAGCGCCGAGATCCCGATGGCCTGATAGCGCCGACAGAGCGCGTCGACTTGCTGCGGCGGGAGGCGGTCGCATTTGTTAAAGATCAGCACCTGGGGGATCTTGTCCAGATTCAGCTCGCGAAGAATGTCGAGGACGGCGGCAATCTGCACATCGATATCGACAGCGCTGGCGTCTACCACGTGCAACAGGAGGTCTGCTTCACGCAGCTCTTCCAATGTCGTTCGGAACGCGCCGACCAATTCCTGTGGAAGGTCCCGAATGAATCCGACGGTGTCGGTGACGATCACTTCTCGGTCCTCGGGAAACCGTAACCGGCGACTGGTGGTATCCAACGTTTCGAATACGCGGTTTTCCGCCGAGACGTGGCTTTTAGTCAAGACGTTCAGCAGCGTCGATTTGCCGGCGTTCGTGTAGCCGACCAGAGAGAGTACCGGTAAGCCGTGGCGTGTCCGTCTGGCCCGGCGCTGGTCCTGATGGCGGGCAAAATGCTCGAGCTCGCGTTCCAAATGGGTAATACGATCGTGGATGCGACGCCGATCCGTTTCCAATTTGGTTTCGCCCGGGCCCCTGGTTCCGATTCCGCCGCCGAGTCGGGAGAGTTGAGTGCCCCGTCCGGAGAGCCTCGGGAGCAGATACCGCAGTTGGGCCAATTCGACTTGCACTTTCCCTTCCCGGCTATGAGCCCGTCTTGCGAAGATATCGAGAATCAGTTGCGTGCGGTCGATCACTTTAATGTCGGTCATTTCTGCGATGGCCCGGGCTTGTGCGGGGGACAGGGTTTGGTCAAAGATCAACATATCCGCACCCTTATGCAGGGTTTGTATCAGGACTTCTTTGAGTTTTCCGCTCCCCAGCAAGTAGCGCTGATGTCCATCAGGGATGCGTTGGACCATTTGATCCATAACGGTCACGTCTGCGGAGGCGGCGAGTTCCGCCAATTCCGTCAAGCGCTCCTCTTGCTCGGCACGCCCTCGTGTCGACGCACTGACCAGCATGGCGGACTCTTTGCCGCTACCGACGGCGTGATACTTCAAGGCCTCTTGAATATCCGCTTCCAGCTCCTCGATAAACCGGTCGAAGACTAGAGGGCATTGATGGACGGGAGTGGCTTTCAATATCTGACACAGTTGTCCTTTTCCAGGCGGCAGCAGGTGGGCCAAGTAGAGCGTCCCTGGTCCACCGTCCGGGGTCACGGATAGTGCGCCGAACAGGTCGAGCCGCAAGTAGGCCAGGTCTGTCAGATCCTCTTGGCTCAACGGACGATCATGTAGCTGGGTCCGGATCAATCGCAGGCCGCGTAGCGAACGAGGTCCTGCCCGAAATTTAGCTTGCGTGGCCAGCGACAGCACCATCTCCGTACCGACGATGATTTCCTGAATCAGCCCGCGACGGGTCACCAGGACGGCGAGCGGTCGCCGGATGTCCAGTGTGAGCTGGGCGAGAGATTTGGCCAATTCTGGCGAGAGGACACGATCCGGTGGAACGCGCCGGCGGTAAAGCCGTTCGATGGCTGCGAGCTGGCTGGCCCTGAGTCCTGTCGTATGGCCGTGAAGATCCGGAATGGGCTCCTCGATTCAGATCGGATAGGTGATGGCGGGACGACGCACCGTATCCAGGCGGAGTGCCGGGATGATCTCCATGTCCGGTGTTGCCACCTTGCCGTATGAGAGCAGGTGCCGCCCGGCAGCTGCAATCATTGCCGCATTGTCGGTGCAATACTTCATCGGCGGCACCGCGAGCCGAACGTGTTCCTGTTGTGAACGCTCCGTGAGGAGGGCGCGCAAACGAGAGTTTGCGGAAACCCCGCCGACTACAGCCAGGGCATTCACCCCGGAGAGCCGGACGGCCGCAAAGGCACGATCCACCAATACACGGACAATGGCCTCTTGGTATCCTGCCGCCAGATCTGCCGCTTGCGATGTACGCGAAGCCTCATCCATGTCTCGAAGCCGGTAGAGCAGCGACGTTTTGAGACCGCTGAAGCTGAACTCGAGTCCGCTCTTCTGCAACCGAGACAGCGGAAATCGAATAGCTTTTGGATTCCCCTGTTTCGCAAGCCGATCGATCGCTGGTCCTCCAGGATACTCCAGCCCCAATAGTTGAGCGCCTTTGTCGAACGCCTCGCCAGCGGCATCGTCGCGTGTACACCCGAGGAGAATATTCTGTCCGTCGGGCTCTCGTCGGAAGAGATGGGTGTGACCACCGGACACGACGAGCACGATACAGGGGCACGGAAATTCGGGGTCGGCCAACCATGCGGAGGCGATGTGGCCTTCGAGATGATTGACTCCGACGAGCGGAATCCGTAACGCGTAGGACATCGCTTTTGCGTAGTTGAGGCCGACCAGTAACGCGCCAGCCAACCCCGGCCCCTGCGTCACGGCAATCGCGCATAGTTCGCGTTTAGAAAGACCGGCTTCGGCTAGCGCGGAGCGCACGACGTGATCGATCGTGCCTAAGTGCGCCCTGGCGGCCAACTCCGGAACGACTCCACCGAATTTGCGATGGACGGCATCCTGAGACGAAACGACGTTGGAGAGGACCGCTCCTTGTACGTCGAGCACCGAGGCGGAGGTTTCATCGCACGACGATTCGATGCCCAGCAAAGGGCCTGATATCCCGTTTCTCTGGTGGCCGCCGGGTGGGACTTGAGATGCTGTCATGCTGTAAACGCGGTCATGGCAGACGGGTGAGAAAAGCGCGCACCCCCTGCGGCAGCAAGCCGCAGGGGGTGCGATCGATTCATAATCACTTGTCGTAGGGCGGTGGTCACAAGTGGCCCGATCAAACTCCGGCCATTGCCTCCTGTTCCACGAACGTGGGTGCCCCATCTCGAAGAACGACCTTGATCTTACGGCAGTCTTTGAACCGCCCTTTGATCAGTTCATCGGACAGCGGATCGCCGATTGCCCGCTGAATGGCACGCCGCATCGGGCGCGCACCATAGAGCGGTTCGTACCCTTCCTTGATCAGCCACTGCTTGACCTCGTCGTCGATCTCGATTTCGACGCCTTTTTCCAGCAAGCGGAGGTTGAGCTCGCGCAGCAGGATGTCGAGGATGCTGTAGAGATGCTCCTTGTCCAACTGGTGGAAGATCACGATGTCGTCGATCCGGTTCAAGAACTCCGGGCTGAAGGAACGGCGCAATTCGCCGAACACCTCTTCCCGCTTTTTCTTGGCCTGCTCCCCTTCTGTGCTCTGGAACCCAAGGGAGACACCCTTCTGGATCATCTTGGTGCCGATGTTCGAGGTCATGATGACCACGGTATTCTTGAAGTCGACCTTGCGCCCGAGGCTGTCGGTGAGCACGCCGTCGTCCAAGACCTGCAGCAGCACGTTGAAGACATCCGGATGGGCCTTCTCGATCTCATCGAACAACACCACAGAATACGGGCGACGACGAACTTTCTCGGTCAGCTGTCCGCCCTCTTCGTAACCGACGTATCCGGGAGGGGCGCCGAACAACCGGGAACTGGTGAACTTCTCCTGGTATTCCGACATGTCGACCCGAATCAGGGCGTCCTCGCTGTTGAACAAGAACTCCGCCAATGTCCGGGCCAACTCGGTCTTGCCAACACCCGTCGGGCCGAGGAATATGAAAGAGCCGATCGGCTTCTTCGCATCTTTGAGTCCGGCGCGCGAACGGCGGATGGCACGCGACACGGCCGAAATCGCTTCGTTCTGGCCGATGACGCGCTTGTGGAGGAATTCCTCCATTCGGAGCAGCTTGTTCGATTCTTCTTCTTCTAGTTTGAAGAGCGGGATGCCGGTCATCTTGGAAACGACATAGGCGACGTCTTCCTTGCTGATGGTCGGCTTGTTTTTCTCCTGACTCTTCTTCCACTCGCGTTTGGATTCGTCGAGGAGCTTGCGCAACCGCTCTTCCTCTTCCCGGTGGCGAACGGCTTCCTCGAAGTTCTGCATGGAGATCGCGACTTCCTTCTCGCGGGAGACCTTCTTGAGCTCCTGTTCCATGGCCTTCAATTCAGACGGCAAGGCGTAGGTTTGAAGCTTGGCTCGCGAGCCGGTTTCATCGATCAAGTCGATTGCTTTGTCTGGGAGGAACCGGTCGGTGATGTACCGATCCGAAAGCTTCACGGCTTCGACGATCGCGTCTTCTGTGATCTCCACGCCGTGGTGCTCTTCGTAACGGTCGCGCAGACCTTGGATGATCCGCACCGCTTCGTCGAGGCTCGGCGGCTGAACGTGAATCGGCTGGAACCGCCGCTTCAGTGCACCGTCTTTTTCGATGTGCTTCCGGTATTCATCAAGCGTCGTCGCGCCGATGCATTGAATTTCGCCGCGGGACAAGGCGGGCTTCAGCATATTGGAGGCGTCGATCGAACCCTCCGCCGCCCCGGCACCCACGAGGGTGTGGAGCTCATCGATGAAAATGATGATGTTGCCGGCCTGAACGATTTCCTTCATCACGACCTTGAGGCGCTCTTCGAATTGGCCGCGGTACTTCGTGCCGGCCACGAGCGAGCCCAGGTCAAGGGCGATGACACGCCGAGACAGGAGATTGTCCGGCACTTCCGATTGAACGATTCGCTGGGCAAGCCCTTCCACGATCGCGGTCTTTCCGACGCCGGATTCCCCGATCAAAACCGGATTATTCTTGGTGCGACGGCTGAGGATCTGCAGCACCCGCTCGATCTCGTCCGCCCGTCCGATGACCGGGTCCAATTGCCCTTCTTGGGCGAGCTGAGTCAGATCGCGACCGAACTCGTCGAGCGCGGGCGTATTGCTCTTGCGATCCCGCTCGCGCGGAGCTGATTTGCGAAGGAAGGTGACCGTCAACTGCCGGGCCGTCAGCAGATTGGCCCCGAGGCTGCGGAGAATCTTCCCGCCGATACCTTCTTCTTCCCGCAACAGACCGAGCAGGAGATGCTCGCTGCCGATATGGTTGTGTCCCAAGAGACGAGCTTCTTCAACGCCGTATTCAATCACTTTTTTGACCCGGGGGCTGAAGGGAATTTCCCCGAAGGTCATCGTCGTTCCCCCACCGGGCAGATTCCGTTCGATTTCGAGGCGAATCTGTTCTGTGGAGAGACCCATCTTCTTGAGGATCATCAGGGCAATACCGTCTGATTCACGGAGAATCGCCAAAACGAGGTGCTCCGTCCCGAGGTAATCGTTCTGGTGCCGCTCGGCTTCCTCGCGTGCCAGGATGATGATCTTCCGACCCTTGTCCGTGAATCGTTCGAACATCCTGCCTCCTTCTGGTAGACACTGGTGGTGGGCGCCTTTGCGCAAACCTATGGAAAAACTTGGCCTAATTCTAACTAGCGGTGTTTCGAGTGTCAAGGTTGTGAATGAATCCGACAGCGTACAGAATCGCCTGCGTTCATGCCGCGATTCTACGCGTGGCTACGTATGCGGTGCCCAATTACCTTCGTTGACAGGTTTCGGATCGTGCCTATACAATCCCGCACCTTTCTCCGGGGCACGAACACAGAGGATTAATGCTTCATTTAGCAGTAGGGCTGACATGACAAGCAAGTGCATCGGCATTCTCACCAAACCAAAGTTCCCCGAGGTCAAGCCCACACTGCAAAACGTCGTCAGCTGGTTGCGCTCGAAGAATATCGGTGTCCTGCTGGACACGACTTCGGCGGCGCTATTGGGTGAAATCGGAGGGATCCAGAAGACGCAATTGGCCAGTCAGGCCGATGTCCTCCTGGTCTTGGGTGGCGACGGAACCATGTTGAACGCCGCACGTCTCGCCGGCGAGCGAGGGATTCCGATCCTCGGCGTGAACATGGGTGGGCTGGGATTTCTTACCGAAGTCCGTCTGGACCATCTCTATCCCTCGCTCGAACGGGTGTTCGCCAACGAGTTTGTGTTGGACGAGCGATTAATGCTAAAGACCCACGTCCATCGGCATGGGGAGACCGTGGCGCAAGGTGTCGTCTTGAACGACGTCGTGGTCAGTAAAGGGACGCTGGCCCGGATGATCGAGCTGCGGATTTCCATTCAAGGTCAGTTCGTCACCAATCTGCGAGGCGACGGGCTGATCATCAGTACACCGACCGGGTCGACCGCCTACTCCCTGTCCGCCGGCGGGCCGATCATCGAGCCGGCCGTACAGGCATTGATGTTGACGCCGATTTGTCCGCACACGCTGACTCATCGGCCGTTGATCGTTCCGGCAAGTGCGGAGTTGGAAGTGGTACTGACGAGCAAGGACGACGGCGCCATGGCGACACTCGACGGGCAGGTCGGCGTGGCCTTGGCGCACGGCGATTCGGTGGAGATCAGCGTCTCGGAGAACCGGACCAGGCTGATCCGATTCCCCGAAACGCGCTATTACAATGTGCTGCGAGAAAAGCTCAAGTGGGGAGATGGGTGAAGGGAGGCCGAGGTTATGCCTTCCCCTTTTCGATATGGGCCAGCATGTCTTGATTGCTGGCAAATTTGAATTCCCCGATCGCTTCCGCCGAGGTTTTGTTGGCCTGCTCGGCCAACTCTAGAATCCGCAATTCTTTTACGGTCACCGGTCGGCTCTTCTTCAGGGACAGCTTCGCGAGTAGCTTGCTCACGACGCTCTGAGCGGAAGTCCCGTTAGTCTTGCCCGTCAAATAGCGGCTGACGACTTCCGCGCACCAATCGCCGTCGCGCTTCGCGACGCCGACCAGCCCTTCGCTCGCTTTTCTGGCCCAACCGGCCAGAAACACGCCATCGACCACCTTACCTGTCGCTTCGTCGTAGGCTTGGAAGAGCGAATCGTCCGGGTCATTGCCGGTCTTCGTAGGATTGGTCACATACACGCCGCCCTTGTAGGGTAGCCCCACGGTTTCATCCACCTTGTCGCCGACCGCGAAGACGACGGCGTCGCAGGGGAATTCGTAGTACTGCTTCAAGCCGACCGCGGCGGTATCCTCGCCTTTCGGCTCCAGCTTGTTATCTTCCATCTCCAGGGCGCGAATCCGGTTGTTGGCGTCCACGAGAATCTTTTTCGGCGACGCCAAAAACTTGAAGCCCATCTTGGCATCGCTGACTTTTGGTTCGCACTTCGTGAACTCGTCCGTCAGGCCCTTGAAAACGTCGTCGGCCTTCTGGCCAACCGCCGCCATACGATCCTTGATGCGGTCGAACTCTTGCTTGATTCCCTCTATGTCCATATTGGCGCAGACGGCCCGAATCTCTTTCGGGTTGTACTTCCGTTCCACCGGGCCGCGTCGGACGATGGCGGTGACCCGCTCTACCTTCTTATAGCGGATGAGCCAATGCGCGATGTCGACCATCACGTCTCCGGCTCCGATGACCGCGACATGCTTGCCCATGTCGAACGGGCGATCGCCGAAACCCGGAAGACGATTGAAGTGGTACACCACATCCTTCGCGTGGAACACGCCTTTGGCGCTGTCGCCTTCTACTCCGATGGCCTTGGTGCCCTGCGCGCCGATTGCGAAGACGACGGCACTGGCCCCCAATGCGCGAACGTCCTCGACCGTCAAGTCTTTGCCATTCCCGATCGAAACATTGCCAAAATAGTGAACGTTGGGTCGCTCGAGCAGATCCCAATATTGCTTGCGAAGCCCCCCGCGAAGTTTCAATTTGCTGGGGAAAATCCCGTACTCAGCGAGCCCGCCGAACTTGATGTCACGATTGAGAATAATGACCTCATGACCGGCATCGGCAAGGGTGCCTGCCGCGGCTAGACCGGCTGGTCCTGCACCAGCCACAATAATCACATGTCTATTCTGTGCACTCATGCGTTGTTCCCTGGGAATAAGTGAATAGAAAGTGGCAAGAACCCCAACAGTTTCGCGGACATTAGCATAGGAACTTTTGGGGTGTCAAAGAATCGCCCAAGTTTTTCACTCCCGTATGTCTTTAAGGGAAACCTCTCAGCCCCCAGCGCTGCCCACCGGTCCGCCCGGTTCGGTCATGCGCCACGGATCGAGCAGATCGTTGAGGCGCTTTTCCGGCAGGACCTTCTGCTCTCTCGCCACCGCGCGCACCGTTTTACCGGACTTGTAGGCGTCCTTGGCCAGCTTGGCCGCCGCCTCATAACCGATTTCCGGGGCGAGCGCGGTGCACATGGCCAGGCTTTCTTCGATGAGACTCTTGCAGCGCTCTTCGTTGGCCTTGATCCCTTCGATGCATTTTGCGGCGAAGTTGTTAGAGACCGTTGCGAGCAACTCGATGGATTGCAGGAGGTTGTACGCCATCACCGGCAGCATGACGATCAATTCGAAGTTCGCCGCCTGGCCGCCGACGGTAACGGTGACGTCGTTGCCAATCACTTGAGCACAGACCATGGTGACAGATTCGGCGATCACCGGATTGACCTTGCCCGGCATGATCGATGAGCCCGGCTGGGTTTCAGGCAGATTAATCTCGCCCAACCCACAACGGGGGCCAGATCCGAGCCAGCGGACGTCGTTGGCGATCTTCATGAGGCTGACGGCGAGCGTGCGCAACTCCCCGCTCGCTTCGACCAGCGAGTCTTGGGCGGATTGTGCTTCGAAGTGGTTCTTCGCTTCCCTGAACAGGCAGCCGGTCTCTTTCGAGATGATGGCCATTACCTTGGCCGAGAATTGCGGATGGCAGTTGAGTCCGGTGCCGACAGCCGTGCCGCCCAGCGCCACTTCGCTGAGCGCCTCCTGGGCTCGCTTCATGCGGGCGATGCCCAGTTCGATCTGCCGGGCGTAGCCGCCGAATTCCTGGCCGAGTCGCACGGGCGTGGCATCCTGCAAGTGAGTCCGGCCGATCTTGACGATCTTGTCGAACTCTTTGGCCTTCCCGTTCAGCGCCTTGTGCAGACGAGTCAGCGCCGGCAGCAGTTGCTTCTGAATGGATTCGGATGCGGCGATGTGAATGGCCGTGGGAATCACGTCGTTGCTGGACTGGCCCAAATTCACATGATCGTTAGGATGAACGAGCTTGCTCCCACGCGCTCCACCCAGGAGTTCAGTTGCCCGGTTCGAAATGACCTCGTTCGTATTCATGTTTGTCGAGGTGCCGGAGCCGGTTTGAAAAATGTCCACCGGAAATTCCGCGTCCAACTTCCCGTCGACTACTTCCGTCGCCGCCTGCTTGATGGCGTCCGCCGGTTTCTTGTCCAGCAGACCGAGGGACTGGTTGACCGTAGCGGCTGCCCGCTTGATCAAGCCCATAGCCCGAATGACGGAGCGCGGCATGCGCAGCGGGCTGATCGGGAAGTTCTCGATGGCACGAGCCGTTTGCACGCCGTAATAGGCGTCGGACGGGACGGCCAATTCTCCCATCGTATCGCGTTCGATGCGGGTACCGACCGGCACGGAGGGCAGCGCGGCGGCGGGGGACTTCGACTTGGCGGACTTCTTCATTGCGCGATCTCCTAGCTAGACAATCGTGAGTGAAAAAACGAACGCGCATCTTAAACGGTTGGGCTTAGGAAGCTCAAGCGGTTCGACGGGAAACAAGACGGAGGCGGATCAAAAAAGAAAGGCCCGCCTGGGCGGGCCTTTCGTCACGGTCATCGATGAGTCACCCCTTATGCGACTTTGACTTCGATTGCGCGGGGTTTGGCCTTTTCCGATTTGGGAATATGCAGGTTCAACATCCCATCCTTGAATTCGGCGTTCACACCGCTTTCGTTGACCTGATCGGGTAACGAGAAACTGCGGACGAAGGTCCCGTAGGAGCGCTCAATCCGGTGGTACTTGGTGGTTTTCTCTTCCTTTTCCTGGCGGCGCTGCCCCTGGATCGTCAGCACCCCGTCTTCCAGAGTGACCTTCACATCTTCTTTCTTCACTTCCGGCAGTTCCGCCTTGATGAGATATTCGCCGTCGGTTTCGCTGATGTCCACTGTCGGCACCCAGTCGGCGACGGTTAATGTTTCTTTCCCGTTGGTCCGTACCGCCGGACGGGCAAACATCCGGTTTAACCGATCTGACATATCTTCCAGCTCACGAAATGGATCCCAGCGCATCAATGCCGTCATAACAATCCTCCTGCACTTCCGTGCGTGTTGGTCATGGTGGTTGACGCCGGCGCCGCGCCTGTTGTGCTGTCTGGAGGAGAGATAATCGCAGAGGATAGAGAGTCAAGGGGGCAGGGGGCGGAATGTCCTACCGGTCCGCCAGGGGAATGTACGGGCGATTATGTTCGCCGGAATAGATCTGATCCGGGCGGAACAGCTTGTTCTCCCGCAGTTGCTCCAGCCAGTGAGCCAGCCAGCCGGAGACTCGCGCCATGGCAAAGAGCGGCGTAAAGAGATCCATCTCGATCCCCATCTTGTCGTAGATGATGCCGGAGTAAAAATCGACGTTGGGATATATGCCCTTCCCGTTGAGCGACTCCCCAGCCAATCGTTCCACTTCGACCGCCGTGGCGTACAAGGGGGAACTGCCGCACTCGTTGAAGAGCCGTTCGCAGAGGCGTTGCAGGACCGTGGCGCGCGGGTCTTTGACCTTATAGACGCGATGGCCGAACCCCATCAACTTACGTTTGGCGCCTAGTTGCGTCTCGACGAACGCCCGTGCGTTTGCCGGGATGCCGATCTCTTTGAGCATTTGTACAACTTCCTCGTTGGCGCCTCCATGCAACGGGCCTTTGAGAGCGCCGATGGAGGACGCGACGACGGTATACGGATCGGCCAGGGTCGAGGCCGTGACCAACCCCGTGAAAGTCGACGCATTCATCGTGTGTTCGGCATGCAGGATGAGACAGTCGTCGAAGATCTCCGTCCAGAGGGGATGCGGGCGGCGTTCTGTCAGCATGTAGAGGAAGTTTTGGGAGAACTCCAGATCGTCCTGCGGCGGGATTGGATCGTTCCCGTGACGCAACCGAGCCCAGGCCGCCACGATCGTCGGCAGTTTGGCGACCAATCGGACCGCCGACCAGTAGTTGTTCTCCCGGTCCTTGACGTTCCGTCCCGGGTAAAACATGCCGAGTGCGGCAACGGCGGCCTGCAAGGCATCCATGGGATGACCGTGCTCGGGAAGACATTTCAAGAGATCGATGATCCGAAACTTGATGCGGCGATGTGTGGTGATATCGGTCGTCCAGCGTTTGAGTTCTTCTCGCGTTGGCAAAGTTCCGAACAGGAGTAGGTATGAAGTTTCGAGAAAGGAGGATTGTGTGCAGAGCGTCTCGACTCGGATGCCGCGGTATTCCAGGATGCCCTGTTGCCCATCGACGTCGCTGATGGACGACGACGCGGCAGGCACCCCGGCAAGTCCTGGCATGAAATCGTGCGGCATGGCCCCTCTCCGAATCGGTGATCACAGGATGTGTGGTGTCAGGATACCACGAAGAGCACTTCCCCGTCGTCCTGTGTTGAATTGGAAAAAGTCGATTGGCATACTGGGGCGAGTGAGGTGACCGATGGTGCGGGTGCTACTGATTCTTGGGTTGTTAGTTCTAGTACCCGCGGTCATTGTGTTTTGGCGGACGAGAGAGCGTGGCGGGGTTCACGGCAGTTCTCAGAAATCGGTGAGGGCCAGCACTGTCGGACATGGGGGAGCCATGCCACAGAATCACCCTACTGGTCCGTCGACCTCCAAATTTGCGCCGGACGAATCGAGGAGGAAGCAGCCATGATGCGTTCGTGCCTCGTCGCGGTGAGTGGATACGCGGTGATCCTGGCCTCATTGGCGTACACCGTTCCGGCCACGGCGGACGACGATCAATTGGCCTACGCGGTGGTTAGCGAAGTGCCGAAGGATAAGAGTCGGGTGCCGGCGAGAGTGGCGCTCGACGGTGTCGTGGCGGAGATGAAACTCCTCGCCAACGAGGCAATCGTCAACAATCCAATCTGGCGGAAACTGGAAATTTGTCACGCGATGAAACTGGAGGGACAGCGCTCCGGCGAAGGGTTCAGGGTTACGTCGGTGCGTGTCCTGGATGCGTCGTTGTTACCGATGGTGCTGCAGGGATTTGCCGGCGATTGTTTGTTGAAGAAGGCGCTGGAGGTTGCGCCGCTCGTCGACTAGAGAAGGATTAGCCCCGGCATTCGGGGCAACGGGTCGGTTCTGGGTCGGCGTCGCGCTCCTCGACCGTCAGCGGGAACATGATCTCGCACTGGGTGCATGGCCGGATTTCAAAATATGCCACCCCCTGTTCATCGATCTCGGTGGGAAGAAGCAACTCGATCGGGTCGTAGCCGATGATTGTGCCGTCCGAGAATTTGACGAGCGCAATCCGGTCGTTGAACGCCTCGAAGGTGGCTTCCTGATGTTTGCGCGGCAGGATGTGCCCGAGCACGAACACAGGCTGCCCTTTCCGCTTCGTGCGAAGTTCCCGGAGCGTATGTTGGGTGGTCGTCGCGCAGGAAAACTGACCCGATGAACTGGTTCCGACGAGTGGCATAGTGCGGTGGTGCGAGTCCGTGATTCCGTGTGCGAGAGGTCTAACATAGCGGGAAAAATCCCGTCAAGGTGACGAATCTGAAGAAGGAGACGATGCAAGCATGGCCGACATTACGATCTATCAGAAACCGACGTGTACGACGTGCCGCCAAGCCGTGCAGTTGTTGAAGGATAGTGGGAAGCCGTTCAAGGCCGTAAATTACTATGAAGAGCCTTTCACGAAGGAGCAACTCAAGAGCCTTTTGAAAAAGGCCGGGCTCTCCCCTCGCGAGGTCTTACGGACCAAAGAAGACATCTATAAGGAGTTGGAGTTGGGGAGGAAGGATGTCTCGGATGACGCCCTGCTCGACCTGATGGTCCAGCATCCCGATCTTATTCAGCGGCCCATCATCGTCAAGGGAGACCAAGCGGTGTTGGCTAGACCAGCCGATTCGGTGAAACGTTTGTTGTAGCGTCAGGACTCGAATTCGCTATAGCTGACGATTCTTCCTGTGGGTGTATGGACGGGCTTCGGTGTGTCCACGAGAGAGGTGCCGCGTTTGATGATGTTGCCTCCCTCCCCTTTGGCCTCGTAGAGTGCCCGGTATGCGGCCTTCGTTACCAGTGCAATTGTCGACGCCGTGTCTGAGGACTCGGCCACACCAACGCTCAGCGAAATAGGCAGGACGATGTCCGACTCGCCCGCGCGGCCTTCCCATACACGCGTCTTCTTCCGAACGAATAAGGCCGTGGTGCCGACGGCCTTCCGCACGTGCTCCAAAGTCGCGATGGTTTCCGTCGTTGTCCGCTTCGGAAACACGAGCGTGAACTCTTCTCCGGCCAGCCGGTAGACATTCGCCGTTCCAGCCGCCTTCACGACTTTCGGCCCCAAGATCCGAAGAATCTGCTCCGCCACCGGTTTGCCATACTGATTGCCAAACTGCTTGAGTTGATCGATCCCGACGACGGCTATGGTGAATCGGCCCTTCAGGGTGGCGAGTCGTTCGTGGTACGCCACCTGTCCGAGTGCGCCGGTGAGGTCGTCGCGATAGGTGCGATGATGCGCGGATTGGACGACTGTCAGGAAGAGTATAAGACCGGCCGCCGACAGAAAATTCGTTGGGTTCCATCCGTATTGCAGGCCGTGAAGGGAGAGGCATGACGTCAGCAACGTCCACAGGGTTCCGGCGTCGAGTGCATCGCGATACAGCGCGAATCGCATGGCCAACAAGAATGCTGCGCTTCCGTATGCCAACAATGCCGGCTGGGGAATTGGCGTCCATGTGCCAGTTTCGAGAGGCAGGATCGGATGCTGAAGCGGAATGGCAAACTGCGCGTGTTCCGGCACGCAGACCCACAAGGCCAGAAACGGTTGGCTGAGTATAAGGGCGAGGCGGAGTATGCCACGCCAAGTCGAGACCGCGCCGTCTTTGACCAGCGAGAGCGCCAACAGATTGAGTGGGACCAAGAACGCCGTTACAGCGAACAGTACAGGACCGAGTGCGTCGGGGCCCGGGTCGTGTGGCGGAAAGAGCATGATGGACCGGTCCGCCAATGCCAAGACGATCAGTGAAAGAATCAATCGGCTGCTTGAGAGATACCAACCGAAGACGATTCCGAAGGCCAGTACGATGACCGGAAGCGCCGCAATCGGAGGTTGCAGCCAAGTTGGCAGCCCGTGGGGCCTCAGGAATCCCAGGGCCGCGAAAAAAATGAGCCCGCCCGGAACGACGCACTGCCAGGCGAGTTTGAAGAACGATGACATGAGACCGCCTCAATAATATGAGTGGTCAACCATGGAGCGAGAACCGTACCAGGCCATTCGACCGAGGGCGCCAAGTCAGGGGAAAAATCGACGGGAATTTGTGGGTTTGTACCGAGGCGGTTCTTGTGGGAGCGGACGGAGCTATCAAGCAGAGGGAAATTCGATCGGTGTGTTCTGATTTGAACGGATGGCGCTCCTGTTACTGAGGCAGACAGACTAACTTACCGGATGCCGAATCGATTTTGACGATGACCGATCCGTCCAGAACTTGAAGCAGAAGGTCTCCCAACATCGCCTTGCGCCAACCGCGCAGGAGAGGAATATCCGGCACGGTGCGTTGCGCGCGTGCGTCCACGAGTGTCTGAAGGTCAGCCGTCGTGGCAAGCAACGATGGTGCGATTTCCTGATCGGCGGCACGGGCTTTCATGACCGCTTGAAGCAACTCGACCAAGCCGGTCGATTCGGGTTCCGGTTTGCGGTCTTTGGGAATGTCCGGCCAAGCCGATGGGGGCAAGGCGTGAGCGGATTGAATAGTGTTCAGAATCGTGTCCCCGTGCCGGTCTACTTCCGAGCCGTGTAGGCCGCGAACGGCGCGCAATTCATCGACCGATCGCGGTGGATGGCGCGCAAGCTGGAGGAGGACTTCATCTCGCATGACGCGGCCGCGCGGCACGTTGCGGCGTTTGGCTTCGGTCTCTCGCCAAGCCGCCAGCTCGCGGAGGACCGCGGCCGCTTTGGGTTTCAGACTGTCCCACCCACGGATGCGCTGATAGCGTTCCTGTGGCTCCCGTCGCGTGTCTCCGACGACCGTTTCCAGTCGGAAAAACTCTTCGTGCGCCCAGGCGAGACGCCCGAGTTTATCCAATCGGGTCCGCAAATGATCGTGAATCGCCAGAAGAAACTCGACATCTTCCAGCGCATAGGCTAACTGATCGTTCGACAGGGGACGGGCGCTCCAGTTGGTAAAGGTGTGCGCTTTCGCCAACTTCTTCCCATGCACCCGTTGTACGAGGTTGGCATAGGCTACCTGCGCCCCATAGCCGACCATGGCCGCTGCGATTTGGGTGTCGAAGAAGGGCTTCGGAATCGTACCGGCGTGAGTGGCAAAGAGATCGAGGTCCTGGCGGCCGGCGTGAACGATCTTTTCCACCTCCGGATTGCGAACGATCGCCCAAAACGGTTCCAAGGCAGCCGAGTCCTGCACGGCGGGAAAATCGATGACCGCCGCGTGGCGCTCCGTTGCGACCTGGATCAGTTCGAGCCGTGGAACGAAGCTCTCCTCCCCGACGAATTCGGTGTCCAGCGCTAATCGTCGGGCCGCGGTCAGTTCATCGCACAGACGTTCCAAGCCTTCGGTGGTCTTAATGTATTGGGTCGGCTGCACGGATCGTCGGTCTCCTATTCGGTCGGACTGTAGGGGTGGTCGGCCCGGCGTGGCGGCTCCACATTGCTCAGGCTGAGATACTCTTTCAAAAATTGGTAGGCTTCCAGCATCCGGCGCAGCTCCGGTTCCGAGCTCCGGTCACCGTTGTTTGCGTCGGGATGAAGCACCTTCGCTTTTTGTCTGAAGGCAGCGGTCACTTCCGAGAGGGAACTGCCGAACTCGATACCCATAATCGCGTAAGCATCCATCGCGTTGTTCACGCTCCCGGAGCCTTGCGCCAGGTCGCCGCTTCCGCTGGCGGCCTTGAGCATGTCGGCCAGATTGAGCTTTTTCTTCCGGCGGCGCGGTCGCTCGCGAATCTCGCTATCGAACTCATCCCACCGGTCTTCCACGAACTCCAAGCGGGACTCCAAGCGGATGGCCCCGGATAGATCCCGAATTAAACCCAACTCCTCTTCGATTTCAACCAGTGACCGGATGACCTCCTCCAAACCTTCTTCGACGCGAAAGAAACTGTCGACTCGCGCTTCCATCATCGTATCCACGGCCACTTCGAGGCTATCTTCCGTTTTCACACGGAGCGAGTCGATGCGTTTCCGCATGCCCCCCTGGAACTTGATGAATTTGCTTTGCGAAAAAGGCATGGTCGGCCGGCTCCCGGCGGCGCATCTTAACACAGCGATCTCAGGCGGGATAAGTGGGTGCGACAGCCCAGGCCTCCCTTCCTCGCTGGCACAGGGGAATCCAGCCCTCCCCTTGCGGACAAACGCAATAAGGGAGCTGTTGACAAGGAGACCGGGGTTGGCATATCGTGCACCGCTAATTTGCCCGGGTGAGCTCGGGCCACGTTTAACTAACCTATAGGGGGTACTGGTTATGAAGCGCATTTTGATGGCGGTGATGGCGGTGGCAGTGGCGGTGACCTTCAGCGCCCCGGTGTTCGCGGGCGAGGAGAAGAAGGAAGAAAAGAAGGGTGGCCACGTCATCCTCGGCGACGAGAAGAAGAAGGAAGAAAAGAAGGGCGGCCACGTCATCCTCGGCGACGAGAAGAAGAAGGAAGAAAAGAAGGGCGGCCACGTCATCCTCGGCGACGAGAAGAAGAAGGAAGAGAAGAAGGGCGGTCACTGATCGGCCGGCACCGAGACGGTGTCGTCGGACGGTTCCGTGCTTCGTGTGTGATACCGAAAGGCCCGCGATCTCCGATCGTGGGCCTTTTTACTTGTCCCGTGATTGACCCTGTTCCAACCTCGATGGTACCGTGCCCGCATGGTTGCCTCCCCTCCCTCAGACAGGCGCCCCAATCGCCTCATTCGTGAGACAAGTCCCTATCTGCTCCAGCATGCCTACAACCCGGTAGATTGGTATCCCTGGGGTGAGGAAGCATTGAGCGCCGCCAAAACGGCAAACAAGCCCATTCTTCTCTCGATCGGGTATTCCTCCTGCCACTGGTGCCACGTCATGGAACGGGAATCCTTCGAAAACGAAGCGATTGCCGCGATCATGAATCGTCACTTCATCTGCATCAAGGTCGATCGGGAAGAGCGGCTCGATCTGGACGAAATTTATATGGCTGCGACAGTCGCCATGAACCATGGGCAAGGCGGATGGCCCATGACCGTCTTTCTCACTCCCGAACAGGAACCCTTCTTCGCAGGCACCTATTTCCCGCCGGAGGATCGGTGGGGCCGGCCCGGATTTCCGACTCTGCTGACAAAGATCGCCGACTATTGGGTACAGGACGCCGCCGGGGTGCGGTCACAGGGGAGGGAGATGACTGAGCGTCTTCGGAACGAAGGACGCATGCCCTCCCCGATTTCCGTCAACGAATCGGTCCTTGACGAGGTGGTGGCTCAATTCCAATCGGATTTCGATCAGACCCACGGAGGGTTCGGCGGTGCGCCGAAGTTCCCACCTGCCGCCGGTCTCTCTCTCCTGCTGCGATGCTTCCGCCGGACCGGGGAAGCGCAGACTCTCGCGATGGTGACGAAGACGCTGGACATGATGGCGGCCGGCGGAATCTACGATCACATCGGCGGGGGCTTCGCCCGGTACTCGACGGATGTGCGGTGGCTAGTCCCGCATTTTGAAAAGATGCTGTACGACAATGCCCTGCTTGCCCGCGTCTACGTCGAAGCGTTTCAAGTCACAAAGAATACCGACTATCGGCGGGTAGCCTGCGACATTCTCGACTATGTTCTGCGGGAAATGACCGGGCCGAACGGAGGATTTTACTCCGCGACGGATGCCGACTCGGAAGGGATCGAAGGGAAATTCTTTGTCTGGACACCTGCCGAAGTCCGGGCCGTGAGTCCCGATGCCGAAGATGCCCGGCGCTTCTGCGCCCTGTTCGACATTACAGACCGTGGCAATTGGGAGCATACCAGCATCCCCAATCGCCTGCGTCCGATCGCCGATGTGGCGCGCGAAGTCGGGGCGACGCCGGATGAACTGCTGGCGACAGCGGCGCGCGTGAAGCCGCTGATGTATCGGGCGAGACTCCAGCGTGTTCCCCCGGCACTCGACGATAAGGTAATTACGGCTTGGAACGGGATGATGCTGTCCGCACTCGCCGAAGCTGCGCGGGTGTTCGGCATCGTGACCTATCTGGAGGCTGCTCAACGCGCAGCGGATTTTTTGTTATCGATGCACCGTGCCGAGAACGGCCGGCTCCTTCGGACATCCCGAGGAGGCCAGGCGCATCTCGACGCCTATCTGGAAGACTATGCCTATTTGGCCGACGGGTTGGTGGATCTCTACGAAGCCGGGGCCTCTGAACGTTACCTGCATGCGGCTGTAGAATTGGCCGATCGGTTAGTTGCCGATTTCAACGATCCCGACCAAGGCGGGTTCTTTACGACCGCGAAGACGCACGAACGATTGATCGTGCGGATTCGGGAAGGGGCCGACGGCGCCACTCCTAGCGGAAATGCCGTCGCCGCATCGGTCCTGGCCAGGCTGGCAAGCCATCTTGACAGACAGGATTGGCGTGACGCGGCAGTGGGAGCTGTACGGGCCTACGGACGCCAGATCGCACGGTATCCTCGGGCATTCGCCAAGAGCCTCGTGGTCGTGGATTTTCTCACCGAGAGTCCCGTCGAGCTCGCATTCGTCGGAGATGTGAACAGCGCGCCGCTCATCGAGTTGAGAAAAGCCGTGGCAGATGTCTATCTGCCGAACCGTATCATTGCTTCCACGGTTGGTGGCGGGCAGCCGACCCACCCTCTGCTGAAGGGAAAAGTGACCGTCGGCGGCGCGGCTGCCTTGTATGTCTGTCGCAATTTCAGTTGCCAGGCGCCCGTGACGGATCCCGCACAGGTCGCTGATGCGCTTCGCATTCAGCGCCCGTTGCAGGAACATCGGGAAGAGCGCGTCTTGCGAGGCAACTCCCTGTCCGGTCATGCCACGGTTCAGGGCACGGCGCACTATGCGGCAAGAATGGTCGGCCGCTCCGCTGGCGGATCGCTGGCGCGCGGGTTCGCTTCCTTCGGATCCACGGGATGGACGACCTCACGGGTGGGATTCGGCACCTATCGAGTCGATACACGCGACCGTGTCTACCGCGAGTCCATGGCGGCCGCGCTGACCGGCGGATGCAACGTGATCGATACCTCGACGAATTACATGGACGGTGATAGTGAGCGGCTGGTCGGGTCCGTTCTGACGGAGTTGGTCAAGGCCGGAGAAGTGGGCCGTGATGAGGTCGTCGTCGTCTCCAAGATCGGATACGTGCAAGGGCAGAATCTAAAATCGGCAGAGACCCGGGAGCAAGCCGGTCGTCCCTATCCCGAAGTGGTGAAGTACGGCGACGGAATTTGGCACTGTATCCATCCCGAGTTTCTGGCGGATCAGTTGGCGCAGTCGCTCGATCGCTTGGGGTTGTCGACCCTGGACGTGTGTCTGCTCCACAATCCCGAGTACTTCCTCTCCGCTGCCGCGCATCAGGGTTCTCGCGATGTGACGGCATTGCGGGACGAGTTCTACGGACGGTTGACCAAAGCCTTTTCGTATTTCGAAAGCCAAGTCGCAGCCGGGCGGATCCAGTGCTACGGGGTGTCGTCCAACACTGTCACATCGGCTGAACACGATCCTGAATCTACGTCGCTTAGCCGGATGCTGGATGCTGCCCGGCTCGCCGCCACACAGGCTGGACTGAAGACGCATCATTTTCGCGTGCTTCAATGCCCCATGAATCTCTTTGAGTCAGGCGCGGCCTTGCTGCCCAATACGGGGGTTGATGGGAGACAGACAGTTCTCGGATTGGCTCAGCAGGAACGTCTCGCGGTCTTGATCAATCGTCCATTGAATGCGATGCCCGGCCAACCGGGTGGAATGCTTCGGCTGGCAGACCTGCCGTTGGAGGGGGAACCGGTGGATTTCGCTTTGCAACACCGGCGTGTCGCGGACTTGGAAGCGGAGTATCGACGGTCGATTGCACCGTCTGTTCCGCACGCAGGGCAAGGAATCTCGCCAGCTGAGTATTTCAACTGGGCGGAGGAACTCGCGCGTGTCCGGCCCCAGATCCAAGGACAGGAGCATTGGGAACAAATCGAACATCAGATGATCGCCCCGCATGTGAATCAAGTCTTGCAGGCGCTCTCGCGGACCATGACCGCCGAGGCGGCCGAACGCTGGGAAGATTGGCGCGATCGATACGTGCCAGAACTATTGACGCTACTGCGGGGCTTGCAGCGGGAGGCGACGGAACGGAGCCGGCAACGGACGCACGCGGTGACGACGACGATCGATCCTCTGCTCCCATCGGCGCGGCGCGGTGAGTCACTCTCTAGAAAATCCTTATGGATAGTGACGAGCACACCTGGGGTGACCTGCGTGTTGAACGGCATGCGCTCGCCAGCCTATGTCCACGATTCCCTGGCAGTGTTGCATTGGGATCCTCTGAGTCCGGTACTGCCGCTCTATGAGTGTGTAAAAACCATCGCCTTTCCCGTGCCAGTACGGTAACCTGAACGTAAAGCTCAGGAGGGGGTTATGCGGACACCAAGCCAGTTGATGTTGGCGAGTATGCTGACGATCCTTACGGGGGTGGGCCTACAGGGGTGTGCCACGAAGTCCGGGTCCGGAGCGGGTGAAGAGCGGATCGGGACGGTGGAACGGATTCAAGACCAGGCAATTCGGGATCTCCCGCAGCAGGGGCTGGCCTCCCCAACCTCGCGGACGAGTCCGGCCATGCGTGCCGAGTTGGCCGCGCGGAATGCAACCGGCGCCGCCAGAAACAGCTTGCTGGATGTGTTGTTCGATTTCGATCAAGCGACGATCCGACCGGATGCGGTTCCCGTGCTCGAGGCCAATGCTGCGCGGCTCAAAGATGAGGGCGCAAAACGCCTTTTACTCGAAGGGCGAGGCGATGAAATTGGTACGGCCGCATACAATATCGTATTGGGCGAACGCCGGGCGCGGGCAGTCCGGTCCTATCTGCATCAACTCGGTTTGAACACGGAGTTGCGGATTACCAGTTACGGCAAAGATAGGCCGTTGTGCGTCGAGCACGACTCCGGCTGCATGCAAAAGAATCGCAGCGTGCACTTCGTGGTCAAGGAATAAGCCGGTAGAAGCGCCAGAGACCGTTCCAGGCGTGCGTTATGCGCTAAGCGGAAACGCCTGGCCTTTGCGGGGAAGGCGGTAGCCGGTACCCGCAATTCCGCTGATGGGTGCAGAGGCGCCGCCCAGTTTTTGGTTCAACGACCCGATGATGGCGTCGAGTTCACGTTCGTGACCGAGCCCGTCATTTCCCCAGAGTACGCTCCGAAGTTCCTCGCGAGGCACTACTTTCCCTACTGTCCTGGTCAGTCGAAGGAGAGTTTGCCACTCGGGTTTTGTGAGCACCACCTCCCGGCCGCGAAAGGTCGCCGCGTATTGGGTCGCGTTCAACGTCAAGTCTTCCTCCACCTCATCGAGCGACTCCGGGAGGCTGCCAGTAATGCGTCGGAGGACCGCATGGATGCGTGCGACCAGTTCACGTGGACTGTATGGCTTCGCCAGGATGTCGTCAGCGCCGCTCTCCAGTCCGGCGATGCGATAGTCTTCGGAGGTCAGTGCCGTGACGAGGATAATGCCCATGTTCTTGGTCTGCGGATCGTCGCGTAGTCGCCGGCAGAGATCTTTCCCGCCGATCCCCGGCACCATGAGATCCATCACGGCGAGGGCCGGACGATTCTTCCAGATATCTTGCATGCCGGTCGGTCCGTCGAACGCGATGTTGGTGCGGAACGAGGCCTTGCGAAGCACCTGGTCGATGGCCCGCGCCTGATCCTGATCGGACTCGATGATTTGTATGATCTCAAGGCTCATGAATATGCCGGTCCTAAATTCCTATCGGCAGAAACGGTGTTGGCCTTGAGAAGCAGAATGATCTCGCCCCCTAACAAATTCCCCGTACAACTTTTCGGTGTGCCGCCGGTTCACTACCGGAGTCAATCCCAGTCGGCACGGTCGCGCGCCAGAACCTCTCCGTAGACCTGCGCGTCAGACCGACGCGTTCGCCGTGGGGATGAGCACGCGGATATTCACGAAGTGGGGGTTACGCCCCGACGTGAGACACGATCTTGGTATTGGGCCGCACATTCCGGTTGCACACGGCCGACATATAGATGTCTTGAAACCTCGCCCCGATCAGATTGCGCCACAGCCGGGTCGTCAGCGGTGCAGTCCTCGTAGCCGCCAGCCCCAATCGCGCTTCGCGCAACTGCCCATCGAAAGCCTTGACGGCTCGCTCCACCTCGAACAACCGATCACTCACCAACATTTTCCCTTGTGCCACCATGAGGTCCTCCTTGGTTAACTTACGCAATGACGGATGACGCCGATCAACACACCTTCGATGTGGAACTGATCGTTCGGCGTGACGACAATGGGCTGCATGGCGGCGTTGGCCGGATGCAGCTCGATATGGGTGTCTTTCTTAAAATACGTCTTAATCGTGGCCTCGTGATTGACCAGCGCCACGATGGTCTGCCCGTTGCGAGCAGACTCCTGCTTGCGGACAATGACGAGGTCTCCGGGAAGAATGCCGTCTTCCTTCATCGATTCCCCTTTCACGCGCAAGGCGAAGGTTTCCCCTCCCCGCAGCATGCTCGGTGGGACATCGACCAGGTCTGTCTGCGTGATCGGTTCGATGGGCGAGCCGGCGGCCACGATCCCCGCCATCGGGATTTCCGATTTCCGTTCCAACTGCTCCAACGCGACCTGCACTAAGCCGGGAATCCGCCGCATCCCCGCTTCATAACGCGCGACCGACACCCGCGTCGTGTTCAACGCATCGGCCAACTGCTGCTGTGTTAGCCCCAATCGCTCCCGAACCCGCTTCAAGTCTGTCGATTTCATAGTGTAACCAATGGTTACACATCGTAATCCCCTCTGTCAAGAAGGGAAATCAACGTATTTTCCCCAAAAACCAGAGGCTCCTGTGCATAACTCCCGCGCCAGACAAGGAAGTCATGACTGTGCGCGTTGCGCGATAACGCTCTAATCCACAATTGGATGATTTAGCCGACAAGTGCCGTGGATACCCCCATATCTAGTGGAAGCAATCCCGTTCGGTTCAATGACCAAAAACTAGGCAAGCTGTCAGCTGAATGGTGGATTCAAGCCAAACACGTAGAGAGAACGCTGTTATAAACAGGCTTATCCACAGAAGCTGGGGAGAAGGGACGAGACAAACACGAATAGCGGCGGACGCACCTACCGACGCGCGATCACATGCACGGACCCGGCCTTAAAAGAGGCCCGAACGGAGGCTCCGATGGCTAATCCAAGTTCGGTCAAGGCCGACCGGGTGATCACCGCCGTGAGCGGAAAACCGCAATTGATCGTCACCCGCGCCAACGCTCCGAGCGAGGCAATGCTCGTCACGACTCCCGGCACGTGATTGCGCGCACTCGTCGGCCCGGACCCGCACGGTTCGAGGGTGACGTCTTCCGCCCTGAGACAGACGAAGACCTCGGTTTCCATACTCGCATCCGCCACTCCCGTCAGAACGCGATCTCCGACGAGGATGGTCGCAAGACCATCCTGCACCCCCGTCACAGTCCCCTGCACCACGGTTTCGACGCCGACGACACGGGCGACATCGGCGTTGGAAGGACGGCTGAACACCTCCTGCGGCGGACCGACTTGCAACACGCGGCCATCGCTGACGACCGCCATGATGTCGCCCAGCGTCAGGGCCTCCGCCCAATCGTGCGTCACAATAATAGACGGTAGGGCCAACTGCTTGAGCAGCCCTCGCAATTCGCCCCGGAGTTGGGAGCGGGTAGGAACATCCAATGCGGACAACGGTTCATCCAGTAAGAGCAGTTGGGGACGAGGTGCGACCGCGCGTGCGAGGGCCACGCGTTGCTGCTGCCCACCGGACAGCTCCCGTGGTTTGGCCTGTTCGAGTCCCTTGAGGTGAAACAGGTCGACGACCTCCGCAACTCGTGCGGCCCGCTCGTGCGGCGAGAGTTCTCCCAAGCCATAGGCGATGTTGCCCGCTACCGTATAGTTCGGGAACAAGGCGTAGTCTTGCGCCATATACCCGATGTGCCGTTCCTGCGGCGGTGCGGCGATGCGCGCCGCCGTATCGAGCCATGTGCGGGAGAGAAAGCGGATCACCCCGTGTTCCGGCCATTCCAACCCCGCCACCGAACGTAAGACGGTCGTCTTCCCGGACCCGGAGGGACCGAAGAGGATCAAGACCGTGGAGGCGTCGACGGGATATTGAATGCGAGCGTGAATGGGCGACCGACCGGGATACGTCTTCGTGACGTCGATCGTCATTTCTGCGGCCATACCGCCCACACCTTTCGATTCATCGCATAGACCGCCAGTAACACGAGGTAGGAGATCGCAAGCAGGAATGCGGCGGTTTTCGCCGCGCCCGCATAGTTCAACGCTTGAACCTCGTCATAGATGTCGATGGAGACGGTGCGCGTCACCCCTTCGATGTTCCCGCCGACCATCAACACGACCCCGAATTCCCCCAGCGTATGGGCAAAGCTCAACACCGCCCCGGTAATCAAGCCCGTGGCGGAGAGCGGGAGGATGAGCCGTACGAACGTCCTCAACTTGGACAGACCCAGCGTCCAGGAGGCTTCGATCAATTTCCGGTCGACTTGCTCGAAGGCCGTCGCAAACGGCTGCACCGCAAACGGCAGACTGTAGAGGATGGACGCAAATAAAAGCCCTTCGAAGGTGAAAGGGAGCGGGTGGCCGACAATCTCGGCATACCATCGCCCGATCGGACTGTGCGGGCCGATGGCCACGAGAATATAAAAGCCCAGCACGGTCGGCGGCAGAACCAGCGGCAAGGCGACGATCGATTCGATGACAAATTTCCAGCGCCAGTTCGAATAGGCCAGCCAATAGGCGATGGGAAGGCCGATGCACAACAGCGAGACCGCGGTAAGCCCCGCGAGTTTGAAGGTCACCCAGATCGCCAGCCAATTCATCGTGAGGCGAATCCTATTTGCATCGGAATTGAATACCCCATCGGCGGCCAGTCACTTCGCCTTCCTGCCCTTCCACGCTGGACATGCTGCCGTAACCCGGCACCTCCCCTTCCTTGAGTACGGCGTATCCGGCCGGGCATTTGCTCCGCATCATCGCAACGGCGTCCTTCCGGTGCGTCGACCCCATCGGCCCGCCCCGGTCGTCCTTGAACAGATAGGACACGACCCCGCCGGTGTCGGTCTCGCGCACCATCGTGACGGCATCCGAACAGCCGATGCCGAGGCACAGCCCCGCGGCGCCGAGCAGGCCCATGACCGCGTTAGTTCGGCGAGGTAAAGCCATAGCGTGTCATAATCTCCTGCCCAAGCTGGCTCTTCATGAATTCCAGAAATCGTTTGGCGCTGTCCTGTTGCTTCGAAGATTTCAGCACGACGGCGCCCTGTTCAAGCGGCGGATAGGCATCCAGAGGCACCTCCCAATAGGCGCCCTTCGACTTCATCGCCGGAGCCATCGCCAGCGACAAAGCGATGACACCCACGTCGCAGGCACCGGACTCGATGAACTGCGCCGCCTGAGAAATATTCTCGCCGAGAATCAGCTTGCCCTTCACGGCCTCATAGATCCTGGCCGACTCCATCGCCGCGACCGCCGCGCGCCCGTAGGGGGCATGCTTAGGATTGGCGATGGCGATCTTCTTCACACCGGCATCCTGCAGCAGGGCGAACCCCTTCGACACGTCCAGGTTCGACGCCGTCCCGGCCCAGATCACGATCCGTCCGACGGCGTACCGATAGACCGAGCCCGGCACGGCAAGTCCGGCCTCCTCCAACTTTTTAGGGTAGCCGATATCGGCCGAGAAGTAGAGATCGAACGGCGCGCCGTTTTGGATCTGGGCGTAAAAGTTCCCCGATGATCCCAATGAGAGCTTCACATGCTCGCCCGTCGTTTTTTCATACTCGGCCACGATTTCTTTCATCGCAAAGTTGAGATCGGACGCAGCGGCAACCGTAATCTCTTCCGCTCCAGCCGGAAATCCCGAACCCATCGCCACACAGACACCGAGGAGGAGACAGAGAATGACTCGACTCATGACGACCGCTCCTTAGAAGAAGATTTGATACTGGATCCGGATGGCGTTTTCAATCAGCGTTCTCGCGTTCGCATCCAGCGGCACACTTCCGGATGGGAACGTCGCCCCGACCGCCGGCAACGGCGCGCTCCGCCCGATCGCGAATCCGCCCTGTCCCATCGCGATGTTGCTGTAGGTCACCATGATCTGGTGATCGTACGTGCCGTTCAAAAACCAATTCAACGACACATCGACTTCCTTAATGAGATCGCCGCCCGCATTGGTGTCGGGATCCCACCAGGCATACCGGCCCGCCAGCTCGAGTTTTCGTGGGATCAAATAGTAGCCGGACTGGACATACCAGCCGGTTGCGTTGCCGAAGAATCCCGGCGCGTAGACGGTGCAGGGTCCCCCGGCCGTCGACGTCTGCATGCATGGAAGTTCCTTATTGTGTCGCGTGATCGTGCGGAACAGGTATTCAGCCTGCAGCGAGAAGCCGCGATACTTGAAGGCGTAGTCGAGCGTCCACGTCGAAAAATCCACCAGTCCCTGCCCCAGCATGCGGCCATTCCCCAAGGCGGCCAGTTGACGCCGTACGCTGAGATTGGCCAGATCGATCCCAACAAAGGCGTTGTCGGTGCTCGTATCGATGGCGGGGTTGTAGGCATACCCACCGCCGACAACCATCTGGGGTGTTTCCGAGTAAGCCAAATCGCCTTCCCCGTACCCCGCGCGACCCATAATATTTGCCTGTAGCCGGGCCACGTACATGAGTTGGTTGATGTTGCTGCGGAGATTCGCATTGAGATTGCGTTGATTTGCCGGACAGCCGGCAGGAGACGGGTACGGATTGCCGCCGGTTTGGCCGCCGGGACAGCCGGTCGTCGGTTCTTCGCTCGTGAACTGCGCGAAACGGTTGACGAGCGGACCGGCGCCATTGAAAACGCCGAAGTAGTAATTGACGGGATAGACCTCTTCATCGTTCATGATCGTGATACCCACGTCGCGACGATTGAGACCGTTCGCCGTGAATGCATCCATCACCAACGCACGGTTGGCAAACTGCATGGCCGCGGTCGAATTGATCTGCGAGCGATTGAAGTAGACCTTATATTGACCGACCTGCACATTGAGCCAGGGAATGTGTGTGCTGGTCACATTCATATCGAGCACAGATAATGCACCTGGAGCCTGAGCGTTTTCAGCAGTTTCCCCTGCAAGTTGAATGTAGTACTTAAAGTCTGGATTGAAGAGGTGGCCCATGAAATACAGTCGGGCCGTCCGCAAGTTGAACGTCGATGACTGCTCGATCGAGCGATTCGCCCGATAGTCGCCAAAGACTCCCAGCAGCTCCGGAAAATTTTTTGAATCCCCGGAATCACGATAGGCTTCGTTCCGGTACCGTTGGGTATAACGGGCGGCGAACCGCGCGCGAATCTTCAGAAAGAAGTCGTTGTCGTTGGTCGAAATATTGAAGCCCCGATCGTACCAGAGCTTGTAGCTGGGCTGAAGGAGGTACGCCCGCTCCTGCGACTCCTTGACCACTTGATCGTACTCATCTTGCGTGATCGTCCCCTGCTTCACAGCACGCTGCAGCAGCAACTTCGTAGCCGGATCCAAGCTTTCCACGAACACGTAGCGTCCGTCTTTTTCGACCAGGCGTCCGGTATCAGCCGCCTGCGCGATTGGCCCGCATACACTCCAGAGCAACAGCGCCACCCCCACATACCACCGAACATGAATCGGATAGATCATGATGTCCCCAATCAAGACAAATATATGAGTGATCTCCCTCGATAACCTACGACTACGGCCTAACCGGCTGAACCGTCTTGGGCACTTTCAGAAAGGCGCGGTACTCCAAAGCGGACACGCCTTGCGGATCGTTCGTCCAAAACCGTCCCGGCTCGAAGTAGAGGAGATATTCGGCAGGCGGCGGAGGCGGGGTGGGATAGTTGTAATCGTACGGATCAGCCTGATGCGTCGGCAGTTGCGCGTGAATGTATTCGAGGGTCAGATAAAAATACGGCTCGCGGACCGCCACCCACCCGCCTACCACATCGCGCCGGACATGAGGATTGAAACCCGGCGCGCGGAGCTCGAAATGCACCCGTTCTCCCGGAGCAGCGGCGCGCAGCCCCTCCGCCAATCGATCGACCAGCACATCGAGTTCATCCGCGCGAAAGACCGGCTTGGGCGGATTTTCCTCGGCAAACCACCGCAACGGCATCCGTTGTTTCGGCCGGAAGGAAAACCGTTGCAAGATCTCCTGCAACTCGCTCCGATCGAGCTGCACCGGATGGGAATAGGCCGGCTGATCGACTTCGCGCTGCAGCGTCACCGCGACGCGAGCATCGTCATGAACCACTTTCGTCGTATACGGGAGCCTCGCACAAGACAGGGACAGCCCAAACAGGCCCACGGCAAGGCCGGCCATCCCTACACGTCGCACCAAGACGTCAACACTCATACAGGGGACCCTCCAAAGAATTCAGTCAGGGGTGATACAGATGAACCGGGGCAGCCGGCGGTTTGCCCGGCCCGTATCCCAATCGTTTCAGCACCGCCTGCCCGTCCGGGCTGGTGGCGAATTGTAGAAATGCCTCGCAGAGCGCGCGATCCGGACAATATCGTTCCATCGCAATCGAATGCGGAATCGGCCGGTACAACTGCGTCGGAGCCGCCGCGAGCACGCGAACCCGTTCTTGCAACTTGACCGCTTCTTGCCCGAACACGATGCCGACGTCGGCTTGCCCGCTCAGAATGTGATCGAGGACTCCTGCCGTGTCGTTCGCCACATCGATCTGCTTTCCCTGGAGCCCCAGAGCCGTGAGGACACGATCTGTTTCGATGCCCAACCGTGTACTCCGGTCGGCTACGGCAATCCGAATGGACTCCATCCGAGCCAACGCCTCGAACGACTCGGGCGCCTCGCTCAGCGACTCCGGCGCCACGAGCACCAGTTGCTCCGTCGCATACAGCACCTTCGCTTCTGGAAGCAGATAATATTTCTGCTCCATGCGGGTAATCAGTTCATCCCCGCCCGGCGCCACAAAATGGATCGGCCCCGACCCAATGAACGAGCGGCCGCGATTTTCCATCGCCGAAACCGTCCTGCGTAGATCGAGCGACAGATCGACGGACGTTCGAACGCGCACATCCGACTGCGTCGCCTCGAACGCCCGTCCGAGCTGGATCATCGCGTCTGCGACGGCCGGCGACGCCGTAACGACAAGGTCCCGCACCGTCCCGGCGTGGCGAGCCGGCGCAGACTCCGAGGCGCATCCCGTCGCCAACAGACACACACCGATCAGGACCCATCGGGAAACGGTCGCTGCCTTTTTTCTCTCAGCGTTCATGGCTTGATATCCACGGCGTTATAGTGCGTGCGTCTTGCCGGTGTCGGTGGTGTCGTACCCGCCGAGTGCGGCGATTTCAGTGCGGAATGAACGACTGGTAAGCGTTTCGAAGAGATGCGCCAGAGTGGGATGGGATTTCAGGTAGGATTTGGGCGCCACGAGGTCATACCGAGCCGATTGGATCGGCACAAAGTCGAGACCGAACAATTGCGCGGCCGACCGGATTCCAATTCCGACATCGGCCTGGTGCGCGGCAATCGCCCGGGCCACCTCGAAATGAGAGGACACCGCCCGGTCATACCCATGCACACGAGCAGAATCGATTCCCGCCGTACGTAGTCGCTGATCGAGCAAGAGCCGCGCCCCTGCTCCCTCTTCACGATTCACCAGCCTTACCGACGCATCCGCGAGATCGGCCGCCGTGCGAATCGATTTGGGATTGCCCGCGCGAACGAGAAAGCCTTCCTCCCACGTTGCGAAAGTCACCACCTGATAGCGAGAGCCTTTGACGAGACGACGGAGAAACGGGAGATTCGACTCCCCGGTGGCGGGGTCGTATAAATGCAGCCCTGCGACATGCACCTCACCCTGCTGCAACGCCCGCAGCGCGGCCATACTGCCCATGGACCAGCCGACGACGGACGTCTGATCTTTCTGCCGGCGCAAGTGCTCTCCGGCCAGAAAAATCGCCGGGTCGCAACCGGCCACGGCAATCTCCTGGTCGATCGCGCGCTGATCGCGCGACAACTTCACCCGAACCGTGGATCCGCTTCTTGCATGACGCGGATCGACCAGGTACCCGTCCGTCGGCACCGCGAACGACAGCACCTCGCCCAACCCGACAACCGGTCGCACGACCGTTTTCCCTCCCACCGAAGCGACCTTGACGCGAACAGACTCAGACGAGGCAGCGGAAGCGGGAAGCGCGCCGACCAATTTCCCTTCGATCGCCTGTTCTGATTCGGCCAGGCAAAAGAGATCTTCGACACGACACTTCAGCATGGCGGCCAGACGAAGCGCTACCGCGGTTGTGGGCAAATACGCATTCGACTCGATAGAAGACACCGCCTGGCGGGTTATATCGGCACCGGCCGCCAACTCGCCCTGGGAGAGTCCCCGCGCCGCACGAAACTCCTTCAGACGATTCACAAATGCGGGGGACAATTGTTCCGAAGATCGTCGTTCATTCATGATCCGTTACTAGCAAATATGATTTACATTTGTCAACTAAGATTGACAGCAATAGGACTCGACTGAATTCTTGATGGATCACAGAAGAAAAAATCGATGAAATTTGTCAAAAATAATGTTGACAATATGACTTCACTTACTGTACAACGCAAAAAGTTAATCACGATCGGAATTAAGTTATTTAGATAGCCTCTTGCCGAAACATGGAACGGAATGCCCGACCATCAAAGGATGCACATGAGTTACTCAGGCAGGCTCTCCAGGAGATCAGATTCGGCTCTATCGAGATTGTCATTCACGACTCGAAGATCGTTCAGATCGAACGGACCGACAAAATTCGGTTCGACGTGGATCCAGCTCGGTCCCAACGATAAGCCCCCCATGATGACCCTCTGCGCCTGTCGACGCCCACACTGACTCTACGCCGTCCAGTCCACTGGAGACGTTGCCCGACACAATCATCAATCACACGATGAACTGACCGCACCAGCGGAGGTTCTGCGAGCCAAAGGGGAAACGACATGAAATTGTCCGGTGTGCTTGTAGCCATCATGACCGGCCTTGCACTGCTGACCAGCGCGACGCGCGTGCTGGCCGTCGAGGAAGGCCAGCTCATCAAGAAAGAAGGCAAGTGGGAGTATTACTCCGGCGAAGATCCCGGATTGAAATATCTCTACTTGAAAGGACTGATCACTCAAGAAGAGTACGACAAAGGCCTACGGGTCATCGAAACCAAAGAGCGGCTCTCCCGACTTAATTTCGGTGTCGATGTGAACAATGGCCTCAACTTTCGGGTAGGAGACAAATTCTTCCTGAAACTCCGCCTCCTCACCCAGGTTCGCTACACGCACAGCGACTACAACAAAGCGTGGGGAGCCGTCGGCGACTCACGAAATCCGGAGATCCTCGGCGGCCAAGTCGAGTTCCGGGCCATCAAACATCAGAGCGACTCAAACCTCTTTTCCGTCCCACGCGCCCGGTTGCAGTTTCTCGGCTACGCGTTCGACCCGGATTTTCGGTACAACATCTCATGGGCATTCGATCAGACCTCCTGGGACCAGGAAGGCGGCAGCGGCCGCGCCAGGCTGCTCGACGCCTACATCGCCTCCTGGCACATTCCATTCGCAACCGTTCAAGCCGGCCAACAGCGGGTGTGGTTCAACCGCGCCCTCGTCAGCTCAGTCGCCACCTCCTCCTTCGCTGACAATATGATTGTGCAGAGTGCGTTTGCCGCCAATCAAATCACTAGCCGCGACGTCGGGATCAGCATCTTGAGCGATGAAGATCAGTACAGGCTGAACTATGCACTCGGCATCTGGGGAGGAGTCGGACCAAACTTGACGCGCGAAGGCACCTCCGTCAGCCAAAACGTCTTACCGCCGACCGGTGGCGGCGGACCGGCATCCGGAACCACCCGCACCTACAACTACGACACAAGATTCATGACCGGTGAAATGATGTATACGGCCCGGCTGCTCTACAAGATCGCCGGCAACCCCGGATATGGCCAGGGAGACATTCTCAATTCGCGTACGCTGCAATCCGCCATTGCCGTCGGCTACGCCTACAATCCCGCGCAAAACTACCTGAGCGCCATTCGCTCCGACATCGTCGATCGAGCCTACCGTCAGAGCGTGACCAAAGCCTACAACGGTCGACTGCTCGGCGGCGGCATCTATGACTTCCAGACATCCGAAGTCGACTTCGTCGCCAAGTACCAGGGGTGGTCCGTGCAAGCCGAAGGCTACTATCGACATCAGCGCGTGCGAAACTCGGATGCCGGCACTCGTGCGTTCGACCTGTCTACCATTCCCACAAGTCCGCTCGCCGTCGGCCCACCGGTCGAACTCGGCCAGGCCTGGGGTTTCTATGTCCAGGCAGGGAAATATCTTATTCCCCGGAAGCTCGAAGTTGCCGTGCGCTACGGATACATGGATCCCTCGACCCGACAGACGAGCGATCTGGTCAAAGAGTTCGGCACCGCCATCAACTACAGTTTCGACGGCACCTACAACAACCGGCTGGTGATCGACTACTCGAACATCGCGATGGGCAGCGGTGGACGCGCGCCGGACCGGTTCCCCTTCGAGTACCAGCCGGGATTCGGACAAGCGCTCATCGAGAACCGGATCAACGTGCAATACCAGTTCTACTTCTAAACCGTGATGAACCCGTACCGCCTATTCACTATGAGGATTGCCATGAAACAACTCTTTTCCTTATCGAGAACGGTGCTGACGCTCGGCATCCTGTTTGTCGCACTCGCGACAACTGCTCCAGCCCATGCGCAACCAGAGAACCTGACCATCGCCGCAGCCAACAGCTTGAAAGACGCCTTGCGAAAGATCCTGCCGCTCTTCGAGGCACAACACCCCGAGGTCAACGTTCGAGTCATCTACGGCCCGTCGCAGACACTGCGGAAGCAGATTGAAGAAGGGGCTCCGGTGGACGTCTATCTCCCCTCCCTGTTCGAGGAGATCGATCAACTCGAGAAGAAAGGCCTCGTGATCCAAGGCACCAAACGCGTCTACGCGGGAACGTCGCTCGTCCTGATCACCGGCACGAATTTTCCCGCGCCGGTCGCGTCGATCCAAGAGCTGCGCACCGTGCCGATCCGCCGCATCGCCATCGGCGACCCCAAGGCATCGTCGGTCGGAAAGGTGGCCGCGCAGTTTCTCAAACACAGCAAGCTCGACTCACAATTGAAATCGCAATTCATCTACGGCGAACATTCGCGCGCCGTCCTGGATCTGGTCGCCAAAGGCGAGGCGGAGATCGGTTTGGTGTACCGCACCGATGCCGTATCCGACGAACATGTCCGCATTCTCGATACGGCGCCGGAAGACTCGCACACCCCGATTCGCTACGGGGTGGCCATCGTCTGGACCGCCCGAAACATTTCCGGCGCCGGCGACTTTATCGAGTTTCTCCAGACGCCCCAGATCCGGGCACAATTCAAAGACCATGGATTCGAGCAAGCCGCTCGTAACGTCGGCATCGCCCAACAGCAGGAGGTACAACCATGAGCCACACGACACACTCGGAACAGCGACGCCCTGTTTGGTCTCTGCTGGGACTGGTCGTCCTTCTGGGACTGACCGTGAGCACCGGTTGCGCCACGCCGCCGGCTGCACCGGCGAAAACAATCTATGAGTCGGGGCTGAATACGATTCGACTGGAGAGCGATCCAGACTCCGCCGCAAACAGCCACCCGGCCACGCTCACGGCGACCGAAATCGGCACGCTGTTGCGCAACGTCCGGGTTTGGGAACGGCGGAACCTGATCCATCGCCTGTTCAGCGGCGAGGCGGATCGGACCCGGGCGTTCCGGGACGAAGAAATCGTGCTGCTCGCGCCGCAGCTGGCCAAGGGGCTGGCGCAGGCGGGCCCGGCGCAGCGAGTCCAATTCAAGCTGAATCGGGCGACCGATTTGGGAGAAGAGGAAACGACGGCCGGCTGGTTGGCCATTCGCGGCAATCTGCTGGTCCTGGCTTTGACTGAAGACCACGACCGGCACAGCCCCGGTCCTGACATCAGCAAATACGATCGCCAGATGCCGAACGTCCCGGAACAATCTGCCGCCTTCGATGCCACCTTCGAGCCGGAAGCCTATCTGGCCGACGTCAGATCGGGAGGGCGCTTGTTCGCCCCCGACCAGCGGGAGGAACTCTACATCCGCTACCGGGAAGCCTTGGCTACACTCCCCGTCTATCCTGGGCTGGAACCCCGGCGGAAGTGATGCCCCTATAGATTGGCACGAACTCTCACGAAGGATGGCGGCCTGCTGCGAAACCGCCATCCTTCACCGAATCAAGGATGATTGAATGAATATATCTGCGTTCCTCTTCATCGGGCTTTCAGCCATCGCATTACTCCCACACCATGCAGTTGCGGGAGAGACGATCCGCGTAGGCCATTTCCCCAACGTCACGCACATTCAAGCGCTGGTCGCGCATCATCTCTCGCGCACCGGTCACGGCTGGTTCGAAGAACGGCTGGGCAAAGACGTGAAGATCGACTGGTACCTCTATAACGCCGGCCCCGGCGCCATGGAGGCAGTCCTGGCCGACTCGATCGACCTCACCTATGTCGGCCCCAGCCCGACGCTGAACGCCTATACCAAATCCCAAGGGGAAGACATTCGCATTCTTTCCGGCGCGGCAATTGGAGGCGCGGCATTGGTCGTCCAACCCGAGTCGGGTCTGAAGCAACCGACTGACTTCCGCGGCAAAATCATCGCGACTCCCCAATTGGGCAACACCCAGGACGTCGCCTGCCGGGCCTGGCTGTCCAACGGCGGATTGAAAGTTACTCAGACCGGCGGAGAAGCCTTCGTCATCCCAACGCCCAATCCGGATCAACTGACATTGTTTCAGCAAAAGAAACTCGATGCCGTCTGGACCGTCGAGCCCTGGGTCTCCCGTCTGGAACGCGATGCGGGCGGAAAAATCCTGCTGGAGCAAACCAAAGACAGCATCACGGTCCTCGTTTCCGGCGTCAAGTTTCTCAAGGCCAAGCGCGAGTTCGCCAGGAAGTTCATCCAGGCCCACCGGGAACTCACCGACTGGATCCTCGCGCATCCGGACGAGGCCAAACAGATGGTGCAACAAGAACTGGCCGCGGAAACCCAGGCAAAAATCTCCGCCGAACTCATCGCGCACGCCTGGCCGCGCATCGGCCTGACCACCGAGGCCAACCTCGACGAATATCGCCAGTTCGTCGCAAATGCGCAGCGCGCCGGATTCATCCGGACCGCGCCGGACTTGTCCCGCCTTATCGAAAGACTGAACTGAGATGGCGGGCGCAGTGTCTCCTGCAACGGTCGGCACACCGAAACTCGTGCTCGACCACATCTCGAAGTCCTACCAAACCAGCGCTCTCGAGATACTCGCACTCGAAGATGTGACACTCCATATCGCCGACGGCGAGTTCGTATGCCTGGTCGGTCCGAGCGGCTGCGGCAAATCGACCCTCCTCAACATCATTGCCGGCCTCGACCGACCCGACCGAGGAGCGGTCGAAGCTGACGGACGTGCCATCACCGGCCCGGGTCCTCATCGATTGATGATGTTCCAGGAAGCGGCACTGTTTCCCTGGCTCACGGTGCTGGGCAATGTGTTGTTCGGCTTGAAACTGAGGAACGGACTGTCCGCCGCGGAACAGCGGGAAACGGCCGAATACTATCTTGACCTCGTCGGGCTCAAGCGGTTCATGCATGCGAACGTCCACGAGCTGTCCGGCGGGATGAAACAGCGCGTGGCGCTGGCCCGCGCGCTCGCGCCCAATCCCAGCGTGTTGTTGATGGACGAACCGTTCGGTGCCTTGGACGCCCTCACCCGCGAACAACTGTACGGTGATCTCCAACGCATCTGGAGCCAACACCGTAAGACCATCGTGTTCGTCACCCACAACGTCCGCGAAGCCGTCTGCTTGGGCGACCGCGTGATTCTCTTCTCGCCCCATCCGGGACGCATCCGGGAATCGTTCACGATCCCACTGCCGCGCCCGCGCGACATCAACAGTGTGGAGTTGGCACGCTACGCCACGGACATTACCCGTGTCCTGAAGGGCTACGTCCACGGCGAGGTGGCGGGATGATCATACGATGGCTGTCCGCCTCGCTCTTCTTCCTGGCGCTCCTGGCGGCATGGCAACTAGCCGCGCAAGCCAAGCTCTGGTCTCCGTTGCTACTCCCCGCCCCGCTGAGCGTCTTCGACTATCTCGTCACCGCCGCGCAAGACGGAACGTTGTGGGACGCGACCGTCGTCACGGCCCGGCGGCTGTTGATCGGGTACGGACTGGGAATGCTCGTGGGCCTTCCTCTGGGGCTCTTCACCGCATCCTCACGCTGGTCCCAGGATACGATCGGCATCCTGGCCTTGGGGCTCCAGACGCTCCCTAGCGTCTGCTGGGTGCCGCTGGCGCTCCTCTGGTTCGGTCAAACGGAAGCCGCCATGCTGTTCGTCGTCGTCATGGGTACCCTCTGGTCCCTCATCATCGCCACGGATAACGGGGTGCGGACGATTCCCCCTATTTATACTCGTGCGGCCCGCAGCATGGGTTCCGCCGGACTCCATACCTGGACGCACGTCGTCCTGCCCGCCTCGCTGCCCTTCCTGTTGAGCGGCATGAAACAAGGGTGGGCGTTCGCCTGGCGGTCGTTGATGGCGGCGGAAATCTTTGTGACGATCTTAACGGGGTTCGGACTCGGCCATCTGTTGCACTACGGCCGGGAACTCAACGCGATGGACCAAGTGATTGGCGTCATGATGGTCATTGTGCTAATAGGGTTGGTCGTAGACAAAATCCTCTTCGCACCAGTCGAGCAATTCCTGCATCGCCGCTGGGGGACAAGAACGACGTAATCACACATGGATCGGCTGCACACACTCAGCGCATGGCCTCCACCAGTAGGCTCTTGCTCCTTATACAAATATACGGCCAACAAGAATTCTCCCGGGCTGGAGCCACAATTCGGTGAGGGTTGATGCACTGATGCATCATAGGCACGCTCAACACACGACACAGACGATCGGATCATTACATTATGGAGATCTGTTGCATGCGCCGTGCACACCCGTTTTGCGTTCTATTTTTTTCCATTCTCACAATCCTGAGTCTGGAGCAGGTCCCCGCCCATTCCTTTGACTGGGTCCCGACCGACGAGGAAATCAAAAAATACCGCCAGAGCTGGAACCCCTTCTCCGAAGGTCCTCTACTAATCCAGTCCGTTGATATTCACCCCGAAGGACAACTGTCCGTGCGTCCGTTCCTCTTCTCATCGATTTCAGAGCGGAGCTACGGCAACACCCTGTCTCTCCCGACTGAAACAAAACCTGACCGCGCCCACACATACTCCGTATCGCCCCTGCTGACCGTCACCTATGGACTGACCAACCATTTCGAATTGGGCGTCGCGTCGTCGATTAACACCTTCTGGTCCAAGGACTCCTCCACACCCAACACTACAAATGGGAACTCCTGGACGTCAGACACGGGACTTGGGGACACCTCATTCGTTTTGAAATATCGTCCCGTCGTCCAGGATCCGGACAGTGCCCGTCCATCCATTACCTTCTACCAACAAGTCGTCTTGCCGACGAGCCGGTGGACAGGAACGGAGCGGCCGCCGGGAGGATTCGCACCGTTGGGCCGACTCCCTGCCACCCGCTTCGGTGAGCTCGGGTTCACCGAAGGGGTCACCTTTCGGAAAAACGTGCAGCCGTTCCGCATCAGCGGAGGCGTCTACTACACCTATTCCGCGCCTGGCAGCGAAGCGGGCAAGGCCACGTACGTCGGCGACGTAATCAATACGCGCCTTATCTTCGAGCACTTTCTCGACGACAAGAAGGGCATTGCCTACAACCTAGAATTTCTCACCGTCCATACCGCCTCGTGGCGCGCGGACGGCCATGCGCTCAACCGGGGAACCGTGAACGGATCCACCGTCGTCGGCATCGAGCCGGCGATTCAATTCCGCCTGACCGACACCGTTGTCGGTGCAGCCGGTGTCCTCTTTACGGTCGCCGGGCAGAATGCCAGAGATGCGATTTATCCGAACTTTGCCTTCCAGTGGTACTGGAACCAGGGAAAGAGCGTTATCATGCGGTGACCTGGCAGCGCGTGATCCGCTGTGGTACCGTGGGCCATGCTCTCCTCGGATCCCGGCTGGATCGCGCGTCTCTCCATCGGCAAAAAGCTCGCCGTCGCCTTCGGCCTGATCCTGGCCTTGCTCGCCGGAAGTTTTTCCGCCACACTTGTGTATCTATCCCGCGTCAATAGTTACGTCGACCGGCACCAGCGCATCACGATCCCCGGCGTCATCACGGCATCGGACATGCTGCGCAACGTCGGCGACATCGAAACCCGGATGCACCACACCCGTGAGCACGTGACCGGCGCGGACCGCACCGCCGGGTTCGAGGCCATCGCCGAGATCGAACGACGTACTCTCGCGACGCTCGATATGTATCAGGCCACCCATGCCGCCCGGACGCATCCGATTCTGTTTGGCATGCTGGAACATCATGGGCGGACCGACCTCGCCGACCAAGAAGACCAGGCCATCGTGGCCATCGTCGACGGTCTTACCTCCTTGCGCGCGCAACGGGAGGAATTGTTGGGATCCGCAGGCAAGCCCGTTCCCGAATCGTCCGCCGCTGAAGCCGCCTACGAACACACAGCCGCGCGCACACAAGAGGCCATCGCCTCGCTCATCGAAGTGCACCGAAAGATCGACGTCGAGATGAAGATCGAGGGCGACCGCCTGGTCGACCAGGCCCGCACGATGGTGCTCGGCATTCTCGGCATCTTCACGCTGCTGATCGTGGCGATTTACTGGAGCATGAAACAGCACGTCGCGAACCCGCTCCGCCGCCTCGCGGGCACCGCCGACCGGGTGGCGCACCACGATCTGACCGCGCAATTCGAGGCGTGGCCAAGCCGCGACGAAGTCGGCGCGCTGGCTGGCTCGCTGACGACCATGCTGACGAGCCTACGCGATCACAGCACGGCGCTGATGCGTAAAACCAAGGAACTGGAGGCCTTCACCTATTCGATCGCCCACGATCTCAAGGGGCCGTTGCGCGAGATCGAGGGGTTTTCGTCTCTCCTCGAAAAGCAATTTGCGGATTCGCACGATGCGCAACTCCGACACCACATCGCCATCATCCGCTCCTCCGCGTTGCGGCTGACACACATGATCGACGCGCTTCTGAAATATTCCCGACTGGAGCAACAAGACCTGCCGCGCATCCGGTTCAACGTGCTCGAAATGGTCTCCAGTCTCCTCGCGGATCGGCAACAGCTGCTCTCCGGCACCAAGGCGAAGCTCACGGTGAATCTTCCCTTCTCTGATCTCTACGGCGAGCCGGTCAGCGTCCGCCAGGCCCTGACGAACCTCCTGGACAATGCCTTGAAGTTCTCGCGGCACACCGCGGCGCCCACGATCACGATCGGCGGCCAGCAGACCGCAACCGAACACATCATCTGGATCCGCGACAACGGCATCGGCTTCGACGCCGCACAGACCGAGAAACTCTTCGGCCTCTTCGAGCGGCTGCACAGCCCCGGAGAATACGAGGGCACCGGAGTAGGACTCGCCATCGTGAAGCTGGTAATGGATAAACACGGAGGGCGGGTCTGGGCCGAATCGACTCCCGGAGAAGGCGCGACCTTTTTCCTCGCCTTCCCCAACTAGGTACCGTGATGCGCACACTCATCATCGACGACGAAGAATATGTCCGCTTGGTCTTGGAGCAGGCCCTGCGCGAAGAAGGCTGCCAGGTCACGGCGGCAAAGAACGGGCACGCCGGGATCGAGGCCCTGCAGACGGCCTCCTTCGACTGCGTCATCACCGATCTGCGCATGCCCGGCACAGACGGCCGCGCGGTCTTGAAGTGGATCGCCGAACATCAACCCGACGTCGACGTCATCATGCTGACCGGCCACGGCGACGTAACGGATGCGGTCGACGCGATCAAACACGGCGCGTGGGATTTCCTCGTCAAAGAGACGCCCTTCGACGCCGGCGTGGTCAAGGCCGCGCTGAGCAAACTCCGAACCGTCCGCTCGCTCCGCAAGGAAAACCTGGCGGCCCGCCACGGCGGCTTTACGCGCGACGTCATCGTAGAAGGCCCGAGCGCCGCCTGGCGCGCCCTCAAACAACAGATCGCGCAAGTCGCCCCGGCGAACGCGCCCATTCTGATCAGCGGGGAAACCGGATCGGGAAAGGAAATCGTCGCCCGGCTGCTTCATGAGCTCAGCCGACGCGCCGGCGGCCCGTTCATCGCCGTGAATTGCGGCGCCGTCAGCCGCGAACTCCTCGAAAGCGAATTCTTCGGGCATGAGAAAGGCGCGTTCACCGGCGCAACCGGCGCGCGACAGGGACTGATCGCCGCAGCGGAAGGCGGCACGCTCTTTCTCGACGAACTGGGTGAGATGCCCGGCCCGATGCAGGTCAGCCTGCTGCGCTTCCTCGACCGCAACGAATACCGCCCCGTCGGCAGCACTCGCACCCTGCAAGCCGACGTCCGGATCCTTGGCGCGACCAATCAGGACATTCAGGAACTTGTCCACCAGGGCCGCTTTCGGGACGATCTCCTCTACCGCATCAACACCGTCACCCTGCGCGTGCCCCCGTTGCGCGAGCGGACGGACGATCTGCCGACGCTCCTGGAGCACATCCTCCGGACGCTGCGGATTCCCGGCACGCCCAAACGGACGCTCGGCCCCGATGCGATCCAGCGGCTGACTTCTTACGCCTGGCCCGGCAACATCCGGGAACTACGGAACGTCATCGAACGTATCGTGCTGACGGGGACGGGCACCGGTCCGATCACCGGCGCCGACGTGGAGCGCGTGTTGCTGAAACCGCCAACCGGAAGTCAACCCGACGACTCAACCGGATTGACGCTGGATGAGATCGAACGCCGTCACATCCTCCGGATCCTCGATACCTGCGAGGGCAACAAGACCCAGACCGCTAAAACGCTCGACATCGACTACAAGACGTTACTAAGCAAGTTAAAGAAATACGGTCTCGACTCTTCGCGAACTGAGTAGCCCGTCCCCCACTTTACTTCTCGGATGCGAGAGACTACCCTTTCGTCATTCGATCGTGGGAAATGAGCCACAGCCGCTACCCCAAGAACCTACTTGCCATGTGAAGGAGTCTGCCATGTCACTACGATTGTGTGCCGTCGTGGTTATCCTAAGTCTCTTCGCCTCCCCGTCCGCTTGGGCTTTGCAGCTCAGCCGACCGCAAGCCGAGTATTCCGCAGACGCCACAATGCAGACCGAGGAGGGAACGATCGAACAGCATGTCTACGCCACCCCGACCAAAGAACGTCAGGAAATGAATGCGGGGGGAGAGACCATGGTGCAGATTTTCCGTTATGACACGAAGTCCATGCTGCAGTTGATGCCGTCGCAGCAGATGTACATGGAATATTCCCTCGACCAGGCCTCGGCGCAACGCAAGACCCAGGACCTCTCCCGATGGGACTTTGAAGAAACCGTCATGGGAGAGGAGCTGATCGACGGCATCAAGGTGACCAAATATAAAACGATCGCCACCAGCTCCGACGGCAAGAAGTACGGCGGCTTCTCCTGGCGGACCAAAGAAGGCATCGCCGTCAAACAGGATCTCCTCTATAAGGAAGGCGACAAAAAGGGGCGCATGTATACGGAGTTGAAGAACCTCAAGATCGGCAAACAGGACCCGAAGCTGTTTGAGGTCCCGGAGGGCTTCACCAAGTTCGACATGGCCGGCATGATGGGCGGCATGATGGGCCGCGAAGGAATGGGTGCGCCTCCGGCCGACCGAGGCTCGGCTCGCCGGTCTCGTCCTGCCCCGCCGGTCGATGAGGCTCCCGCGCCGGCCGCGCCTGAGCGCGATCAATCGTCCGGAGCGGACGACATCAAGAAAGCCGGGGACATGCTCAAAAAACTGTTCGGACGATAGGATGCTCGAACGGCAGCGAGAGGGACGAACCGGATTCGCCATCGGCCTCCTCCTTTTCCTGACGGTCATTCCGCCGTTCGTTTCGCATGCCGGAGCCGACGAGTCTCCCGCGCAGCCGCCCGTGCAGGCGGCTGCGCTGCACCTCATAGAGTTAAAAACGGGTCGCGTGCTGTTGACGAAAAACGCGACCGCTCCCCTTCCGCCCGCCAGCCTTACCAAGATCATGACGGCCGTCGTGGCCTTGCACGACGGCGGGTTGCACGATATCGTCCACATCGACGGACGCGCACTCCGTCACCATTCATCCCTCAACTTCCGGGCGGGAGAACGCTTCCTGCTTCGCGATCTCCTGGCTGCGATGCTCGTGACCAGCGCGAACGACGCCTGCGAAGCGGTGGCCTGGCACATCGGAGGCACAGTGGAACGATTCGTCAACCGGATGAACGAGCGGGCCAAGACGCTCGGACTTGCCCACACACATTTCGTCAACCCCTGTGGATTCGATGCACCGGGACACTATTCGACGGCAGAAGATCTGGCTCGGTTGACCGAGGAGGCGCTGAGGCTTCCGGAGTTTGCCATGATGGTCCGGACCGTTGAACGGGACATCGACGCCGTGGACGGAAGCCGGCGCATCCACCTCTCCAGCACCAATGAACTCCTCCTCGACCCGGACGTGACCGGCGTCAAGACGGGATTCACGAACCGGGCGGGCCGCTGCCTAATCGCCAGCATGGGCCGGAACGGGCATCAATTGTTGCTGGTGGGACTCAACGTGAAAGACCGCTGGGAACAGGCGACCCGGCTGCTGCGTTACGGAGAAGCCGTCTTGCAAGCCGCCGCGCCCTAAGACATGTTACCGGAGCCGACCGACCTGGTGCAGATACGCCTTGCGCAGATTCTCCTGCGCAACAGGATAGTCTGGATTGATCCGGGCCGCCATGCGGAATTCTTCGATCGCCAACTCCCACCGGCCCGCGAGTGCATAGGCGTGACCGAGGTTGTTGTGAGGCCTAGCTTTGGAGGGCGACCGGCGGACGGTGTCTTCCCATAGAAATACCGGGTCCTGGTACAGACGGTTCCGCTGGGCTGTCAACACGATGCATAGACACACGATCATGACGGCTGCGCTCCGGCCCGCCATCGTGACGATACGTCCCGCCTCCCCATCCCCCCCGTAACGCACAAGCACCCGCATCGCCGCCACCGTCATCGCCAGGACCAGACCGAAGACGGGCAGATAGAGATTGCGCTCGCTCAGCAGATCCGCCCGCGCGACCAGACTGTGAGCCGGGAGCATCTGGAGAGCCCACCAGCCCAGCGCGAACGTCAATAGGTGGTCGCCGCGGCGTACCAACAGCACGATCGCGAGCACGAAAGCGAGAAGTGCCGCCAGATCGACAGGCGCGGGCCACTGCGTGACCGACGTCATCGAAGGCAGATCATGATCGAAGCTCTGGAGCCACGGGAACACCACGAGCGCCACCGAATACCACACCGCATGCAATTCGCTCAGCCCTTGCTCCACAGGCGGACGGAGAGTCGCGCTGAACTGGGCCAGCGCCTGATACCGCGGGTGAGACCAGGCCCACAGCCCGACGCCCGCGAGGAGGAGCCAGTAGACCGGATGACTCGTAAACGCCCGCCGCCCGGATTCGACGGATCGAGCACGTCCGATCGTCATCTCCCAGAGCCATAGGGCCGCCGGAAACGTCACCGCGGTCTCCTTCGCCCCCAACGCACAGAGAAAACTCAGGGAGGCTGCGAGGTGAAACCAGGCGGCTTGCCACAGTCCCTTGCACTCACCCGTCGCTTTGAGATAAAGGAACAGCGCCAGCAGATACCAGAAGGCCATCAGACCGGTAGCTCGGCCGGATATGTAGGTGACGGTTTCGGTTTGGATCGGATGGACGAGGAAGACCAGCGCCGTCAGCAGCGGCACCGATCTCGACTCAGTCAAGGCAGCGCGCTTCACCACCGCAAACACCAGCCAGCCTGATGCGAGGTGGAGGAGCAGGTTCAACAGGTGATAGCCGACCGGCGACTCGCCATACAACGCCCGGTCCGCGAGAAACGTGGCGGCAAGGACCGGACGGATAAGATGATCCAGATGCCCGACGAACGTCCGCCAGCCGTCGAAATGCGGATTCTCCAGAATCGTCGGCATGTCGTCGAATTGGAAATCGCCTTGCCACGCGCCGGCGTATGCCGTCAACGCCAGGACGCCGAGCAGCAGGCCTGAACGCAGCGTTTCACTCGCAGGACGGATCATACCGACGGTTATACTGCATCGCACCGCCACGGCATAAGGGGGACCTATGAAGATCTGGCACTGGGCTTCCGGAAGTCTCTTGACCGTTCTGGGGCTGCTCGCGACGCCGACGAACGGCGACGCACAATCGGCGTGCGGCTGCACGCAGCAAGACAAGACCGACATCGAAAGCCGCATCAAGCAAGCAGACGCCGCCATGAGCGAGTACGATGCCTTGATCAAGGAATGGGAGACCAAAGAAAAAGGCGCCGGTGAACCCCTCCTCCTAACACACACGAACCGGGCCAGCATCCAGGGTTCCGTCGGCTTCAGGATGTCCGGAGCTCGTCTCCCGAACGCCCGTTCATTCGGAGCGGAGACCGATCCGACCTGCGCCGTCACCGTCGATCCCGCCGCGACGACTTGTCTCAAGGGCGCGCTGCAGGACCACGAATCGGTCCATAAGAAGGCGTGCGACGCCAACAAGAGCGCCAACCCCTTCGCCGACTGGCGGAGCAAGCAGCGATTGATCGATTACATGAAAGAAGAAAAGGCCGGCTACCAGAAGGAAAAAGACCGCCTGACGGACGAACTCAACAAGATGCAGAAAAATTGCAGCAAGATCACCCAGCTCGACCCCAGTGCCCAGCGCCTGTTGCAGCAGGCTTTCGCCCAACGGGAGCGGTTCCGGAGCGCCACCGACCGGCTCCAGATGTACGGAAAGGTGTTGAACTGATGGCTCGGGGATGGGGAGGACGAACGATGAACCAGACGCGCATGACTCGATGGAGTTCGGCAGGCTGGGCCTTGAGTGTCACCTTGATGGCCACACCGGTTTGGGCCACTTCGCTGCCCGGTGACGGAAGTCCCGTCGGAGGAACGCCTTCGCCGAAGACCGAATCGGTCAAGAAGTTTTTGGACGAGTGTCGGACGAAAGGGATGAAGGACGCCGCGTGCGAAAAACTCCGCAAGGAGTCGATCGACATTCTCAAAGACGATCTTCAAACACTGGGTTCGTCGGCCAATCCCGGGTACGTCCCGGTGATCCAGACAATCTTCAAGAGCGACGAGCCGGAACTTCGCATTGCCGCCGCCGACGCGATCGGCATGATCGGAGCGCAGAGCGCCGATTTCGACGTTGTGGCCGCAGCCGCCAATGACGCAGTTCCCGACGTGCGCCGTGCCGTTCAACAGATGCTCTCCAGCGCGCGGAGCGGTTCCTTCGCAGCGCTCGCGAGACGGATCGCGTTGGCCCAACGGGAGGGTCACGCTTCTGAAGCGCCAGCCGACCCTGGCAAGTTCGGTTTCCCGGCCTACCCCGGCAGTGTCTACCTTTTTTACTCAAGCAATGCGGATATCGGCCGGCTGACTTTTACAGCCGGAAAAAATCTGGAAGACGTGACCGCCTTTTTCAAGGGGAAGGCCAAGAAAGGCCCCATGAAGGCCGAGGAATTCCGGCATTTCTACCAGTATCAGCTCGACGATGAACGCCGAGCCCAGGATGCCGCCTTCGATCAGACATCGAAACAGGTTGGCAATCTGAAACCCGATCCGGCCAACATGGCGGCGTACACGGAGGCGCTTGCGAAACTCCAAACCGTCAATTCCGGCCGGAGCCTGCTGCTCATCTTGGACTTGGATCAGCCGGACCTGTTCGGTTCACCGACCGTCTTTGTGCTGGAGGAGCGGCAAATCGGCGGCCGGACGTATCCGACGAAGTACGCAGTCGTGTATCAAGACCTCGCCTTGAAACAGCCCGGGTATCGTTTGGCCTGGATGACCGCCGGGGACGAAGCCATCAAGCTGGCCCAGGCCTCGACGCTTGACGCGGAGAAACAGGAGGCGGCCCGCAAGAAGGAGTACGAGGCGGACCGGAAACGTCGGGAGGAACAGCAGGCCGTGGAAAAGAAGAAAGACGAAGCCGAGCGCAAGAAGTTCAAGAAAGGCCAGGACGATCTGGAGAAAGCCCTTGGATTCTGAGCGTCACCCTCCGGTGGCCGCGCGATCAGGGCGCGGCCACCCGTCCCCCCGCTTTCCGATGTAACTCGGACTCCTCACCGAACTGTTCGACATTCCGCCCTCCGCTGGTGGACAATGGTCGCCTGCGCACCGTGGGCGCACATACACAGGAGTCTTCGCCATGAAGCGGACGGATATCTCAGGAGAACGCCAGGCGCAGGAGCAGTTCGGTACCACCACCCGCGCCGCGGCCTTCTATGCCAATCAGGTGCTGGACCATCTCAACCGGTCCATGCAGCAGTTCATCGCGCGGCAGGAAATGGTCGTGATCGCCACCGCCAATGCGAAGGGCGCCTGCGACAGCTCATTCCGCGCCGGCACCAGAGGATTCGTCACGGTTTTGGACGAGAAGACGCTGGTCTATCCGGAGTATCGCGGGAATGGCGTACTCGCCAGTCTCGGCAATATCATGGAGAACCCCCGCATTGGGATGCTCTTCCTCGATTTCTATCTGACCACGATGGGACTACACGTCAACGGCCAGGCGCACGTCCTGACGCCCGATGAGATGGAAGGAATCCAGAATCTTCCCACCAACATTCTCGAAGCCATGCAGATCAAAGGCGGCCGGCATCCGGAAGCCTGGATCCTGGTGACCGTCGAGGAGGCCTATGTCCACTGCTCCAAGCACGTGCCGCTCATGAAGCGCCTCGACAAGCACATTGCCTGGGGCAGTGACGACGAGTTCGTCAAAGGCGGCGATTTCTTCAACGTACGCCCGAAACCGCAACCCTAACCGTCCTCCACTCCATCAGGCTTTCTGTCTGGCCTTGGCCAACGCCAGTGCCATCGCGCTGACCGGTTGAGGCGCTCGTGTCGACGCTTGGCTGGACGGCGCGGAACCACGTCCGCGCTGATCGCGAGAGCCGGCAGAGACGGCCTGTTCCCCCGGCTGATTGGGACGGCCAGCCGCATCATCGAGCCGCATTGTCAAACCGATCCGCTGCCGTTTCAGATCCACTTCCAACACCTTGACCCTGACGATCTGTCCGGGCTTCACCACCTCGTGGGGATCTTTGACGAACCGATTCGCCAAGGCCGACACGTGCACCAGCCCGTCCTGGTGCACGCCGATATCGACGAAGGCGCCGAACGCGGCGACATTCGTCACCACGCCTTCGAGCACCATCCCCGGCTGCAGATCGGCGACCGCCTCGACGCCCTCCCGGAACACGGCGGTCTTGAACTCCGGCCGGGGATCGCGGCCCGGCTTTTCCAACTCACTGAAAATATCGCGCACGGTCAGCACCCCGAACTTCTCATCCGTAAACGATTCCGGCGACAGCACTTTCAGGACGGACGGCTGCCGCATCACATCGACGATACCGGTGCCCAGTTTCGACAGGATACGCTCGACGACGGGATAGGCTTCCGGATGGACCGCGGATCGGTCGAGGGGATTCTCTCCGTCAGGAATGCGCAAGAATCCCGCCGCCTGCTCGAATGTCTTGTCGCCCAGTCGCGGGACTTTCCGAATGGTCGCACGACTGGGAAAGGGACCGTTCGCATCGCGATACTCCACGATATTCTTCGCCAGCGCTTTATTGAGTCCGGACACGCGCTCCAACAACGGCGCCGACGCCGTATTCACGTTGACGCCGACGGCGTTGACGCAATCCTCGACCGTCGCGTCGAGTGACCGCGCAAGCGCCCGCTGATCGACGTCGTGCTGATATTGTCCGACCCCGATCGCCTTCGGCTCGATTTTGACGAGCTCGGCCAGCGGGTCCTGCACACGACGGGCGATGGACACCGCGCCGCGCAGACTCACGTCCAACTCGGGAAACTCCGCTGCGGCGAAGGCCGACGCGGAATACACCGACGCACCGGCTTCACTCACCACAAGCTTGGCCACCGATCGGTCCGGATACCGCGACGCCACCAGCTTGACGACCTCCCCCGCGAGCCTGTCGGTCTCGCGGCTGGCCGTCCCGTTGCCGATGGCGATCAACTGGACACCGTGACGAGCGACAAGGTGCGCGAGGGTCTCCAGCGCGCCCTGCCAGTCGTTGCGCGGCTGGTGGGGATAGATGGTCGTCGTCTCCAGTAGTTTTCCCGTCGCATCGACGACCGCCACTTTGCAGCCGGTCCGGATGCCGGGGTCCAGGCCGAGCACGGCCTTCGGTCCGGCCGGCGCCGCCAACAGCAGTTCGTGGAGATTGCGGGCGAAGATCTTGATGGCCTCGGCTTCCGCCGCTTCGCGCAACTGCACGAACAACTCCACGCTGAGCTGCAGGTGAATTTTCATCCGCCAGGCCCAATCGCACACCCCGGCCAGCCACTTGTCGGCCGGGCGTCCCCGATCCTCGATGCCGGCATGGGCCGCGATCATCGCCGTACAGGGATGCGGCACGACGGTGTCGAGCGTCTCGCCCAACCCTAGTTCCAATTTCAGCACGCCGAGTGTCCGTCCTCGAAACAACGCCAGCGCCCGATGCGACGGAATGACCTTGATGGGCTCGGCGTACGCGTAGTAATCGCGAAACTTTTCTTCCTCCGCCAATTCCTTGTCCTTCATCACCGTCGACGTCACGACGCCTTCGTTCCATAACCGGGCCCGCAGCGTGGCCAACAGATCGGCGGTTTCGGCGAAGCGCTCGATCAGGATGTCGCGGGCACCTTCGAGCGCGGCTTTCGCATCGGGCACGTTGATCGCCTCAACACCCTCGGCGGCGGGTATCACACGAATGTATTTGGCCGCCTCTACCTGGGGATCGAGCATCGGATTGGCCAACAGGCCGTCGGCCAAGGGTTCGAGTCCGGCTTCGCGCGCGATCTGCGCGCGCGTGCGCCGCTTGGGTTTGAAGGGCAGGTACAAGTCTTCAACCGCCTGCTTGGTCGTGGCCGCCTCGATGTTCGCCCGCAACGCATCGGTCAGCTTCCCCTGCTCCTCGATCGACGCCAGAACCGCCGCGCGTCGAACTTCCAGCTCGCGCACATACAACAGCCGCTCCTCCAACGTGCGCAACTGCGTGTCATCGAGATTGCCGGTGACTTCCTTGCGGTACCGCGCGATAAACGGCACCGTCGCGCCTTCATCCAACAGCATCACCGCCGCCGTGACTTGAGCCGCGCCGACTCCAAGTTCCTGGGCCAGCAGTGAACAGATTCTCCGCTGTGTTACGTCGGACAATGCGGGTGTGGTCGAAGCCGTCATTAAATCTACTCCCTATGTGCTCCGCGCACACTGCCGGACACGCGCGCGGCTTGGCTGAAGATTGGACATGAATGCGATACGACGCAGGACGGGTGGTCCGCGAATGCGGGCGGCAATCTATCAGAAGCCTGCGACGACTTCCAGCCGCACGTGAGTGATCCCGTGGGGTGAGGCAAATCGGCCGGACGGCCTCTCACGTCGATCTGGAACTCCCCGGGCGAGTTCGCTACACTCGCGGAAGATTCAATCCAGGAGCGACGACGTGACCTATTATCAGGTACTCGAGTTAACGCCGTTGGCCAGCACGGCCGACATCAAGAGAGCCTGGCACGAACAACTGCAAGTCTGGCATCCGGACCGGTTCACCCACGCGCCGACGCTGCACCGCAAAGCGGAGGTTCGGACGCAACTCATCAATCAGGCCTATCAGACATTGAGCGATCCAGTGCTGCGCCAGCGGTACGACGCGCTCACCAAACCCGAGTCGGTGCGCGAAGCTCCCGCCACCGCTGCCGATTCGGCCCGACCCACGTCCCCTCCGCGGCCTCAGCCGGCCGCCAACCGGCCAGCCAGACCGGAACCGCGCGGGCCGCATCTCCCGGTCACATTGTCACGGCAAAACCAGCCGAAGATCACCGTGCCGACCATTCACATGCTCGTCGATAGCCGCCAGCACCAGCCGTACGAGTTCCGCGGTCTGAAGCGCATCGCGGGCACCGTTCGTCAAACGCTGCCTGCGGGCGACTATGCGATCGAAGAAGCGCCGGATATTTTCCGCGTCGTCCGGAAGCGGGTCGAAGAGTTCAACACCATCTTCTCCAATCCAACCGACAATCGCCGGCCCTTCATGCAGGAGCTCGAACCGCTCCGCAATGTCCCGCACCGTTTTTTGGTGATCGAAGGCGCGATCCAGGCACGGCTCGCCGGCGGACGACTCGGCCAGTATCACAAGAACGGATTGATGGATTTCTTGGATGCGATCACCGCGCGCTACGGGATGCACATCATCTATACCGACGGCCGAGACGAAGCCGAAGAGCGGATCGCGAATCTCGCGTCGCTGCACTATGCGTATCACTATGCCGAAGAAGAGGGGCTGGGTCGCTATCTTGTCGAAGGAGATTTCTAACGCACCGCTCCCGGCTACACACAGGAGCCGAACCCGCACTGGCGCAAGGCCTCGTACAGGACGACCGCGGCCGCGTTGGACAGATTGAGGCTCCGGCTCTCCGGCTTCATCGGTAGTCGAATCCGTTGCGACTCCGAGAGACTGTCGAGAATCGAGACGGGCAATCCCGCACTCTCCTGACCGAACAGAAACGCGTCGCCGTCGGCATAGCGCACCAGATCGTATCGTTGCGTGCCGCGTGTCGAGCAGGCGAACAGGCGCCGCCCCTCGAATACCGCCCGGCAATCGCTCCAACTGTCATAGACAGCCAACGTCGCGAATTCGTGATAATCCAATCCGGCCCGCCGCATCTGTCGATCATCCAAGTCGAACCCGAGAGGTTTGACGAGATGGAGCCGCGCCCCGGTATTCGCACACAGCCTGATGATGTTGCCGGTGTTGGGAGGAATCTCCGGCCGATAGAGAATGATGTCGAACATGCGGCGGGCAGTCTACCATGACCACCGCGCCGGAGACGACCGTGAGGCGGCACGATGAGGGAGACGCCGAAATCGTCGTCAGCAGACTGCGGAAGCACTCGATAGTTGCACGATACACCGCGGCCCACTCACGCGCCGTATCGGCGTCGGAATAGCCCACAGAATACGCAAAAAGGCTGTCCGGCTAGGCCGCAGGGAGCGAAGATGCGAAGCGTACTCTGGGCTGTAGGTTGAGCCTCTGAGCGATGCGAGAACGAGGCTGGCGGACTTTTCCGCATTCTGTCAGGCGACTTGGCGAGGAGGGTTGAAGCCGTGGGGGTTGAGACTCTGCCAACGCCAGGCATCGGCACACATATCCGCAAGGCTGCGCTCGGCCCGCCAGCCGAGCACGGCTGCAGCTTTGCTCGGATCGGCATAACAGGCCGCCACGTCGCCGGGGCGGCGAGGCGCGACAATATACGCCACCGGCCTGCCGCTGGCCGCTTCAAACGCGCGCACGATGTCCAGCACACTGTAGCCCGTTCCGGTCCCCAAGTTGACCGTCAAACAGTCCGTCGGGTGCGTCCATCGCGCCAACGCTTCCAAGGCCTTGAGGTGGCCGATCGCAAGATCGACGACATGGATGTAATCCCGCACGCCGGTTCCGTCGGGCGTCGCATAATCGTTCCCGAACACGTTCAGATTCGGACGACGTCCCACCGCCACCTGCGCCACGAAAGGCATGAGGTTGTTCGGCCTGCCTTGCGGATCTTCGCCGATCAGGCCGCTGACATGCGCTCCGACCGGGTTGAAGTAGCGAAGAATGCCGATGCGCCACGAGGCGTCGCTCCGCCGCAGGTCCCGGAGCATATGCTCCACCATCAATTTTGTCTGGCCGTAGGGATTGGTCGCGGACAGCGGATGATCTTCGGTCAGCGGCAGCCGCTGCGGATCACCATACACCGTCGCGGAAGAACTGAACACGAGCGTCTTAACCCCGCAGATACCCATCGCCTCCAGAAGGCGCAAGGATCCCACCACATTATTGTCGTAGTAGGCCAACGGCTGCTGGACCGACTCGCCGACCGCCTTGAGGCCGGCAAAATGGATCACGGCCTGCGCCCCGCTGTCGCGCAAGGCCATCACCAATGCCGCCCGATCGCGAATATCGCCGCGAATCACCCGCAGAGACCTGCCGGTGATCTGCTGCACGCGATCGAGCGATTCCGGATGGCCGTTGCTGAAATTGTCGAAGACGGTGATGTCATGGCCGGCCTGAAGCAACTCGACACAGGTGTGAGAACCGATATATCCGGCGCCGCCTGTCACCAGAATCACGTGTCACCTCCCATTCCCCCGATACATCCGACCCGACTGCTGCAAGACTATCAAATCGCCGAATGCGGTCAAGCAACGAGATTGTTTGGCGGAAGAAGCCCCTATCGTGAACCACGTATGCGCATTGGGCATTAGCATTTTTTTCTTGGTATAGTGCTCCCACTACTCATGAAGCCCGGCCTCCATACGGTCACGTCGCGTCGCATTCGAATGCAGATCATCGGCCTTGCCGGTTGCCTTGGCCTGATCGCCGCTGGCGTCGCCTTGGCCGCCGATTCCTCTTCGTCCGATGCGGCCCCTTCCATCATCGACCGAGCCAAATTGATCTGGGAAAGCGGCACAACCGCACCGGCGCTGGATCTCTTGGACGAGGCCCTGGCCAACCATCCCCAGGCATCGGCTCTGCAGGCCTTGCGAGGCGATATTCTTTCGACGGTCCGACGTGGACCGGATGCCGTCCACGCCTATACCCGCGCGCTCACGTCGGCACCGGACGCCCTCGCAGTTCGTTGGGCCAAATGGAGCGTATTGCTCCGGTCGGGACGAATGGACGAGAGCATCACCGAACTCCAACAGATCGCACAGCACGATCCCCGCAACCCGCTGGCGCAGTTGCGCCTCGCCCAGGAACTGCGGAAGCTGGATCGGTTGGAGGAATCGCTCGAGGCATTCATCAAAGCCGTCGCATTGGCCCCGGATCTGCTGAGTTGGCGCCTCGCTCTGGCCCGTGCGCGATTCGATCTGCTCGACTATCGCGGCGCGGACGACGACGTCCAGTATGTATTGAATCACTTGCCGCCCGATTCGCCCTTGGTCCTCCCGGCCAAAAACCAGTTGGCCCAGCTGTACGAATCGATGGAACGAGGGCGGCGCTACGCCGCGACCATGACGCCCGTCGCCACGGAGGATCAATTGAAGGAGTGGGCGTCGATCCGCGCCGAGGCGTGGAGACTATTCGTAGCTGGCCGCTTTCAGGAAGCCGTACCGATCTTTCGCCGCGTACTGACGCTCAACCCGAAAGATCCGTTGGCGACCCATCAGCTGGGCGTCACGCTCATGCAGCTGGGACAATGCCGGGAAGCGCTCACAATCTTCGGTAGCGTGCTCAACCTGAATCCCAGCGAGGAAGACTATGCCGATACGGTCTTCCGCATGGGGCAATGTCTCGTCGACTTGGAACAGTGGGAAGAGGCCTTCGTGCACTTCCAGACGCTCTACGATGCGGCGCTCGAATTCGAGTACGCCAACAAAGATGTACCGCTGCCGGCCGGCACCAAGGTGCTCGACAAACAGAAACTGGCACGGTGGCTGGAGAAGGTCCGCCTCCACGTACCGGAACTGGCCGACCTTGCGGCGCAGGAAGGGGCGGCACTGACGGCCGGCCCCGCCCCTTCCTCGGCACCGGATCAGGCCGAACACGCTGTTTTCGATCAGGCGCTGGCCCCGCTCGCGCCGCAGAACTTCCTAGACCCGCATACGACGCTCATAGGACGGGATTCCGACTTCAGCTGGTTTCGCTTCGTGATTCCAGCCGGGAAGGTCGTTAGGGACGACTCCCCCACCGGCGCACATGAGTTTATTCCCCTCCACCCGAACGACACCTTCGTAACCACGCAACCGGACATCTATCTGGTGTTCGGGCTCGTTTCGGCTTCCTACGACGCCATTCCACTGGCCGCGCATTGCTATCTGGAGACCGCCGACAGCACAGGCGCCACCCAGCTCGTCGCGCAGGATCATGTGATGATGGCCATGAACGATGAGTCGGGCTACTTCCGGCTAGTCAAGCCAGCGCGCGGTTGGACACCGGGCCTCTACCGCTGCGGCCTCTTCGCGGGCGAGAAGACGTCGGCCTATACGCAAGCGGATGAGGTGCGATTCCGGATCGTCCCCGCCGGTGCCTAACTGCTCCAAAGAGACGTCATGCCGGAATCGCATTCGAGGAAACGCTTAACGAATGAACGAAGGGCACAATCGTGCCCGGTGAGTCATTGAGCAACAGCTGTCAATTCGCTCGAGAATACACTCTCGTTTCCGTTGGCATCGAATGCCGTGATGGCGAAATGGTAGGTCGTGCCCTTGGTGAGGCCGGTCATCTGATAACTGGTAGTTGACGGGGACAGCGTCACCACTGCGCTGCCGTACGAACCGGATGTTGTCGACCGGTAGATACGGTATCCGGCCAAGTCAGATACCGCAACAGGGTCCCATTGAAAACGCAGTGAGGACGTTGCAACCGGAACGGACGAAGGCGGCGGCGCAGAACCACCATCCCCACTCCCGCCGCACCCGGCGGTCGCCGTCAGACTCAGCACCAGACTCCAACACAAGACCCGCCCCCTTAACGATGATACGCTTCTGTTCATCGTGCCCCTCCACTTTGTTCGACTGGCACAACGATTAAAGAGCAAGGATGGTGCCGTTCAGACGCATTTTCCCCAAGCCGTAAAAATCGCTTCAGTCTGAGTACTCTGTCTGCCAATGGCGTTGCGCGAGCAGACCCGCTGCCCGCTCGTGGCAACGTATAGCTGCTCACAATTCCATTCAGCTGGAATCGGATCTTGTGCGGACCAGCTGGGGATTTCTCACCGAAGCCTCGTCATTCCAATAAGTTCCGCCACGCCTTCATATTCCGCTCGTGGGCATAGCCCTTGCGGAACCACTCCCGAGTATTGGGAGGCCCTATCATGAACCGCAAGCAACTGAAGACAGTCACAGGAGTCTTGTCCAGCATTCTGATTTTCAGCGGACTCTGGGGCTCAGCCGGGTCCGCCCGAAGCGAAGTGGTTCCTCCGGCGCTGGCTCCGCGCCCCTTATTTTCACCGACTTCCTCCCAATCACCCTCATCGTTGGCCCAAGCAACAGTTCCGTCGAGAGCTCGTGGTCCCTGGGTCCGCCGGCATCGCCCTGTTACTGTGTCGTCGGAGGCCGTCCGTCGTCTGCAGACGTCCAGCCCATCACCGTCGCTGGATCTCCTCCTGGATCTTCAGATGTCCGGTGTACATGTGGCCGAGCTGTATCCACGGAACGATCCATTTCGCATGCATCGGATTCACTCCTGGCACGGGCGGTTGAGAAACACGACCGACAGCGAGGTGACGCTCGTGGTCAGCGGCGACACCGTCGCCGGTACCATCAGAACAGGCGCGACGATCCATGAGATCCGGCGCACTCCTGACGGACAGTACGAGCTACAGGAGATCGATACGGCGGCACTACCCAACGACCATCATCCGATTCCGGTTTCGCCGGACCAGCTGGCGGCTGGCGACGTTCCTGCCGGTACAGCCCCGACCGCATCGGCCACGACAGCCGCCGACAGCGGGACGTTGATCGATGTTCTCGTCGTCTATACGGGTGCCGCCAAGAACGCGAACGGCGGCCAGGCCGGAATCGACGCACTGATCGCGCTCGGAATCTCGCTGGCCAATACTGCCTTCACGAACAGTCAGATCAACACGCAGTTTCGGCTCGTGCATACGGCGGAAGTGGCCTATGCGGAGTCGGGCAACTACAACACCGACCTGAGCCGGCTGCGCAGCACGACCGACGGCTTTATGGACGAGGTGCACGCGCTACGGGATGCGTACAAGGCGGATTTGGTCGCCCTCATCGAGGACGACATCGGCGGCGCCTGCGGCGTGGCGTATGTGATGGATTCTGTCAGCGCGAGCTTTGCGGGCTGGGCGTTCAGCGTCGTACAGGACAGCTGCGTCTCGAGCTACACGCTCGCACATGAATTAGGACACAACATGGGGTCCATGCACGACCGATCGGAGGGCGGCACCGGCGCATATCCCTACTCGTTTGGCCATAAGGAAGCCGGAAAATTTCGCACGATCATGGCGTACCCCTGTACGCCCGCCTGTACCCGCATCAATCACTATTCGAATCCTGCCGTGCGATATCAGGGGACCTGGGCAACAGGCATCGACTATACTACCGATCCGGCCAATTCGGCCGACAACGCGCGCGCGTTCACGAACGCTTTGAATACCGTCGCGAATTTCCGGAACAGCGGCGATACCACCGCACCGCCCGCGCCGGGCAATTTCAGAATCGTGCCTTAAGGGATCAGAAAGGACCTCGTTGTGCACATCCCCCGCTCTTATCGACCGCTTCCCGTCCTGCTCGCATTGACCGTTGTCATGCTGGGCATGGGGTCACGCCCGGGTGACATGGAGCATTTGTGGCAACCGATTGGGAAGCCGGCGAGCGCCCAGAAGGAACGAATGGCGATGGCCCCCTGGATTCTCTCGGAACAACCCATTGCCCTGAATGCCTCGATCTTGGATCGCCTGAGGTCACTGACCGAGCCGGTCCCGACCGTCCTCCTGCTCGACCTGACGGCTGATCTGAGCGAACCCTTCACGATCGACGAACGAAAAGCTGGTCCGCTCTCCACCATCGTGATAACAGGACATCTGCCCCGATCCCCTCGATCCGACGTCACGTTGGTCCTTAACGGTCCCGCCGTCGCCGGCATGATCCGGCTGGATAGCCGCCTGTTTCGAATTCACACCGCGGGAAACGGCGAGCACCGCTTGATCGAAGTGGACAGTGACAAACTCCCGCCCGACTAGCCTTCGAACAATCTCAGATTGCTCCACCATCCGTTTCTGTGATTTCATTTGGTGATGGAAAACTTCCCCAACCTGGTCACCGACCGGCTGACGCTCAGGGCGTTCCGCCCCGCCGACGCCCCGCGCCTGGCATCGCTCGCCGAATCCAAGGAAGTGGCGGCCGGCACGCTCCTGCCCCACCCCTACGGCGAAGCGTTCGCGGTCGAGTGGATTACCACGCAGCAGCGGCAATACGACGCGGGCACGGCCCTGCATTTTGCTGTGACAGTGGCACAGGACGGCACGCTCATCGGCTCGATTGGCTTGGAAATCGCACGGGAGCACCGCCAGGCCCGGCTCGGGTATTGGCTCGGTGTGGACTATTGGAGGCAGGGATTTGCGACGGAAGCCGTACAGGCCGTTCTCGTCTATGGGTTCGAACGGCTGGACCTGAACCGTATCTACGCGCCGCACTTCTCCGGCAACGAGGCCTCAGGGCGTGTCCTACGAAAAGTCGGCATGACCCACGAAGGCCGCATGCGCAAGCACTACCTGCGCTTCGGCACGTTCGTAGATCTGGAACTGTACGGCATTCTGAAACGGGAATTCATCTCCCGCAGACCGAGCCCATCGAACGCCTCACCCCGTTAGTAGAACGTATAGACCAGCAAGCCGTTCACCTGCATACGCATGTAGACACTCGCGATCTGCGTGTAGTCCGCCATCACCTTGAACAGCCACGGCTTGGAGAGCTGCTTCGAGTAGGCCAAATGTGCGTCACCGCCGACGCGGAAGGCCGCCGACTTCGTGGCCTCGTCGATGTATTGGAGCGCGGGCCCCGCCGCCACATAGAATTCGTCCTTCTCATCCAGATGGTAGGTGGCGGCCAGTCTGGGAATCTGATTGATGAACACCTGCGGGCTGAAGTAGCCGCCGGCGAACGGTTCACGCGGGCTCGGCTGGAGCCCGCTCTGATTCTCATTGTAATGCGTCAGATAGAAGAGATACTCGCCTGCGATGTCCCACTTCTCCAGTTGCCAGAGAGGCATCGACACCTTCGTATCCAGGCCGACTTGGCCGTTCGAACTGATCTGTTCCGCTGTCACCCATCCGACGAAGGGCGTGACCGTCACATGCAGCGCATCCACGTCGAACGACACATCGGTGTAAAACTGCGTCGAGCGGGCCAGCCCGACCAGCTGACCGGAACTGCGGGAACCGACGAGCGCGGCGAACGAATCGTACCTCAACTCCCGCTTGACGCCCGGACGGATGGAAAACGATTGGCCGTCATAGGCGTACTCGAACTTATAGGCGAATCCGTCGCCGCGGGGGGCGCCGTGGTACTCCAGGACCGCGTCGAAGCGGTTGGACGGATTGAAGCGAACCTGATTGCCGAACGACAGATAGCTGCCCGTGCGATTCTCCGATGCATTCCAGAAATGCTCGGCTCCGACCTCAACCTTCGTGGTCGTGAATGGGGTCAGGTCGAACTTGCCGCGCGTCCCCATCCGAAATCCGTACAGTTCATAGGGCTTCTCCGGTTGAGCCAGCACGCCCAGCACTCCTTCGACCGCAGGTTCGCGGCCTTTCGACATATCTTGCCGGAGCGCGGTCAGGTCGCCGGACTCGCGCTTGGCCTGCTGCCGGGCAAGATTGGCATGGTACAGCGCGAGATCGTTCTGCCCGAGCCAGGCATAGGCCTTGGCCAATCCGCGATGGGCTTCGGCGTTCCGCGGCTGAGTTTCCAACACCTTGTCGTACTGCGCCACCGCCTCCTGGCTCGTTTCTTTTCGCGCCGCCAAATGCTCCGCGTATTTCAGCCGCATGCGCGGATCGTTCTTCCGCTTCAACCCCATCCGGTAATACTTCAGCATGTCTTTTTCGCGATAGGCATAGCGCGACCATTCCAAGGCCTGCGCCTGCGCGAAGGCAATGTCCGCATCGTCGTCCCATCGGGCGAGATAACGGTCGAATTGCTCGATCGCTTTGTCCTTCAAGCCCTGCTTGTCATAGGCAATGCCCAGGCTTCGCATCGCTTCGCGATTTCCCGGGTCACGCTCAACGACCTTTTCAAACGCCTCGATGGCGGCTTTGTAATTTTCGATCTCCAGATTCGACCGTCCCCGGGACATATACCAAGACTCGACAAAGTCCTCCGCCTCGACAGGCGCAACCATCCACGCCGACACGACAACCAGCACACCAGCGACTACGATCCGGCACCACGTCATTCTATTCACCTTTCTGTTTCTCAAAGTCTTTGCATTGACTTCCCGTTACCGCCCGGAGACCTGCACGCCACCCTCCCCACCAGTACCGGCGTAGCGAGAGCACCTCGCATGGCCGCCCATCATGGTCAATCAGCCACTCGGCGCTTTTTTCGACCAGACCGCCGAATAGGATGATACCCATCCCGTCAGACGACCGGTCTCGCATCAATCCCAACCGCGTCTGGTGGCCGACACGCACCATCACCGGTCGGAGACAACGACGACGGGGGCTTTTTCTCCGGCGCGTGACCGAAGGCCTGACCGCTCGCCACAGCCCGACGAACAAATGCCCGGCCATCAATAGTGGACTCCGTACCCGAACCTCGTGCGTGCCCGCCCACGTCGCCGGATCGCCGAACAGATTCGTGACGAGCCAGCGGCGCTGTTCCTCCCCCATCCCCTGCCACACCGCGCCGCAACGTGCACGCATCCCGGGAAATGTTTCGTGATACACCACTCTAGCCCGGCAGGTCATCGGATTCCGGCCTTGCAGCGTGAGGTCGAACTCATCGGGCACACGATCGGTTGGCCCCGTATGAAACGACACGCCGGTCAGACTGACATCGTCCATGACCCCGGCAAACCGAAATCCCTGGGCGGCCGCCGTGCAATTGAACGACCGTGTGATCCGCTCTTCACCCCGCCGTTGCGGTCGCTCCCACGCCATGCTCACGCCGACCAGCAGCGTGACCAAATTCACGCCGGCCCAGCTCAGATTGAAAAAATACGCGTCCTTCTCGATCCCGAAAAACCAGAACTCCCACAATCCTTTAGCAATCGCGCCGACGGTGAGCGCCGTTGCGGCCAACAGGCTGAACGACGACCGCCAGTCGAACGTCCGTCGCTCCGAGGTCAATCCTTTCGGCGTCACCTTGAACCCCAGCCGCTTCGGCAGGAACAAATCGAACATCGAGCGGAACAGCGGGAACGCCACCGTGGCTTCGTAGGTCGACGACCACAACAATCTCGGCCAGCCGGGCAACATCGCCGACGACATCAACGGCAACATCACCATGAAGGGCAGCACGTACGCGACCAAGATCGACACATCCGACAGAATCGGATGCAGATGAAAGAGCAAAAAGTACAGCGGTGTGATCCAGAAGACGACCCGGGCAAGAGGAAACAGAAAGTAATACAAGGAGGCAAAGTAACCCACCCGATGCCGCACCCCCAGCCCTCGGCAGAACAGCGGATTGTCCTTGAAGAAGATTTGCAGGCAGCCCAGCATCCACCGGCGCCGCTGCACGATGTAGGACGACAGATTTTCCGCCGTGAGCCCGACGGCCAGATCCTTATCGACGAACGCGGACTTCCATCCCTTCGCGTGGAGATGCTGACTCGTATGAATATCCTCAGTGATACTCATCAGGTTGAAGCCTTTCACCTCACGAATAGCGGCCCGCCGAAACACCGCCCCGCTGCCGACGAAAAACGCCCCGCCCCAGCTATGCCGTCCGCCCTGAATGGCATGGTTGAACAGATCCTGTTCGTTGGGAATCCGGGCGCCAGTCCCCAACGCCCGCTGAAAAATATCCTGATTGTAAAAATGATGCGGGGTCTGCACGAACCCCATGCGGGAATCGACGAAATACGGCACTGTCTCGCGGAGGAAGGTCGAGACCGGAATATGATCGGTATCAAACACCACGACCAGGTCGCCGTCCGTCTTCGCCAGCGCCTCGTTCAGATTTCCCGCCTTGGCATGACGACGCGGACCTTTGAAGTAGGTCGCGCCATACCGCTCCGCCACCGCCCGCACCTCGTCGCGATGACTATCGTCCAGCACATAGAGCCGCTTCCGGCAGTAGTCGATCGCTGCCGCGCCGATCAACGTCTTCTCCAGAATGTCGCAGGACTCGGAATAGATGGGGATGAAGACATCGACCGTCGGCTGAAAGGACTCCGGAGCGGCTGGCACGGCGGCCGATCCTGACCGTCCGCGCAATCCCACCTGCACCAGGAGCAGCAGGACGGTGGTAAAGGCGTAGACTTCTGCGCACCAGAGCGACAGGCTGATGAGCGGCCCGCCTGTTTCGATCCAATTCAGCGTCTCGTGCAGACGCCAATGGAGATACCGGAGGCACAACAGCGTCGCGCAGAGGAGAAACGCCGCCTTCACGACCCAGTGCCAACGCGCTACCGCATAGAGCCCCAGCGTGATCGCAACCAGTTCCCAGGCGAAATGCGCGGCGAATCCTGCCGCATCGAAGGGGCGCAGGAAGGCGAAATACTCGTCGTACCGGCGGACCTGCTCCAGCTCCAACGCGCGATCGAACCAGAGCCAATTATGGAGATAGTACGGCGTGGACTTTCCGGCGATGGCGCCGGCATGCAACGCCGGCAGCTTGTGTTCGTTCAGCCGGCGGGCCAGCTCCGGATGGGCCTGCGACGCCAGTGCATGCACGGTGGCATATAACGGCAGGCCTTCCAGCGTCGAACGCGACTCCCCGGCTAGACTGTACCGATCCACAAACTTTCCGCGTGCGGTCCATTCAGCCCAAAAGAATCGCACCATCTTCTCGCGGAGTGCGGACTCCGACCGGCCGAACCAGCGGGCGTCCAAGGCGACGCGCCAGAACAGCGGGAACGCATCGTAGCCGAAGACCGGCGGCGCGCCTGTCTTCGGATGCACGACGGACAAACGGCCGCTCGCTCGGTCGACATAAACCACTTCCGGTGGCAGCGCAACCCGTTCGTCGTCGTAGAGCCAATGAAGCAGCGCATAGGAGCCCTCGACCACCCGGCGCCAGTCGTGCCGCCTGTCGACGTCGGCGAAGACTTCGTAGGCATAGGGCGCCAGGTAAGCCACGTGGATCGTTGGATAATCTTCAGACACCGCCCAGTTGCCCCCAGTGACATAGGACCGCTGTTCGAGGTGGAGCACCTCGAGATCCCAGATGGACGTGAGAATCGCCAGCGCCTCCCGCTCATACTCCGGACGGTCGAACCGCCGCGCGGCGAGGATCAGCGCCAGCGCGATATCGGTATCCGCATCCGTCGCGGCGTTGCTCGACAGCACGGCCCCTTTCCATTTCCACGCGAGGAGTTTGTCGGGCCGGACCTGCAGGTTCGTCTTGGTCCATCGCCAGACATCATCGAACGTTCGTCGATCGTTCGACCAGACCGCGCGCAACATCGCGTAGCCCTGCCCTTCGGAGGTCGTGATGCCCTGCTCGTCCAGACTCACGACTCGCCCGTCGCGAATGTAGGTCTGTCGATAGAAACTCCACAGCGCCGACAGGTCGTCCTGTTGACGAATGAGCCGGTCGCTGGATGCGCTGGAAGTCTTGGCCTCACCGACCCCATGCACGGAAAGCAGCAGGCCGATCGCGCAGAGAACGGTGGAGATGAAGTACCGCCTGAACCGCATGGGTCGTGAATCGATCAATTCCGGCAAACATCCGTCCGGCAAAGGTTTGCCGTCACAATGAAAGGGGTCAATCTACGGGGTAGCAGGGGCGGAAGGCAACAGCCGGCTGAGATCAGATCGTGACTCTGTGAGTGACACGATAGCGGCCCGAGAAGGCCGCTCCAGGGGCCAACGCCGTTAACCCCCACTCGGGATGATTGAACGCATCCGTCGCGCAAGTCATCGGCTCGATGGCGAGTGCCTGACGGGCATGACCGGGAATCGCGTCACCCGTGTACACGACGATGGCCGTGAAAGCCTGGTCCATCGTGACGTCGATGGTGCGGCCGTTGCCTGGATTCCGCAGCGAAGCGGTCGCCAAACCGTCCTGATTCCGCTCCAACTGCAGATAACAATGGTTGAATCGGCGCCCGCCGACGGAGCGCATCACACGACAATCCCATTCACTCCCAGAGACGGAAATGACACGGCCGGTCGGCGCGAGCCGTTCGTTGAACTCGAGATACCCGGCGGCGGGAATGCACACCTCCGCATGATCAACCGATCGCGTGCCGACGGTGAAATAGGGATGAAACCCGACGCCGACAGGCGCGGGACGATTGCCTCTATTGCGTACGTCGAACGAACAGACCAACCCATCCGCATCGAGCTTATATGCGACCTGAATGGCGAGCGAGAAGGGATACCCCTTTGGTCCATACGCTCCGGATTCCAGTTCGATCTCGAACCGCACACGGGCAGCATCCGACTCGACCATCCGCCACGGCAACGTCCGGACAAATCCGTGGATCGCGTTGGGCCCTTCTTTGTCGTTGCGCTCGAGTTGGAACGCTTCTCCGTCGAACCGGTAGCAGCCGTCCGCAATTCGACCGGGAAAGGGAATGAGCACGTCGCCCTGCCCACCCTTCTTCTGCGCACCGCCGGAATAGCCCCACAGGATCTCGGTTGCAGCTCCATCCGGGTCCATCAGAAAGTACCGGCGTAGCGCTGCTCCCCAGGGCGACACTACGGCGCGCTGTCGGCCCAATGACAAGGTGAGTTCTGTATCCGGTGTCACCGTCATGGGAGCGCAGTATAGCACTACCGGTATGCGATGCCCGCATATTCCAATTCCGGCCCACTCCAGGCACAATGAGGCGCATGAACGAGTCGCCAGCCTCGCCCGGATGGTGGGTCTACATCGTGGAATGTGCTGATCGAACCCTGTACACCGGAATGACCAACAACTTAACGAGCCGTTTGACCGCCCACGCTGAGGGACGAGGTGCGAAGTATACGAAGTACCGACGACCGGTCACCCTTCGCTACGCCGAATCCGCCAATACCAAAGGACTTGCCCTTCGCCGGGAAGCTGCCATCAAACGACTCAGCCGGACCGACAAACTGTCCTTGATCACCGCCAAGCCCCCTCCCTAGGGCATTTCCTGACCTCGGAACATTCCTAGGGGTTCGTCTACATACTCTCCCTAGGGCATACCACCCTGGGCCTTCCGGCACTAGCCCGGAGGCGCGCATCACGGCATACTTCGAAACAAGCTGATCGCGCCCCAAGGGGCTCCGGCGGCCGATCAGCAAGGAGCCACCGCATGTCGTATCTCTCGTCGCTCGCAAAAACTCTGCAATCCCTGCTCGAAATCGGTTCCATCGTGCCGGCACGGCTCAGGAACCGACTCGACGAGCCTACTGCGCAGAAAGTGGAGCAGGCTATTCGTGCACTGGCCGAGGTCGCGATGCAGCAACACCATCATGGCTTGACCATGCCCATCGATCCCACCACCGAAGAGAGACACAATCTGCTCCTGAGCGAGATTGCCATTCACGCGCGCGCCGTGCGCACCGACTTATTTCTCAATCCACAAGAAGCCGTGCGCCGCATCCTCGTGATCATCGGATTTTCCCGCACCGTACTGGATGCGGATGCGAGGCTCGAAGAACAGCTGGGACCCAATGTCGGAGGATTCTTCGAGGAGTTGGACCGGGTCCAATTCGGAGACCGCGCCGGTTGAGTTGCGTCCCACAAACCGAGGCCCCGCCGGAGCCAGGGCACCCGGTCGATTCCGTACCGCCAGTTTTTACGGTCGAGAAAGGAACACGAGACCGATGGCAACACTGCTCCTGATCGATGATGAAGAACAAATCCGCACCCACTTTGAACCGTTGCTCGAACAGGCCGGCTATCGCGTCTTGAGCGCAGGCGGCAGCACGCAGGCGCTGCACCTCGCCAAACAACACTCGCCAGATCTCGCTCTCGTGGATCTCTTCATGCCGGGCATGGATGGATTGGAATTGATCCAGGCGCTACGTACGGCGCATCCCGGCTGCAAAATTATCGCGATGACGGGCGGATCGGGAGAATGGAACTATCTAGACGCGGCCACCCTTCTGGGCGCGCGCGCCACACTGAAGAAGCCGTTCAGTCTGCAGGAACTGCTGGACACCATCGCATCGACGTTGGAGCCAGACCGAAGCCGAGCCTGACTCGAGCCTCCTACTGTATCGAGACTGGGTGCTCGCCATATCCCAATCTCAACGCTTCCACGTCTAACTCATGTTCAAGGCGATGCAACACTTCGTCGCTGATCGTCCCCTCGTTGCGGAGTGCGATCAGTTTCCCCCCTTCAGCCATGATCGTTTCATGCCGTAACCATTCGACATGGTGATGGCTCTCCACACGACCTTCCACAGGGCAGCATGGGGTTGAGCGGAACCTACACGACGGCCTCCTTCACACTCATTTACAAGATGGTGGAACGGAAGCATGCGGTAGCGCGAGGTACGCCTGCTCGCCCCATCGCATGTCTGGAGAAATTCCCCTCTTTAGGGAATTTCTCCAGAACCACGGCACTTCTCTCCCTAATCATCCACTCACCAATAACTTGAACATTGCAATTGCAAGCTACTGAATAACAATACATTGTCATCAACCAACAATGATCATCCACTGCCGGCATATTCCCTGCAATCGCTCCATTTATATGATGGCGCACCATTCTATCCTGCTGATCGACGACAGCGCGGGAGAACGAGAGCTTTTCCGAGTTGCACTGGCCAAGACCGGCTTGGATGTCATCCTGTTCACCGAACAAAACGCTCAGGCCGCACTACACTTCCTGAAGAATCATTCAGACCTTCCCTCCCTCATCTTGCTGGACTGGAATCTCGGAGCTGAATGCGGAGATGGATTTCTGAGCCGACTTCGCGCCGATCCCCGCCTGGCCCCACTCCCCGTCGTCGTGTTCACCACCTCGGACGATCCGACCGATGTGACGACGGCCTACGCCGGCGGAGCCAATGGGTATGTCGTCAAGCCCGGAACGTTCGACGAATTGGTTCAATGTACCGCCGATATCTGCCGATACTGGATGGATAGAAACCGAACCATCGCCACGGTGACTACGTCATGCTGATCCGTGCCGCTCTCAAAAACCCCTATGCCGTCTTCGCCGTGTGCATGATCGCGCTCATTCTCGGCGCCGTCTCCTACAAGAAGATGCGCGTGGACATCTTCCCCGAGATCAAACTGCCGTCCATTCTCGTCACGACGTTTTACCGTGGTATGAGCCCGAGCGAGATGGAGGGCGCCATCACGCTTAAGATGGAACAGCGCTTCGTCGAGGCGAGCTACGTCGAGCACATCGAATCCCAGTCGCTCGCGGGGATGAGCTATATCAAAGTCTTCTTCCAGCCGGAATACAGCATCGACTCGGCGCAATCAGAACTGACCAGTCTGGCGTACAGCATCATCCGCCTGCTGCCGCCAGGCGTCTATCCGCCATCGGTCTACAAGTTCGGCGTGTCGAGCCTGCCGATCGGCCTACTGTCCGTGAGCAGTGAGACACTCGGCCCGAAGGAGACCCGCGACCTGGCCTACTTCACCGTCCGCCAGCAGATCGCCACCATTCCCGGCATCTCGTTCGGCCCGCCGCTCGGCGGCAAAGTCCGCCAGATCACGGTCTTCATGGATCCGCAGCGGATGCTGGCCCGCGGCATTTCGCCGTCCGACGTCGTGAAGGCGATCAATGCCCAAAGCGCGATCATTCCGGCGGGCGACATCAAGATCGGAGACCTGGACTACTACGTTTACTCCAACAGCCTCATCGACGTGGTGGACAAGATCAACGACATTCCCATCAAGGTCGTGAACGGCACGCCGATTCTCGTCCGCGACATCGGCACGGCGGCGGACAGCGCGGCGATCCAGACATCGGTCGTGCGGGTCAACGGCCGCGAAGCGACCTACATTCCGATTACCAGGCAGGAAGGCGCCAACACACTGGAAGTCACGGACGGACTCCGGAACAAACTGCCCAAGTTGACAGAGATTCCAGCCGGCGCCTCCGTGAAGTTCATCTACGACCAATCGCTCTACATCCGGCAGGCCATCGCCAATCTGCAGAAAGAAGGGTTGCTGGGCGCCGGACTCGCCGGCCTGATGATCTTTTTGTTTCTCCGCAGCCTCAAGGCGGCAGCGGTGGTCGGCATGGCCATTCCCCTGTCGCTCACGGTCGCGCTCGTCTGCCTGTACCTATTCGGCCAGAGCGTGAACATCATGACGCTCGGCGGCCTGGCGCTGGTTATCGGGACGTTGCTGGACAACAACATCGTCGTACAGGAGAACCTGCACCGCCATCTGGAGATGGGCAAAAACGGCCGAACGGCGGCGGAGGACAGTGCGACCGAATTGACGCTGCCGATTCTCGTCGCGACGATCTGCATTTTGATCGTCTACCTGCCGATCATGTTCTTCTCCGGCATCATCAAGTACCTCTTCGTCCCGCTCGCCATGACTGTGGCCTTCGCCATGCTCGCGGACTATGCCGTATCGATGTCCGTCACGCCGGTCGTGCTAGCCCGGCTCTACTCCACCGGCCACAGGGACGGCGCGCACGGCGAGACCGACGCCAAAGACTGGTTCCGGTTCGTGCTGGCGATCTATGAACCGCTGCTCCGCGCAGGCGTCCGTTTCAAACCCCTCGTCATTCTCGCGGCACTGCTCGCGCTCGCCGGCACCGTGGCTCTGATCCTGCCCCGGCTCCACAGCGAGTTCTTCCCCAAGGTAGACGCAGGCAACTTCACGATGCTCGTAAGTGCCCCGGAAGGCTCACGCATCGAGAAAACCACGGCCATCGTCGCGGATATCGAGAAACTGATCCAGGAGACGATACCGAAACACGACCTCGAGGAAGTCGTCTCCAACACCGGCCTCTATTTCGGCGACGCGGCTCGTTTCGCACCGAACACGGGGAACCACACCGCCTTCATCCTTGTAAATCTGGTGACCGGCCACGAGGGGCATACCGACGACTACATCGCCGAACTTCGCACGAAACTCCGTAGCGTCCTGCCCGGCGTGGAGGTGGCGTTTCAGACCGGCGGCATCATCAGCGACGTGCTGAACTTCGGCCTGCGCGCGCCGATCGACATTCAGATAAAGGGCCCGGCGCTGGACCTGATCCGTCCGGTCGCGGAGGAGATCCGCGAAAAGGTCGCACAGGTCGCCAACACGACCGACGTACGGATCAAACAAGGCAAGAGCTATCCCGAACTCCACGTCAACGTAGACCGAACCAAGGCCGCCTACTACGGCATCACGCAGGACCGCGTGATCGTAGACGTGATCACCGGCATCAGCTCGAACATCGCCCTGAGTCCGAACTATTGGCTCGACCCGAAAACCGCGAACGGCTACTTTCTGCTGGCCCAGTATCCGGAACAGTCGCTCACAAAGACGGAAGACCTGCTCAACATTCCGATCATCGGCGCGCGCACCCCGCTGAATCCGACCGCCTCGTTGGGCGGCGTCGGATCCGGTGCGACCGTCGCGCTCCAAAACACGCCGTTCGCCGGGCGCAACCTGGATCTGTCGAACGGATTCTACGCGGCCGGCGACGAACGGCGTAGCCAACCCGTCCTGCTCCGCGACGTGGCCTCGCTCGACATGAAGACCGGACCGGACAGCGTGGACCATTACGATCTCTCGCGCCTTATCAATGTGCTTGTGACGCCTGTCGGCAACGACCTTGGCCGCGTGGCGGGCGAGATCGAGAAGGTGCTCGCCACGGTGAAACTGCCCAAGGACGTGACCATTGCCATCAAAGGCGAGGTGGCCAATATGCGCAGCGCCTTCGCCAACTTTGCCCTGGCGCTCCCGCTGGCCATCCTGTTGATCTACCTCGTGATGGTCGGGCTGTTCCGCTCGCTGATCGACCCGCTGATCATTCTCGTCGCCGTGCCTCTCGGCTGGATCGGCACGATTCTGACCCTGCACTTCACGAATACGTCGGTGAACGTCGAATCGATGATCGGGACCCTCATGATGATGGGCATCGTCGTGTCCAACAGCATTCTCCTCGTGGATTTCGCCAACCGTATGGTCGAATCCGGCGCGACCGCGGAGGAGGCGGTATTGGAAGCCGGCAAACGGCGGATCCGCCCGATCCTGATGACGGCCCTCGCGACGATTCTTGGCCTGCTCCCGCTCGCGCTCGGATTCGGCGAAGGCAATGAGACGATGGTCCCGCTGGCCCGGGCGGTCGTCGGCGGGCTGACCGTGTCCACGATGATGACCTTGCTCGTCGTGCCCGTGATGCATGCGCTGGTGTTGGGCCGCCGCACGCATCCCCCGGCAGGGCCGGCGGCCGCGGATTCTACGGAGGAGATGGATGCTCATGCGTGATCGTACGACCAGGTTCGTGCTTGCCGTTCTACTCGTCGCCGCGACGGGCTGCCAGCAGGAACCGCCTCAGGAAAAACCGACCGCCGCGGCGCCGAACGGCCCCCCCGACAACGGCGCGCTAATCGAAGCCGACCAGACCCATCCGGTGGACGTGCAGGTGACCAAAGCCACGCGGCAGAGACTGGTCTACACCATCACGCTCCCGGCGAATATCTCCCCCCGTTATCAGACGACGCTCTATGCGAAAGTGTCCGGCTATTTGAAGTGGATCGGTCCGGATAAGGGCGACCATGTAAAAAAAGACCAGGTCGTGGCGATCATCGACGCCCCCGAGGTCGAAGAGCAGTACCAGCAGGCGGTTGCCGACTACAAAATCAAAAAACTCACATTCGAACGACTCGACAAAGTCTGGAAGGAATCCCCCGACGTCATCGCCAAACAAGACGTCGACGTGGCCGAAGCGGCGTATCACGGCGCGAAGAACCTGATGCAGCAACGCGCGGCATTCCGCGAATACACGAAGGTGCATGCGCCCTATGACGGGATCATCACCGCACGATTCGCCGACCCCGGCGCGCTCATCCAAGTGGCCACCTCCTCGGCCACCACCGCCATTCCCCTGTTCACGATCATGGACTTGGACACGGTGCGGATCTACGCCAACGTACCGCAGGACGACTCCCCCTGGATCGAACCGGGCACAACTCACGTGACCGTCACGATCAAGGAACTCCCGGAGCGTCCGTTCCCCGGCACCATCACCCGTTCGACGTTGGCGCTCGACCCCTCCACCCGGAGCCTGCTCGTCGAAGTCGACCTGCCGAACCACGATCATGCGCTGCGCCCCGGCACATACGCCGAGATGGCGATCGATCTGCGAGAAATCCCCGAAGCGCTCGTCTTGCCGCCGCAGGCGGTCATCAGCGGGCCGAAGGGCAAGTCGGTTTTCGTCGTCTCGCAGGGCAAAGCCAAATCGGTGCCGGTGCAGCCCGGCATCACGAACGGCAAGTGGATGGAAATCACCAACGGATTGGACGGATCGGAAGATGTGGTGGTCGTCGGCAAACGGAAGCTGTTGGACGGATCGCCGGTGCAGGCGTCGCCGTTCAAACTGCCGGAGGCCAAACCCTCGCAGCAAAAATTCGAACGCAAGTCGGCCGGCCTGCCGCCCGCGCCGACGCCCTACGAAGGAGCCAAGCCATGATCCACCGCGCTCTTGTTGCCCTGACCATGCTGCTCATGTTGCCCGCGGTTGCAACCGCGCAACCGTCGGGGTCGTCCGATGCCCAGACCAAGGGCCGCTTCCTCGGCTTGCAGGCCGCGCTTGAAACCGCGCTGCACAATCACCCGATCGTCCAGGAGGCGAACGCGGGGCTGACGGCGTCGGCTGCGAGGACCGATCAAACCAAATCGCTCTACTATCCCCAAGTATTCGCCAACGCGGACGGATCCGCCGGATCCGGCCGCATCAACCCCCGCTTTCTCATCGGCGGCGGCCTGTTGCAGCCGAACCTGAGCACGTACACGGCCGGCGTGATCGCGAGCCAACGCATCTACGATTTCGGGTTCACCAAAAACCTGGTCGAATCCTCGCAATATGGCGAACGGGCCCAGGAGCAGGATGTGAACGCCCGCCGCGCCCTCGTCATCGTGAGCCTTCAGCGCAGCTACCTGAACAGCTTGAAGCGCCAGCGACTGGTCCGGATCGCCGAGGAGACGGTCCGCGAGCGCGGCACGATCGTGAGCCAGATCGACACCCTGTACCGGCAGCAATTGAAATCCAAGTTGGACCTGGATCTGGTCAAGGTGGAACTGGTCAACGCCGAATCGCTGCTCGTTCGAACCCGGAACGATCTGAAGGCCAGCTTCGCCGATCTCAACCGGGCCATGGGGGTGACCGGCGCGGAGGACTATACGCTCGAAGACATCGCCATCGACGTGAAAACGCAGCGCGCGTTGGGCGAACTGATTGCCGAAAGTCTATCCCATCCTGAATTGAAGCGCGCCAAGGAACAGACGGCGGCGGCGGAAGCGAAAAAGCGCGCGATGAAAAGCCAGTATCTCCCGACCGTATCCGCCCTCGCGAGCGGCGGCTACTACGACACCTTCGACACGACCCGCAATGCGACGACCGGCGGCTGGTGGACGGCGGGAGGCATGGTATCGATGCCCCTCTTCACCGGCGGCTTGATCGAGAACCAGGTGAAGGAAGCAGCCGCACAGCAGGCGGCGGCCCAAGCGCAGAGCACGAACATCGAACAGGCGCTGACGCAGCAGGTGACGAACGCCTATCTGGATACGGTCACGTTTACCCAGCAGATCAAGCTGGCGGAGGAATTGGTCAAGACGGCCCAGGAGGCGTTGAACCTGGCCAAGCAGCGCTACAAACTCGGGTTGGGTTCGATCGTCGAAGTCACGCAGTCGGAGGTCGGCCTGACCCTGGCCCAGACCAAGCTGGCGGAAGCGCAATACGATTACAAGATCGCGGAAGTCACGCTGGCCTACGCCTCGGGTGGGAGCGCGCAGTTGCAGATCGACCCGACGATGCGATAACCACGCCTCGCAGCTGTCCTTAGCTACCGGGCGCGGTGGACGAAATCGCCGGCATCGGCGGCAGTTTGTTCAGATCGATCACGACCTCGTCCGCCCCGTTAGCCAACACCCCGTCGATCCAGCTGCTCTCCGTCCGCCGCATCGCTTCGTGCGGCTGAAAGAATAAATCGAATCCCTTCGCCGCGGTCGGCCGCATCGGATAACGGCGGTCGTAGATCATCCCGTAGGTCGGAATCCCATACACGATCTGCCAGTTGCCCAAAATCAAGTGCAGCTCGTGATCCTTCATGTAGAGGCCGCCCGACGTCACGACTCGCTTGGTCGAGGCCTGCGGCTGACTCAAATAGAATGTAACCCGTTCGTCCGGCTTGGCTTCGGCCAGCGCCTCCGAAATATGCGCCGCGAGCAGAGCAACTTCCTCCTCCTGAAACGCCGCTTGAAACGGCGCCTCGCCCTGCAGCCACTTCTGCAGCCAGATCCGGTGTTCCTGGATCATCAAGCCCTGGAGCAACTGACGGATCGTCTCAGGTCCGATCGATGCCGGATGGGAATGATGCGTGGGCGGCCACTCCGGCAGAAAATTCGGCTCTTCTTCGAGCCGCACGTAGTTGACGGGATCTTCGTAGACGATCCGCGCCGGGACTTGGGGGATGGCACAGCCGACGATCGACAGGGCGGAGGTCAAGGCTAAGGCCAAGAGCATCGATCGACCGATCGTGTTGAACTGGCTTTCCACCTCGTCCTCGACCTGATCCTTACCCTTCGGTAACCGTGACCGTCATCTCGACCCGTTCGAGCGGATTGTCGTTGCCATCGCGCTTCATCCCGACCACCTTGTCGGCCACGTCCATCCCGCTCACGACTTCGCCGAACACGGTGTACTGCCAGTCGAGAAAGTTCGCGTCCGCGACACAGATGAAAAACTGCGAACCGGCGCTGTCCGGATCGTTGGCCCGCGCCATCGACACGATGCCTCGCTTGTGGGGCTTGCTGTTGAACTCGGCCTTGATCTTGTAGCCGGGTCCGCCCATGCCGTGCATCGACCGGTTTGGGTTCTTGCTGTTAGGATCGCCGCCCTGAATCATGAAACCGGGAATCACGCGATGGAACGTCGTGCCGTTATAGAACCCTTCCTTTGCCAGCTTGGTGAAGTTCTGCACGTGACCGGGCGCCACGTCGGAAAAAAACCGCAGCACGATCTCGCCCATCGGCTGCCCCTTGCTGGTCACTGCGATCGTCGCTTTGGTCTTGTCGCTCACATCTGCCATGCCGTCGTCCTTTCCTTGGTTATCGGAACATGAACGGAGGCGGAGCCAACCCCGCCTCCAGTCCTTGATTGATCGGAGCCCAACTGGTTCCGTCGTCGCTGCGAAACACGCCGGAACTCGTCCCCACGTAGAGCGGCCCGTTGCCGTCGCCGATGAGGACCTGGATCGAGAGATTCGTGAGCCCTTTGTTCAACGGAGTCCACTGCCGTCCCTTGTCGACCGTCTTGAAGATGCCGTTGCCCGTCGCCACGATCAAGCCGTCGTCGATCGTGATAATCCCGCGGATCGAATCGTTCGGCAACGCGCGGCTGATCGGCTTCCACGTGGTCCCACCGTCCGCACTACGGAATACCCCGCCATCGAAGGTGCCCGCATAGAGTCCCTGTTCCCGATCGATGGCCAGCACGCGGATGAAATTTTCGATCATCCCCTCGTGATCCTTCAACCCGTGCTGCATCCGGATCCACCCGGTCGCGCTTTGCTTAAATCGGAGCACGCCTTTCCCCGAGGTTCCGGCATAGAGCGTCCCGTCGGCGGACCGAGCTAGCGCCTGCACGAGAATGTCGTTCAACCCGGTCGTAACAATGCTCCACTTGTCGCCCGCCTGATTCAACCGGTAGACGCCGTCCCCGGTCCCCGCATAGATGCCGTCGACGGCGACGAGAATCGACTTGATCTCCAGCCGCTTGAATCCCGCGTTGATCGGCTGCCAGGACTTGCCCTCGTCTTTCGAGCGAAAGACACCGCTGCGGAACGTGCCGGCATAGATCGCGCCGTCGCGGCCGGTGGCAAGACTGAGAATGAACGGATCGTTGACGCCGGTCCCCACCGCCGCCCAAGTCGCCCCCCGATCGGCGCTGCGGAAGATGCCATGGCCGAACGAACCGGCGTACAGCGTGTCCTTACCGGACAACGTCAACGCCTGCACACTCGCCGTGGTCTGGCCGAACGGCCCATCCGGCGCGAACGGATCCCCCGACGCCTGCCCGTGCGGCGACGGAGCTCCGGATTGCGCATCGGCCGGGGCACTGGTGCCGCCCGTTCCATAGAGCCACAGTACAGCAAGCACGATATATTTTCCGTAGTTCATAGGCACCTCTTCGCGTATCTTACCGCACCCGCGTCCCGGCCGTCGGCATCGGCACGTCTGGGTCCAGTGGCAGATCGATGCCGCCTCCGGTCTGACCACGCCCGAATATCCGGGCGCCGAGGATGCCGATTTCGTACAAGACCATCATCGGCACCGCCATCAGCAGCATGGTAAAGAGCGTCGCGTCGGGGGTCACAATCGCCGAAATGATCAGCGCCGCCATGATCGCGTGCTTCCGGTACTTGGCCAGCGTCGAGGCCGTCACGACCCCCGCCCGGGCCAGCAACGTGAGGGCCAGCGGTAGTTCGAACGCACACCCGAAGATGAGCAGGAACTTCACGTTGAAATCGATGTAGGTCCCGACGCTGAGCTGGGGTGTGACGTCCCGCTCCATACCGAAGCTTACAAAGAAATCGATCACCAGGGGCAGGATGACGAGATTGCAGAAGACGAGTCCCAACCCGAACAAGCCTCCGGCCAACAGGAACAACGGAATCGCCCAGCGCTGCTCCTTCGGTAGCAAGGCCGGCTCGACGAACTTCCAGCACTGATAGAAGATCATCGGCAAACTCAGAATAATGGCTGCCAGGAACGACACCTTGATGGACGCGAACAGTGCCTCGGTCGGTCCGTAAAACACCAGCTGATTGGGAAACGGCCGGTTCAGCCAGGCGATCATGTCGGCGGAAAACGAGAAGGTCAGGATCAGCGAACCGAGAATGGTGGCCCCGATGACGATCAACCGCCGCTTGACGGTACGGATATGAGCGGCAAGCGGATTGATGGGATGAGCCATGGTGTGGAGCCCGGCCGCCGGATCGACGGCGGCCGGGGTGAGTCCTTAACGTGCGGCTGGTTGGAGGCCCTCGCGGTGCACCCGGATCAATTCAGCCATTCTGTCCTTCGCCGCTAATTTTTCTTTCTGCAACTGTTTTTTCGTCAACTCTTCCTGCGGAGTCAGTACATGCCGTCTCTGGAGTTCCGTCAGTTCCCCGTCCAAGCGATGGTGCGTGGTTTCCAGTGTCCGGAATTCATGGTTCATCCGGCGCAATTCGTCCGCAATTCCCTGGTCCGTCTGCATGCCACACCTCCTGATTAGGTTAGTGAGCGGGAAGCGATCCTCCCTCGTGTATCGGCGCGCCGGAGCGCGCAGAGCCGGTCCCGACCGTGATCGGCTCCAGTTCCATCAACACGGCATCTTCGACTGGATTGGAATAGTACTTGTGGCGCGTCGACACCTGAGCGAATCCGAACCGGCGGTAGAGGGCAATGGCGGCCTGATTCGAGGCTCGCACCTCTAACACGGCCCGCGTCGCTGTATGAGCCGCTCCGGTCCGTAACGCCCGATCGACGAGCGCAGCGGCCACACCCTGACGACGCTTGTCTGCTGCCACGGCCAGATTCATCAGTCGCACTTCTTCGAACACGATCCAATAACACAGATAGCCGACGATCCGACCGGAGCCCGCGGTATCCCGGGCGACGAGAAAGTGGGCGAACGGATTGCCGGTCAGCTCCGCCTCCAACATTTTGCGCGTCCAGGGGGCCGAGAAGCAAGCTTCTTCGAGGCGGACCAGATCGTCGAGCTCGCCCGGCGTGGCGGGTCCGATCTGTACGGCGCTATTCATGCGACTTTCTCGCTCCCTGCTTCAGCTGCGCCGCTCGAGACGCGGTTTTGCGGGCGACACGAGCCTGCCGGCGCGCGACCGGCGACAGTCCGCCCGATCGCTCGTAGACGATCTCGGCCTCGGTCCGCTGGACATACAGGGGCGCGATCAGATCGCCGGCGACCTCGCCGCGATGCAACCGCTCCAACCCAGCCATTCCCACGCTGACCGCCGACGGGTGGGACACCTCGGGCGGTGCGGTGCGCAGCGCCGCGGATGCCGGGCCGACGGCGCGAATAGCCGCTTCACATTGCGTCCAGCCCTCGCCGCACAGCAACGTTGGCCCACTGATGGTGTGTGCCAGGGATTCAGGCGATCCGACCCGCTCCGGCATGACCCGCTCGAGTCGCTCCGTTCCATGCCAACGAAACAACGCCCAATACACTTCGCCCTTGCGGCTAGGCAACACCGGACAGACGGTTTCGGCCACGCCTTTCAACGTCCAGGCCATGGCCTCCAACGTCGGCACGAGGACCAAAGGCAGATCCGTCGCCGCCCGCAACCCAAGCATGGTCGAAATGCCGACCCGAAGCCCGGTGAAGGAACCAGGTCCGCAGGAGCAGATCAGGCCGTCCAGCGATGACAGGGAAAGTCCGGCGCCGCTCAACAGCCGGTCGATCGTCGGCAGGAGTTTCGTCCCATGCGCATTGGCCGCATCGTAGTCCTCGCGACCCAGTACCCGCTCGCCGTCCAAGAGAGCGACACTCTGCCAGGCCGTGGCCGTTTCGATCGCCAGCACCTTCATGACGTCGGCCCGATGGGCGAGGGAGCGCGCGACACACGGCCCAACTCCTCGCCCTTCAATTCCTGATTGGGAAGGATTTCGTGGAAGGTAACCTGGACGCTCCCCTGTCCTCGTCCGTCTTCGAGCGAGATTTTGAAGGGACGCAGCAGACGGGTATCGGCCCCACCGTTTGCCGAGACGGCTCCCTCGCCGACCGGTCGGAAATCCTCGTACTGAATCGAAGCGTCCACCTCACCGATCCCGTTCAACCGGTCTTCCCGCACGACCAGCAAGGTGCGCCGATCGAACCACATGCGCCGGAGCAGGACCCGCTCGGTCGCAACGCCATCGGATCGCAGTCCGTAGACCTCCAGACGATACCGCTCGCCGTCTTCCACCAGCTTCGTCGTCTCGCCCTTGGCGACGGCACTCGTCCCCAGCACCCCTCCCATTGCCCACACGCTCAACTGGAACGGTCTGGCCAGCTTGCCCATCTCGCTCATGTCCGACTGGCGGCCGCTCAATACCCGCCCCATGGTCGGCAACCGCAACATATAGAGATCGTCGCTCTGTACGAATTCAAACAATTCTCCGCCGACGGGAGTGAATCCGCGTAACCGCATCGCATTCGGACGACGGTAGTAGACCGCCCCTTCCACTCGCGTAGAAATCGGCAGCACCCCGCCCCGGACCTTTGCGCTGAAGAGCCCCTTCATCGTCTGAATCGCGGCTTCCCGCTGGCGCAGCAAGGCGGTTAGCTCTTCCGCCGTCGCACGTTTGAGTCCCGCTTCTTCCTGCACCGGCACCGCCGTACAACTCGCCAGCAGCAGACAGAAAAACACGAGCGGCAGGATGCTCAAAACGGCTGTCCGGCAAGGCCGCAGCAAGTGAAGAGGCGAGACGTACTTTTTATCGTACGGTGAGCCTCTAAACGCCGCGAGAACGCAGCAGGCGGACGTTTTCAGCATCCTACGCCAGGACGACATCGAGCGCCTCCCCCACTTCGCTGATCCCAATCAATTCGATGCCGTCCACCGGATCGAGTTTGGCGACATTGCGCTCCGGCAGCAGGCACCGCTTGAACCCCATCTTCGCCGCTTCACGGATACGCAGTTCCGCCTGGCTGACTGCGCGCACCTCGCCACCCAGGCCCACCTCACCCAGGACGAGCAATCCCGGCTCGATCGCCACATCGCGCAAACTCGACGTGACGGCCGCGACGATGCCGAGATCGATGGCCGGCTCGTCGATATGCATGCCGCCGACGACGTTGATGTAGATATCCTGTCCGGACAAGTGCAACCCCAGTCGCTTTTCCATCACTGCCAGCAACAGTGACACTCGGTTCAATTCGACACCGTTGGCCATACGTTTCGGCATGGCATAGCTCGTCGACGAAACCAACGCCTGGAGCTCCACCAAGATCGGTCTCGTCCCTTCCAGACTCGAGACGACCACCGAACCGGTGCTGCGTTGCGGCCGCTCGGCAAGGAAGAGCTCGGAGGGATTGTTCACTTCCTCCAGCCCGCCATCTTTCATTTCGAAGACGCCGATCTCGTTCGTCGATCCGAAGCGGTTCTTTACGGCCCGCAGAATGCGATAGCTGTGGCCCTTATCCCCCTCGAAATACAGCACCGTATCGACGATATGTTCCAACAGGCGCGGTCCCGCGATGGCGCCTTCCTTCGTGACGTGCCCGATGATGAACACCGGCACGCCCGCCCGCTTGGCGAACCACATGAGCTGCCCCGCCACTTCCTGCACCTGACTGATGCTGCCGGGGGCGGAGGTAATCTGTTCCGTGTACACAGTCTGGATGGAATCGACCACGACCGCCGCCGGCTGGATCTCTTGAATGGCTTTGAGAATCTGTTCGAGCGAGGTTTCCGAGAGGATCAGCAGATTGGGATGCTCAATGCCCAGCCGCTGCCCCCGCATCTTGATCTGTCGGGGCGATTCTTCGCCAGACACATAGAGAACCGGCGCAGCCTTGGACGCCAACCGCGGCAGCGCTTGCAGCAGCAGTGTCGTCTTCCCGATGCCGGGATCGCCGCCGATCAAGATCACGGCACCTGGAATAACGCCGCCGCCCAGCACGCGGTCGAACTCACCGATCTGCGTCAGCCGCCGGTCTTCGCCGACAACTTCAATCTCCGCGATCGGCGTCGCCTTGGCCTGCGCGATTTTCATGGCAACCGGCCGGCCCTTGCCCGTAGCCGCCTGCCGTTCTTCTTTCATGGTGTTCCAGCCGCCGCAATCGGGGCAGCGCCCGATCCATCGCGGCGACTGATGGCCGCAAGCCTGGCAGGAAAAACTGGTCTTGGCTTTCATGGGAACCATCCTCGGCGGTGATGACGTAACCGGTCACATACTAATCGAAGAGGCGAGACAAAAGGAAGGCAAGGGACGGCGCAGAACGGAAAACCGATAGAAGCTTCGCACGGGGCTACAATTTCTTCCGCACCTCTTTCCATTCCTTCGCCACTTTAGCCTTCTTCGGCGTCTCGCTCTTGGCTGGCTCCGGCACCATGACGGCTTCGAGGCGCCGCTGGAGAAAGGCTTCGGCGAAGGCGCGTGAGCGGCCGACTCCGGTCTTGACGGTCGTCCATCCTGCGGCGTGCAGGTCATCCAGCGATTTGCCGATGGCCTCGTCGCCGGCGGGAATCAATCGGACATAGCCGGGAGGGAATTTGTGATCGGTCAGCCAACGACGGATCCGGTCATTGGCCTCGAAGCCCCCCGACAAATCAGTCGCATTCGTCAGCACATACAGAATGTTGTAGTAGTACTGGCTGACTTTGCTCAGTTCATCCGCCGCATCGGGCAGCGGGTCACCCAACGCAGCTTGGCCGGAGAGCGCGGCGATCGGTGACGAGGCAGGCGGCACCTCGGTCATCACCGAGGCGACTTCGACGGCCAGAATGGGCCGCCGGCGCTCCCACGAGGCCAGCGTGAGCGTGGTTTCCGCCGGCGCGACGCGCGGGCTCTCGCCGGTTCTGACGGTCAGGACTATCGTGTCGCGTCCCTTCGGGGTGAATTGCAATACCGCCTTCCCGTCTCCGCCCGTCATGGATTTCGCCACCACGGTTCCGGCTTGCACCAGTTCGACCGGCTCGCCGCCGAGCCCGACCGCACCCGTGATCCGGTTCGACAAGAGCCGGACTTCGATGGTCGCCGGTTGATTGGGAGTGGTGAGTGCGTCTCTCGCCAGCAAGGTTGCGGCCGTCTTATCGGCGGCTTCGGTCAGGCCCGTGGCTATAGAGAGAAGGGAGAAGCAGAGGAGCAGGGCTGTGCGGATATGGTTCGTCTTCAACCGCATCGCCGTGCCGGGAGATGAGTACAAAATGCCGCGCCGTCTAACCCTTCAACGCGGCCAGGACTTCGCCGACGTGACCGGTCACCTTCACTTTGCGGAACGCCGCCTTGATGATGCCTTTGCCATCGATCACGAAGGTGCTCCGTTCGATACCCCAGTACTTCTTGCCGTACATGCTTTTTTCTTTGTAGACCCCGTACGCCTTTGCAACCGCCTTGTCTTCGTCGCTCAACAGCGTGAACGGCAACTCATACTTGGCGATGAATTTCTGATGCGCCGCTTGGCCGTCGAAACTGACGCCGAACACGACGGCCCCGGTTTTCTTGATCGGCGCGATATTGTCGCGAAAATCGCAGGCTTCTTTCGTGCAGCCGGGCGTGTCGTCCTTGGGATAGAAATAGAGCACGACTTGCTTCCCTTTGAACGACTTCAACGACACCGTCTTTCCATCCTGATCAGGCAACGACCAGTCCGGCGCTTTCTCCCCGGCTTCCACTTCTTGCTTACTCATAGTTCGATCCACATCCTTCATGCGCACACGTATTCCAGGAATGGTCTGGCCTCGCTAATACCGCCCTCCCATCCCGCTACGATGGTTGGGATTCTGCGGGGCGGCCACTTTCTTCTCTTCGATTTCCGGATTGCCGAACGGCGAGAGCGCCGGCGAATCCCAAATGACTTTATCGCCCGGCGCCAGGTTCGCCGCATCCATAAACTGCCTGCGCGCCGCTTCGGTCTCTCCCAGCGCGTTGAGGGCCAAACCGTAGTTGTAGTGGGCCGGACCGGACTGGGGAACCGCTGCAACCGTATCCGCGAACAGTTTCTTCGCCTGCTCGAAATCCCTGGTACGGTAGGCCTGCGTGCCCTGTTCGTTGAGCGTCACGGCCTGCTGAGCCGAACCGGCTTCCAGCGGCAGAGGCGAGCGCACCTTCTTATTACTCTTAGTGCAGGCCGTCAGACCGACGCACAGCACCATGACGCCCATACCTACCGCCACGATCCGCATCCATGCGTGCGTCATCATACGGTCACCCTCTGGTATGTTTTCGCGTTTCTTCTTCGAACGTTTTCCGATAGAGCACGTCCCACTCGGAACTGCCCTCGACGATGCCGCGGGAATACGACGACAATTTCGCTCGTACCTTGCGGTCGATCTCTTCTTCCTGTGCCAACTCGGTTGCCAGGACCCGTTTGATTTCCTTGAGCACGCGCGCCTCTTCCGCCTTCACGCTGACGAGCGGACTCTTCTTCACCGCTTGCAAAATAATGTGGGACAGATGGCTGACCTTGTCTTCGCTCAACATCGTAAGGGCTCGCTGTTCGTCACTCGCGCCTCGTCGTCCGCTACGCGACAGACGACGCTCTTCGCTCTATAAGATGATGCCCCGTTCGCGCACCAGCTTGTTCTTAATCATGGTGAACATTTTCTGGTAGTCAACCTGGCCTTGCTCGATCTGTTTTTCGTAGGCCTTCAGCATCTGCCGCACTTCGGTGTTGAGCTTATCTTCGATGGACAGTTCTCCCGTGATGGCGGCGTCCAGCACCTCGACGAACGCCTTCCGATCTCCGGTGACGTCGAGGTGGCCCTCCTGCTGCAACCGAGCCGTCAACGACTCGGCCATGTGGCGGATTCGCTCTTTCGAAAGCCGCATCGTTAGACCCGCTCGACGCGAATAGTTTGAGCTTCCATCGCCCGCCGAAGCTGCGTCGCGTCGCCAAGGATCTTCCCAATCACATTGACTCGATCGGCCGGCACCGGATCGGGTCCCATGCTCATGGGGGTACGGCCGAAGAAAATGGCCAACACCTGCCCGGCACCCCAATACGCGACGTCGCCCACCTTGACTTGATTGGTTGCCGTCTCCCGGTAGTCTTTGACCCCGGGGAGCTTGAAATAGAACTCCTCACCCCAGGTGTTGACGGACGCATCAACCGGCAAGGCGGCATAGACTTCGCCCGCCGTCTTGTTACCTTTCAGTTCTGCTTCGAGCCGCAGCCCGCCGATGATGATCCGGATTCGCTTGGCTGGTTCAGTCATGATGCGTGGTACGTGACACCCCTCTGGCCGATGATGGCCGGAGCGCTCGGACTCTAACCGGTCTCCGGTCCGAAATCAAGGCAACGGAGTGGCAGCGGCCTTCCCTCTCCTGCTAGTATCGGACGGAATGCTGACCTCTACGTTTGTGTTCCTCTCAGGCATCGGGCCCGCCACGGAACGCCGCTTCTGGCAAGACGGGCTGCTGACCTGGCGGGACTTTCTCACACAATCGACGGCGCCCGGACTCTCCGCTCATCGGAAACGCTGGTACGACGACGCCCTGATCGACGCCGAATCGGCGTTCGACAAGGGCCGACTCGATTATTTCGCCGACCGTCTGCCGAGCCGCGAGCACTGGCGATTCTTCGAACTCTGCGAACCCGACACGCTGTATCTGGACATTGAAACCACCGGAACGTCTCCGCACGACGGCGACGTGACGGTGGTCGGATTACACCGCCGGGGAGAAACGATTGCGCTGGTGCGCGGAGAAACGCTCACCACCGACCGCCTGCAAGAAGAATTGAACGGCTGCAGGCTGCTCGTCACCTTTTTCGGCACGGGCTTCGACGTCCCCTACCTGCGCGCCAAATTCCCGCGCCTGGCCATCACCCAACCGCACTTCGACCTCTGCTTCGCCGCTCGGCGCCTGGGCCTGCGCGGCGGGCTGAAGCACATCGAAACGGAGGTGGGCATTGAACGGACCGACAACCTGCGCGGGTTGGATGGCTGGGACGCCGTCCGGCTCTGGAGTCAATGGTGCGCCGGCGATGCCGCCGCGCTGGACTTGCTCCTCGCGTACAATGCGGCGGATACGGCCAACCTCGCCCCGCTGGCGCGCCACGTCTACCGGGAGTTGGCCCTGCGGTTCGGGCCGGAATCCGTCGGTGCCGTCCCCCCGCGAATCACAGAGAGGACGCTGGTATGAACGGCTGGGTCGGTATCGGGCGAAGCGACATCGGACTTGTCCGAGCCATGAACCAGGACAGCTTCGTCACGATCGACCATCTTGGATTTTGGGCGGTCGCGGACGGCATGGGCGGCCACGAGGGTGGAGAAGTGGCGGCTCAAACCGCCATTGCCGCCTCGGCCGCCCATATGGAGTTAGCCGCCGATCCACTGCGAAAGCTCCAATGCCTCCCCGCCGACGTCCTGACCACGCTTATCAAGGCCGCGCACGACGCCGTCGTTGGACGAGCGCGACTGGAGTCGCGGCTCAGACATATGGGCACCACGCTCGTGACGTTGTTAATCACACCGGACCCGTCGCCCACCGCCCACGTTGCGTACGTCGGAGACAGCCGCGGATATCTCTTTCGAGACGGAGTGCTGTCACAGCTGACCCGTGATCACACCATGGTCGAATCGTACATTCGCCGGGGCGTGCTAACGCCGGCCATGGCCAAAACTCATCCCGAACGGCATATGTTGACACGAGCAGTCGGTGTGGCTCAATCGGCTAAGCCGGACCTCCATTCGTCCACCCTACTTCCTTCCGACGTCTTGCTGCTCTGCTCCGACGGCCTGACGAAGATGCTCGAAGATGCCGACATCGCCGCAATCATGGCCCGGGCACATGGCGATCCCATCCGTATCTGCGACCAGTTGATCGAGGAGTCGCTGGCCCGCGGCGGAGAAGACAACGTGACGGTCGTCGTGGTCGCGCAACCGTAGGCAAATGTGCCGGGGCCGCGGTTGACAACCTTCGACCAGCCCTGTAGCCTGCGTGAATCGAGACTGCCCGCTGGCGGAGACCCTCATGATCCTCCTGAATTTCCTACATCATAATATTGGTCGGACGCTGATCCAACTTACGCTGTTCCTGACATTGCTTGCAGGTCCAGCCACAGCGGGCGCCGATCCCGAATCCGTGATCCGCCGCATGGTGCAGGCCAACGCCGACCTGGACATGGAGACCCTGTCTCGCCTGATCGCCCATGATGCCGACATCACGAGCTATACCATCGGCGGACGCAAGTACGTCGGCTGGCCGGACCTCGAGCGTGACATGCGGGAAGAGTTCCAGGCCGTCACCAAATTGGAAATTCCCATCCGGGAGCTCAAGGTGTGGACGAAAGGCGATCTGGCCTGGTTCACCATGGAGTTGGATTACATCCGGCATACCCGGAATGGCTCGCACGATGCCGTCACGGTCCTTCCGCTTCGAGAAAGCGGCGTGCTGGAAAACCGCGAGGGAGAATGGCTGTTATTGTCCTGGCACGAGTCCTTTCGAAGCAATCCGGCGACGAGCCAACCTACGGCGCAACTTCAGCCCCACCATCTTGTGAGTACTGGTACCGTCACGATGCTGACGGATCTCAGCGGCGAGTGGGAAGTGCTCGAGGTGGAGGACGACAAGCGCTATAAAGCCACCTTGGACAAATCCGGCAACGGCCCCTACACGCAGCACGGAGGCCGCTTCACGACGACCAAATTGACCGATCGGCTCTGGCAAGGCACCTGGCACCAACCCGGCAACGACCGCGAAGGCGGCTTCGAACTCCTGCTATCGGAAGATGGAACCCAGGCCAAAGGTGTCTGGTGGTACACACGGGTCGGCTCGCACAAGAATATTCCACCCAAGGAACATGGCGGTTCCTACCATTGGAAACGGTTGACGCCGATTCCAACCGCTCCATGATCACAACCCCACGCACCGTCGATTTCTCCGCTTCAACCGATAAACTACGTATTTCCATCGCCCATCTCGAACCCGGAGGTTTTATGTTGCGACGTGTTGTCGTCCTTGCCTTGTTGACGGTCGGATCCCCGGCGTTTGCCGACGGCGGGCATGACCACCATGCCGTCCCCACACTCAAACATCAGACTACGACGACCGTCACGATCAAGGACAACCAAGTCATCCTGACCTTTGGCCCTATCGACCTCCCCACCAGCCACGACGGGGAGTTGGCCGCATCCATGCCGAAACATATCTTTCAGCTCCCCAAAGACATGTATATGGTGGGCTACAAGTCGGCGGTCTTCACCCAGGACGGCAAGGAGCTGCCACGCAATTACCTCCACCACATTCTGATGATGAACAACGACAAGCCGAGCGTCTCCTGCCCGGGCGAACCGCTGTTCTTCGCCGGCGCCGGCCTGGAGATGACCGACACGCAGTTTCCCGATGGTTACGGGGTCAAGTTGACCAAAGGCGAGCACTTGATGTCGATCGTGGCCTTTTATCACAAAGCACCGCCGACTAAGAATGTGATGGCCACGTTCACGATGTACATGGCCCCGGAACACAAACCGGTTAAGGAAATGGACGTGTACCAGGTCGGGGTCAACATCGTCTGTTACAGTAAATTCGGCCAGCGTGGCTCCGATCAGACCGACGAAGGAATCGAGATTAAGCCCGGCGTGCAGGTCCACACGGCACCGCTAAAATTCCTGATGGACGGATGCGTGAAATTCGCCTATCCGCACGGGCACGACGAACTGCTCATGATCGCGCTGGAAGACAAGACCAACCGACGGACTCTGCTACGCACCGTGCCGGACGTCGAGCGCGACGGTACCTTCCGTGAATTTCTCACGCATCAAGTCTACAAAGATCCGCGTGGATTTTCCGTTCTGCAGTCGCACGATTACGAGATGGTAATGGTACATCACCATCCGCTCCACAACCCGGAACTCCAACATGGAATGGGGAATTATCTCCTCTACATGACGCCCGGCGCCTGCCCATCGCAAGCCGCGGCCGTCACGCCATAACGATCGGCCCGTCCGACTTGACGTGCCCGGCAGGACGCCGCATCGTGTCGGCGCCTGCCGGCCCTCACTTCCTCGCTCGACCTCGTCCAATTTTGTTCGTTCAGAAACGTGCACTCTCTCGCCTATCCCCTACAAAAGAACGGCCTGAAAAGCCGCATGGAGACTGGGCGCGCGGCCTCTCAGTATGGTAATCAGAACGCACGCGGACGAGCGGATTCCCTCATGATGCCCATCGTATTTTGGTGTCGTGCTCGTTGCGCGCAGAGCAGGCAAGATTGAATCGGATCGCTGAACCACTGGGCTGACTCGGCGCCCCCAGCACTATGGAAGTCGTTCATGCCGCGGAGTGAGCCCGTCACGATTCTCGTCGTCAACGAACAGGCGGACGAGGTCAAGCTCGTCACCATGAGCCTGCGTGGGTTTTTTCCCGATTGCCGGGTCGAAGTAGTCTATTCGGCCACTGAGGCGCTGCAATGGCTTCCCCGCGCCGAGTGGGATCTCGTGCTGATCGACGAACGATTGGCGCTGGCGCATCAACCGCCTTTGCTGACCGAAATCCGACAACGACTGGCCACGACCACGCTGGTCCTTCAAACAGACCGGAGCGATCCCACCGCCGCCGTGAATGCGTTGCAGGCGGGCGCAGACTTTTTGCTGTACAAAAAATCTCCGGCCTTCCTGACCGAACTGGTGCTGTACGCCCGTGGCGCTATCGAACAGCACAGTCTTCGCTCCTCGTTCGAACGCACCCAGATCCGCTACGATCGAATTCTGGAAACCTTGGCGGACGTCCTATACGAGCTCGATGCGGAAGGCCGCTTCGTGTTTGTCAGTCCGTCGGTGACACCGCTGCTGGGTTACGCACCAGAAGAGCTGGTCGGCGCACCGTTCGCTCGTCTCGTTCCGCCAGACCAATTTAAACGGGCACGCCACCAGATCAACGATCGTCGAACCGGCGCTCGGGCATCCCGACGCGTGGCCATCGAACTTCTGTCCAATCCTTCGCATCCAAGCGGCCGTCCCGCCCGCATTGAAGCGGAAGTCAGCGCGAAGGGGTTGTACGACGTTCGCCGACGGTTCACCGGTTCACTCGGGATCATTCGCGACGTTACGGAACGGCGCGCCCAGGCGGAGAAGATCGAGCGACTCGAAGCCCGATTGCAGGAGACCGACCGCCTGCTGAGCATGGCGACCCGCTTCAGCGCACTCGCGCAGGATTTACAAACCCCGCTGGCCTCGGTGCTGACACAATCGCAGCACGTACTGAGAATTCTCCGCGATGCGCAGCTCGATGCCCGGCTGGAATCGTTGACGCTTCACGCTACTGAAGCCGCACAGCGAGGCGAAGCGCTCGTGCAAGCCGCCCAGGAATCCGCCCCCGCAGTGGTCAGCCTCAATAAGCTGATCGATCAGGCGGTCGCCGCCATTACGCCCTCGCTTCTCGAAGCCCAACTGATCGAACGGCACTACGCCGCCACAGTACCGCCCTATACAGGGGCACGGGAACTGGTTGTTGCGGCGATCCAAGCTACGATCGTCCAAGCACTCCGCCAGATGGCGGCCCGTGGCACGCTGCACCGACTCGACATCTCGACTACAGCCCTCACATCCACTGGGACCCCGATCGAACCGACACCCGGACTGTTTCCCGCGCCGATTCCTCATGAAATCGAGATCGCGGTCCGTGAATTGGACACACCGGCCTCTATGGACCTGACGACGTTGGCACCGTCGTTCGATCTGGTGCAGGCCTACGAACTCGCCGGACGCCTCAAGGGACGGATGGAGTGGATCGCGCCGGCCGGAATGGGGCTCTCGGTCCGTCTCTGGATTCCGCTCGAACCCGAATCGGAGACGGCGTCTACCGTCACTCCGCCCACGACGCCTCCCGTAGTACCGCCGCTTGAACCTCGTTCTGTCGCCGAAGCGCCCACACCGATCCAGGCGGCTCCGCAGGCGACCGAATCGTTGCCATCGCCGGGACGAACGATCCCGGACCGTCGCCTCGCCGATCGAGTGTCCGTGCATCTTCCGGCTCGCGTGACTGTCGGATCATCGACCTGGGACGGAAATGTGATCGCCCTGAGCCTGACCGGCGCCACCGTCGTCGTGGCCGGCCCGCTTCCACCGGTGGCGGCGGACGCGGCCTATCTCGTGTTTAGAACGAGCGCCGGCATACTCGAACTGCACGCGACGGTTCATGAGCGCGGCGCCGTGCCGGACGAAATCGGTGCGGTTCGTGACCGGACTGTGTTGGGATTTCAATTTGCCGCGCTGGGAGACGTCGAGCAGAAAGTCCTGGGGTCGTTCATCGAAGCCGCGCAAGATCGCACGCTGCCCATCACGCTGGATGCCCTTCTGGCTCAAGCAGACCTCGACCACCCCGAAGAATCGGCCGCGGAATTGCGCGGCACCGACCATCGCGAAGGCATCCGCGTACGGGTCGCCCTTCCCGTCCGCCTAGAGGGGACGCAGGACCCGGCGGCGAAACCGCTGGGCCTGGCGGTGAATTTTTCCCGCGGAGGCGCCTGTCTGCAGGCAAAGACTCTCCCCGGAGCGATCGGCGAAACCGTGCAGCTCCACTTCCCCTATGCCCAGGCTCAGGATCACCGACGCACACATGAACCGGCAGCACCCGATGCAGTCCTGGCGGCTCAAATCGTATGGGCGGCGCCGGATCCGACCACGCCGTCGGAGCTCCGAGTGAGCCCCATGGAACCGGGACAGCGGTTCGGGGTTCGATTCATCCGGCTTCCGCCGTTCGCGGAACGCGAAGTCAATCGTGTCGTCGCCCAGCATATCGGCTCTTCTATCGATCTCGACAGCATTTCCGGCCGCTCACCGATCGTCAGTGCGCGACGGGAATGCCGCAACGCCCGCGGACAAGTGATTGCCGTCACCGACGATCATGCCCGCCACCAAATTTCTCCGAACACCCCGATCGTCGTGCTCTCGCCGGGGTTCGGACGGACTCAGACCGACTACGTCGCCCTATCCGCGTATCTCGCGCTCAACCGGATACGCGTCCTGCGCTACGACCACAGCAACCATGTGGGACAAAGCGACGGCGATGTACTCCAAACCACGATGCGCAGTATGCAGGCCGATCTTCAGACTGTCCTGGAGTTCGCGCACCTCACATGGCCGACGGCGTCGATTGCGGTGCTGGCAGAAGATGTGTCGGCGCGAGTCGCTCTCAAGGCCGCGACACAGGTCCCCGCAATCCGACTGTTGCTTTTGACAGACCCCGTTCTCGACGTGCAATCCGCCCTGTTGGCTGAACATCACCATGACTTGCTCGCCGACTATCAGCACGGCCTCCGCCGGGGTAGCGGTAACGTCTGGGGCCTGAACGTCAATCTGGATCAGTTCCTCAGCGACCTTCTCGCCGGCCAGTATGCCTCGCTGGCGACCAGCGTTGCCGATTGGGCCGCACTATCGGCCCCCGTCGTCGTGCTGACGACACCTCACACCGAACCGCCAGGCCGATCCTCGTTCCCCCAAGTGGACAGCGTTCTGCACGCACTTCCCACCGCGCCCACGACCGCTCCGCTCGCAAGCATACTCGCCACCGGTCCTGCTGCCTTGGAAGCGCGGCAACTGACCTCGTTCAAAGCGGTGTTCGTTCAGTTATCCCATGTCCTCTTCAGCGGCGAATCACTCCCCTCACTTCAGGCACCGGCGGACCGGGACTTGCTACGGCAATATCGCCTGGAACTCGAGCGCATTCGCATTCGCCACCACGTATCCCAATCCAGCCGGGAGGCTCTGTGGGTTGCACATGTCGCGCAGCTTACCCAATTGGGCAACGTGCACGACTACACGTGGCTGCTTCAGGAACTCTATCAACAGGCCCTTCCACTCGAGGAGGGTGCCACTGTGCTGAACCTCGGCTGCGGAACCGGAGACTTTGCACGGACATTGGAGATGAACCTGGCGTATCGCCAAGCCCACATGCCGCCGGTCCTTCACCGGCCGTTGCACTATCTCGGCCTCGATCGATCGACTGAAGCGTTATCGGCCGCTGATTTGTCCCTTCAAATGCTGGCAAGAGAACTCCGCACGACGTTTGCCTCACCACGGGAAACACCCTCGGCGCTGACGGCCGAATGGATCCGCTCGGATTGGGAGACCCAGTTGCCTTGCACCGATTCGTCCATCGATCGGATCGTGGCGTCGCTCTCGCTTTCCTTTGTCGCCTCGCCGCTCGCGACGCTCTGTCACGCCGTCCGTGCACTGACTCAAGACGGACGGTTAATCCTCGCCTGTCTCCAGCCTCACACTGATCTCACGAAGCTCTATCGGACACATCTCCAAACCAGCGGGCTGGATGAACTCTCTTCGACGCCGCAGGTGCTGCTGCATTACCTCGGGCGCTTGCACGAAGCGATTCGTCACGGGCTGCTGCACAGCTTTAGCCGTGAGCAATTGGCGGCTCTCCTACGACATGCCGGAGCCGAGCCGGTACGCATCGTGCCTATTCTCGACGGTCAATTGCTGCTCGCCACCGCCCGCAAGGGGAATTGATCTGGCCGAAAGATCGGCCCGCGTGTATACTCCCGCCAGTACGAAGCCCGAATTGCCTTCGTTCTCCACACCGGCGTCCTGCCGGAACAACCGAACCGCAGTCTTCGCTTCACTGGACCGGCATGACCGAACAGCCTTCTCACAACCCGTCCTTGGCCCACTCCGTTTCGACAGCTCTGCAACGGCTCACATGCTTCGCCGAAGCCATGGGTTCGCTAACCGAACGGCCGGCGATTGCCGAACGGATTTTGCGGGAACTCTGTGCCATCGCGGAATGCCGCCAGGGGATCTTGTACGTGCTGGACCGGGAACGGGGCTGCTACGACCCGATCATGACGGCCGGTTTTCGCAATCCCTCAGGCGTCCTACCATCATTTTCGTCAAGCCACCCGCTCCCGCAAGCACTGGCCCAGACTCATAGTCTCCTCAAGCTGTCGTCAATAGAAGACCCAACCCCTCTGGCCTCGGCATGGACCGCCGCCTTCGAGTCCCCCGGCCTCAGTCTAGCCATTCCACTCATGAATAAAGAACGACTTGTGGCCCTAGCGCTGCTCGGCGGTGCAGTCGATCGACTGGGCGCGCAACACGGCACAGATGATCTCTTGAAGGCCTTAGCCCAAACTGCTGCCAATGCGCTCGATGCCATTCTGGTGAGAGACGATCTGCATCAATCTCAGGCCCTCATGCGGAGAACCGATCGGCTCCGTTCCCTGGAAATCATCGCCGGGGGATTCGCCCATGAGATCCGCAACCCGCTCACATCGATTAAAACCTTCATCCAACTGGCTCCTGAACGGAAGGATGACGCGGAATTCATTCGTGATTTCAGTCGCATCGTCCTGGAAGACGTCTACCGGATCGAGCGCTTGATCCAGGAGATTCTGGACTACGCCCGTTACATGGAACCCAAGCTGACGGACGAAGATCTGAACGAGATCGTCGCTTCCTGTCTGTACTTCATCGAAGTGAAGGCAGACAGCAAGCGGATTAAGATTGAAAAACAGTTGGCGTCCGAGCTCCCTCGTGTCATGTTAGACCGTCAACAGATCAAACAGGTCCTGCTCAACCTCCTCCTGAATGCCATTGATGCGATGGGGGACGAGGGGGGGACCCTCAAGGTCCGGACGAGCCGGCTGATCAAGCCGGGTGCTCCTGTGTGGGCGCGAGTCGAAATCGAGGACAGCGGGCACGGAATCTCTAAGGCCAATCTGGAACATATTTTCGACCCGTTTTTCACCACGAAACACACCAGCGGTGAACATGCGGGAACTGGGCTGGGATTAACCATCGTGCATCAGATCATTCGCGAGCATCAGGGCGACATACAGGTCGACAGCACCGAAGGCGTGGGAACGACCTTTTTTGTGAATCTTCCCGCCATCCCAATGGAGTAGAAACACTGTGGAAAGTTCAACAACGAAGAAACGCGTGTTGCTGATAGACGATGAAGCCCGGGTCCGGGCTTCGCTCAAAATGGTGCTGGAACCCAATTACGAAATCCTTCAGGCCGCCGATGCCCAGGAAGGCCTCGATACCTTCAGAAAAGAAGGGCCCGATCTGGTTTTGCTCGACGTCATCCTCCCGGGAACCGACGGCTTGGCGGTTTTGCAGACATTGCGTTCGGAAAGCCGCATGACGCCGGTCATCATGCTGACAGGCACCAAATCGGTGAAAACCGCCGTCGACGCGATGAAAATGGGAGCGGCCGATTATCTTTCCAAGCCGTTCGACGTCGACGAGTTGCGCATCGTCGTCGACCGCGCACTGAATTCCCAGGAACTCGAGCGCGAGGTCAAGCAGCTCAGGGCGCAGGTGGTTCAGCGTTACGCATTCCACAATCTGATCGGCAAGAGTCCCGGCATGCAGGAGATCTATGCCAAGATCGAGCAAGTGGCCGACAGCCGGACTACGGTCTTGATCACCGGCGAAAGCGGGACGGGAAAAGAACTCGTCGCCAAAGCGCTCCACTACAACAGCGCCCGCAAGGAACGCCCCTTCGTCGCCTTGAATTGTGCCGCCCTGCCTGAAACCCTGATCGAAAGCGAACTGTTCGGCCATGAGAAGGGGTCGTTCACCGATGCCACTGCGCGACGGGTCGGCCAGTTCGAACTGGCGAACAGCGGCACGTTGTTCCTCGACGAAATCGGCGACCTGAGCGCGGTGACTCAGGCCAAGTTACTCCGGGTGCTGCAAGAGCGGGAATTTACCCGCATCGGCGGCGTCCAGCCGATCAAGGTGGATGTCCGAATCGTAGCCGCGACGAATAAGAACCTCGACGACATGGTGCGCAAGGGCCAATTCCGCGAAGACCTCTATTACCGCATCAACGTCATTTCCTTGTATCTTCCGCCTTTGCGAGAACGCGGTGAAGACATTCCTCTCCTGGCCAAGCATTTTCTCGCAAAGCGCGTTGAGGAAGAAAAGCGGCCGCACATCGAATTCGGCAAAGAGGCGCTTGAATTGCTGACTCGCTACCCCTGGCCCGGCAACGTCCGCGAAATGGAAAACATCATTGAACAGGCCTTTATCTGGTCTCAGAACGCCCCACAGATCGCCACGGAACACCTGCCGACGTTGCTTAAAAGCGATACCCGCTCCTCATCGCTTCGCGACGACACACTCGCGGGACGCATGTCGCTCGAAAAGGCCGTAATGGAATTTGAACGAGAAATCATCCTGGACGCCTTGAAGCGGACGAACTACGTTCAAACCCACGCGGCCAATCTGCTTGGCATCAGCCGCCGTATGTTGAAATACCGGATGGACACGCTCGGTATCGGCCGTCCCGATAACGGCGGGACGCCGGATCCGGAACCTCCCGTGCAGGAATAAACACACCTGACACAGCGGCCGCATCATTTATCCCACAGTATGGGAGCCTCACGCTGCCCCCCATACGTAGTCGACCGTTCAAGAAATCTACATATAGCGGCACTACGTAGTCCAGCTACCGTGTATTGATCAAACACAATAACCCCATGAAAAGGAATATGTTTTGCTTGACAGACTACGTAGTTGAGGGTACAGGAGGACTATGAGCACAGCACTTTCACACGGCACTTCGCAGACAAAGCCCACGGTACTGGTCGTCGACGACGAAGCAGGCCCCCGGGATGCGCTCAAAGTCATTCTCCGCCCATTTTTCAACATTCGTTCGGCGGAGAATGCGCAGGCCGCGTTGAACGTACTGAAAGAAGAATCCATCGATCTCATCACGCTCGATCAAAAATTACCAGACCGGCAGGGCATGGACCTGCTTCAGGACATCAAGCATGATCATGCGGACATCGAAGTCATCATCATCACGGGTTACGGCAGCCTCAAATCCGCAATGGAAGGCATCCGTCATGGTGCCGCCGGTTATCTGCTGAAGCCGTTTAACGTCACGGAACTCATCTCGCTGATCAATCAGACGCTTGAGAAGAAACAGCGGCTGGATCTCATCCGAACCGTACTGAACGAGTCATCGGCCCTCTGGGGATCCGAGTCCGAATCGACTCAGGCGTGGGAATCGCTCAAGACCCGATACTTCGCAATCGGCCACAAGGATCAGCAGGGCACTACAGGGCAGGATCTGCTGCCCCTCCTCTCCGATCTCCTTGAGGCCAAAGATCGTCAGCTTTTGAATCATTCCAGCCGGGTCAGCTTTTATGCCACCCTGGTCGCCAATCGGCTGAGCCTCTCGCTGGCTGAGCAGAAATCGCTGGCATTAGGGGCGTTTCTCCATGACATTGGCAAAGTGAGCTGTAGGAATTACCGATTTGCGGACGAACAGATTCAACCCTCCGGAGAAAGCCTCTTTTCGAAGGATCATTGTGAGGTCGGGGCTCGCATGCTCCTCCCGCTGGGCTACCCGGCCGAAGTCGGTCAGATCGTGTCCTATCATCATGAACGGTGGGACGGAACCGGCTATCCGAATGGGCTGCAGGGGGAAGGCATTCCGCTCCTGGCCAGAATCGTGAGTATCGCGCAGATGTTCGATCACTTAACGGCGGAAGCGCCAGGACGCACACCGCTGTCCGTCGATCAAGCGATCCAGCAGATTACGCTGCATGCCAATACCTACTTCGACCCGATGCTGGCCGATCAATTCGCCCGGGTTGCAACCGAATGCAAAGCCTCGCTTCCCGCGATGGCTATCGCCACCGCACCCAGCGGTGTCCCGGACCTGTAATCCCAACGCCCCCAGTCAATCAGCTGCATCGGCAATCAGCTCAGCCGCAGTTTCGCGGATCTTCTTCGTCACAGTCAGGCCACCCAGCATCCGAGCAATTTCGTTTTCACGCCCTATCCCAGTAAGCCGTTTGACCGTCGTAATTGTGCGCCTATCCTCTTGGGACTTCTCGACACATAAATGGCGTTGTCCCTGCGCGGCAACCTGAGGCAAATGGGTAATGCAGAACACTTGGTGATACCGACCCAGCGCGCGCAACCGTTTCCCAATCGCAGCCGCTACCGCGCCACCCACGCCCGTATCGATTTCATCGAAAATCAAGATCGGCACGCGGTCACGATCGGCCAACACGGTCTTGAGCGCCAACATAACCCGTGACAGCTCACCTCCCGACGCAATTTTGGCCAGCGGGCGTGTCGGCTCTCCGGCGTTCGCCGACAGGCGGAATTCGACCGTGTCGACGCCGTCCGGACCAAAGGCAGTCTGGTCAGAGGAGGCCGCGACGTCCACCTCGAACACCGTCTGTCCCATTTTGAGATCTTCGAGTTCCTGCCGAACGACCTTCACCATTCGCTTCGCAGACTCCCGGCGCTTGATCGACAACTGGGAAGCCAGTTGGAGCAGATCCTGCCGTTGCTCCCGGATACGCGTTTCAAGGACGCCCAGTTGCTCATCGGAACGATCCAACTGCTCCAGTTCGGAGGCGATGCGCTGGTGAGACGCCAATACCTCCGCAAAGGTCCCGCCGTATTTCTTTTTCAGCTTTTGAATGAGGCCGAGCCGGTCTTCGACGGCGGCAAGGCGCATAGGATCGGTTTCAACCCGCTCCACATAATCGCGTAACTGTCCGGCCACTTCCTTCAGAATGACCTTGGCCTCAGCCGTCATCCGGACAAGTTCGCCGACCGCGTCATCGATTTGGGCCAACTCGCCGAGCGACCGCTCCGCCGTCAGGAGTTGGGTCAGCCCTCCCTCTCCGTCGGCGGTCAACCGTTCCAACGCCTCGCTCGCAAGCATACCGACTCGCTGCGAAGCCCCCAATCGACGGCGGTCGTTCTGTAACGTCTCCTCTTCGCCTTCGCGCAAAGCGGCGTCATCCAGTTCTGCGCATTGGAACCGGAGCAATTCCTCTCGCTGAGATCGGCTGTGCGACTGCGCGACCAACCGGTCCCGCTCTTCGCAAGACGCTTTCCAGGCCTCATATGCCCGCCGATAGGCGGTCCGCTTTTCCGACAAATTCCCGAACGCATCGAGGACCTCGCGCTGGAGCGCCGGCGCGAGGAGGGATTGTTGATCGTGCTGACCGTGAAGATCGACGAGTGTCCCGCCCAGCTCTTCTAGTGCGTGCAGCGAGCTTATGGCGCCGTTCACATACACGCGATTCCGACCCGATCGGGCAATGACCCGACGCACGATCAGTTCCGAGTCCGAGGGGCCGAGAATCCCCTCTTCTCGGAGACGGCTGAGTAACGGATGATAGGGAGACAGCTGGAAGGCGGCTTCGAGAGAGGCTTCCTCCTCACCGTGTCGAATCTGGTCGGTGGACGCCCGTCCACCGACCAGCAACGCAATGGCGTCGATTAAGAGAGACTTGCCGGCTCCCGTTTCCCCCGTGAGAACCGTAAAGCCGGACTCAAACCGGAGGCTGAGTTCGCTGAGAAGAGCAAAATTGACGATGCGCAGCTCAGTGAGCATGGCTGCGGATAGAGCACTCGCTACGCGGTCCCAGCATGCTGGGCCAGCAGTGAATCGATGACTTCCTTGAACTGCCGCTTCGGCCTTGCGCCCACCAGCTTTTCAACCGGTTGGCCGTTCTTGAAGAACAGAATCGTGGGGATGCTCATCACCTGATACCGGCCGGCCACCTCAGGATTTTCGTCGGTGTTTAGTTTCCGAACTTTCAACTTTCCGGCATATTCCTTCGCCAGTTCATCGATAATCGGCGCCACCATTTGGCAAGGACCACACCAGACCGCCCAGAAATCGACCATGACGAGCTCGGACGCCTTCATGACCTCCGCGTCCCAGGTGGAATCCTCGACCTTCAACGTATCACCAGCCACGTCCAAACCCTCCTTCGGCTAAGAATGCGACGATAAAGAAATCAGAACATGTATGGTACTCCACCATTCTTTAGGGTGTCAAATGAGCGGCCGCCCCGCCCCACTGATCCGGCATCCCCAACCACCACGAATTTGGATGGCGTTCACGCCACGTCCGTTGTTGTCCCCACAGGGCGCCCGTAGTCGACTCATCCACACGCGTCGCCATCGCCGCCGCGATATCGCTTTGCCTTCGCACGGATGATTGAATGAGTTCCTTGGCGATCCGTGGCAGCACATCCGACGCATCTAACAGCTCATCCGGCTTGCCGGATAACAGACTCGCCGCCAATAGCTCGATCCCGACCCAGCGATCGGCCAGTGCCAGCGATTCGAGATAGGCATCCAATGCCTGATACACGTAGGTCAATACCACGTAGCTGAATGCCGAAGGCCGATCCGCAACCTGGCGCTGAGCCGTGTCAATCGCATGGCGATAATCGGCCGCGGCCAGAAACACGCGGATCTTCTCGCTCGGCGTCGGTTCCGCCTGCTCTGATGCCGAACGGGCCGCGCAACCGACAGACCAGAGCGCACAGCACAACCCCGTTGCAAGGCCGATCGTCCGAGCAGCCTTGCCGACTCCGTAACCCCATTGAGCACACCTGGACATACGCCCCTTCATCGCACGAACGGCCCACCCGTCGACGCACCAAGGTCCGGGCGTCCGTAGGGTCCGGTCGGAGAGGCCCAGGGCAGGCCACGCTCGCCCCAGAGCAACGGAGTGAGGATCGACCGCATCACCTGAGTGCCGAAGTTTTCTGTCCACCCAATCCCCGTGAAGTTGAACATGAAGTTATATTGCGCCCGGTCCGGGAACTGGAGATAGAACAGACCCAGCGACCAACACTTGCACGGGTTTTGATAGAGTGCGACGACGTCATATTCAGGGCTCTTGTTGCTCTTCATGTCGTAATAGCCCTTCGCCCCGATCGTCCAGCCCCACGGTGTCCTGAACCCGCCCCCCGCCGTGGCGAATTGAATTTCCTGGGTCGGGGCATAGACTTCATTAAAGGAAATCGGGTTCCACAGATCCCCTCTGCGGACTCGGTTGCCGTCGCGGGAATAGCGCTGCCCGATCTCGACGTACCAATTGCTGGCTTCCTGAAGCCTCAGATCCGTATTCCACTGGCTCAGTTCGCCGCGATAGGGATCGAAGAAGGCATCGACCGTGAGGTACTGATTGATCGGCGGGCGTTGCCCACCTGTACTTCCGGCTCCCCGGCCGAACGCCGGGGCTGCCATTTGAGCCTGCGTCACTTGAGGGGCCGTATTGCCGATAACCGCCCGCATCCAGATATCGGAGAACTTCCGACCCTGGATGGCAACGGTCGCCGGCTGCAACGGCTGCGTCACCGTCCCAAGCAACGGCGTCGCGGTTGGACTGAAATCGCGGGCCAGAGTCTGAACCCCGCCGACGTGATAACTCTGCGCCACCGTCAGGTCCAGCCAATTGAAGGAACTGTTGCCGTCGCTCTCGAGAAACCGATTCCGCAGCGCGTAGGTCACGAGATTCTTCTTGGGGAGGTCGTCGATTTGATCGATCTGGGCGATCTTCGATTGGTCTGTCCCGGGCACATACTCGTACATCACGGTCGGTTCGATCGTATGAAGGAGACTGCTGCCGCCGTCCAACCCAAAACGACGGCTGAGCTTCGACCTCGCGTCCACACCGGTCCAGAACGTTTCGCGATGGAGCGCATCCTCCGACTGTGCGCCGCGCGTATAGTAGACCTCCCGGAACTTGGCCTGGGGCGTAATCCCCAACACATGCCCGAAGTCGATGACATCGGTCGACAAGCCAGGGACCACATTGACGCGGTTCAATGTGAACCCCTCCTCCCGATAAAAATTCACGAAGTCGCCTTCCATCCCAAACAACAGCGGCGAGCCGAACACCGATGTATTCGGCAGACTGTACCCAGTTTCCGGCAAGCGCTGGAACGTATCCTTGCCGCCTGACTGCAGCGGTTGGAGATATTGGCCCAACATGTAGGCGTTGCCGTACCGCAACCTCTGATTCAGCAAGAGATTCGTTTCATTGCTCGGCAGAGCCCGTTGCGTACCCGAGTTGCTCAATTGTTGGAGGTAGTTCGGATCCGTGACAAAACTCGCATTGGCCCGAAAGAGGAGCGTATCCGTGAACTGCTGCGTATGTTGCCCGGCGATCAACGCGCGGGCCCGCTTGACATCGGAACTGTTTTGATCGACGCCAGCTACATTTGGCAAATTCGTCTGCTGCAAGTAGCTGACGTACCACTGGCCGCGGGATAGACGGTCGATCACATAGCGATATTCCAAGTCACTCCCGTAGCCCAGATTGCTGTAGTACGACGGCGCGATCGTCAGATCCTGACTTGGGTTGATGGCCCAATAGAAACTGTCTTGTAGATGAGTGCCGAACCGGCTGTCGTACCCGACCTGCGGAACGAGAAACCCGGTACGCCGGTTGGAGAGCGGATAGGTGATGGTCGGAATCGGCAGCACCGGCACATCGGCCACACAGAGCCAGGCACCTTTCAGCGCCAGCGTATCGCCGACGTTGAGATCCATATCGTCGAATCGGAACCGCCAGGCTGGCATCTCCCCATCCTGCGCATCGCAGTTGGTAAAGTCGCCTTCCTTGACGCGATAGTGATACTCCGAAAATCGCTGCAGCAAACGACCGGACACGAGCGTATTGGAGCGCGGCACGTAGAGTTGTCCGTGCGTGATCACCCCCGCCTCGGTGTTGATATTGACATCCATCCGCTCCGTCGTCACGTCCGCAAGTGGATCGGTCAGATGGACATGGCCCGATGCCCGAATGATACCCGGAAGCGATTCAATGGTGACATGATCCGCGGTCAGCCGCATCGTACCTTGCTGGATAACCACGGCCCCGTCGGCTTCGTAGATTTCCTGATCCTGCCGATAATCGATCCGGTTCGCGGTGACATCGACCGGTGAGGCCGCGCCACCCGACCCGGCGCTGCCGGCAGAAAGCTGTTTGGTTTTCGCGAGGGACAGAGAAGGGAGCGCCGCCGACAGCATCGTCAGCGCAAACAGGCACACTCCAAGTCGTCGCAGCAGACCGGCTCCCATCCTAGCCCCTCAGTGGAGACAGCCCACAGCCACGAACCGATGCCTGCACTTCGCCCACGAGCATGAGCGATCCGGTGACGCAGATCAGATCATGATCAGCCGCGCGCGATCTAGCCAACGCCAGCGCGTCGCCCGCCGTCGGAGCCTCATGACAGACCGCGAATCGATCACCGACGGCCTGCCGCAACTCACCGGCGGACGCCGATCGGGCCAATTCCGCCTGCGTCAACACCACTTCCGAAACCAAGGATCGCAGCGGCTCGACAAACCCGCGGGCATCCTTGTCCCGCATCATGCCCAACACCAGGATCAACCGGGCGTGAGGATGCGCTGCCAGCCACTCCGCCAGATATGCGGCGAGCACGGCTGCCGCGGCCGGATTGTGCGCGCCGTCGAGCAGCACCGCCGGGTGCCGATCCACCAACTCCAGACGCCCTTCCCAAGTCACGGTCGCCAACCCGCGCCGAATCGCCTCAACGCCGACCGGCAACCCGCAACTTCCGGCCGCCTCGATCAGCGCCACGGCGCAGCCGGCATTGTCGAGCTGATGAGCGCCGGCGAGCGGAACGTGCAGATGATCCGCCTGCAGACCCGGCCCAATATACGTAAACTCATCCGGTCCGGCGCCCGTCGTGTGGCAGTCGTCTCCCAACCTGACGATCGGAGCATGACGTTCCCAAGCCACCTGCGCAATCACGTCCCACGGCTCTCCGGCGATACGGCCGACAACCACCGGCACACCCGGCTTGATGATCCCGGCCTTCTCGAAGGCGATGGCCCGCTCGGTGTGGCCGAGGTACTCTTGATGATCCAATCCGATCGTCGTAATGGCGCAGGCCACGGGCTCAACCACGTTGGTGGCGTCGAATCGACCACCCAGCCCCACTTCGAGCACTGCCGCATCCACACCGGACTCGGCGAAATGCAGCAGCGCCATCGCCGTCGTCAGTTCGAAAAACGTGGGCGTCAAATCCGGCACAATCGCGTCACGCAACCGCGCCGTCAGGTCGGCCACCTGTTGTTCGGCAATCATGACCCGGTCGACCCGGATCCGCTCACGAAAGTCGATCAAATGCGGCGAGGTGTAGAGCCCGACCCGGTAGCCGGCGGCCTGGAGAATGGACGCGGCCATCGCCGCCGTGGACCCTTTGCCGTTGGTGCCCGCGACGTGCAGGACCCGAAGGCGGCGCTCCGGACGGCCGACCCGTTCGAGCAACGACCGCATGTTTTCGAGCCCCAGCTTGATCCCGTGTTTTTGGAGACCGTACAGGTAGGCGATGGCGTCCGAATAGGTCATGAACTGGGCCGGGGCAGGAGACGCTGACCTAGAAATGATTGACGAGGGTGCTGAGCGTCTCTTTCAATTGTTTGCGCTCAACGATCATGTCGATCATGCCGTGCTCCAGCAGAAATTCGGCCCGCTGGAATTGATCGGGTAACTGCTGCTTGATGGTCTGCTCGATCACGCGCGGACCGGCAAATCCGATGAGGGCCTTGGGCTCGGCGATGATGACGTCGCCCAGCATGGCGACGCTCGCGGTCACGCCGCCGAACGTCGGGTCCGCCAGGATAGAGATGAAGGGCAGTTTCGCCTCCCCGAGCTTGGCGACCGCAGCGGAGGTCTTTGCCATCTGCATCAACGACAGAATGCCTTCCTGCATCCGCGCGCCGCCGGAGGCCGTCACCAGAACGACGGGCACTTTCATGCCCAACGCCCGATCGATCGCGCGGCAGAGCTTCTCGCCCACGACCGATCCCATGCTGCCGCCCATGAAACTGAAGTCGAACACGCAGAATACGACCTTGCGGCCTTCCACCAGTCCTTCACCGATGACCAGCGCGTCCTTGCGCCCGGTCTTTTCCTGCTGGGCCTTGACCCGGTCCTTGTAGGATTTCGTGTCCTGAAACTCCAGCGGATCCTTGGCTTCCAGCTCCGTATCCCATTCCTTGAACGTCCCGAAATCGACCAGCAGGGCGATTCGCTCCATCACGGAAATCGGGAAATGGTAATCGCACTTCGGGCAGACTTTATTGTTGCGGTCGACTTCCTTGCGGTAGACGATTTCCCGGCAGTGATTGCACTTGAGCCACATGCCCTCGGCGCCTTTGGATCGCGGGGCCACTTCGGAACCGGTCGTCTTCTGCTTCTTGAACCACGCCATAGTCGCGTCCTCTCGTTCTCGTCGACGGGTTAACCCGCCCAGCACCTGATGGAGCGGCAGAATAGCACAGCCGTCAAAATGACGCACGCGCAATCAGCGACAGCACAAGGCCCACACGGTCACTCACCGCCGGTGAACAACAGCCGATACAACATCCACAATCCGAATCCGACGCTCGCCAGGCTCGCGAAGCCCTGCACCGCCGAGAACATCCGTCGCCCGGCCGTGAGCGACCAGACGACCGGCAAGCTCAAGGTCAGGCCGATCGCCATCATCCCGACGATCGAGCCGATGCCGAAGAGCGCGATATACAGCACGCCTTGAATGAAGCCGTCGGCGCTGGACGCAACCATCAGCATGAGCGCGGCGGATCCGGCGACACCATGGGCCATCCCGATCAACAGCGGGCGAAGCGACCGGGCCGTCCAGTGTTCATGCGCATGATCGTCCTGGCGACGGTGGCTGTGCAGATGCAGATGGCGGGCTCCGTCGTGCTGGTGGCTGTGCACATGCCACCGTTCGCGGGACAGCTTCCAGGCCAGCGTCACGCCGAGCACGATGAGCAAGACCCCCACGGCGCTCTCGGCGTACCATTCGAACGGCTTGGGGATCTGAATGCCGGACGCCAGCACGATGATCCCGGCGATCATGAGCGTGGTCGTATGCCCTACACCCCACCACAATCCGACGAGCCCGGAGGCCCGGACGGAGGGCCGCTCGGCCAGCACCGTGGACACCGCCGCCAAATGGTCGGCGTCGAGCGCATGGCGCAACCCCAAGACGAATCCGATGCCGAGAAACGTCAGGATATTCGAGTCGAACATGACGGCCCCTTCTGCTCGCGGGCCCGATGCAGCGCCGGCGCGGGCAGTGGATCAGCCCCCCCGGGCATGCATTTCCAGGTGTGGATCTTCACGGAGTTGATCGATGCCGATCAGCTTGCCTTCTCGCAACCCGACCCGCTCCAGCGCCTTTCGCGCCTCCGCCCCGCGGTCGCGACGGGCCTGCCATCCCCGGCGGATCGCCGCGCGCATCTCCTCGGGACTCGCGCCGGCCCGCATCGGCTGGCGGAGATCCGTCCCCATCTGTGCATAGAGGCACAGATACCACATGCCGTCGGCGGTGACGCGGCTGCGATCGCAGGTCGCGCAAAACGGCATGGTCGTCGAGGCGATGATCCCGAAGGTCGTGCCATCGGGCAGCAGAAACCGCTGGGCCGGCGCCGCGCCCCGCTCCGGCAGCGGCACGATCGGACCGTAGTGCTGCGTCAGCGCGGCGAGAATCGCCTCCTGCGACAGCACCTTGCTCATCGACCAATCGTTGGCGCCGCCGACGTCCATGTATTCGATGAACCGGACTTCGGCGCGATAGTGTTTGGCGAATTCGATCAACGGAACCAGTTCGTCGTCGTTGAATCCGCGGATGGCGACGGTGTCCAGCTTCAACCCGGTGAACCCCGCCTTCCCGACCGATTCGATCCCTTCGATCACGCGGGCGAATTCGTCGCGTCTCGTGAGTTGGCGAAACCGCTCCGGCCGCAGGGTATCCAGACTCACCGTCACCCGATGCAGACCGGCCTCGTACAGGTCCTGCACCTGATCGGCCAGCAGAATACCGTTGGTCGTCAGAGCGATTTCGGTGATTCGTCGATCTTGCAGCAGCAGCCGAACCAGACGGGAAAGATCCCGGCGCAGCAGCGGCTCGCCGCCGGTCAGCCGGACCTTGTCGACACCCAAGTCCGCGAAGTAACCGGTGAGCTGGGCCATCTCCTCGAAACTCAGGACGTCTTCGCGGGGCAGCCAGACATAGTCCTCTTCCGGCATGCAGTACTGGCACCGTAAATTGCAGCGGTCCGTGACGGAGAGACGCAAACTGCGCAACGGACGGTCGTGGGTGTCGACCACCGCCGGCATCGCTGTGCTCTCTGAAGGCTGGTTGATCATAGCGGCATCGTCACCGGCCATACGCCACGGACGCTACGGATGTTCTTCGACCCACACCTCCCCCTCCGGCGTATGTTCCAACTTCCAGATGGGGGTGATTTGCTTCAACTCATCGATCGCCCACTTGCAGGCGCGGAACGCGTCGGCGCGATGTTCGGCCCCGGCAATAATAAGGACGATATTTTCGCCGATCGTGATTTCGCCGTAGCGATGGATGATCAAGAGTTCCAGAATGTCGAAATCCTTGAGCGCCCGCTCGCGGATCTCCTGCAGCTTCTTCTCCGCCATCCCGGCGTAATGTTCGAAGGTGATGCTGTCGACATCGCGCCCCTTGGACCGATCCCGGGCAATGCCGAGGAACGTCGCGATCCCGCCGATCCGCTTCGAACGGCGCTTCACCCGATCGAGTTCCTGATCGATGGAGAAATTCTCCCGCTGCACCCGAACGAGCTGGCTCTCATCTATCGGTTCCATACCTGATCCACCTGCGAATGGAGGAAGCAACGCGATCTCGTCATTGTCCCGGATTTCCGTTTCCTCGTGGGCAATCTCCTGATTGACCGACACCAGGACCTTCTTCTTATGAATGAGATCCCCGATCTGCGGATACCCGCCATCGAGAAGCTCAACCAAATCTTTCACTCGCCGGCCTTTCGTCAATGCCAGAGAGAGGGAACTCTGATTCCCCGCCAGCATCTTCGTCATGCCGAACAGCTTGATCGTCACCATGATGGTTCAGCCTGGCCTCGTATAAGTGCCGGACTTCCCGCCCGACTTCGACAGTAAGGCCACGTCGGTAAAGGTCATCCCGCGATCGATGGCTTTGCACATGTCGTAGATCGTCAAGGCCGCCACCGTCGCCGCCGTCATCGCTTCCATCTCGACTCCCGTCTGCCCGGTTGTCTTGACGGTCGCATACATGGACGGCGCACTGCCCGTCAGTTCGGCTGCGCAGTTCTTCTTTAAAGGAGATATCGACGCTGGTGATGAAACGGATGGCGCTGAATGAGGTCGGGCGTTCGTTCATCCCCATGACCCGGCCACCTGGGCGACGGCCAGGACATCGCCGCTGGCGATCTTGCCCTGCTGGATCTTCTCCAGCGTGCCCGGCAGCATGAGGACCGATGCCTGCGCGGTCGCAATCCGTTCGGTCGAATTCTTCGCCTTGACGTCGACCATCCGCGCGCAGCCGACTCGACGGTAGGTGAACTCATGCATTTCCTCGACGAATCAGTCGGTTATACGTTGCGCCGATCGGTCATTATAGAAAGCGGCGGAAAACGAAGTCAATAGACGAGATTACGAGTGAGACGCCTTGGTGATCTCCTACTCCGTGACGTACACACTACACTGATCGTATGACTCAGCCCAATCGCGCCTCTCGCTCTATGAACGCAATGGATGATGAACCTGGGCACAATGATCGTCCTTCATAACGAAACTATGCCGGTCCTGCATCAGACGCCAGCAGGCACATGGCAATGTTGACAGAGTGAGCAAGCCTACCGTAGAATCACTTACCCTAACAATACAGGCTGCCAGTATGTAAGATGCTGGTCACCATGCATTAGTAGCTAGACACCTGAACACAGAATTGGTGCATGCAGAAGCTCTCCGACTTCAAGCCACTCAAGCGTGTTGTACTGCCAGATCTCGGTGAACTCGACTGCTCTGGCCTCGTCGCTGTTGTCGGCCCAAACTCGTCTGTAAGGGCGATCGGCTACTTCAAGATGTCTATCGCGAGCTTTGTGGCGAGCCGAGCTTGGTCGTCGCCGAAGACGTCCGCGTTGAGAAACCGCCATTTGAACCACTTCCTGAAATGCCTTGAGGACGAGGGGTATGTGTATGCCCTCGAAGATGAATCGGGCAACAAGAGGCTACGACCCAGGACGATGTTCCTAGGGACGGGCCAAGCTGTGAGCGAGGTCCCGTCACATCAAGCGCAAAGTTGGTATGGCGCCTACTCGCCAGATGATCCCAACTCGTTCCGGCGGCAAAGCGAGTACCTAAACTACTTCGGCCAAGCTCCTGGTAACCAGGGCTATTTCGATCGACGCCTGACCTCGCTTAACCCAACAGGGACAATCGACTTCGACAACCAGCCACCGCAGCACGATCTTCACGCGCTATACCTCAATGATGCGGCGCGAGAAGCTCTGTTCAGCGAGGTTCTTAGCTCTTTCGGCCGAGCCGTCTGGCCAGACATGTCGCGTGGCAATCAGATGTGCCTAAAAGTCAGTGATGAAGGGAAACTACCGTCACCGCAAGACCGCCTTTCCCACGCCAAAATGGCAGCATTCCGGTCCATCGAGATGGAAGGCGATGGAATGAAATCCTACCTGGCGACCTGCATCGCTCTCCTGCTTGGCACCCGTCCCGTTTGTGTCATTGATGAACCGGAAATGTGCCTACATCCTCCACAGGCATATAATTTAGGCCGATTCATTGGAAGGTACGGCGCCAACCCAGAGTGCATCACACTCGTTGCGACACACAGCAGTCATCTCTTACGCGGCGTAATCCAAACAGCATCAAAGGCCCAAATTGTCAGACTTACACGGCGCGACCGTAAGTTCTCGGCCCACCTTGTCCCGGCAATTGAGTTGACCCAGGCGTTGTCCCGGCCTACTCTCCGTGCCGAGGCCGTCCTTGATGGGATCTTTGCCCAAGCGGTCGTCGTTGTCGAAGCGGATGGGGATCGCCTTGTCTACCAAGCTGCTTGGGAAACCCTGCTCGATGAGTACCGATTCGACCTCCACTTCTCCACCGTGGGTGGGACTGGTGGAATCGCAGACACATGCCGCCTCTATCGGACTCTAAAGATCCCGATTGCCGTGGTGGCTGATCTGGACATGCTCGTTGACCCTGATCGCATGAAGCATGTCCTTGAGCAGCTTTCATTGACGATCTCGATACTCGCACAGCACTCCTTGCGAATGTAACACAGTTGCCAAAGCAGTTCGCGACCTACCTCCAACGAAGACACCAGCGGAAACACTGAGGGAACTCCACGCGCTGACAGAGTTGCCGATGGACTAAGGCCAGAAGCACGATCTGGAGTTCCGGAAACGACTGCGTGGGCTGGCGACAGAGCTGGATCGCATGCGAAAGACTAAAGCGCGGTGGTGTCAAAGCCTATACAGGCCAGCTTAATACTGATATGAGCACGCTCTAACTCGCTTGCGTGACTATGGCCCCTTTCCTGGTGCCGGTAGGTGAACTTTAGAATGGCTACCCCAAACCCAGGTTGCGGTCTCCAAGAGCGACAAGCGGGCATGGTCAAACGCAGCCGCTCAGAGATTATCAAGTGGCGGGAAGCATGAGGCTCCGCTGTGGGATTTCGTACGATCCGTTGGTAGCTACCTACAGGGAGCGAAGAAATAGGGATATCGGGATGTGAATGGGAGTCATTTCTTGACATTGCACCTTCACCAGGCGTCAATCACGCGGGAACGGGTGCAAACTCAAGTACAGTCTACCCCACTAGCTGACCATCATCAAAAATTCATATGACCGACAACGAGCAGGACAATCGCGCCGATCTCACCCCCTACCAGGCAGCAGGCGGGCTTGAAGGCCTCACGAAGTTGGTTGACGACTTTTACGTCAACATGGACACGCTGCCCGAAGCCAAGACCATCCGGAACATGCACCCCAAGGACTTAACCGTAGCGCGCAAGAAGCTGACCTACTTTCTCAGCGGCTGGCTGGGAGGCCCAATGCTGTTTCAGCAGCACTATGGAGCGATCAACATTCCCGGCGCGCACAAACCCTTCCCGATTGGCTACGAGGAACGCGATGCCTGGCTCCTGTGCATGCAGCGAGCCCTTGCCGCTCAGCCCTACAGTACCGAATTGAAAGACTATCTCCTGGCCGCCCTCAGCATCCCAGCAGAACGAATCAGACAAGTGAACGCAGGAGAAATCTGACCACCGCATCCGGCACGCGACAAGACCACCACCCGTACATGTCCGATTTCTTTCCCTCCTTCCCTCACGGGTGTGCGCCGGCTGCCTTTCCCTGCGCGCATTGACCGAGCACCGCCGCTGATTTCCACGACGATCAATCCTGGTGCGCGGGCAGCGAGTACGAACGGCCGCCGGATCACACCCACCCATCGCCTTGACAGGTCCGGTCCCGCCCTCCACAATGCCGCACCATGTTGGATCGGATTCTTATCGAGCGATTGGAGTTCCGTGGTCGCTGCGGCGTTACGTCGGAAGAACTGGCGAAGCCTCAACCCTTAGCGGTCGATCTCGAACTGACGACCTCTCTGGACCGCGCGGGACGCTCCGACAATCTTGCGGATACGATCGATTACGCCCGCATCGCCAAACGCCTGACCGACATTGGAACAACCCACGAGACCGCGCTCCTGGAAACGCTCGCCGAACGATTCTTCGCCATGTTGTACGACGAGTTTCCGATCGACCAGGCGAGTCTGTGGCTCCGCAAACTCCATCCGCCGATCACACAAGTGACCGGCTCCGTCGGCATCAAGCTGGAGCGGACACGGCTGGACCAGCAACTGCGGGCTCACCAATCCAAACCGGCCCCGTTCCTTGTCGAACACCTGCACCGGCTCCCCAAAGGGCGCGCCTTGGACGTGGCGGCAGGCGGCGGACGCCATGCGCTGTATCTCGCGTCCCAGGGCTGGCAGGTCGATGCGATCGATCGCGACAGCGCGGCCATGGCGCAACTCAGCGCCGCGGCATCCACCGGATCGCTCCCCATCCACACGCGGACGGTGGATCTGGAACAGCCGGCGCCGTTCAACCCAGAGCTTGGACAGGAACGGTACGACGTGGTGCTCGGGCTCTTCTATCTGCATCGCTCGCTGTTCCCGTTCCTGATGGACGCGCTGAAACCGGGCGGTGTGCTCGTCTATGAAACCTTTACGATCGACAATTACACGCACCATAAACATCCGCGCCGGTGGGAGTTCTGCCTGGCTCACAATGAGCTGTTGCGGTTGACCTCTCCGCTGCAAGTGTTGCACTACGACGAAGGCGCGCACGACGGGGTGGAAGGGCCGCGCTCGACGTACACCGCCCAGTTGGTCGCGCAGAAACCCGCTCGCCAGGCGGGACATTCATGAGCCGCATCGACCTCCACTTGCATACGACGCATTCCGACGGCAGTCTCCCGCCGGCTGAAGTCGTGGCGCTCGCGCACGAAGCCAAGGTCTCGGCGCTGGCGATCACCGATCACGACATCACGACGGGGCTCCCCGAAGCGATGGCGGCCGGAGAAGCGCTCGGCATCGAAATCATCCCCGGCATCGAGATCAGTTCCCGCTACGGCGAGTCCGAATTGCACGTGCTCGGCTATTTCCTACGGTGGAAGGACGACCTCTTGAATCAGCGCTTGACGACGCTGCGCGAGAGCCGCCATCGGCGCAATCCGCAGATCGTCGAGCGGTTGCAGGCACTCGGCATCGACATCACCTACGAGGAAGTCCGCGCGGTCGCCGGCAGCGATTCAGTGGGACGCCCCCACATCGCCCGCGTCCTCATGGACAAAAAGGTCGTCACCTCCGCGAAAGAGGCCTTCGACCGCTTCCTAGCCAACGGCAAACCCGCGTACGTTCCCCGCGATCTCCCGACGCCGGCCGAAGCGATTCACTGGATCAAGGAAGCGGGCGGGCTGGCCGTGATGGCCCATCCCACGTGGGTCAAGACGGTCGAAGGCACGCTGACGGATCTGGCGCGTGAACTGAAAGACGCGGGGCTGGCCGGCGTCGAGGTGCACTACAGCACCCATACACCGAGACAGACGCGCGAATATCTCGACCTCGCCAAGACACTCGGCCTCCTCGTCACCGGCGGAAGTGATTTTCACGGTCTGACCAAACCTGACATCGATGTCGGGATCGGTCGGGGTTCCCTCCACGTCCCCGATCATCTCTTGCCGAAATTGAAAGAGGCCGCCGCCCGCCTGTGACCGATTTCCGCTGCGTGATTCCCGCTATTCGTTGACTCCCTTCGCCTATCCGCTAGACTTTGAGCCATTCACACCGAACTCGTCGCCAACTATAATTATCCATGTCGCACGCATCCGGCTGGCTCATACAGTTCCTCGTCGTGTCCTTCGTCGCACTGTTCGCGGGACCGCTGCTGAGCAAACTGCCGTTCGCCGAAACCTTTCCCCTGACGCTGTTTAACCTGACCGGTTCACAGACCATCCGCATCGTTGCCGAAGCGACCGGCCTGCTCACACTGTGGCTCTTGGCGTTCCACGCGTTCCGCCACATGCCCGACAACGGTCGCGGCTTCAGTTTCATGAGCCGGATCATCCTGCCACTGACCACCGTCGCCATCCTCATCGTCGGAGACAAGACGCTGCGCGTCGCGGGACAAACGCTGATCGATGACGTCGGTCCCCGGCAATATGGCTTGGGCTATGCCGGCGGTCTGGTCGCCGCGGGGCTATGGCTGACGGTCGCCTGGCTGCTGAACTTCGACTCGCTCCTGGGCTATTTCACCAAACCGGCCGAGTCCTCCTCTCGCAGAAAAGCCGCACAGGCAAGCAACGACCTTCACGAGACACACGACCCCGCCAACGTCGCCGATATCGGCGATTCCACGTCCGCAAGCCCCGCCGATCCGGGCACCCCGCCCGCGACTTTGGGACGCTACAAAGTGCTCAAGGAACTGGGCCGCGGCGCCATGGGTGTGGTGTATCTGGGAAAAGATCCGACGATTCAACGGTTCGTCGCCATCAAGACGATGCGACTCGACGAGGCGGACGATGCGGGCAAGGCGGAAGAAGCGAAAGCGCGATTCTTCCGTGAAGCGGAGTCGACCGGCCGCCTGGCCCATCCGAACATCGTCACCATCTACGACGCCGGCGAAGAGCACGACCTGGGCTACATCGCCATGGAATTGCTGGACGGCACGCCGCTCCGGGAGTGGTCCCGCAAGCCAAATCTCATGCCGGTCGACCGGCTGCTATCCGTACTCGCCACCGTCGCCGACGCGCTGGACTACGCGCATCAGCAAGGCGTCATTCACCGCGACATCAAACCGGCCAACATCATGGTGACAAAAGACCAGACGGTCAAAGTCATGGACTTCGGCATCGCCAAGATGGCCTCGTCGGCCAAAACGCAGACGAACGTGGTACTTGGCACCCCCGCCTACATGTCTCCCGAACAGATTGCGGGGAAAAAAGTCGACGGCCGCTCCGACATCTTTTCACTCGGGGTCGTGCTGTTCGAAATGCTGGCCGGCCGGCCCCCGTTCACGGCGGACAACCTCTCCGCCCTGCTGTTCGCCATCGCGCACAATCCCCATCAATCGATCACCGTGGTTCGGCCGGATCTGCCTCCGAGTCTCAAACGCGTCCTCGACCAAGCCCTTCAGAAGGACCCTGCGTTGCGTTTCCGGCGCGCCGGGGAATTCGCGCAGGCGCTTCGCACCTGCCTCCACAGTCAAGCCGCCTGAGCTGAACACCCATGGCCTTGACGGTCCTGCACGGCGCACTCACGGACATCGGACGCCGACGCCCCCACAACGAAGACTGCTACTGCGCCGACGCGGCACTGGGGCTGTACGCCGTCTGCGACGGCATGGGCGGCACACAAGCCGGCGAGGTCGCCAGTTCGTTGGCCGTCGAGACACTCCATCGGCATATCCGGGACGCCTCACGGAACGAACAGCTTCCGCTGATCGGGCCCGGTTTCCCCCGCCACTCGCCGCGCACCAATCGCCTGGCGAGCGCCGTGCGAGCCGCGAATCTCGCAGTATATGAAGCCGCGTCGCAGACAGCAGAATGGTCTGGCATGGGCACGACCGTGGTGGCGATATGGATCGAGGGCACCTCCGCCTCCGTCGCGCACGTCGGCGACAGCCGGCTCTATCTCATTCGACGAGAGACGATCCGTGTGTTGACCAGCGACCATTCCTGGGTCGCGGAACAGGTTCAGTTCGGATTCATGACGGAGGCGGATGCGGAACGCTCGCCGCGGCGGCACATGCTGACCCGCGCCCTCGGTGTCACCCCGCATGTCGACGTCACGGTGGGAGAGTTCGCGCTGCACCCGGGAGACCTGCTGGTGCTCTGTTCGGACGGCCTGACCTCTGACGTTCGTCCCGCCACGATTCTCGGAGCGATGACCGAAACCCTCGACATGTCTGTCGCGGCACACCGTCTCATCGCCTTGGCCAACGAAGCCGGCGGAGACGACAATATCACCGTGGTCACACTGGCAATCCGCGAGACCGGTGAAGCGACGTGGTGGCACCGACTGCGACAGCGCATCGCCGGCTAACCGCCCCTCACGATTCCGATACCTGCCTGGAAGACAGCACGGTCTCCTCCCCGCAGACCTCGCCAGTTCTTGACACCTACCCGCTGACTGTCGCGTGAGTGAAACGAGGAGCGGCTGGAACGACTAATGGTTTAGCGTCAACGCGCCTTTGGGAAGCGCGGCATAGCACCGGTCGGACACATCCTGAGCATGATCCTGTAGACACTGAAGTACCCGCCCATCGCCCGGCGGGAGATCGGCGCAGAACTGCCTGGCGTCCTCCGCGCAGGCCGGCAGGTCGCCGGTGCTTTCTTTCCATCTCACCAACCGCTGACGAATCATCGCCTGACAAGCAGCTGGCACGTGTTTGGCCCGCTGTTCCATGCAACGCCGTCGTTCGTCATCAGGGAGATCTTCGGGGCAGGACTGTTGGAGATCGGCCTCGCACTTCATCTCGGCGACCTGCTTCGTGCGGATTTCCTGCCACGAGCCAGCCCGGGGCGCCGGAGACACCTCCGCACCGTTGACGATGACCCGCGGCGCCGATCGTTCCTGCTTGGAAGGCACACCTGGAATGCTCAGATCCAATGCCGGCTCGGGTGGAGGCATGGCAACGCGTGGCGTCGCATCGAGATCGTCCTTGGTCGGAAGATTGGCCCACACCAATCCCCACACGAGTCCGAGTCCTAGAACGGTCGTGACTACCGCAGCGAGGCGACTGGTCAGGGACGACGATGGTTTCGGCATGGCGTAGCGCCAGGATAGGAGAAAGCCGGGAGAAAATCACCGAAAGACGCGATTTACGCAGATCGACGGCACGGAGAGAATCGATGGTTCGAGTCGCACACCCGGCGAAGGCCGGTCAATTCTCTGGAGTCTCGACGATGTGATTCTCGAATCTCGTGCAGCCTTCTGCCAGCAAACGATTGGTCAGCATTTCGCCCGGCCATTCGATCGGCAGGTCGGCGGTAAAAACCCACACGTCAGGAGAAGTCCAAACTGGCCCGTGCTCCTCGGGCAGTTCCGGATCGAACAGATCGGTCCACACGGGCATGTAGACGCCGTTGCCGCATTGCGTGTGCAGATGCACGATCGTGCGGGAGCGGACCAGCGGATCGAGATCGCGCCAGACGGCCGCGGTTTCGTCCGCGAGGCGATGAATCCGGACCGCGTTCTGTGCGTCGAACATCGCATACGCGGCATAGACCGGAACTTCGATCATGTCCGGAGCCAAGGCCAATTCCGGGCACTGCTCCACCAATCCTTCGAGAATGGCGCGGCGATGCCGGTCTTCCCATGAATCCGGCAAACCCGGGTCCGGCGCGCCGATGATTTCGAACAGGAGAAACGCCGTGTTCTCCACCGGAGGATAGAGCCGGGCGGCAACCGCCTGCGTCCGTTGCGAATCCGTGACCGTGGTCAGATGATCGTGCAACATCTGCAGATTCAGCAGTTCCAGCGTGGCATCGGTCAGGAGACGGGACTCGACCCGGACGACCGTGCCGGCCGGCAGCCGCAGATGCCGATGCAGCAGATCCGCCGTCGCAATGGGATCGATTTTCAATTTGAGCGGGGCGGTCAGGTTGGCCTGAAGCGGAAGCTCCAACGCCGCAATCGTAGCATACGTAGGCTTTTCGTCGTCGGGCCCGTCCAGAATCAACGTACAACTTGCCTCGGCCAGCAGATCGAACAGCCACTCCGCCATTTCCTCGTCGAGGGCAGCCAGCACGGTCAGCAGATCCGACTCCCGCCCCTGCTCCAGGAATGCCTGCAACGTATCGATGGCGGCATCCGTATCACCGTGATCGTGACGCCGGGCATTGATCAGATGGATGAGATCGCGAGTCAGGGGATCGGGGCGAGACCAAGCCAGCATCGGATATTCCTCACAACACCGGAACGCAGCACGCGCTCACCGGCATCACACGATTTCCATGTTGCCAAAGTTTCCCCGCCGGAGCAAGGGCGAACTCGCTTCTCACAGGGGCGTCGAACCGACAGCCGGCGCACACACATCTCACTCTCCGATGATCTTCACCAATACCCGTTTCCGGCGCCGGCCGTCGAACTCTCCATAGAAGATCTGCTCCCATGGCCCGAAGTCCAGCTTCCCCGCCGTAATCGCCACCACCACTTCGCGTCCCATAACCTGCCGTTTCAGATGCGCGTCGCCGTTGTCTTCCCCGGTGTCATTGTGGCGATACACGTCGCCGTGCGGCGCGAGCCGTTCGAGAAAATCGTCGTAGTCCTTGAGCAAGCCCTGTTCGTCGTCGTTGATATAGACACTGGCCGTGATATGCATGGCGTTCACAAGAACGAACCCTTCCATCACCCCGCTCTTCTTCACCGCCGCCTCGACCTGAGGCGTGATGTTCAGATAGGCCCGGCGCGTCTTCGTTTCGAACCAGAGTTCTTCGCGGTACGATTTCATCGGAGTGTGCCCGTCATCAACCTGCGCTCGCATTCTGCCGAACGGATCCGCCGAGATTCAAGAGGCCGCCCGGATGCCGCATGCCCCTGGTCTCCGTCGTAGAAGAGACTATAATGAAGACGATGGGTAGGACACCCGCACAGGAGATTCGCCCGACTCTTTCTGCCAACGCGCTGACCGTGTTGCGCCAACGGTACCTTGCGCGGAACAGGCACGGCACAGTGATCGAATCGCCCGCGCAACTTTTCCATCGCGTCGCGCGCGACATCGCCGCGGCGGAGTCACGCGATGGGCAGGGGCTTTCCCCGGCACGGCTGGCCCGGCAGTGGTATGAGTTGATGGCGCGGCTCGACTTCCTCCCCAACTCTCCGACGCTGATGAACGCGGGACGGCCGTTACAACAGCTGTCGGCCTGCTTCGTCCTGCCCATCGAGGATGCGCTGCCTTCAATCTTCGATGCAGTGAAGTACCAGGCCCTGATCCATCAGTCCGGCGGCGGAACCGGCTTCTCCTTCAGTCGACTGCGGCCGCAGGCCGACCGTGTCGCGACGACGAACGGCGTTGCCTCCGGCCCGGTCTCGTTCATGCGCGTCTTCAATATGTCGACGGACGTCATCAAACAGGGCGGAACCCGCCGGGGCGCCAACATGGGCATCTTGCGGGTCGATCACCCGGACATTCTGGAGTTCATCGATGTGAAGCAGAATCCGGCTGAGATGACGAATTTCAATCTCTCCGTCGGCATCACGGATCGCTTTATGCGCGCCTTGCAGCGAGGGCAGACCATTGCCTTGGTGAATCCACACACACACAAAGCCGTGCGCCGGGAGTCCGCCGCCAAGATCTTCGAACGCCTGGTACAGGCCGCGTGGCAGTCAGGAGAACCGGGCGTCGTGTTTCTGGACGCCATCAATCGCGCCAACCCCACCCCGCAGTTGGGCGAGATCGAAGCGACGAACCCTTGCGGCGAACAGCCGCTGCTCCCTTACGAGTCCTGCACGCTCGGCTCGATCAACGTGGCGAATTTCACCACCTTACGATCCGGCAAGTGTGTGCTCGACGGCGACCGGTTGCGGGCCGTTGTTCCCTTGACCGTGCGTTTCCTCGACAACGTACTCGATCGTTCGCACTTTCCGCTCGACGCTATTGCCCGCCATACCAAGCAGACGCGCAAGATCGGCCTCGGGGTGATGGGGTTTGCAGACCTGCTCATCCGGCTCGGCATTCCCTATAACTCCGACGACGCGCTGACGCTGGCCGACGAATTGATGGGGCTCATCCAACGGGAGGCGCATGCCGCATCCGCGCAGTTGGCCCGCGAACGCGGTGTCTTCCCCGCCTATCGCGGCAGCCGCTTGCAGGCGCAGGGCAGCCGCCGACGCAACGCCACGGTGACCACCGTCGCTCCCACCGGCACGATCAGCATCATCGCCGACTGTTCGGCCGGAATCGAACCGCTCTATGGCATCCATCTGGTTCGCAGTGTCATGGATGGAATGACCCTGCGCAGCGTGCATCCGGAATTCGTCCGACAGGCTGCCGTCCACGGTCTTGCCCTCGGGCCGCTCCAGCAGGACCTGGAGCGGAGCGAATCTATCCAGCACCTGACGCAGATCCCCGAGTCGTTGCGTCGTCTCTTCATCACTGCCCACGATGTCTCGCCATCGCACCACGTCCACATACAAGCCGCGTTTCAACGCTACAGCGACAGCGGCGTATCTAAAACCATTAACCTGCCCGTCACGGCCACGCTGCAAGACGTTGCCGAAGCCTTCCAACTGGCGCACCGCCTCGGGTGCAAAGGCCTGACCGTGTTCCGGTCAGGCAGCCGTAGCCACCAGGTGCTCTCCTGCTCCCACGTCCAATCCTGCTGACCGTTGCTCCACGGCTGCGCCGCGACCGAGCGCATCATTGCTGCAGAATCTTGCGACAAAATTGACTCCACTCCCCCGTGGTGATAAGTACTTTCACAGATTGTGAAACCGCCGACATTCCGCCGCTGATTGCTACAGGGAGGTGCTCGATGTTCGCTGTTGCTGGAGGTCCGTCGTTCGCCGGCAGTCCTCTATCTGCTCTCTTTTTCGCCCGCCAACCGGAACCGGACTTGGAATTCACGGAAGAAGAGTTGGAACAGACTACGAATGTGCGGTCGACGTCGCCAATGAAATCGCCGAAGAAGTCCGGCGGCGGACGGCCGATTCTCTGGCTGCTGCTGCTGGCCTTGGTCGGCGGCGGCGCCTACGTGGCCATGGAACCTGAAATGGTCATGGATTGGATCAATCAACTTTTGGGAGAACCGCCGGCTCAGCAGGCCCCGCCACTGGCAATGCGACCGGCTCCGGCGTCCCCCGCCGCGCAGCCCGCGACTCCGTCGCCAGAGAGCGCCGCTCCGGCTCAGACGCCAGCTATGCCGCAGACTCCGCCGGCCGCAGTGGCTCCGCCCGCTCCGGTTCCTGCTCCAGGTCCGGCCGCCACAGCGCCGGCTCCCGCTCCGCCTATGCCGGCGGCACTACCGGCGATGCCTAAAGCTCCGGCAGCCATAGCGCCTCCGGTCAGCGCCACGCCAGGACCGATGTTCGGTGAAGGGCAACGCGTCACCGTCGTGCTCGATCCGGCGCTCGCCGGCGACGCCGTCACGCTGTCGCAAGACTCCGCCGGCATCAAGCCGGGCCCGGCCGTCAGGCCCGGAACCGCGCTGACCATCCTGGACGGCGATCTGCAACCGAGCGGATGGGTGTATTCCGTGCGGAGCGATGACGGTTTGAAAGGATGGGTCGCGGAAAAGCGCCTCAGGCTGAAGCCCTAACGTCGGATTCGATTGTGTTGTGCGAGAGGGCGGCGATACCCAATGGGACGCCGCCCTCTGTGTTATAATGCGCCCCGCCTGACCACATATCACAGGCACCCGTAACAACCGAGAGGATGACTACCCTGCGCGCGATCATTTTCGATTTCGACGGCGTCATCGCCGACACCGAACCCCTGCACTATGCGGGACTCCAACGCACGCTGGCCGAAACCGGGATCACGCTAACCGAGCGTGAGTACTATGCGGATTATCTGGGCTTCGACGATCGCGGCTGCTTCCTCGCCGCGCTCAAAGCTAACGGCCGGCCTGCGACGCCGGAGATTGTTCACGACCTGATGCGCAAGAAGGCGACGGCCTATCTGGATTCGATCAAAGACCACTTGGTCATTTTCCCCGGGGTGCGGGAATTCGTCCGGGAGGCGGCCGAAACCTATCCTCTGGCGATTGCATCCGGCGCGCTGCGCCCCGAGATCGAACTGATTCTGGAACAAGCCGGCATTCGCAAAGCCTTTCTCCATATCACCAGCGCGGAAGACGTGAGCCGCGGAAAGCCCGACCCGCAACCGTTTCACTATGCGCTGGCCGGGCTACAGAAACAGCGCCCGGCGCTCGGTCTGGAGGCTGGCTCCTGCTTGGTGATCGAAGACTCGCTGCCGGGCATCCGTGCCGCCAAGTCGGCCGGCATGAAAGTGCTCGCCGTCACCAATACCCACACCGTCCAGGATCTTCACGAGGCCCACGCGATCGCCCACAGCCTTGCCGACACCCGCGTAGCCGAACTGCGCGCCCGCCTGTGGCCGCAACCCTGACACCATGAACGCCACGCACTGTGCATATCCGGCGATTGGCAGCAGGGAGCGCGCGGCATGACCGTCGACGAAGCCCAGGCCTATTGCACCGAGCTGACCAAGAAAAGCGGCAGCAACTTCTATTACTCGTTCCTATTTCTGCCGAAGACGAGGCGCAGCGCGATGTATACGGTCTACGCGTTCTGCAAAGCCGTCGACAGCGCCGTGGACGAACCGCCGGCCGGCAGCAATCCGCAGGAAGAACTTGCCCGCTGGCGAACGGAACTCGACGCGGCTTACCACGGCAAACCGACCTGGCCGATCACCATCAGCCTGGCGCACCACGTCAAAGAGCTGTCGATTCCCAAGGCCTATTTCGAGGAACTGATCAAAGGGGTCGAGATGGACCTCCTGAACAACCGCTATATGACGTTCGACGAACTGTCGCTCTACTGCTACCGGGTCGCATCGGTCGTCGGATTGATCTGCCTGCATATCTTCGGCGTCACCTCCGCCCGTGCGCAGGACTACGCCGTCAATCTGGGCATGGCTTTTCAGTTGACCAACATTCTAAGGGACATCGGAACGGACGCAGCTCAAAACCGCATCTACCTGCCACTCGAAGATCTCAAGGTCTGTCGATATTCGGAGAAGTCACTCCGGCAGCAGACCTACTCGCCCGAGTTCACCAAACTGATGCAATTCGAAGCGGGCCGTGCGCGGACATATTACGACAAGGCTCGGGCGGCCTTGCTGTCGCTTCCTCCCCGGGAACGCCGCGCGTTGACGGTCGCGGAAATCATGCGAGGCGTCTACTCCCGCATCCTTCAGAAGATCGAAGCCTCAGATTACCGGATCTTCGGCCCCCGTATCAGCCTCTCGACCAGCCATCGCCTGGCGGTGGCGGCTGGCATCTGGCTCCGCTCCCGGTTCACGTGACGACGCCGCGTACAGAGTCCGTTGTGATTCTCGGCGCCACCCTGACCAGTCTGGTGGCAGCCTTCGGACTCGCCTCACGCGGTTACCGCGTCACGATCGTGGAACATTCGCGTTGGGATGATGACGCTGCGCTGCCCCACTATCTCCTGGGCTGCCACCGGGACACGTGGCAACTCCTCGCGACACTGTCGCTGACCACGCCGAACCTCCAAGCCCGGACGACACCGATCGAATTTCTCCTTCCCGACAGCCGCATCGTCGCGTATCGCACCACTTCTTTGCCGGGATCGCTGCATTGGATCGCCGGACTGGTTCGCTTCCGCGGGTTGGCGTGGAACGACCGGTGGCAACTGCTGTCGTACCTCGAGCGGGTGTGGGAGCAAGCCGCCTCGGTCCCGACGAGACTGGATGCTCGTACCGCCGAAGGCTGGCTCACGGCGATCGGACAAAGCGCCGACGCATGCACGGCCGTGTGGGATCCCCTCGCCCGCTTTTTGACCGGCAACCGCCTCATCGAATTGTCCGCCGCTGCTTATATTCAAACCTTGTTGGCCCCGTTCCTCACCGGCGCCAACGGATCTCGCTGTACCTGGTTCGACGAACCGGCATATACCCGTCTCATTCACGAATTACACAGGCATCTCTCGAAACTTGGCGCCGTCAGGCTTCCGCAATCTGATCTGCCATCCCTGTACTTCGACCGGCAACAGGTCAGCCATCTCCGGCTGGCCGACGGCCGCTCCCTTCAGGCCACTTGGTATCTCTCCGGTCTCCCGCGCCAAGCCCTCCTGGGTCTGCTCCCGGACCGTGCACTCACCCGCTACAGCTACTTCGCGCAGATGGGGGACCTCACGGAATTGCCCGCGGTCCGAGTCCGCCTGTCAGATCGTACCTTACAACCTCATGCGCGGGTGATTCTCTTGTCCGGGAGAACATTCGACTCGATCAGTTGCTCGACGAATGACGCAGGCGAGACCCTCTATGAGTTGTCGGCGGCCAACGCCTCTTCGCTGCTCGAACTCAGCGATGTCCAGATAGCAGATCTTGGTGAAAAAGACGTGCAGGCTTGCCAACTAACAGCTGCCCCCACGTCCCTCCGCCTCCTCGACATCACGCGCCTTCATCATGCCGATCTCTCCATGGCTGCCGGAGCCGCACTCTTGCGTCCGATCCAGCGAAGCCCGATCGACAACCTGCTCGTCGCAGGCCCTTGGACCGACACCGGCTGGCCATCCGGCATGGAAGGGGCCGTTGTGAGTGCGCAGCGATGTGTGGAAATCGTCGCCGGCACCGCAGCTTGACCGGCTGTGGAACAGATGATAGGTGTGAGTCGATGACCGCCAGAAACACAGCCGGACCGCTGTTCATCCTCATATTCTGGGGATTGCTGGGATGCGTTCAGAACCCCTATGAACGGGGCGGCCACCCGGCCGGTTACAGCCGCGCCCAGGTCGAGCGGGACTACATGGAGTGCGAACTCAAAGCGCGCTCGGCCACCCAAGAATCTTTCTATGGTCCGAGTTCCCCCTTCCCCTATGCATCCGGTCCACGCAACCCCGCCGATCAGGCCAGAGCGTTACACGGGATTTCCACGATGAACGCTATGCGAGACACCTGCCTCGCGGCAAAGGGGTATCGCGTCGAGTAGGCGCCACCAGGTTGTTAGGGTCTCTCTGCCTTCAGGTAGCAGAGATCCTCAAAGCGGTCCCCTCCGAGATATTTCGCGATCCCGATCCACTCGTGTCGCTCGTCACTCAGACTGACATAGACGCGACCGTCAAGGTTGAACGGATGAATCCTAAACACTTGACTCAACACAGGCATCCATGCCGTTTCCGTCCACAGCGCGCTCAGCGGATAGATACCTCCCGTCCGTTCGAACTTGTCCGGAGTCGATAGCAGCGGGGTCATGTCTTGCCACGTCGCCTGATCCAGGACGGGACTTGTCTGAGGAAATACGTACAGGCTGTCGCTGGGCTTCCCCTTCATGCAGAAAGTCGTACGCACCACGAGATCAAGATGGCCATCGTGATCCAGATCTATGCGTGCCTGATCAAGCGCGGAGCAATGGCGGGTCTTCGGAGCCTGACCTCCAAGGACAACCGGCTTCCAAACAATGGCGTCGAGCGGCGTCAAGTCCGGTCGGTCACCGAATAGTTCTTTGACTCGCTCACAGAATGTCCGGTCTTTGCCCGCTCGCACTTCGATAGTCAAAGTCGTAGCCCACGCCGGGACGCTTGCGAAGAGCAACAATCCGACTACAAGTCGCACCCCCACTCCGGTCGACATGGCTCGCCTCGCTTGATTGACAACACGTCTCCGCCTTTCTAAGATACCCCCGCGTCGACGCTCGAGCAATGTCACCATGACAACAACCCCGCTTCAAGATCTCGCGAAATCGCTCCACAACTGCCAACGCTGCAAACTGGCAAAGCTGGGTCGCAGCCAAGTTGTCTTCGGCGTAGGCAACCCGCACGCCAGCATCATGTTCGTGGGCGAGGCCCCAGGGTTCAACGAGGATCAGAAGGGGGAGCCGTTCGTCGGCGCGGCGGGCAAGCTGCTGAACGACCTGCTGGCCTCGGCCAATTTGTCCCGCGACCAGATTTACATTGCCAACGTCATCAAGTGCCGGCCGCCGAACAATCGCGATCCGGAGCCGGACGAAGTCGACACGTGCAAACCCTTTTTGCTGCAGCAGATTCAGATAATCCGGCCGAAGCTGGTCTGCACCTTGGGCAATTGGGCCACGCAGACCCTCCTGGAGCGGAAAGTCGGCATTACCAAGGTGAAGGCCCAGGCCTTTTACATGAAGGACTTCGTGCTCTTCCCCTTACTGCATCCCGCCGCCGCGCTACACCAGGGGAACTTGATGGATACGTTGAAAGAAGATTTCAAGAAACTGAAGGAATTCCTGGACCGCCACACCAAACCGACCGAACCGGCTTCACCGGTTGCGCCGGCTACACCGACTTTGCAGATCGACCCGCCTCATCCCACGCAGATGGATCTCTTCTGAGCCCGACATCGGGCACGTCCCGGCCGAACGGTTTCCGCGTTAGGATGCCGTGGGTGACGGTTTCGCGGAAGCGCCGGTTTCATCGGTAGGAGACGCCCCCCCTTCCTCCGCCGGTGTTTCTTCCTCCGGCACGTCGAACCACTGCACGAGCATTTCGTCCCACCAGCCTTCGGTCACGTCCTCTCCTGGATCGATACCCAGAAAAGCCACGTCCTCTTTTTTTACACCCGAACCCACCAGGTGCGGCTGAAACTTCGCGCGGTCGATGACTTCCTTCGTCGCATATCCGCCGATGATCCAGGAGTCCGGGTCGGCCCGCCTCGACTTGTAGGCTTTCAATCCGACTTTGAGGTACATGAAGATCTGCTGTTGGACTGGATCGTTCACACCCGACTGGGGCAGGCTCAGCGTCTTCTCGATCCGCTTGCGCCAATGCCGGTCGTCATAGCGTGACGTAATTAACTGCAGCATCTTCTTTCCGAGATCGACATCGAGCGGCATAACCCTGTTCCTTACTCTTTCTTGCGCCCGTAGAGGCCGGTGAAGGAGGCCTTCGCCAACGCGTTCTGATTCAAGAAGTAGCCGACCATCGCGCCAGAGGCGTCCGGCTTCAACGACAGTTGATCCACCTTCAAGGCAAACACCGTAAAGATGTAGCGATGGGGCTTGTCACCGGGCGGTGGACACGGACCGCCGAATCCCGGCTGGCCGAAATCGGTCGTGCTCTGCACGCTGCCCTGCGGAGCGAGGGAACCGTCCGCTTTCCCGGCCCCCGCCGGCAACGACGTCACGGTGGAGGGAATGTTGAATATGACCCAATGCCACCAACCGCTTCCTGTGGGGGCATCGGGATCATACACCGTCACGGCAAAACTCTTCGCATCCTTCGGTGCATTGGACCAGGTGAGCGCGGGCGAGACGTTGCCGCCGGTGCAGCCGAACCCGTTGAACACGTGGTCGTTACCGATCGTCGCTTTATGTTTTACCGTCGGGCTCGCCAACTGAAACCCTCCGGCCATGCCGACGGACGGAACCGCCAACGACGCGCAAACCAGAGCCGAGATCAGGTGTCGCATGACCATCTCCTCCTCTGCTAGTTCCCCGCCACCATTAGCTCCGCGAGCTTCATGGTCGGGCTCGCGATTCGTCCGCGAAAGACCAAGTCACTGCCGACCATCTCGATGTCCTTGAACATCTGCTTGAGATTGCCCGCAATGGTAATTTCCTCGACCGGGTACGCTAACTCGCCGTTCTCGATCCAGAATCCGCAGGCACCGCGCGAGTAATCGCCGGTCACCATGTTGATCCCGAATCCGATCAACTCGGTCACATAGAGACCGTCTTTCACCGACCCGATGATCTGTTCCGGTGTCCGAGTTCCCGGCACCAGATAGAAGTTCGTCGGCCCGACCGAGGGACTCTCCCCGACGCTCCGGGAAGCGTTGCCCGTCGATGGCATCCCCAGTTTCTTCCCGGAATAGGTATCGAGCAGATAGCTCTTCAGCACACCGCGTTCGACGATCGTGTTCTTGCGCGTAGCCAATCCCTCACCGTCGAACGGACGCGACCCCAACCCGCCCGTGATACGACCGTCGTCGTAGACCGTGAGTAGATCGGAGGCGATCGTCTGCCCCAGTTGATCCAACAGAAACGACGCACGCTTGTATAACGAATACCCGGAGATCGCGCTGCAGAGGTTGCCAAGCAAACTCCCCGCCGTGTCCTGATCGAAAATCACCGGCACGCGTTTGGTAGCCACCTTGCGCGCTCCCAACCGGCGTAACGTGCGGCGCGCAGCCTCCTGCCCGATCGACTCGGGAGAGGACAATTTTGCGAACTTCCGCTGCACCTCATACCAGGCATCGCGCTGCATGCCGCCCGTCGTCGCATCGGTGGCGATCGGCGACACCGAGAGCGAGAAGCTGGAACTGCGATAGGAGCCCACAAAGCCGTGTGAATTCCCCAGCACGACCCGGCCTGAGGACGAATCGAACTCACCGCCTTCCGAGTTGCTCATCCGCGGATCGGCCGCGAGGGCCGCCGCTTCAGCCCGCTTGGCCAGGTCGATCTGATGATCAGTCTCGAGGGTCGTACCGTCATACAGATCGAGATCGGGCCATTCGGCCGCCATGTGCTGGGACTCGGGCAGACCGGACCACTCGTCGGGAACGACGGCTTTGGCCAAGGTACAGGTCTCGTCGACCAGTTGATTCAGGGATTCAGGAGAAAAATCGGAGGTCGAGGTCGTGGCCGAACGTTTCCCGACGAACACCCGGAGGCCGAGCCGTTTTTCACGCGCCTTACTGAGGCGATCCACCGCCCCCACCCGCACCTGCACGGAAAACGTCTCGCCGTCTGCAATCACGATATCGGCTTCGGTCGCACCGCACCGTTTGGCTCGCGCCAGGACGTCCGCCGCCAACTGCGCATATCCGTTGGTCTGTTGTATGGCGTGATTCATCTACCGCTGTGTCCCGCCGACCGTAATTTCGTCGATCTTGATCGTAGGCAATCCCACCCCGACAGGTACCGACTGTCCGTCCTTGCCGCAAGTACCGATGCCGCTGTCCAATTTCAAATCATGCCCGACCATCGACACCTTAGTGAGAATCTCCGGCCCATTGCCGATCAACGTCGCGCCTTTGACCGGCTTGGTAATCTTGCCGTCTTCGATTAGGTAGGCCTCGCTCGCGGAAAACACGAACTTACCATTCGTGATGTCCACTTGTCCGCCGCCGAACGATACGGCATAGAGCCCGCGCTTTACGGACTTGAGGATCTCCTCAGGATCGGACTCGCCGGCCAGCATGAAGGTATTCGTCATGCGGGGCAGCACGACACTCTGATAACTTTCACGGCGCCCGTTTCCGGTCAGCGGGATGCCCATCAGACGCGCATTCAACTTATCCGTGATGTATCCGCGCAGAATGCCCTTTTCGATGAGCACCGTGCGACTCGTCGGCGTCCCCTCGTCATCCATATTCAACGACCCGCGGCGGGACGGCAAGGTGCCGTCGTCCACGATGGTGCACACGTCCGACGCCACGCGCTTACCGATCAGATTGGAAAACGCCGAGGTCTTCTTGCGATTGAAATCCGCTTCCAGTCCGTGACCGATCGCCTCATGCAGCAGAATTCCCGGCCACCCGCCCCCCAGCACCACCGGCATCACGCCGGCCGGAGCGTCGACGGCGGACAGATTCAAAATCGCTTCGCGGGCCGCCTCGCGCGCATAGTCGAGAAACCGGTGGCCCTCGCGATAAAACTCGAACCCGACGCGGCCACCGCCCCCGAAGGATCCGACCTGGCGGTTTCCGTTGTCCTCGGCGATGCAGGTTACTTGGAGCCGAGAGAGCGGTTGAACGTCGCCGATCAACGTCCCGTCCGACGTGGCCACCGCCACGACTTTATATTCCGTATTGAACGATGCGAGCACATTCTTGATCCGCGGATCGTACCGGCGCGCCTCGGCATCGATTGCGTTCAACAAGGCCACCCGATCGGCCGTCGCCACTTCGGCCTGCGCCCGATCGACCGGATAGAGATCACGCGTCGGCCGCCGCTGCGTCGGCACGGGTAATCCCTTGTCTCCCTTCGGAGAATTGGCGATATACCGCGCCGTATCGGCGGCGAGTTCCAAGTCCTGTTTCGTTAATTCGTCCGAATAGGCGAATCCGGTCTTCTCTCCGGCTGTCGCCCGAACCCCGACCCCTTGAGAAATACTCTTGGCCGCCCGCTTGACGATCCCCTCTTCCATGGAGACCGACTCCGAGACCCGCGATTCGAAGTAGAGATCCGCGTAGTCCACGTCACGGACATTGAGACGGTCGAGCGCATGACGGACTTCGACGTCCGTCATACCGAAAGTCGCGAGTTGCACTGAATCAGCCATGGCACACACCCTCAGTAACCGTGAATTGAGCGGAGCGCGGAGTATAGCCCATTCATTTCCGCAGCCGCAATGCGAGCCGCGTTAACTCTTGACAGGGCAAGGGCTTTTACTAAATAGCGTTTGACATTACTTACCCCTCTCAGTAGACTTTGTTTACCTGCCATTGCGTCTTCATCGAGAAAGGATACCGACTCGTTTCCCATGCCACGCACATCCTCATCGCCGGAATTCGAGCAGCTGTCCGAGCGTGACCTGACTGCCAAATTAGATCCGGATCTGCTCCCGAAGCACGTCGCCGTCATTATGGACGGGAACGGCCGCTGGGCTGAATTCCGGGGTCTCCCCCGAATCGCCGGCCATCGTGAGGGTATCAATTCCGTCCGCGAGATGATCACCCTCTGCCTCGAACTCGGCATCCAGCATCTGACGATTTACGCGTTCTCGCAGGAAAATTGGAACCGCCCTTCGCAAGAAATCTCCGCCTTGATGGGCTTGCTGGAGCACTATCTCTCCACCGAACGGGCCAGCCTCGTTGAGCAACGCGTCCGATTCCGGGCGATCGGCCGGCTCGACGCCCTGCCGGAGTCAGCCCAACGCTGGGTCCGGACGACGGAGGCAGAAACAGCGCACTTGGACCGGTTGCACCTAACGGTCGCGTTAAGTTACGGCGGGCGAGCAGAGATCGTGGATGCGTGCCGAAGCGTGATCCACGATATCCAGGGCGGGAAAATCCGTCCAGAACAACTCGACGAGTCCTTGATACAACGCTATTTGTACACGCAAGAACTGCCGGACCCGGACCTGCTGATCAGAACCAGCGGCGAGACCCGCATCAGCAATTTCCTCTTGTGGCAACTGGCCTATACCGAGTTGTATTTCACCTCCACCCCCTGGCCTGATTTTCGGCGGCGCCAGTTCCTCCTTGCGTTGATCGAATACCAGCGACGCGAGCGCCGCTTCGGGCGGGTGTTGAGCGCGGTGTCTTCCTAACATCCCGTGAGCACCCTCGGAACCGTAGAGATTCCCAGCAGCCGGCCAGGTCCGGCTCCGTCGACCCCTGCCCCGACCAAACGGTTCGACATCCGTCGGGTCTACACCGCCCTGATCGGCATTCCAATCGTCTTCGCCGCAGTGTGCCTGCTGCCTCCCTGGGGCGTGACACTGCTGGCCTTGACCGGGGGATCGATCGCACTGCTCGAACTGACCCGTATGGTCTTCGGGCCGCGACGAAACGAGGTCCTCACCGGCATCACCCTGGTGCTCACCGGGCTCCTCATCACATCATCCTACTGGCCGGTTCCGCTCGGAACAGTCCTGCTGCCGGGACTTCTGACCGCGCTGTTGACGTTGCTCTGGTCGGCGCAACCCATTGAATTCCGCTTCCGCGACATGGGTCTTGCCCTGTTCGGCGCCCTCTATATCGGGCTGACACTCAGCTACTTTGTCACGACACGGGCACTCCCGGGAGGCGAATGGTTGATCGTATTCGTCGCGCTCGTGACTTGGGCCGGCGACACCGGCGCCTACTACGCCGGCACGTTGTGGGGCCGACATCCGCTCGCGCCCTCGATCAGCCCGAAGAAATCCGTCGAAGGCCTCGCGGGGGGACTCGCCCTCTCCATGGCCGTCGCGATGGCGGTACAATCCACATTGGTCCCGCAGCTGACGGTGATGGACGCGCTGCTGCTCGGCATCGCGATGACCGTCACGGGGCTCTTGGGCGACTTGTGCGAATCCGCAATCAAACGCAGCATCGGGGTCAAAGACTCCGGCGGAATTCTGCCGGGACACGGCGGGATGCTCGACCGGTTGGACAGTCTCTTGTTCACCGCCCCGACCTTTTACTACTATGTCACGCTGGTCCGCGGCATCGCGCCGCTGCCGTAGGCAGGAGAGGCCATGAAAACGATCATTATCCTGGGTTCGACCGGTTCCATCGGGACCAATACATTGGACATCGTTCGACGTTTCCCCGAGGAGTTTCGGGTCGCCGGGCTTACTGCCGGCAACAATGTTGAGAAGCTGGAAGAGCAGATCCGCACGTTCAAGCCGCGCGTGGTCGCCCTCTCGAACGAGGCGGCAGCCGCAGCGTTGCGGCAACGCTGCGCGGACATGCGGGTCAACATTCTGTCCGGCGAAGACGGGATTGTCCAGGTCGCCACGCTACCGGAGGCGGAGCTCGTCATTTCCGCTATCGTCGGTGCCGCCGGTCTCGTGCCCACCCTCGCCGCCATTCGTGCCGGAAAACATATCGCCCTGGCGAATAAAGAGCCTATGGTGATGGCGGGGAAACTCATGCAAACCGAGGCGCACGCGCACGGCGTGAAGATTTTCCCGGTCGACAGTGAACACAGCGCCATTTTCCAATCGTTGGAAGGACATCGCATCGAAGACGTACGCCGACTGATTCTCACGGCCTCCGGCGGAGCGCTGTGGCCCCTGACGAAGGAGCAGTTGCAAGACGTCACCCCGGAGCGGGCACTCCAACATCCGAATTGGAAGATGGGCTCGAAGATCACCATCGACTCCGCTACGCTGATGAACAAAGGCTTGGAAGTGGTCGAGGCCCGATGGCTATTCGATATCCCCGAATCACGGATCGACGTCCTCATCCACCGCGAAAGCATCATTCATTCACTGGTCGAATATGTCGATCAATCGGTCATCGCCCAGTTGGGCCTGCCGGACATGCGGACGCCCATTTCCTACGCGATGCGTTATCCCGAGCGGATGCCCCTCGACCTGCCGTCGTTGAATCTCGCGGTGGTGGGCAAACTTACCTTCTGCGAACCGGACCATGACCGGTTCCCCTGTCTCCGTCTGGCCTACGACGCGTTGCGAACCGGTGGGACTATGCCCGCGGTCATGAATGCGGCCAACGAGGTAGCAGTCGAGGCTTTTCTCCAGCGGGGGCTGCGGTTTCCGGAGATCGCCGAGGTCATCCGCAATACCATGGACGCCCACACACCGACTCCGGTCGATTCCCTCGAACTGGCGCTCGATGCCGATCGTTGGGCTCGAGAGAAAGCCGAATCTTTGGTCCACGCCCTGCCCCGTTGAAACATCATTTTGATTTTTCAGGATGACATGTTAGGGTGATCGCTAAGGATTCATTGTTCCCGAAAACCATAGCTCTCATTAGAGTACGACTATTATGATGGCAGCCTTTACCTGGTCTCCCGATACCCTCTGGGTCTTGATGCAGAAAGCCTGGTGGTTCCTCGTCGTGTTGGGCGTCCTCGTCGCCTTCCACGAGCTGGGCCATTTCCTGGCCGCCCGCTGGGTCGGCGTCAAAGTCCTGAAGTTTTCTCTCGGCTTCGGTCCTAAGCTGTTCGGCCGCCAGGTCGGTGAAACCGAGTATCTACTCTCGGCCATCCCCTTGGGTGGCTATGTAAAACTATTCGGAGAGGAAGAAACCGAAGCCACGACGCCGGAAGAGCGCCGACGGTCGTTCGCGCATCAAGGACTCTGGGGCAAAGTCTTGATCGTCGCGGCCGGACCGGGGTTCAATTTCATCCTGGCATATTTAATTTTCGCCGGCTGGCTTTCGACCGGCTCCCCGTTGTTCGTACCGACTTTCCGCGACCTCAGCGCCGACATCGAAGCCCTGACGCCCACCTCACCAGCCGCCAGCGCTGGACTCGAAATCGGCGATCGCATCGTCAAGGTGAACGGGAAAGACATCTCGACAAAGACAGAGCTCTTGGATGCCGTCGCCCGTAGTAAGGGCCAGGCGATCGCGTTGGAAGTGCGCCGCGACACCCAGATAAAGTCCTTCTCCGTCACACCAGTCCCGGTCTCGGATCAACCGCCCGGGGTCGAAGAAACCATCTATACCATCGGCGTGGAAGAGACCCCGGCCTTGGTCACCTCCGTAATGCACGGATCAGCTGCCTCGGCAGCCGGCATGCAGGCGGGCGACCGCGTGGTCAGTATTGAGGGACAACCCATCTATACATGGCTGCAGATGACGGGCTTTGTCCGGGACAGTCCCAACAAGCCGTTGCGAGTGGAAGTGCTGCGGAACGGGCAGCGTGTTCCTCTCACCGTCACTCCCATCGCGGAGAAGGCGACTGTCAATGGACAGAGTGTGGAAGTCGGCAAGATCGGCATTTCCGGACCTGGTCGGTCGCTGATGCGCTCCAATAACCCGCTCCAGGCGATATACCAAGGCCTCGACGCCACCTGGGGATGGACCGAACTGACCGCGACCGGTCTCTATAAGATGGTGATCGGCGACATTTCCAGCAAGAACATCGGCGGTCCGTTGACGATCGCCAGTATTTCCGGCGAAGCCGCGTCGCAGGGCGCCTCAAGCGTGGTCTTCCTGATCGCGATCCTGAGCATCAACCTGGGAGTGCTCAATCTCCTCCCGATCCCCATCCTGGATGGGGGGCACTTGCTCTTTTTCCTCATTGAGGGCATTCTGCGGAAACCGCTGGGTGACCGCCAGCGGGAGATCGCCCAACAGGTCGGGCTGGTCTTGCTGGTCGGCGTGATGATCTTTGCCTTCTGGAATGACCTCGAACGAATCTTCCTGCGCTAACGGCCGATGAAAACCTCTCAACTCCTGATCCCTACATTACGGGAAGCTCCCGGCGAAGCCGAAACCGTCAGTCACCGGCTCATGCTGCGCGCCGGACTCATTCGGAAAGTCGCTTCGGGCATCTATACCTATTTGCCGCTCGGCCTACGCGTGATCCGAAAAGTCGAACAGATCATCCGCGAGGAAATGAACCGGGCCGGTGCCCAGGAAGTCCTCATGCCCATGGCCTCTCCCGCCGAACTGTGGCGGGAAACCGGCCGCTGGGATTTTTATGGCAAGGAACTCCTGCGATTCAAAGACCGGCACGAGCGGGACTTTTGTCTTGGTCCCACCCATGAAGAGGTCATCACAGATCTCTTCCGGCGGGAAGTAAAGTCGTACCGACAATTGCCGCTGAACTTCTACCAGATCCAGACGAAGTTCCGGGATGAGATCCGTCCGCGCTTCGGCTTGATGCGGGGACGAGAGTTCCTCATGAAGGACGCCTATAGTTTCGACCGGGATGAAGCCGGCGCGCGCGAAAACTACCAGAAGATGTACGATGCGTACCATCGCATCTTTACCCGGTGCGGACTGACGTTCCGCGCGGTCGAGGCGGACACCGGGCTGATCGGCGGCACGTCGTCGCACGAATTCATGGTACTTGCGGACACGGGCGAGGAAACCATCGTCTACAGCGATCGCGGCACTTTTGCCGCTAACGTCGAGCGGGCCGATGTCCTTCCTCCGGCTTCTGTGGAAACCGACGAACCCCGCCCTTTGCGAGCCGTCTCGACGCCGAACTGCCGGAGCATCGAAGAGGTTGCGGCGTTCCTGAAAGTCCCGACCCATCACGTGGTCAAGACGCTGCTCTACTCAACCGGCAAAGAGACCGTGGCAGTCTTAGTGCGTGGCGATCATGCCGTCAATGAAATAAAACTGAAGAAGGCGCTCGGCGTGCCCGAAATCGAACTCGCCGGCCCGGCCACGGTGGAAAAGGCGACAGGGGCACCGGTCGGCTTCGCCGGTCCGGTGGGATTGAAAGGCATTCGGATTTTCGCCGACCACGCCGTTCCCGCGCTCAAGAACGTCGTCGTCGGGGGCAACCAGCCTGACACACACCTGGTGGATACCAATTGGTCCCGCGACTTTACGGCGGATCAGGTGCTCGACCTGCGCAACGCTCAGGCAGGCGACCCTTCGCCCAAACAGGATGGAACCCTGAAGGCCACTAAAGGCATCGAAGTGGGCCATGTCTTCATGCTCGGCACAAAGTACAGCAAAGCGATGAACGCGACCTTCCTCGATCCGCAAGGCAAAGAATGCCTTGCGATCATGGGGTGTTACGGCATCGGCGTTGGCCGATCCGCCGCCGCCTCCATCGAACAGAACCACGATGAACGCGGCATTATTTGGCCTTACCCAATCGCGCCGTTCCACATCCATCTGATCCCCGTCACTCAGTCGGAAAAGACCCAGGACACGACCGCCCGGCTCTACAACGAATTGCAGGCGGCCGGATTCGAAGTGCTGTGGGACGATCGTGACGATCGGGCCGGCGTGAAATTCAACGATGCCGACCTCATCGGCGGCCCCTTCCAGGTCGTCGTCGGCGACAAAGGCCTGGCTGAAGGCGTCGTCGAAGTCAAAGTCCGGCGGACCGGCGAGAAATCGAGGGTCGCACCGGCCGATTTGATCGCACATCTGCGCGCCGCCGTGACCACGCTCGACTCCTCCCGCGCGTCGATCTGATCGGCGGACATTCCGCCTTCCCAATCCCCGCGAATCAAACGTGGCTTTTCCTTGCCTTCCAACTCGATTGGGCTACACTCACCGTCAGAGATTGCGAACTGACCCTCGGCATAGCCGAGCCTCAGTCCAGCCACACCGGATCGACACCGGATCGTCAACCGCGCGAAGAGGACATCCCGGATGCAGGCCAAGCCGATGCCCAACAATATCCAGGAGCTCCAGCAGAAGGGCGAGTACGCGGAGCATGTGAAGCGGATCACCGCGCAAATCAACGCAGCGAGCGATCTCGACACCATTCTCCTCGACCTGCACAAGGACATCCTCGGGCTCTTCGACGCAGAAGATCTCACCCTCTTCGCATTCGACTCGGAGAAAAAAGAGATCTTCTCCAAAGTCCCGCACGTTGACAGCATCGAAGAAGTCCGCATTCCGATCACCGAACAGAGTCTCGCCGGCTTTTGCGCGAAATACCTCCGGCCAGTCAACATCGCCGACGCCTACAACATGGCCGAGTTGCAGGGCATCCACCCCTCTCTGCTGCACGACACGTCCTACGACAAACGAACGGGATTCAAAACCAAGCAGGTGCTCACCTACCCGATCGTCGCCGACAACAAATACCTGATGGGCGTGCTGCAACTGCTGAACAAGAAAAGCGGCAGCCGTTTTACCAGAAAAGACGAAGAATCCGTCGCCGAAATAGCCAAGGCCCTTGGGATCGCCTTTTTCAACCTGCGCAAGACCACGAAGAAAAACCCGACGAAGTTCGATCTCCTGGTCAGCAGCAACCGGATCACTCAGAATGACTTGGAGAACGCGCTGGCCGAATCACGCAAGGGATTGAGTGATCTGGAAAGCATCCTGATCGAGAAATACAAAGTCCCCAAAGTGGAACTTGGCAAGTCCCTCGCCCAGTTCTACAAATGTCCCTATATCGAGTACAGCGAGCGGACCCTCGTCGACGTGGAACTGCTCAAGAACCTCAACGTCGACTACCTGAAGAAAAACCATTGGATGCCGCTCAAGCGGGACCGCACAGCCATCGAGATCTTGACCGACGATCCCGGCGATCTCGATCGGGTCCAAGACATCAAGCGGACCTTCCCGGGGTTGAATATCCGTTTTGCCGTCAGCCTGCGGCGGGATATTTCGCAGTTCCTCGCATCTGCCACGGGGCAGAGCGATACTGGCGTTGGGCGCAAACTCGACGAAAACGTCTCTGACATTCTGGGTGAGCTCGTCACCGAAGCCCAAGCCGAAGCGATGGAAGACGCCTCGGCGGGCGGCGGTCTCGACGAAAACGACAGCGCGATCGTCCGTCTGGCCAACCAGATCATCGCCGACGCCTACCGGCAAAATGCCTCGGATATTCACATCGAGCCCTACGGCGAAAAGCGGGAAACCCTGGTTCGCTTCCGCGTCGACGGCGACTGCTTCGAGTACATGAAAATTCCGCAGAGCTACCGGCGCGCCATCGTGTCCCGCTTGAAGATCATGTCCAGTCTGGACATCGCCGAACGCCGAAAACCGCAGGACGGCAAGATCAAATTCAAACTAAGCGAGACCAAAGAAATCGAGTTGCGCGTCGCCACGATTCCGACGGCCGGCTACAACGAAGACGTGGTCATGCGTATTCTGGCGGCCAGCGAACCGCTGCCGCTGGACAAGATGGGATTTTCGGACCGGAATCTGAAGGGCATCAAAGACATCGCCGAAAAGCCGTACGGCATCATCCTGTGCGTCGGACCGACCGGTTCCGGTAAGACGACGACACTCCACTCCGTCCTGGGCTACATCAACACACCCGACATCAAGATCTGGACGGCAGAAGATCCCGTGGAAATCACGCAATACGGGCTGCGCCAGGTGCAAGTGCAGCCGAAGATCGGCTTCACCTTCGCCGCCGCCATGCGCGCGTTTCTCCGCGCCGACCCGGACGTGATCATGGTGGGAGAAATGCGCGATAAAGAAACGGCCGATACCGGAATCGAAGCGTCCCTCACCGGCCACCTCGTGCTCAGCACACTCCACACCAACAGTGCCGTCGAAACTGTGACGCGCCTATTGGACATGGGCTGCGACCCCTTCAGCTTCGCCGACGCCATGCTCGGTGTGCTCGCGCAGCGTCTGGCCAGGCGCATCTGTAAGGACTGCAAGGAGCAGTATGTCGGGACGCCGGAAGAGTACGAAGAACTTCGGCAAGGGTACGGCGCCGAACGCTGGGACAAACTCGGCATCAAGCTCGACAACACGTTCCGACTCGCGCGCGGCAAGGGTTGTGAAACCTGCAACCGGTCTGGTTACAAAGGCCGCGTCGCACTCCATGAACTGCTGCTTGGATCGGACAATATGAAGCGGATGATCCAGCAAAAAGCACGGACGGAAGACATGCTCCACACCGCTCTCGACGAAGGTATGGCCACCCTGGTGCAAGACGGCATCCAGAAGGTCTTGCAGGGACACACCAGCTACAAAGAAGTCAAAGCTGTCGCGATCAAGTAACGGCTGAGCGTTGAAACTCCTCCGCGGATATCCGATGGGGTCCGCGGAGGAGTTCGCCCCCCTTTCTGCCTCCGAAAAAAACAGGTACACTGACTCCATGAAGATGGAGGGGTTCTCAAACCGCTTCGGCCTCGGCCTGCTAGTCCTCACCCTCGCCGGGTGCGAGACTGTCGATCAGGTCTTGACCTCGGCCGAGAAAATCGCCGGCAGCCAGACCGGTCGAGCCGTCGTCGATATCGCCGCCGGCAAAGATCCCAAACAGATCCTCAAGGAACACACCGACGCCTATCAGCGCGATCCGGAAACGGTCCTCCGCGACCTGCGTACACTGCAACGCGACTTTCAGACCATCATGGCGGCGCTCACCGGCAGGGTGAAACAGACCTGGGGTGAAAAGGAAGTGAAGGTGCCTGAACAGAAAAAGTACGTTAAGTACACGCAGAATTACATGAGCCGGGCCATCGTCGACTTCGACAGCGGAACGATTATGGTCGAAACCCTCGATGACAAATCTCCGAAGGACAGCCTAAAAACCGCCCTGGTCACAACGCTGCTCACCCCCGACGACCCCCGTTCCGTGGACCTGTTTTCCGACAAGGCCGTGACGCTGACCAGCGACAAACCACCCTATCTTCTCGGGCTGGTCGTCGATCAACAGGGGCAACCGATCAAAACCCCCGCCCAGGCTGATGCGTTCGCCACCTCCGCCATCGAGTCGACGGCGAAAACCCGAACTGTCGAGCAAAACGGCGCATCCAAGCAGGCGCTCTTCGCCGAGATCAAGATGGTCGCAAACTTCTCAAACCGCCAAGCCGAGAAGTACCGCGCAACCGTCACCCGTTTTGCCGATCAGTTCAAAGTCAGCCCCAGTCTCGTCTTCGCTGTCATCCGGACAGAGAGCAACTTCAACCCCTTTGCTGTCAGCTCCGCTCCCGCCTACGGCCTCATGCAGCTCGTCCCGAGCAGCGGCGGACGCGAGGCGTTCCGAAAAGCCAAAGGGAAAGACAGTATTCCCTCGCGCGAATACCTCTTCGACCCGGACAATAACATCGAGCTGGGCAGCGCCTATCTCAGCGTCCTCTCCTATAATTTGTTGGAACAGATCGATAACCGTATTTCACGCGAGTACTGCGTCATCTCGGCGTACAACACTGGCCCCCGCAACGTCTTCAAAGCCTTCGCCCAAGACCAGACGTCCGCCATCAATCACATCAATTCACTCGAACCGCCCGCGGTCTACGACCGGCTCCGCGCGCATCTCCCCTACCAAGAAACCAGAGATTACCTAGTGAAAGTCGTCGGATTTCGGAAGCAATTTATCACTGGAACCGGCGAAGCCGTCCGTTAAATGTCGCGTGTCCCCCGAGCCGTATCGGTTCAACCTGGCGCTGACAGATGTTCGAGGGTTACTCGGTGGGAACTTGCTTGGCTAGGACGGTCATGTACTTTCGCAGCCGTCCTTGAGAGGCTTCCGACAAGCGCTGAAAGGCAAGTCCGTAGACTTGATCCCGCCCCCAGCGCACCGTCGCCACGGGAATGTCGGCAGGAGCGGCCTGCTTCGGTAACCGGACCCGTAAGGACACCCGATCACCCGGCTTGATGGGCGCTTCCGTACTCACTCGAATCCCGCGTAACGAGAGATCGTACACCACGCCCGGTTCCTGAACCGACTTCGCAAACCACCGCTGTTCATCGCGCCACCCTACCTCGCACGCAATGGGTGTTGGAATACGTACACGCGGATGTCGGCGAAATCGATTGAGGACTGCGGCACGATTGGTTGCGAGCGCCATACGAGACTCCGATGAGGTGACTCTATCGCAGCCGCTCCGCTTCCCGAATCATTTTTTCATTTTCACACAGTTTTCCCGACAGCGACTTTTCCGCATCAATCGGTTTGGCCGCATCCGGCAGTGACTTCAAACCGGCATATTTTTCCTATTGCTCGGCGGTTCATGCCCACTCGGCGACCCAGAACGGATTCGGATCGCGATTCATTTCAGAATTCCCACATTTCCAAGATCGCCGCTGATGGCATGAAAGTTGGACCTGAGGACCTTAATGATCCTGCAATCGACACTCGACTTCCTCGCACAGGATGCAACTCCGATCGGTGCCGTCACCGCGCCTGTCATCAGCTGGTGCGGCGCCGTTGGATTGACGCTGTTCTTTGCGTGGCACACCTTCCGCCTGTACCGACTAACCGCCGATGCGCAGTGGCCCTTTATCCGCGTCGCCGCCCGTCTCACCCCGCTCATTCGGGAACGCCGGCGCTTCGATCGCGAACATCCGGAATCAGGCGGTCCCGGAACCAGACGGAACCCGACACGACTGCCGGCGACGGAGTTGAATCGACGAGACCGGGAAGACTTTCAGAAGACCGACGCGATCTTTCAGCAGGAACCCGCTCTGGCCGCCGTCTGGACGCGATATCGCCAGACGCTCGTGACGGAACAGGTGCCCTGGTACGTCGAGCCACGGATTTTCAGCTCCCGGTCCGCCGGTGAGCTTTTCGTCATCGATGCCATGGATCGGGGTCGATTGAACCTGGCGTGGTACCACCAAATCCCCTCCCTACTGACCGGCATCGGATTACTCCTGACGTTCGTCGCCCTGCTGGTCGGCTTGAGTAAACTCCATGCAGACGGCCACACCATCGTCGGCATCCAAGGCTTGATCAACGGACTCGCAGGCAAGTTTTTGACCTCCATCGTGGGACTCGTCTACGCCACCTGCTTCACCTTGATAGAGAAACCGCTCGTATTCCGACTTCAGAACGTTCACCGCCAATGCATGCACCTACTCGATGAACTGTTTCCGCGAAAGACTCTTGAACAGATGCTGGAAAGCTTCTCCGGGTTTCATGCGAACACAGAGTCTCACGGTCCTGCCGCCGTAGGGCTCGCCCCTCAGAGCACGCTTCATTCAACGGCGCCCGAATCGCTCACCGAACCCCTGACGGTCATGACGCGCTCCATCGACGCATTGACCAGAGAACTGCGGAGCCATCTCCGCGATATTCGCCCCACTCCGTCGGAATCTACCTTGCCCGCTCTGGCCGATACGCTGGCACCGCTCATCCGAGAACTGACTGCCGCCGTGGATCGTCTGAGTACAACGCAAGGGCCTCCCCCCTCTACCCAATCGGTCGATGCACTCGTGGCGGACCTGACCGCGCGGATCGACCGTCCCCTACCATCTACCGGTAGCCACATAGCCGCTCCGGCAACTTCGATGCATCGCAAGGATCCCACCCATGCGACCCGATGACTTTGGCAGCAATTCTGGAGGCCAACACTCGACCACTCACGGCCTCATGGACCTCATGACCTCGCTGGCCGTTATTTTCATCCTGCTGCTGGCCGCGTCGCTTGCGCCGAGGGCCGAGCGAGAAGAACCAACGGAGCATCCCACTCCAACGTCCGTCTCGACGACCGTAGCGCCGGCAGATGGAACCATCCGTGTTCGCACAGAACTCCGCGACCTCTTTGCTCAATTCGGCCTTGCGGTGGACGAGGATCCCCTCGACCCGCTCGTCATGCGGATCGTCATTCCCGAAGACCTGCTGAACTTCAATTTCGGGGAAAGTACGCTCACGCCCCAAGCCGAGCGGTTCTTGACGGAGATGATGCCGCGCTATGCCACGGTGCTCTGCGGACCGATCTCCTCGCATATCGAATCCGTCGTCATCGAGGGACACACGGATGATCGCGGCGACGACACCCTCAACTTGCGCCTCAGCCAGGAGCGGTCTTTCCGAGTGATGATCAAGGGACTCGACGTCATCGAACACGCCGCCCCTTCAGCCACGACCTGTTTTCAGCGGTTCACATCGGCCAGCGGACGAGGGCGACAGGATCTCGTTTACGATCCCGTATCCGGCGTGAACCGCGACAAGAGCCGACGCGTGGTCTTTAAACTGCGCCTGCGGTCCGGCGAGGCTGTGCTGTCTCAGTTTGAGACGGCACCGCTGACGCACATCGGCGTGAACTGACGGGAGCGACGTCGAGGAAACGTCGGAATGAGGGCGCGGGCCGCATGACGCGGCCCGCGACGACGATTAGGCAGGGCGAACGAATCGGTCGGGGCTCAACACGCCGCGCAACCGCTGTGTGACGAACCGGCGGAACTCCACCTTTTGTTTCACGATCAGCACCAGCCCTTCCGTATCGACCAGTACCAGCAGATCGTCCTCCACGACCAGCGTGCGCGCCTGGTCGCCGAGGTTCACCCGATACTGCGTGCGGCCGTCTGGATTACGGGCCGGTCCCGTCACTAATTCCGTCAAACCGTCGATCACGCCTTCTTGATTGTCCTTCCGCAACCGCACCTTGGTCCCATCGGGAATTCTGACCCAGGGCGCCGCGGAGGCCGCCGCTAAACTCTGCGTCTCAGACATGCCATCCTCTCCCAACAATAGATTGATGAGTGAACGATCCATGATCGCCGCCCTTCTTCGCTACTGAGCGGCTGCGGGACGCGCCTGGGAGCCGCCCTGCGAAGCCGCCGGAGCGCCCGGGCGCCGATCCCGGAACCGGGCAGGCCTGCTGTGCATCGGCCGCGGGGCAGGCCGCTGTGAACGCGGCTCGACCGCGGGCTGCGCGCTGCCGGCCGCCAACGGGACACTATGTCCCAGCAACCGTTCGATCGCCCGCAACTGCGGCACGTCTTCACCGGTCACGAAACTGGTCGCCCGTCCCGTCGTCTTCATGCGCGCCGTGCGGCCGATCCGATGGACGTAATCCTCTGGGCAATTCGGCAAATCGAAATTGATCACGTGGCCGATATTAGCCACATCGATCCCGCGCGCAGCGATGTCCGTCGCTACGAGGATACGAAACGAACCACGTTTAAATCCTTCGAGCGCGGCCCGCCGCTGCGACAAACTTCGGTCGCCGTGCAACACCGCCACCTTGTGCCCTTCCCGACCCAATACGCGTCCCAACTTATCCGCGCGGTGCTTGGTTCTGGTAAACACCAACACGGTTTCCCGTTCCTCACCGAGCAACGAGACGAGCAAGTCGGCCTTGCCATCATGCGTCGTGTGATGCAGCGCCTGCGTCACCCCATCGGCCGTCGTGGCCGGAGGTGCGACCATGACGCGCACTGGATTGTTCACGCTGGCCTGCACCAACCGGGTCAAATCGGCGGGCAGCGTCGCGGAAAAGAGCAGCGTCTGCCGGTCTTCCGGCAGCGCGTCTAGAATCTGGTTAATCTGCGGAGCGAATCCCATATCCAGCATCCGGTCGGCCTCGTCCAGGACGAGAATCTTGATGGGCTGGAGACTGATCGTCCCGTTCCACATATGGTCCAACAACCGGCCGGGAGTCGCGACGATGATGTCCGGCCGTTGCTTGAGCCCACGCACCTGCGCCTGCATGTCCGCGCCGCCGACGACGACGGTAGCAGAAATGCGCCGGCTGCGTCCGAGTTTCTCGATCGTAGTCAGAATTTGAAGGGCCAGCTCCCGCGTCGGCGCCAGAATCAATGCCTGCGGCTGTCCCTTGGGCAACCCGGCCAATCGTTCGATCATCGGAATAACGAACGCCGCCGTCTTTCCCGTACCGGTTTGGGCACAGCCGATGACGTCTCGCCCCGTCAAAGCCGGCGGAATCGCCTGGGCTTGGATCGGAGTCGGCGCGGTAAATCCGGCGCTGGCCAAATCTTGCAACAGAGCCTCGGACAAGCCGAGGGCATGAAAATTCTCGTGAACAGACGTATCCACTACACTATCCTTTCAGTTTGATCGCATTATGACGGGATCAGAGAACCGAGGGGAGAGACCGCCGAGAAGGTGCTGCTCCGAACTGGACCTGGTCGCGATGCGATCGCGAAGTCCGTTATGGTTGAGCATCGATTCGCCGGACAACTACGATCTCGATGTAGGCATACCATACAGCATGAGATCCGATGCGTCAACCGCCCGCATGGATTCCTCCCTGAGCGGCGCGCCGGACCGTTCGTGCCGAAGCGGTCGCCATCCCAGACGATCTGTGTTATCGTAGCCTCACATTGACCATGGAACGTACCGGATGACCTCGACAACCGTCCCCATACGCCTGGCCCGCCGTTACCACGTCGGCTGGACCGTGCTGCTGTTCCTCTCCATCGTCGTGGGCGCGCTGCTCGCGATCCCGACCTACGCCTATTTCTACGACTACTCCTGGCTCGACTGGACCCTGTTCGGCATCTTGTATATGGTCAGCGGCCTCGGCATTACCGTCGGCTATCACCGGTTGATGTCTCACCGGAGCTTCGACTGCCCCGACTGGGTGAAGGGCGCGCTCTTGATCGCGGGGGCCTGGGCGTTGCAGAACAGCGCTATCAAGTGGACTGCCGATCACCTCCGCCACCATGCCCAGTGCGATCAGGAAGCCGATCCCTACAACGCCAAACTCGGCTTCTGGCACAGCCACTGCGGATGGCTGTTCACCGAACGGAAACATGACGACATTCAGTATGCATCGCGAGTCGCGCAGGACCCTGTCGCCATTTGGCAACACAAGTATTATGCGTGGATCGTGCTGGGCGGGCTGGCACTGACGTTCGTCATCGGCTACCTGGCCAACGGACTAGTCGGCGGCATTGGTTGCTTCCTGCTCGCCGGCGTCGGCCGAACCTTCGCGGTCTTGAACTCCACCTTCTGCATCAACTCCGTCTGCCACATTTGGGGGAGTCAGCCGCACGGCACCAAGGATTCGAGCCGTGATAGCTGGATCGTCTCACTGATCACGTTCGGCGAGGGCTACCACAACTATCACCACATGTATCCGAGCGACTACCGTAACGGACCGCGCTGGTACGACTTCGACCCCTCGAAGTGGCTCATCTATACCCTCTATCTGCTCGGGTTGGCGTCCGGCTTGCGCACTGCATCCTTCGCCGGAGACAACGCACGCTCCGCGGCCCGTTCCTAAGACCGCCGTCTCACTCTTCGCACCACTTCGACGGGATCGACAGGCACACTACGCCGGAGGCTTCTCGCTGGAGAGCTTCTTGTGGAGATATTTTCGGCTGAGGGTCGTGATCACGAACGCCAGGACAATGGCGATCGGCACGAAGATCGCCGACGCGATGTTGGCGTTGTGCAGCCAGCCCCATTCGTGGAGGCCCTTGAAGACGTAGCCGGCCAACCCGCTAAGGTAATAGGCAATTACGATCACCGAGAGCCCCTCGACCGTGTGCTGCAGAATGGCCTGACTCTTCGTCGTCTTGTCGACGCTCATCAGCAGAGTCAAGTTTTGCGCTTCGAGCATCAAATCCACGCGGGTGCGGATGATCGAAATCATCCCCTCGAAGCCGCTGCTCAACGTCTCGATGCGCCGCAACAGTTGCTGGTAGCCCTCCGCTACGCCGGTGACGCCGCTCAAGATATAGTCGGAGAGCGGGCGGTACGCCGGGACTGGGCGCTCGATCAGCGCGGACAGCGTGGCATGAACGATCTTGTCGTACGGCAAGGACGCCGACAACTCGAAGTGGAGCCGCCCCGCCAGACGGTTCGTTTTCAGTAGATCCTGCGTCAGGCTGTTGAGCCAGCGCTGCAACGTCGTCGAATCGGCATGACCGATATGGCCGGCGATAATCTCGCGCTGTTTCAAATGTACCTGTTCGAACTTGTAGACCGAATCGATGGCCGCCGAAAACAGCGGCTTCTGCATCAGCAGGAGATGATAGTAGGTCTCGAGCCGCACCACGGCGTCGACGATGTCTTTCACGTGCGACGCGGTAACCCGGTGCGCTCCGACGCTGACCAGATACCGCTCACGGCGATACTCGTCCGGCGTGAAGCTGGTCACGACCGAGGTCTCGTCGTCGAAAATGCGGCTGCCGTAGGCCACCGGACCGGGCAGGATCGCGAGCAGATCGTCCCGTGATGGAATCGCCTCAGGCCGCAAAACGATGTCCAACCGACAGACCTCCGATCCCAACGGCGTGACGGGAAATTGATACCCGGGGAAGGTCAGCGGTCCGAACTCCACCTGCGCCCCGGCCAGACCAGGCAGGTGCCAGATCTGGTAGGCGTAATACTCTGTATGGGCCTGCCATACGACGATCAGACGATCTCCGTTCGTGGCCACCTTGACGGCGTAGCCGAAGGTCTCCCGCAACACCGTATGGTTGGGGGCCATCTGAAAGGCCTCGACGATCTTGCGGAACTCCTCGCGGCTGGCCGCCCGTTGCGTCGGCGGGTCCGCCATGCGAAAGGCCTTGTAGTGCACATGCGCCGGCACCCGCAGCCATTCCGTGAGCGGAATTTGCGGGCGTTCATGCAATTTACGAATGAGATCGTCTTCGGCCGGTTGTTCGACGTGCGTCTGATCCATCATGTCTCCCACAAACGTGCGCCATCTTAGCGCAACTCGTGCCCGATTCGCCATGCGGGCATCACAGCCCCAAGCCGTTCATACCCCCTCCCCCGCGAGAATCTCTCGATAGTACGATTCAATCATAGGCGTGTGATCGGCAGCGACCACAATGAGCTGCCGTTGGTCGAACGTATTCGCGCAATAGAGATAGTCGCACGACCCGAGCGTCCCAAACTCGACGTGCAACTGGCGTCCGTCCGGCTCTTGTCTGGTTACCTCCTCACGAACGACGCGATCGGGCAACGATTCCCACGCCGCTTGCGCCGAGAGGAAGTGATTCTCGTACAGCGGTCCATCGGCGGAGACGCCCGGGGCATCCAGGCACTCACGTGTGAACACCGGGCCGTCATCCGTTTCAGGTTGTTCATCCCACACGACCGGAACCGAAGGCTGCTTGGCCAGGACATACAACGGGCCGTCATCGGTGAAGTCCTCCACCTCGCGATAGCGAACGGGTTCCGGGTGCGCCGTCTGAGACCAACCCCGCGCGGCCAACGCGCGTTGAAACGGCACCCGTCGTGCCAGCTGTCTGGTTTTTTCGAAAACGATCAGGCGGGTGCGATCATGCGCCACGGCATCGAGCCGATCCAGCCTGAGAGCCAGTCCGGTCCGCGCCTCGAATGCGGCCTGACGTTCCGGCTCGCGGCCTCGTTCGAATGTCCGCCAACCGGCGCTGGGAATTCCCGGATCGAATTCGGCTTGCATGAGCGCATGGGTCGCCACCACGGCATCATACGTACCCGCCACCGGTGCCTCTTCAATATCGCGACATTCAAACCGGATGTTGCGCAAACCCAGTTCCTTCGCTTTCGCCTCCGCGATGGCAAGGGATGACGGCGAGCGATCGATGCCCACGAACGCGATGTGCGGAAACTGGCGGGCATAGAAGGTTGTCAACATTCCGATCCCGCAGCCGATGTCCAGGACCGTGGCAACGGAGCCGATCGCGCCCGCCACGCGCCGGCTCACCTCGCAATAGTAGTGGTACCGCTGGCTGTAGAGAACCGGAAGAATATCCGGTCGTGCGGTGAGATCATAGAACGCAATCTCATCGGCTCGGTGTCCCCGGCGCTTGTGCTCGACGCGGGTAGCGAGTTCCTCCAGCACCGTCGGCGAGAGCCGTTCACGCTGCCAGGCGAAGTACGCCTCGTCGGAGACAAACTCCCGCAATCCCCAGTCCGCCAGATGAGCCCGAATCGCCTGTGCGTGGAGATTGTTCGACATGCCGAAATGAGGTGGCCTGTGCCGGTGTCTGGCCGCTGATCGTGAGACCGATAAGATGGGGCCTCTTCTCCGATGGCTGGAGCGCCGTCACGGGTTCGCCCCGCCTCAAAAGAATACCGACGAGCGGGATCGCCTGCTCAGGCCCGCTTGAGCATGATCGCGTCTTCGTAGGTGTCCGGAACCGGATGCGGATAGCGCAGCTGCCCGCCTCCGAAGACGACATACTTCTCGTTGGTCAGCTGCTCAAGGCCGATCGGTCCTTTGGGTTGCACCCGGGAGAGATTCAGCCCAATGTCGGGTCCCGCTCCATAGCCGTCGCCGGCATTCAGCCGGGACGACGCGTTCACCATCACCGCCATGGCATCCACCTCTCGGGTAAACCGCATGGCGTTATTATAGTCGGACGTCGCAATCACCGCCGTCAAACAGGGGCCGTGCGCGGCGATGTGCGCCAGTGCTTCCTCCATGTCGGCCACCATCTTGACGACCAGGACCGGCGACTGAAACTGCGTCCGCCAATCCTGTTCGGTCACCGGCTCGACCGCCTGATGACCCGTCATCGCCATCTGCCCCATGAGTGCCACCGTCTTGGGACACCCGATCACCCGGATCTTGTACTCATCAAGAAACCGGCGGATCAAGGCGGACAGGAACGGCCGCGCGACAGATTGCTGGACCAACAACGTATCGATCGAATTGGGCGCCGATGCCTGCTGAATCTTGGAATTGATGACGACATTCTGCGCCATGGGAATGTCGACATCTCCATCGACATAGGCATAGCTGATGCCGCCGTCGTAACAGAGAATCGGCATCTTGGCGGTCTCAAGCACCGTCTTGCGCAGTCCGGCGCCGCCACGCGGGATAATGCCATCCACGCTCTTGCCGGCCCGCATGATGTCCATTGCCACTTCTTTTTCCGGCCGGTCGATCATGATCCAGGCTCCGGCCGGAACTCCCGCCTCCGTCGCCACATCCCGCATGCCGCGCTCGATGACCTGATGGGTCCTGTTCCACTCGGCAGCACCGCGAAATACGCACACATTACCCGACTTGAGACACAGCGCCAAAGACTCGACCGTGATCAACGGTTTCAATTCCGAGATCACCGCAATGACACCGATCGGCACGCGGACGCGGCTGACTTGTAAACCATCCGGCCGTTCGGACCGGCCGGTCACCGTCCCTACGGGATCAGGCACATCCGCAATGACACGGAGCCGATCCGCCATCTCTTTCACATCATCGGCGGTCATGCGAACCCGCTTCACCGCTTCTTTCAACCGCTCGCCGGAGGATTGTCCCTCCAGACTCTTGCCGATCGCCTCGACATCCTGCTCGTTGGCCTCCAAAATTTTTTCTTCATCGTCCTGGAGCCGATCCGCCATGGCTCGCAATGCCCGGTCCTTAACCGGCCCAGAAAGCAGGGCCAGCGGACGCGTCACATCGCGACATGATTTCAACAGCTTATCGATGTACATCTTCACAGGAACTTCAGGCATGACGGCTCTCCGTATGGCGTGATACTCAACGACGGAGGCGACTATAACACGCGATTTTTTTGAGAGTAAAGGCGAGGGAGCGACTGCTTCAGAGGGCCGATATTCCTGCCGTCATAGCGCAGGCGTCGACACCCGCTTGGCATGCTCGGTCGCCAGCCATCGGCTCAGCCAGGCCCACAGCAGCATGAGCGGCACAAGTGCCCAGGCGATCTGGCCGGTCGTCACCCCCAGCGCCTTGATCCCCGACACCAGCCATCCCGTCGACGCATCGCCGCCGCGGGAAACGGCGGTATCGATGAAATTTTTCGCCTTGTATTTTTCCTCTCGGCTCACGACGGTAAACAACATTTCACGAGCCGGCTTGGACAGCGCATACTCCCCCACCCGCCGCATGACGGAGAAGACGACATACAGGGCCAACCCAGGCCAGACGGCGATTCCCAGAAACCCCGCGAGGCTGATGCCCGGCAGAATGACCAACGCGGCCACGAGTCCGAACCGGGTGACGAGCCGATTGGTCAGCGTCAGTTGAGTCAGCCACGTCAGGATATTGGTGGCGAAATCCATGGAAGAAAACAGGCGCGTACGGGCCTCCGGCGTATCCACATACTCGGCCACCAAGCGAACTTGCTCTAAATAGAGGAAGGTCGCGGTCATCGTGAGTATCGCGAGATAGCCGCAGATCCCCAACAGATAGGGAGATGCCCAAGCCAGCCGCACTCCGTCCAGCATGCCGCCGCCCAGCGGCGCTCCGGTCCGATCCCGATCCGTCCCGACTCGCGCGCGCGTCCATTCGTCCAAGCGGAAGATGCACCCCATGCAGGCCGCAAGAAACAGCGCCGACACCAGCATGAGCACCGGAATCGAGAACACATACGTGAGCCCCGTCGTCAGGACCGGTCCGAGCAGCGCCCCGGTGCTGCCGCCCGCCGCGATGACTCCGAACAGCCGTTTCCCCTGTTCGGGAGCGAAGACATCGGCCATCAAACTCCAGAACACGGAGACGACGAACAGATTGAACACGGACAGCCAGACGAAAAACACCCGGGCGATCCACTCCGGCTGCCAGTGGCCCGTCATGGCGACAAAAAATCCCACCAGCTGGACGATGAAAAACAGGTAGACCGACAGCAGCAAACGAACACGGGAGTAGCGGCCGGATACGAACCCGAACACCGGCGTCGCAACCAGTAGCGTCAGGAAGGTGCCCGTCATCATCCAAGGCAAATGCTGCACGCCGCCTTCGATCGCCATTTCGTCGCGGACCGGCCGGAGCAGGTAGTAGCCACAGAGGAGGCAAAAGAAATAGGCGAACGACCAGAGCAGCGGCGCCCGCTCCGCGTCCTCGACCTGCACCCATCTCCGAATGAACGAGCCGGACACGCCGCAACCTCCCGATGCGGGAGACAGTGCCAGTCCCTCCCTCTCACCCGCAAGCGGAAAATTTGTTAGAATGCGGCGCGTCTCAACGTCGAAGGAGCCCTCATGATCGATCTTCGCAGCGATACCGTCACCCGACCGACCGACGCCATGCGGAAGGCGATGGCCAAAGCCGAGGTCGGCGACGACGTGTACGGAGAAGACCCGACAGTCAACCGACTTCAGGAGATCGCCGCGGCACTGCTCGGCAAGCGGGCCGCGTTATTCGTGCCGTCCGGAACGATGGCCAACCAACTCGCGATTCGCGCGCACACGCAACCGGGACAGGAAGTCATCGTCGAGAGCAAGGCCCACATCGTCCGCTACGAACAGGGCGCGGCCGGCGCGCTGGCCGGCGTCCAGCTCCATTGGATTCCCGGCGATCGCGGCATCATGATCGCCGATCAGGTCGAAGCGGCGATCAGGCCGAAAGACCCGCATACCATTCAGACCGGCCTCATCTGTCTGGAGAACACCCACAACAGTGGAGGCGGCACGATCTATCCGCTCTCCACGATCGAGAAGATCCGCGCGGTGGCGACGAAGCACGGACTCCCGATGCATCTCGACGGTGCGCGGCTGTTTAACGCGGTTGCCGCCACGACTCTGCCGGCCGCCACCTACGCGCAGCATTTCGAAACCGTATCGTTCTGCTTGTCCAAAGGCCTCGGCGCTCCGGCCGGCTCGCTGCTGGTCTCCAGCGATGTCCACCTGATCGAACGAGCCCGCCGGTTCCGCCGCATGTACGGCGGGGCGATGCGGCAGGCCGGCATCTTGGCCGCCGCCGGTCTCTATGCGCTCGACCATCATGTGACCCGGCTCAAAGACGATCATGATCACGCCAAGCGACTCGCCCGCGCGCTCGCGCAGGTTCCCGCCGTTCGGATCGCTCCGCAGCACGTCGAAACGAACATCGTGATCTTCGACGTACCCGAACACCGGTTGACGCCGGCCGACATCGTGGCGCAGTTGAAAGAGCGGGGCGTGCTGCTCCATACGATCGGCGGTCGCAGCTTCCGCGCCGTCACGCATCTGAATGTCACCGCGAAACAGATCGACGAAGCCGCCGACGCGTTCGCCCGCGTGCTGGCCTGACGCCGTTCCGTCCGTTGACACCTCTCCACCCGCCACATAGAATGCCGCTGAGGTCTGTCATGCCCCTTGAGATGGTGTCCTTTCAGCACATCACCCGCATTCTCGAAGTCACCGACACCTTGGGGCTCGATCGGGAATGGGTGGAAATCCCGCTGTCCCCGGAAAGCCCCGGAGCGATCCGGAGGCTGAAGAACGGCAAACTGGAAATCATCGTCGACGCAGATCAGCCGTTCGACCAATGGCTCACATCGTTGCCGGATCGCATTCGGCAGCTCCACGGATAAGGTATGGATACACACGTTTCCGCTCCGATTCCCACCCGGGAAGAACTCAACGCCGAATTGTTGGAGGTGCCGGAACCGCCGGAGCAACCGCCGACACCAGAACCGCCGGGATTCGACGACAGCGTCGCCGTCGCGCTGAAACACATCCGCGGACGCCGAGGCGCCGATCTGGTTGGCATTCTGTTGGTCGGATCCGGTGCGCGGCGCGCGTTGACGGCCCACAGCGACATCGACCTCATCGCACTGGTCAAAGGAGACCGTGAAGGCCACGAGATTCTCCGTGCGGGAGACCGGCTGGCAGACATCCGTTACTACGGCTACAAGCTGGTGGAAGACGAACTGGCCTACTCCCCGCGCCTGCCCTCCCTGCTGCGCAAAGCCAAAATCCTTTTCGATCATGACGGCATCAGCGCCAAGTTGATCGAACGCGCCAATCAGCGATTCCGCCAGGGACCGCCACCGACCTCGATGAACGAGCAGATTCGATTGAAAGCCGAGTGCTTCCATCTACTCGGTAAAGCCCAGGATGTTGTCGACAAGCCGGCCCTGGCTCAATACGTGCTCAATCTGTTTTTCGAAGAATGCACCATGGCCTTCTTCCGGCTTCGTGGGTTCTGGCTGACCGCCCCTACCGACATCCATCGATTCATGTCGTCTCGCGAACCGGCGTTGGCCGATCTGGCGGCCCGGTTTCTCCTCGCCACGAACCTGACTGACCGGCTCAACTTTGGACGACAGTTTGCCGATCTACTCTTCAAGGACGTCCCAAACCCGGCCCGGATCGATTAACCTGATCGGGACCGGAGTGTTTTCCCCTGTCTGAGGTAAGAATATCCGGGGCTGGGAGACATCCTGTTCGATCCACAGGCATTCCGCTCCGACATGACATCTCTCATCGGCATTACGCCAAGGAGTGCGTATGGAACTCGGGTTCATCGGCTTAGGCAAGATGGGCATGAATATGGTCACGCGTCTGCGACGCGACAACCACCGGGTCGTCGTCTTCGACCGCTCCACCGAGCTGATCAAGCAGGCTGAAGGCCAGGGCTGCGTGGCCGCCTCGTCGCTTGCCGACCTGGTGGGCAAGTTGAGCGCGCCACGCGCCATCTGGATCATGGTTCCGTCCGGCGCACCGACGGAGGATACCGTCCAAGCCGTCGCGGCACTCCTGCAGCCCGGCGACACCATCATCGACGGCGGCAATACGCGCTTTCATGACGACGTCCGCCGCGCGGCTGATCTCAAGAAGAAGCAGATCCAGTATGTCGACGCCGGCACCAGCGGAGGGATCTGGGGCCTGCAGGTCGGATACTGCCTGATGGTCGGAGGCGAACCCGCGGCGGTCACGCGCTTAGCCCCCCTCTTCACTACCCTCGCGCCGGAGAACGGCTGGGCCCATGTCGGCGGACACGGCGCAGGCCACTACGTGAAGATGGTGCATAACGGTATCGAGTACAGCATGATGCAGGGCTATGCCGAAGGGTTCGAGTTGATGTCGAAGAGCGAGTACAATCTGGACCTGGCCCGTATCGCGGACCTCTGGATGCACGGCAGCGTCGTGCGATCGTGGCTCCTCGAACTCGCGGCTGGCGCGCTCAAGGGCGATCCCAAGCTGGACAAGCTCAAAGGGTTCGTCCAGGATTCCGGTGAAGGCCGCTGGATGATCGCGGATGCGATCGAGAAAGATGTCCCGGTGCCGACATTGACCACGGCTCTCTTTACGCGCTTTCGGTCCCGGCAAGAGCAGTCGTTTGCGGAAAAGATGCTGGCGGCCTTGCGCAATGCCTTCGGCGGCCATGCCGTCCGGCGCTGACCACGACCCGACGCGGATCAAACACACATGTCGACGAACAATTCCCGCATCGAGATCGCGCCGTCCCAGGAGACGCTGCCGCCGGTGGAGCCGTCTACGCTCGTCATCTTCGGCGGCTCGGGCGATTTGGCCAAACGCCGCCTGATCCCGGCCTTGTACAATCTGCTGCTCGACGGGCTGATGCCGTCCAACTACGTCGTCCTGGGCCTGGGACGGAAACCGATGAGCGACGAGGAGTTTCGCGCGACGGTCCGCGACGGGGTCGTCAAACATTCCCGCCAGGCGCTCCTCGAAGAAACCTGGAACACCTTCGCCCGACACCTCTTCTATATGGCGGGAGAAAACGACGATCCCGACACATTCATCCGCTTGAAAGCCCGGGCTGAAGAACTGGAGCGCACCTTCCAACTGCCGGGCAATCGCATTTTCTACCTGAGCATTCCCCCGAGTTCGTTCACCCCGGTCTGTGAAGGATTGGCGAACGCCGGGTTGGCAACACCACCGGCTCCCGGACGGCCCTATGCGCGCATCATCGTGGAGAAGCCGGTCGGCCGAGACCTCACATCCGCCAAGGCCATCAACTCGGTCACGGGACGCGTCTTCGACGAATCGCAGATCTTCCGCATCGACCATTACCTGGGCAAGGAAACGGTGCAGAACCTCATGGTCGTGCGGTTCGCCAACAGCATCTTTGAACCGATCTGGAACCACAAATACATCGACCACGTGCAAATCACGGTGAGCGAGGCGGAGGGGGTCGGAACGAGAGCCAGTTACTACGAGGAAGCTGGCGCGCTCCGGGACATGGTGCAAAACCATCTGCTGCAACTGCTCTGTCTCGTCGCAATGGAACCGCCCTACTCGCTCGATCCGAACGTCGTCCGCAATGCCAAGATGGAAGTGCTCCGCTGTCTGCGACCGATCACGGGCAAAGACGTCGAACAGTTCACCGTCCGCGCCCAATACAGCGAGGGCACCGCCCATGGGAAACCGGTGCCGGGCTACCGGCGCGAAGCCGGCATCAATCCGACCTCTACGACGGAAACCTATGTGGCGGTGAAGTGCTTCGTGGAAAACTGGCGCTGGTCCGGCGTCCCGTTTTATCTGCGCACCGGCAAAGCCATGCCGTTGCGGGCCAGCGAAGTCGCGGTGCAGTTCAAAGACATCCCGCAGATCCTCTTCAACGCCAACGCGCAATCCCCGCAGGCTCCGAACGTGCTAACGCTCCGCATCCAGCCAGAGGAAGGCCTCTCGCTTCGGATCGTATCGCGCGTCCCCGGCACGCGCGCGCAAACTCATCCGGTTGAGATGAATTTCAAATACGGCGAAGTGTTCGGCAGGCCGTCGCCAGAAGCCTATGAACGTCTGCTCTTGGACGTGATGGCGGGCGATGCGTCGCGGTTCATGCGCCGCGACGCAGTTGAAGCTTCCTGGGCCTGGATCACACAAATCCTCGACGGCTGGCAGGCACTCGGCCAGCGCTGGCTTCCCGAATACCAGGCCGGGACCTGGGGACCGGTCGAAGCCGACCGCATGATCCAAAACGACGGCCGCACCTGGCGAGCGCTATAAGACCATTCCGCTACATCGCCAACTTCTTTCGAATATCGGATTTCTTCCCCAACCCACCGATGAATTGTTCAAAAATCCCGTTGCGATACAGCGCCAGGGCTGGGAGAGCTTGAATTTCCAGCTCGGCGGGAATCTGAAACTGCTCGTCGACATTCATCGTACAGACAAGGACACGATCGCCGAGCTCCTGCTGCAACCCTTCCAACTCCTTCATGAGGACCCGGCAGTGCCCGCAGCCAGGCTTCCAGAATTCGACGAGCACCGGGACTGTCGCGGACTCCACCACCCGATCGAACTCCGCATCGGTGACAATCCGCAATGGGGACGACATCGCCGCTAGCTCTCGCTTGCCAGGACCGGTGCCAAGACCTGGGCGCACACCAATTCCGCGAAGCGCCGGTACCCCTCGGTCGTGAGATGCACGCCATCGTTGGAATACTCGCGGGCCAAGAGACGGCTCTCCGCGTCGGCCGTCGCCGAGAACAAGTCCACCGCCGTCAGTTGCTTAGTGGCGGCATACGCGAGGATCGACGCGTTCAGTTCCTGCCGCCGTGTCAGATGGCTGCCAACCCACTCCCGAGCCTCTCGACTTTCACCCACATCTTCGACGCGTAAGGACGGAACAGTCACAGGAACCGGCGTCGCTCCTGCCGCCAGCGTCTGTTCGTACATTTTCACGAGATTGCGCATGATCTCATGCACCGGCCCGTTCCAGCCCAGATCGTTGGTGCCACCGAGAATCACGACGTAGCGAGGCTGTTCAGCCAAGACATCACGCCGAAACCGCATCAGCATTTCGGCGGTCATTTCCCCGCAAATTCCACTGACCACGACGTGAACGGCCGCACCGAATCGGGCTTGCACCCATTCACCATAGGGAGTTGAGCGGCCCTGCGGGTTCTCTCGGGTCGGCGATTGAAAACCGGCCGTGAGACTGTCTCCAAAACACACCACACGAATAGGCGATGGTGGAATCATCGGACGCGATTGTACCGGTGCGCCGATGCCCCGGCAAGGTTCCGTTTCCCCCCATTCTTAGCGGCTTTTATGAGTTGGGAATACTGATTTCCTTGACGATTTGTGGGTCTCCCGATAGGTGTATCCCTATGTCGGACCTCAAGACCGCGCAAGAGATGCTTGCCGCAGCCGTTGCGGCGAAGGGCACGGAAGACCCCGAGATCGCCTCGGTCAAGCGTGTCCTCAAGCTCCTCGACAAAACGGCCAAATCCAATCGAACTTACGGCGCGACCAATCCGGTCGCGATAAAATTCTCCCAGCAGCTGTTCGACGAACTCACGGCGCATCTGACGACCTACACAAAGCTGACGTTTCTCGTCCAGCGATCTGCACTCGTGTGCAAAGAGGAAACGGTCTACCAAGCGGAGAAGGACGGCGGCAGCGAAAATCTCGCCTTCAAACTCTACGCCGACGGAATCAGGGAACTCGTCATCCATCAAGGGCTCGCCCAGGATGAATTGGCGTTTTTCTTGGACTCGCTCTGGGCCGGACAAGAGGCCAACAAAGACGATGACGATATCGTCACCCGGCTGTGGCAGAGAAATTTGACCACCCTCACGATCGTCACGGCCGAGGAAATCGCCAAGGCATCAGGCGGGCAGGATGCGTTTCTGAAACTCGACACCAGCATGACGGCCGACAGCACCCTGCGCGACTTGCTGGATCGCGAACGGCAAAAAAAAGACGCCATGAAATCGCGGGAGGGACAAGGCGAAGGCGCCACGGAAGCGAAGCAACGGGCCCGTTTTCAGTCCGGCTTGGTCGGCTACGAAGTGACGGAAGAGGAAGTCCTGGGTCTTGCGAAGGAAATCGAAGCGGAGAGCACGCAAGACAGCACGGCATATATCCTCGAGATGCTCACCGCCATTCTCGTCTCCGAAAATTCCCCGGCCCTTCTGTCGAAACTGTTTTCGCTGTGGGGGCAGGTCATCAACTCCCTGCTCCAGACCGGGAGATGGACGGTGCTGGAAACCGTGTTGAGCATCCTCCACGATGCCGAAACGCTACGGCCGGACCTGGCCGACGAGCAGAAGCACCAACTGGCGACGATCCTGGCCGGACTTGGGAAGCCGGATCATGTCAAAGCCATCGAATCGTATTTGAACCGCACCCCGAACGCGACCACCGAGGGGCTCTCGACCATCCTGTTACTCATGTCCGCACAGGCGGTGCCGGCACTCTGCATGCTACTCGCCAACCTGGAATCACCTCAGCATCAGGCGATCGTCATCGAGACGTTGCAGGTACTCGCCAAGGACCACCACGAGCCGATCATACGCGGACTGACTGATCGTCGCCCGGTGTATGTCCGAAATCTCCTTGCCATCGTCGCCAAGTGGAACAATCCCGTCTTTGCCGACGCCGTGGAGAAGCTCGTACGATATCCCGACGTGCATGTCCGCAAAGACGCCCTACGAATCTTCGGCCAACTAAAGCCCAGCGGTAACGGCTCGCGCCTGATTCTCTGCCTGTCGGACACCGACGAAACCGTCCAGATCGCCGCGCTGAAACTGCTCATGACCGGGCAGTACGCAGCGCCGTTCGCTCAGTGGTCGGCGATCCTGTCGGATGAGACCTTTCTGGATCGATCGATGAGCGAAAAACGAGGCATCTACCAAGCCATCCGCGCGACGTGCGGCGACGACGCAGTCCCCTACTGGCAAGGACTCTTCACCGAATGGGCCTGGACCAACCGCAAGAAGAAAGAAGAGTGTGCCGTGGTCGCCGCCGAGGCACTCGGAAAGCTGGCCACACCCGCCGCCATGGCGGCCCTCGAACTCGGCCAAAAAAAGGGCGCCGCGGCCGTCCGCCAGGCTTGCGCCTTGGCGCTCTCGCACATTCATAAACAGCAACAGGCCAAACCCGCACCTGCGAAGTGAGGATCCGCCGTGAGTGAATTCAAACTGGCACGTCCAGCCTCAACCGAAGATCCGACGCAACCTCTGCTGACACACGAAAAATCGCTCTCGCAAAAGATCGCCCAAGGGTCCGAGGCCGGAGATATCCTCGACCAACAAATGGCGATGCTGGGGTTCCAGCTCATCACACAACTAAACACGCTCCTTAAGACGTCCAGAATTCACGGTCGGACGAACGCCGCTCTGGATAAGCCAGTCGAATCGATGTTGACCCTGATTCAGACACTTGCCCATGACCATCCAGTAACATTGCGCATACAAAATGACTTTCTTTTTCTCGGGGAAAGCCACCTAAAAGTAAACGCGCAACAGATGTTGGTGATCGCCAGCATCATAGACGCCTTTAATAAGTTCAAAATTGGCGGCCTGACGTTTTCGTCCTCGGTTTCCTCCAAAGATCTCCGTGAGTTCTCCTACCTATTTGTAAGTCTAGACCCAGCAGCAAAAACGGTTGACGACTTCCGAGCAGAACTGCGGACACACGACATCCAAGGAATTGAGCTTGAAGATCCCCGTGAGCTGCAAATCCGAGAAGATCTTAACACTGAAAACGGACCCACTGGCCAAGGCTCTCCGGACCCCAAGGTTCAGCACAAGATCCAGTCCAAGAACGCCTATTCGAAAGCAGCCAGCGCCGTCGGAGGGCTCGTGCAGTCCGTCCGCGACGGTGGAACGGTCAACTTCAAACAGGCTAAACGGGCGATCCAGAACATCGTCGATCTGATGATGCAGGATGAGGCGACGCTGCTGGGTTTGACGACCCTGCGCTGCCACGATCAATACACACACAATCATTCGGTGAACGTGTCTCTTCTATCGATCGCCTTGGCCAACCGAACCGGCTACCCCAAGGTCGAGTTGGCCGATCTCGGATTGGCCGCCCTGTTCCACGACATGGGCAAATCGTCTATCCCTCTTGAAGTCTTAAACAAGCCCGGCGAGTTTACCGAGGACGAGTGGGTCGCCATGCGCAACCACCCGACCGAAGGCGTGTTGAGCCTGGCGCAGTTGCGCGGGATCACCAATCTTCCCGGGCGCATGGCCGCCGCATCGTTCGAACACCACATGAATCTGGATTACTCCGGATATCCCCGGCTCAAGACGCCGTGGAAACTGTCGTTGACTGGACGCATCCTGATGATCGCAGACTGCTACGACGCCATGACGTCGTCGCGTGTCTACCGACGGGAGCCGATGTCTCCCTCCAAAGTGCTCAACATGATGTTCTCGAAGGCGGGCAAAAGCTTCGACGGGACGCTGCTCAAGCTGTTCGTCAACTGCGTCGGGATCGTGCCGATCGGAAGCCTGGTCATGTTGGACTCGGATGAATTGGCCGTCGTCCTCCGTCCGGCCGTCGAGAAAACCGATGCCGAACGACCCCTGGTCAAGGTCATCGCGGACGCCCAAGGCAATCCGACCGACCACGGGACGGAAATCGATCTCACGGAAAAAGATGAGACGGGCAACTATCGGCACAGCATCATCCGTCTGATCGACAACACCGAGCATAAGTTCGATACCAGCCGCTATTTCGTCTAACCTGTCACTCGCGCGTCACGCAGTCCGGTCCCTTGACAGGCCCAAGCTGCGTCGCTATTCTGCCTGCCAGTCTTTCACCGATTCCCTGACGATTAAGATGAAGGAGCCCCTTATGAAACGTGGTCTTGCGCGTGCGCTTGCCGCCGCGACGTTCCTATCTTTCGCGCTCAGTCCCTTCGCCGGTTCGGGTCTGGCAGCCGAGGCATTTAAAATGGGCGTCGTCGACCCGCAAGCGGTGCTCGAAAAATCGAAGGCCGGTAAGAAAGCGCTCGACGGACTGAAAGAATACGTCTCGACCAGACAGAAACTGCTCTCCCGCGACGAGGAAGATCTTCGCAACTACGAAAAGCAGCTCAAGGACCAGGCCGCCAAGCTGAGCGACGCCGAGAAGAAGGACAAGGAAGCGCAGTTCCGCGCGAAGATTCAGGACTACCAAAAGCGCGCGCAGGAGTTTAATCAGGAACTACAGGGCAAGCAGAAAGAGCTCGTGGACGATTACATGAAGCGCATCGCCTCGGCCACTCAAACGGTCGCCGAAAAGGGCGGCTTTGCGATCGTGGTCGATCGCGGGAGCGAACAGACGATGAAGATCGTCATCTACAGCAAAGACACGATTGACCTGACCGAGCAGGTCATCAAAGAATTCGATCGGGTGAACAAGTAATTGTCCCTAGAAAACCGGCGGGCCCGCCTCAAGCGGACCGCCGGCCACGCGCCAGGCCTTGATCCCCCCATCCATCGATACCACGTTCGTATAGCCCATCTGCTGCAACGCG
>JAXLZJ010000013.1:0-172320 GCA_046350995.1 Nitrospira sp.
GCGAGCCACCCGTGTGCGCAGGGCATGACTCTGCCCAAGAATTATCGCGGCTGGCCTTGCGTCGAGTCGGACACCGAGGTCTCGGGTGAACCGGGATGCCTGCGGTTATGGGTCTGTCCCAAAGCCGCCTCCATCACAGACGACGAGCCGTTTCCCGTGGGCACGACGTTGGTCGTCGAGCGGCTCCTGCGCGGTCCGGTGGCCGGCGGCGCATTGGAGTCGGTGTTTGTGATGGGAAAAATCTCGAGCGTCGATAGCCGCGGCCCCGGCCGTCTACCACGGGAGGGGTGGACCTATGCCGCCTATGACGCAGGCGGACGGGAGATGGGCCACGACGCCGTGGCCGACGGAATCTGTCGATTGTCGATCATTCAGTAACCCGATGACGGTTTATGCCCTGCCTGAGCGGGCGGGACTCAGGGGTTGGACTGCGCTGACCACGCAGGGAGTCCCGAATGGAGGAAAGCGCACGCCCATGCGCTTTCCTCTTCCCCCCTCATACGTTGCCGCACGTCTGATCTTCACTTGTTCAATCACCCGCGCTACACTGGTCCGGTAAATTGGGGTGCTAACAACAAAGGAGGAAGTTCATGATGACCACTCGCAGCCTTGTGACCGCCGTGTCGTTCAGTGCATTGATGGTCGTGGGCCCGTTGGGAACGGCGTTCGCCGGGAACGCCCATGTGCAGGAGACGATCAAGCATGCCAAGGAAGCCATCACGCACGAGAAGGAAGCGATCACTCATCTGGAAGAAGCGGTGAAGAACAGCACCGATGCGCATGCCAAGGAGGCGTTGGAGCATGCGAAGGAAGCGGTGAAGCACGCGGAAGAATCGCTCACCCATGCCGAGCAGGCGAGCAAGCCGGCCAAGGGGAAGAAAGGCAAGTAACAAATCATCTGAGGCCACGTTCCGTGGGCCTCAGGGCTCGATTATCGAGGCGCAACCGTCACGAGACGGCTGCGCCTCATTCGTTCCCCCTTGTCCGTAGTCCGCGAACCGCCTTAACATTGTCCGGACATCACGGTAATGGAGTCTGCCTGACTTCTTACGCCAGCATCTGCCGGAGTCGTGTACAACCTCGGTTTGTGGTGGTCGTCACGGTGCTGTGCCGGATACGGAGGGCGCTCTGCTCCGTTGATTTCCCCGCTCCTGCCGTTTATAGTCCGACCACGCTGAGGGCAGCGGAGGGAGGCATCGGTGGGTTCCTGTCGCCGACGTCATGACGTGACACTCGCGGTGTTTCTGGGTGGTCTCCTGTGCGCCGCCTCGTGGTCCGTAGCGGCTCCCGCGTCTGCCGATTCATTCCAACAGCAGCTTGATCAAGCGATCACCTTTTTCGAGAAAGGCGACCTGAAGGCGGCGGAATCCGCCGTCAAGAAGGCGCTCCATCTCAACCCCAACTCGGCCGAGGCTTTGCGCCTGTCCGGACGGATCTCGCTTAAGGGGCGCAAGCCGGAAAGTGCGGCCGAGGATTTGGCCCGTGCTCTCAAGCTCAAACCGGCCGATGCGGAAACCTTGAATGATCTGGCCGAAGTCTATCTCGCGCAGGGCAAGTCTTCGGAGGCCGAGCAAACGTTGCTCAAAGCCATTCAGACCGATCCGTCCCATGCGGAGTCCTATCTCGATCTCGGTAAGCTGTATGAATCACGCCGGGACGTTCCGGCCGCGACAAAGACCTATCAAGCCCTGCTTGCCGTGCAGCCGACGCAGGCCGATGGGTTGTTTCATCTGGCCGTCTTACAGGACGGCGCCGGCGATGCGAAGGCGGCGAGGGACACGTTGGCGAAGTTGACCAAGGCCCATCCCAAACATGCGGACGGCTGGTATCTGATCGGCCGGATGGCCGAACGCCGCAATGATCTCGTGGAAGCGGCCTATGCCTATAAACAAGCCGTGGCGGCCAAGCCGGATCTAGTCGATGCCCACTACAATCTGGGATTCATCTATCGGAGCCAGAACAAACCGACCGAAGCGGAGCGGGAATTTCTCGAAGTGTTGCGGTATCGGCCGGAATACGCCGAAGCCCACATGAATCTGGGCGTGGTCTATACCAGCGTGAGCAAGCTCGACGATGCCGAGCACGAATATGAAGCGGCGGTCTCCTTGAAACCGGATTACGCGGAGGCGCATTACAACCTCGGCGTCTTCTACGAGTTGCACCGGAAGGACATGCCGCGTGCGTTGGCGCAGTATCGAAAGTATCGAGAACTCGGCGGGCGGGACGATCGCGTGGAGCGGATCGTCGGGTCGACGTTTCGGTAAAGGCTACCAGTACGGCCAGGGTCGCCAGTGGGGAGACCAGTAAGGGCCCCAATAGGGGCCCGGTCCCATGTAAGGCCGAATGCGGACCGGCGCTTCTTCCGCCCGCGTCCAAACCTTCATCGTCTTGATATCCACCACCGGGTACGTGTAGTCCGTCTCGTCCAGCGGGAGCGTGACGACACCGCTCACCTCGCCCGTGACCGTGACAAAGGTTCCGGCCGGAATTGTGGCAGGGTCGAGGAACTCCCGCTGCATGGCGACGAATCGGCCCTGGGATTTGTTCAGCTCCATCGTCGGTTGGAGCGATGAGGTGAGCGGTAACTGGAGAATTTCAATCCTCGTGCCGTCTTTCAACCGCCGAGCGGTGAGAATTTCCCCTCCAAACGTCACGACCTGTCCCTTGTAAGAATCCGGCGCGGCTTTGACTTGCGCAAAGGTGATTGGCGGAGGCTGAGTCGTGTCGATCGTGTCTTGCGTGGCGGCGCAGCCAGCCAGCAACAGAGTGGTTAGGAGACTCGCAACGATCAATGCGCGTGTCATGCACGCAGTATAACAGAGAGCGGAAAACGCGTACATTCGATATAATGGTCGGGCGTGCTCGATATCTTTGAAAGGAGAGAGACATGACGCGATGTGAGAGAGCGGGATGGCGGGGTTTGGTGCTTGCCCTGGGGATGGTAATGGCCTGGTTGGGGCCGGTGCCGGCGTGGAGCGCGACCCCGGAATTGAAGGGAAAGTATGAAATCCTGAAGGACGAAAAATCCACCCATCAGCCGGGCAAGGTCAAGCTGGTCGAATTCGCCGATTTCTACTGCCCGCATTGCCATCGTTTTGACGGCGACGGCGTGCCGATCCTGGAAAAAGAATTCGGGAACAAGCTGGAAGTGGTCATGGTGGGGTTTCCAGTGATCCAGGGCAAGTTGCCGACGCCGTTCGACATGTACGAGCAGGCCAAGAGCATGGGCAAAGGCAAGGAAATGAAGGCTGTGCTGTTCCGGACGATCCATAAGGAAAAGGTGACGGGCGTGCTGGATCGCTCGCTGCGGGAGGTGCTGATCAAGGAAGTGGGGCTCAATCCCAAAGCCTTCGAAGAGGGAATGGCGAGCGGTAAGCCGGCCAAGGCGTTTGAAGATGGTCGGAAATGGGGCGAACGGATCAATGTCCATCAGACGCCGACCGTGTTGATTGATGGCAACATCAAAGTGGAGCAGATCGATCCGGAAAACATCAAGCTGATCATCCAGAGCATTCTGGATGCCGATCCGAAGAAGTAAGCGAATTTTGAAACGAGTGTCCGGCGAAGAGTTGAGATGCAATGGCGATCGATCCAATCTGCGGCATGACGGTCGAGCCGGAGACGGCCGCCGGCCGATACGAGTACAAGGGCCGGACCTACTACTTCTGCGCCATTTCCTGTCTGGATCGGTTTCGGGCCGACCCTGAAAAGGCGCTGACGCCGGCTCCTCCCGACCTGCTTACGATTCCCACGAAACGCAAACCGCTCCCGATGATGATGCCGGCGGCGTCCGCCGCCGGCGAACGCGATCCGGTCTGCGGCATGACGGTCGATCCGGCCACGGCGGCCGGGTCGCACGTTCACGCGGGCAAGACCTACCATTTCTGCGCAATCAGCTGCCTCACAAAATTCAAGAACGATCCGGCCTACTATCTGTTGCCCCCTGAGCAACGGTCTGTCCGTCCGGTGTCCGTGCCGGCGGGAGGCACGGTCGAGTACATCTGCCCGATGGATCCGGAGATTCTGGAGACGAAGCCGGGAGCCTGCCGGATTTGCGGGATGGCCCTGGAGCCCAAGATCGTCACGATGGAAGACGGGCCGAATCCCGAACTCGAGGACATGACTCGGCGGTTTTGGTGGAGCCTCGGGCCCGCGGTCGTCGTGATGGCGCTGGCCATGTCCGACATGATACCGGGGCAGCCGCTCCAGCAATGGCTGGGTAATTCTCTCATCAATTGGATGCAGTGGGTGCTCGCCACGCCGGTCGTCTTGTGGGGTGGGTATCCGTTTTTCGAACGAGGCTGGGTCTCCCTCGTCAATCGTGCGCCGAACATGTTCACGCTCATCGCCATCGGCACGGGCGCAGCCTACGGCTACAGCACCGCCGGGACGGTCGCTCCGGAGTGGTTGCCCGCGTCCTTCCATCATCATGGCGGTGGCGTAGCGGTCTACTTCGAAGCAGCGGCGATGATCACGGTTCTGGTGGCGCTGGGACAGGTTTTGGAACTGCGTGCGCGGAGCCGAACGACCTCTGCAATCAAAGGACTGTTGCGGCTGGCACCTGCGACCGCCAGGCTGCTGCGAGACGGTCGCGAGGTCGACGTGCCGCTGGATCAGGTGCAGGTCGGCGACCGTCTTCGCGTGCGGCCGGGTGAGCGGGTGCCGGTCGACGGGATCGTCATCGAGGGCGGGTCGGCGGTCGACGAATCGATGATCACGGGTGAGTCGTTGCCGGTCGAGAAGACCGTCGGCGCCCTGGTCACCGGCGGCACGATGAACGGCACCGGGAGCTTGGTTATGCAGGCCCAAAAGGTCGGGCGCGAAACCCTGCTGGCCCGCATTGTTCAAATGGTCAGCGACGCGCAACGCAGCCGGGCGCCAATTCAACGCGTCGCCGACCGAGCCGCCGGCTATTTCGTGCCGTTCGTGGTTGCGGCTGCGGTGGTCACGGCGCTCATGTGGATTTGGTTGGGCCCCGAACCGAAGTTGGCCTACGCGCTGGTCAACGCTGTGGCGGTCCTCATCATCGCCTGCCCTTGCGCTCTCGGACTGGCCACGCCGATGTCGATCATGGTGGGAACCGGGCGCGGCGCGACGGCCGGAGTGTTGGTGAAGAAAGCGGAGGCGTTGGAGGTGCTCGGCAAGGTCGACACGATCGTATTCGACAAAACCGGAACGCTGACGGAAGGAAAGCCCGCCCTCCTGTCGATTCGCTTCGTCCCGCCGTTCGAAGAGGCGGCGGTGATTCGTCTGGCGGCGGCGCTTGAACAGGGGAGCGAGCATCCGCTCGCGGCGGCGGTGGTTGCGGAAGCCCGGGCACGGGCTCTGGCGGTCCCATCGGTTGAACGGTTTCGTTCGATGACCGGTCTCGGAGTGTCTGGAGCAGTCGACGGGCAGGCGGTGGCCGTCGGCACGGTGAAGTTTTTGCGGGAGACGATCGGGATTGCCGGCCGTACGCTGGAGGTACTGGATGAAGAAGCGGAAGTGTTGCGGCGGAACGGGCAGACGGTGGTGTTTGCCGCGGTGAACGGGAAGGTGGCCGGGTTGCTCGGGGTGGCCGATCCCGTGAAGACGTCCACCCCGGAGGCGGTGCGGCGGTTAAAAGCGGCCGGACTCCGGCTCGTGATGGTCACCGGCGACCATGAGAACACGGCGCGGGCCGTGGCCGACCAGCTCGGGATCGACGATGTGCACGCCGGCGTGTTGCCGGACCAGAAGGGCCGGATCGTGCGCGAACTCAAGGCTCAGGGGCGGACTGTTGCCATGGCGGGTGATGGGATCAACGATGCGCCGGCGTTGGCCTTGGCCGACGTGGGAATCGCCATGGGGACCGGCGCCGACGTCGCGGTCGAGAATGCGGGGATGACCGTGTTGAAGGGCGATCTCTCCGCTCTCGTGCGCGCGCACCGGCTGAGCGTCGCCACGATGCGAAATATTCGGCAGAATCTCTTCTTCGCCTTCGCCTACAATATCCTCGGCGTGCCGATCGCCGCCGGAATATTGTATCCCGTGACGGGGTTGCTGCTCAGTCCCATGATTGCCAGCGCGGCGATGACGTTTAGCTCCGTCTCCGTCATCTCGAACGCCTTACGTCTGCGGCATATCGAATTATGAGTGCGCGCCTCACGCCCACATGCTACCCTGGCCACGGCATTTCACGGTGCTCGCGTATCAGGGAATTTCCTGGCTCATGATGAAGCGATGGTTCGCCATACACCTGTGGGGCGCGGGGCTTCTCCTGGCGGCCGCTCTCGATCCCGGGCGCGTCGCCGCGGCGACTCACTTGTTGCCGGTGGCCAATGGCCACGATCTCCAGAGCCAGGTAAAAACGACCGCGATCAAGGTTATTCCCGCCGTCGTGAGCATCGCCTCGACGGTAATGGTCCGCGATCAAGCCTTCAGCGATGAAACACTGCCGTTCGGGTTGTTCAAAGAACCCCCGGCCCGTCGTCAATATGGCCAAGGTTCGGGCGTCATCGTGTCGCCGGACGGGTACATCATTACGAACAATCACGTCGTCGCCGACGCGGTCGACGTGGAAGTGATTCTCGCGGACCGGCGTCAGTACAAAGGGAAAGTCGTCGCGACCGATCCCAAGACCGATGTGGCCGTGGTGAAGATCAATGCGATAAATCTGCCGACGGTACCCTGGGGCGATTCCAGCACTCTGGCTGTCGGGGAATTCGTGCTGGCGATCGGCAATCCACTCGGTCTGAGCCGCACGGTGACCTTCGGCATCGTCAGCGCGGTCGGGCGTGCCGACGTGGGCGTGGCCGACTTCGAAGACTTCATTCAAACCGATGCGCCGATCAATCCCGGGAATTCGGGTGGAGCTCTCGTCAATGTGAACGGCGAACTGGTCGGGATCAATACGGCTATCGCCAGTCCGACCGGCGGCAGTGTCGGGGTCGGATTCGCCATCCCCAGCAACATGGCGCGGGCTGCCATGCAGAGCCTGATCAAGACCGGTCGGGTCGTCCGGGGATTTCTCGGGGCCTCCACGCAGGATGTGACGCCGTTGCTCGGGAAGATCTTCCGCCTTCCCGATGTCAAAGGCGCGATTGTGACCGATTTGCAGGCCAAAGGGTCCGCGGAACGCGCCGGCCTCAAGCGCGGTGACGTCGTCGTCCGTTTCGACGGCCGCGACGTCATGGACAGCGGGCACCTGCGTAATTTGGTGGCCCAGGCAGCCATCGGGTCCAAGCACCGGCTCGAACTGATGCGAGAAGGGAAGTCCTACCAGGCCGAACTGGTGGTTCAAGAAGCGCCTAAAGAGCGGGCGAAAAAGAGCCAGGCTGCGTCCGCCACCGCGTCGACCGCGCATCCCCTCGCCGGGGTCGTCTTCGACGATGTGACGCCGCCGCTCGCCCGGCAGATGGACTTGGCGGTAACCACCGGTGTTGTTGTCACAGACATCGAAGAGGGTAGTCTCGCCGAAGCGTCGGGTCTTCAGCCCGGCGACGTGGTGCTCGAACTCAACCGGCAGCCGGTCCACAACTTCAACACATTCCAGCGCCTGGCCGATCCCCTCAAGCCGACCGACCTCGCCCTGTTGCTCGTGAACCGCCAGGGCAACGCGCTCTACATTCCCATTCAGGGCGAGTAGCAGGGTTTCCCGCTCCTTTGCACTCAATTGTTCTCTTCATTTCCCTCGCGCCGGTTCCTCTCAATTGACTCCCGTCAATGGACGTGTTACAAAATTGAAATTCGTAACACTTTGGAGGGCGTGTGAAAAAGCTCGTTCGGTTCGGTGTGTCGCTCGATCAGCGTCTGCTCGGCGAGTTCGATCGGCATATCCAACAGCGGCAATACGCGACCCGTTCGGAAGCGCTACGGGATCTCATCAGGGACACGCTCGTCGGGGAAGAATGGAATGACAATCGGGAGACTGTCGGGACCATCACCTTCGTCTATGATCACCACGTCCGGGATCTGACGAGCAAGCTCACGGATATTCAGCACGATCACCACGGCCAGATTCTTTCCGGTATGCATGTGCATCTGGATCACGATCATTGCCTCGAAGTTCTGGTCGTGAGAGGCAAAGGAAAAGCGATCAAGGCGATCGCCGATGCGCTCCTCAGCGTGAAGGGCGTCAAGCACGGCAAGCTCACGATGACGACGACGGGAAAAAGGCTGAGTTGAGCTGCGTGTGATTGCCAGAACGGTCGCGTTCACAAGTTTTTGGTGTATCGCGCTTGCCGGTGTTCCCGCCTTGGCCCATGATCCAGATGCGCTCGAACTGGAAATCCCCGAAGTGACGGTGGTCGGCGAGCGACCCGTCGCGGCCTCCTCGCAACAGTTCATCCCCGACAAAGAGTATTTGCTCCAGCCGCAAGGGCGACCGGCCCAGGTGCTGCGCCTGATTCCCGGCTTCCTGGCGGTCGAACATTCTGGCGGCGCGGGGAAGGCCGATCAATATTTCCTGCGCGGTTTCGATGCCGATCATGGAACCGATGTCGCCTTCTTCGCGGACGGTATGCCGATCAACTTACGGTCCCATGCCCACGGTCAGGGCTACACCGATCTCAACTTCATCATCCCGGAGACGATCGACGGGCTGGAGGTCAACAAGGGGGCCTACCTGCCGGAGTACGGCGACTTCGCGACGGCCGGTGCCGTGGATTTCAAAACCAAGCAAGTCGTTCAGGAGGGAATCCTTCAGGGGACCGGCGGACAGTTCGACACGCAACGGTACCTGCTCATCCTGTCGCCGACCAAAGACAAGGTGAAGACGTTGCTCGCGGCGGAGGGCTACTACACCAATGGGCCGTTTCAGCATGACAACCGCTATTTCCGCGGCAACCTCTTCGGAAAGATGACGGCGAATTTGACTGGACGGGACGAACTCAGCATCAAGGCCACTTTTCATAAAGCGCAATGGAACGCCTCCGGAGAAATTCCGCTGCGTGCGGTCAACGACGGATCGCTCGACCGTTTCGGAGCGATTGATCCGTCGGAAGGCGGCAAGACACTCCGGTCGACCGGGGTCGTGAACTATCACTATGACACGACTACGGGCGGGCAGTTTTTCGCCAATGTCTATGCCCAGTACTATCGATTGGACCTCTATACCAATTTCACATTCTTTGAACGCGATCCGGCCAACGGGGACGGCATCATGCAGTCCGATCACCGCGTCGTGTACGGCGGCGACCTCGGCTACAAACAACGAGGCGAGGTTTGGGGGATGCCCAGCGTCGGCACCATCGGCTTTCAGAGCCGTGTGGACGACATTCATACCCGGTTGGGAACGCAGGCCACCAGGACCCTGACCGGGACGACCACCGACAGCGACATCGTCGAGGCGTCGTATGCGCCGTTCGTCAAGGCAGAGGTGCACCCGGCATCCTGGCTGCGTGTCGTGGGGGGGGTGCGCGGAGAAACCTTTACCTTCAATGTCCGCAACCGGTGTGCGACCTGTGCTGAGCAGCCGGCTGGTCGCACGAGTTCCGGCATCGTTCTGCCCAAGCTGAATCTGATCCTCGGGCCGTGGGCGGGCACGGAGTTCTTTGCCAACTACGGCGAAGGCTATCACAGCAACGACGCCCGGTCCGCGGTGGCGTCTGGATCGTCACCCTTGGCCCGCGCGCGCAGTTATGAAGTAGGCCTGCGGGCCAAACCGTTCGGTCCCGACGGGCTCGAGCTTATCGCCACGCTTTGGCAGTTGGATCTGAAGTCGGAACTGGTCTTTGTGGGCGACGAGGGCACGACGGACATCCGGGGAGCGACCAGACGGCGCGGCGCCGAGATCGCGGCCCGCGGACAGGTGTGGGGGCCGTTGTATGTGAACGGCAGCGTGACCTATACGAGCGCGGAGTTCCGGAACGGGGACGCGATTCCTCTGGCGCCTGAATTGACGGCCTACGGTGCATTGATGCTGAAATGGCCCGAAGGACTTACCTCGCAGGTGCAGGCGACGTATATGGGGGTACGGCCGCTGACGGAGGATCGCAGCATGAGGTCGCCGGCCTGGCTCGACGTTGATCTATCCGAACGGTATCGGTTGCCGATCAAGCTGTCGCACGGCCGCATGGAAGCATTTCTGTTCATTCAGAATTTGTTCGATACCAAATGGGAGCAGGCGATCTTCGCGTTCAGTTCGCGACTTCGAAACGAGGCCGCGAGTGTGCAGGATATCCACTTTGTTCCCGGCAATCCGAGGACGTTCATGGGCGGCCTGGCCTGGTACTTCTAGTCGCCGCCTGAAACTTCTCTGGTGTTCGTCTCCCTGCGACCGTGCTGGATGTCATTTTGAGGGGTGGTGTGAGAATATTTACGACAGACTCCTATGAGCAAGGTTCTCTCCCAGCAGTATTTCTCTCGTCCTACCGTTCAGGTCGCTCGATCGTTGATCGGGAAGTATCTGGTCCGGTCGATCCAAGGGCGTGAGATCGCCGGGCAGATCATCGAGGTCGAAGCCTATGTCGGAGCGGAAGACAAGGCTTGTCATGCCTCGAAGGGGCGGACGCCGAGGACTGACGTCTTATTCGGGGCTGCCGGGCACTCCTATGTGTATCTGATTTACGGCATGTACCACTGTCTGAATGTCGTGACGGAACGGGAAGAGTTTCCCGCGGCGGTGCTCATCCGTGCGATCGACGTGGAGGGAGAGTTGATCGATGGACCGGGGCGGCTCTGTCGTGCGTTGCAGATCGATCGGGGTCTGAATCGCATCGATCTCACGAGCCGGGACCGACTCTGGTTCGAAGATCGTGGCGATCGGATCGGGTCTCGCCGCGTTGCGGCGCTCCCAAGGATCGGGGTGGATTATGCCGGTGAATGGGCGAAAAAGCTCTGGCGGTTTCGGCTGGCGATGGCCCAGACGCCAAAGAAAAGATCATTGAAGCGGAAGTGAGCCGGCGGTGGCGGGACTCATGGAAATGCAAAGGGGGCTGCTGTCATCGACAGCAGCCCCCTTTGTGATTCAAACGGGGATCGCTTAGTCGATCTTCCGATCACCGGTGATCTTGGTCGCCGAGGTGACGGGCGGCGCAATCTTGATCTGCGGGCCCTGCACGTTCGGGAGGCGACCCGCGCCCTCGGTGTCGAGGATGCGGTCGTTGTCGCTCTTCTTCAGTTTCTGCTGGCTGTGCTTGATCGAATCGGCGGACTTGAGCAAGGTCGCTTCGCCGCGGGCATCGGACTGACCCGGGTCATTGGCCGTCGGCTGGCCGGTGACGGGGCTGCCTGAGTTCTTCATCGGATAGCCCTCGTGCTTCGGGAGCAACGCGGGATTGGCAGAGGCCATGGAGACTGCGAACAGCACACCGGACAACGTCGCAATAGTGCCGAGTACGAGCTTCATACCCTACTCCTTTTTAAATAAAGGTGGCTGAAGGAAATGCTGATGAACGTTCAAAATCGTAATGGCAAATCAAGTGGCGGCGATCATAGCGACGGGGGGGTACCCCTGTCAAGTGAGAAAGCGCCGCGGCCCGACTCATTGCCACTCCCAATGACCGATAAAATCTTCCGTAATGTTCCAATGACTTAAGCTGGCTAAGCCGGCCGTCGTTGAGGCCGGCGCCCGCGACCCCGGTGGCGGAAGGCCGGTCCTCGACTGACGCCGGGGAGGCGGATCGTCACTGTGGTACCTTCACCGGGCGCGCTGGCAATGGCGATTGAGCCGCCGTGCTCCTCGACGATCTTTTTGACCGTCGCGAGGCCCAGGCCGGTTCCAGACCGTTTCGTCGTAAAGAAGGGTTCGAACACCTTGTCGACAATTTCGGCCGGGATCGGTGCGCCGTCGTTCTTAATGAGGATCTGCACTTCGAGGCTTCGCCCTGCGCGGTGTTGGGTCACCTGAACGTGCAGGTGGCCGCCCGGGGTCATTGCCTCGCCCGCGTTCTTGAAGATGCTCAGAAAAACCTGTTGCAGCTTCGCTTCGTCGCCGCGGACCGGGGCGATAGTGGAGGCGTAGTCTTTGGTGACTTGGATGCGGGTCACCTCCAGATCGGTTCCCACGACGACCAGCGCGCTTTCCAGTACTTCCGGAATCCGGACCAGGCGGCGGTTGAGTTCGAGCGGCTTGGCGAAATCGAGAATCTCGTTCAGGATCGCTTCCACGCGGATCAAGTCCCGCATCGCGTTTTCTACGCGGGTTTGCGGATCGAAATCCAGAATGCCCTCGCCCGTCACTTCCTCCAACTGGGAGCGGATGGATGCCAGCGGCTCACGGATTTCAGTGGCGAGGAAGGTGCTGAATTCGCCGATCGCCGCCTGCCGCTCTTGCTTCCGGATCATCGGTTCCAGCGTGGTCGGCGCCGCGGCGGTTGCGGGGGCGCTCTCCGTGCCATCCGCCTGTTCAGTGGTCGGGGGCGTGATCGGAGCCGGGGGTGCCGCCAGGAGATCGGCCAGCTTGAGAATGATCGGTTCCAGGGTGCGGGCGTCCGTCACCTGGTAGCGCGACGCTTCCTTAGATCCCAGCGTCAAGGTGCCGCCGACCTGGCCGCGAACGAAGAACGGAATGACCAGGGAGGAGAGAAACCGATCTTTGTACAGATGTTTGTGGTCGAGGAACCGGCCTTGCGTCGAAGCCAGGTCGTGGTCGACCCGAGGTTTCCGGTGGCGAACCGCCCAGCCGGAGGCCGAGCTGTCGAGCGTGAGTCGATGGCCCGCCCGCAGATCCTTCTTGCTGTCCTTTGCCTCGGTTTTCTGGTCGCCGGCGATGCCGAGCACTTCCATGCTGCCCGCGAGCGGATCGTAGTGGCAGGCCCAGGCCCGGTCGAAGGAGACATATTGGTTCGCTTCTCCAAGCAACGCGATGATCTTCTCTTCCAACTCAGGCGTGAACTGCGCCGCCGGTGCGGCGAAGATTTCCGTCGGGGTCGGTGCGGCGGGGATCGGCTCCCGCGCCACATACGGCCGACTTAAGATCACGTTCATGTCGAAGAGGCCTTCGCGGTCGAGCACTTTCGCGATGTCGTCGCCGGCCTGCTCGACGAGCGCCTTTTCCTTCTTTGCGAAGGTCGCTCCTTCTTTGCGGCCGATCACGAGATAGCCGTAGGTCCGTTGACGATGGCGAAGCGGCAGCGCCAGGAGCGATTTGGCACCGGGGGTGATCAGGCGAAGCCGGACGGTCCGGGTGGCGTCCTGATCCTGGGCCGATGCGGACTGGGCCGTCGCGACATGCGTCGAGAGTGTCCGCAGAATGGCCTGGACATCACGCGGCGTAAACCCGCGCGCGGCGTGGCCGATGAGCGGGCCTTGCTCCTGATGGAATATGGCGGCGAGGGCCGAGTCCGTGCCCAGCTCGTTGAGCGCGGTATTAAGAGTCCGTTGCAAATGCGTCTCGGGGCTGGGTTTGGCTTGCTGTGCAGGCATGGTTATCCGTTCGGTGTGAGTCTCAGAGGGACGCGGCATTCTAGCAACGATGGAAGGGTGATGCAATGAAAAGGGCGATGGTTCAGTCGGGGTTGATGATCTTGGGCGGCCGGCGGTCGACGACGATCCGTTCGGCCATCGTCGGCTCGTGTGTCCAGAGGTTCAGCACACTCGACACGATGCTGATGACCAGCGCACCGCCGACGGCGGGCCAGAAGCCGGAGACGCTGAACCCTTTGACCAGGTAGGCGGTGAATTCCAGCAGCAACGCGTTAAGCACGACGAGGAACAGCCCCAGCGACAGGACAATCAGCGGCAAGGTCAGGACGAAAAGGATGGGGCGCAGGATGACGTTGAGAAAAGTCAGAACCAGGACGGCCGCGATGCCGGCGGTGAGGGTTTCCGCCTCAATCCCCGGAACGATCGAGATGGCTAGAAACACGGCGATTCCGGTGACGGCGATGCGCGTTAACGCCGCCCTCATGCCGCCGTGAAAGGGCGACGCCTGTGCAAACTGGGACAAGTGGAAGATGGGCATACTCGACCTACTGTTGGGGGGCCGGCTCCTGCGGCGCAGCCGGGGCCAGCGCTTTCTTGGCCGATGAATAATGTACTTCGGTGGCGGTCAGGGTGCTCTTTTCTTTGGTCGCTTCGATGACGACGCGGTCGCCGATCGTCGGCAGATCCGTCGATTTCGGGTTGCCCTTCTCGATGTACCGCGTCTGTTTGGTGACCTTGACGGAGACGGCGGCGCCCTTCGGCGTCTTGACCTCGATGTGACTGGCGTCGATGGCCGTCACGGTTCCGAGGACGTGCTGACCCGATCCATGGGCCCAGGCGGTGGAAGAGGACAGAATCAGTGCGGTGGCAAGCAGCAGATGTCGAACCATAAAAGCCCAGGCTCCTTCTCGAATGAATTAATGATGATGGCCGGAATCCGACGCGGCGGCGGCCGCATCGTCGCCCTGTAAGAATTTATCAAAAGCCGCGGCTTCATCCAAATCGTGTTGGGTTTTCGGGTTGAGGGTCTTCATCCGATCCAGTTCCTTGGGCGTCAGCGCGGGGAGGTGGCGGATGAAATGCACCAGCTTCCAACTGTCGAGATCCTGTTCCGGATCGCCTTCTCCCCACGCCGGCATGGCCGTGAAGCGGATGCCGTTGTGAATCACCCAGAACAATTCGCCGTCCGACATGGTCTGCGTCGCGGAGTCGCGCAGATCCGGCGCCTTGGGGTAGACGTTCTTGCCGATCGGTGTCTGGCCGCTGCCGTCGTTGGCATGACAGGTTGCGCAGTGATCGGCGAAATGGGCCAGGCTTTCCCGAAGGACATCCGGGGTCACGGGGATCGGATTCGGCTTGTTGCGATGTTCCAAGGGAATCGCCAGGTAGCGCACCTGACGGGCCAGCAGCACCTCCAGTGCGTGCGGTTCCGCTTTGGCGCTGAACCCGGTCGTGAAGGATTGATAGCCGAACCAGCCGAGCGCGCCTAGTCCGACGAGCACGAGCAGGACGATGAGGCCGATCAGTTTCGCTTTCATACGGCGGAACCACTATACAAAGTCTGAAAGCTGAAAGCCACCCGCCGGGGACTACCGAGGGGCGATTCGGTTGCGCAGCCGAAACACAAGCCAGGCCAGCACCGGCAGATGCATGAGCAGACCGCTGAACCCCATGAATGTTTCACCAATCCAGAAGGTCATGGCGAGGTTGAACGCCAAGACCCCGTAGTACAGTCCGACGCCCAAGAGCAGGCGAAGTGTGACGAAGCTCGGCGGCGTGAACGCGGGCATTCGCCGGTCGAGGGGAAAGTAGATCAGCAGGGAAATCAGTCCGACGACGGCCCAGCCGACATAGTTGGCGAAAGGGACGCCGAAATGCCAGCCGGGATCGGGGTAGTAATAGATCTTTCCCAAGAACCAGCGGTCGCCCCGTAAGGCCACCGGGTCGATGACCATATCGATGAAAGCAAACAGGAATGCCGCGAGTCCAAGCACCGCCCAGCCGGTCCTGGCGGTGATGTCGAAGCGCAACGAGGTGATTGGTAGAAGGGTTGCGGTCGGTGCGGTCTCCTTGGGTAACAGCAGGCACAGGGCCACGCAGTACGCGGCGTAAAGCAAGAAACTGAACGAGATGGAGTCCATGAACGGGATGTTCGAGAAGTAGAGTTCCTGCCCCACGGTCGACCCGTTGTAGACGTACCAGCCGAAGGGAATGCCGTTGCGTGTCGAGGAGTATTCGCAGACGAAGGCCGTCGCCCAGCTGATGAGCCAGAACCGCCAGGTGCGGGGCCAGCCGATCAGCTGGATCGCAGAAAAGAGAAAGGCCGCCAGGAAGACGAAGACGTAGGGTCGGAAGAGGATGGTGTTAAATAGAAGGAGGAGTTGTTCCATCTTGGAGCATTACCGGATGCTCAAAAAGGCTATCCAGTCTGATTAGGCGTAATGATGCTCGCGGAACCACCGCACGGCTTTTTCGAGCGCGACCTCGGGCGGGGTTTGCGGAATGCCGAGTTCCCGGATCGCCTTGCTGCAATCGTAATGCATCTTGTACTTGGCCATCTTGACGCCTTCCAAGGGGATGCGCGGCGTGATGCCGGTCACGTAGGAGAAGGCCAGGTTCAAGTAGGCGAGCGGGAGAATCAGTCCCCTCGGTAGTTTGATCGAGGGCGCCTTGACCCCGGTCAGGCGGCTCAGGATCGCGAAGATCTCGTGCAGCATCAGATTCTTGGTGCCGAGAATGTAGCGTTCGCCGGTCCGGCCTTTCTGCATGGCGAGCAGATGACCCGCGGCGACGTCGTCTACGTCCACGATGTTCATGCCGGTTTCGATATAGGCCGGCATGCGCCCCTTCATGAAATCCACGATCATCTGGCCGGTCGGGGTCGGTTTAACGTCGCCTTCGCCGACCGGCGCACTGGGATTTACGATTACGACCGGGAGTCCCTGCTTAGCCAGCGCAAGCACTTCCTGCTCGGCCAGGAACTTGGATCGTTTGTAGTGTCCGGCCATCTGGTCCAGCGACACAGGGGTGTCTTCCGTGCCGAGTCCCCCGCCGGGTGGCAACCCGATGGCCCCGATCGTGCTGCAGTAGACGATCCGTTCCGTGCCGACGTCGCGCGCCGCCTCCAGCAAGTTTTTCGTGCCGGTGACGTTCACGTCGTAAAAGATCGACGGATCGCGGGCCCAGAGCGCGTAGTGGGCGGCGACGTGGTACAGGTGTTGGCAGCCGGCCAGGGCCTTGCGCAGCGACTCTTTGTCGCGGAGGTCGCCGTAAACGCCGTCGAGTTTGAATTGTTGGAGATTGCTGAAGTCGCTGTCGCGGCGGGCGAGCACCCGGACTTCCACGCCGGCCTTGAGTAAGGCGCGCACGACGGCTGCGCCGACAAATCCCGTTGCGCCGGTGACGAGAGCCTTCATCGTTCAGTAAGGGACGCCGCGCGGGTCAGTTTTTCCGCGCCGTAATGTAGCGGGCGATCTCGCGGAGCGGATCGGCGGACGGGCCGAACGCCGAGAGCCGGCCGATCGCGCGGGTCACACAGTCGTCCGCGAGTTTCCTGGCGCCGTCTACGCCGTAGAACGTCGGGTAGGTCTTCTTGCCGCGTTCCGCGTCGGTGTTCGGGTTTTTCCCCAGTTCCTCGCGCGTGCCGGTGACGTTCAGGACGTCGTCGGCGATCTGGAAGGCCAGGCCGATATCTTCGGCATACCCGGTCATGTCGTCGAGCTGCCGGTCGGTGGCACCGGCAGCGATCGCGCCCATCCGTACGGCGGCCCGCATCAACATGCCGGTCTTATGCTTGTGAATATTCTGCAGCGTCGTGAGATCGATATCTTTGTTCTCCGCCTGGATGTCGAAGACCTGGCCGCCGACCATCCCGAAGTTCCCCGAGCCGAAGGCGAGTTCTTGGACGAGCCGGACCTGGCGCACGGGATCGCAGCCTTTCATCAGCTCGGGACGGCTGATCAGATCGAAGGCCATCGTCAGCAGCGCGTCGCCGGCGAGAATGGCCATCGCTTCGCCGTAGACTTTGTGGTTCGTTGGTTTGCCGCGGCGGAAATCGTCGTTGTCCATCGACGGCAGATCGTCGTGGATCAGCGAGTAGGTATGGATGAATTCCAGCGAGCAGGCCACCGCCATCAATCCCGGTGGGTTCGTGCCGAGCGCGTCCGCGGCGGCGATGGTCAGGATCGGGCGCACCCGCTTCCCACCCGCCATGAGGCTGTAGCGCATGCTCTCGTGCAGCGTCGTAGGCGGAGCGGCGGCCGGGGGGCTCACCTCTTCCAAAAACCGATCGACCGCGACGCGCTTCTGCTCGAGATATTCTTTGATGTTCATAGGGGCGGAACAGTCCTCGTGACGCCGGATTCTGATTGCGCGCGGAGAGTAGCAAACGCCCTGGGGTGAGTCAAACGGGGTGCGTACTGGAGGTGCGGGGGAGGACGGTCGATCTGCCTCCTTGTAATTCCGCCGAGCGCTTGGCTATACTCCCCACCACGATGAGCATCAGAAAAGCCGGCGGTGATTGGGAGCCGATGTTGCTGCCGATCGAGCCGCGACATTGCACAGTCTGTCAGCAGGGTCTCTACCGCGACAAGACCTTCTTCAGCGGCGGGTGGTCCCGCTGCACCGTGTGCGACCAGTTCGTCCATTATAGCTGTCTCGCCAGCGGCAAGGTCTCGTTCCTGAAAGCCCGTCCCCGCGTATGCAAGACCTGCCGTGCCGCCCAAGAGGGCATCCCCTCGCCTCAACCGTCGAAGGACGAGGCTCCGGCTGCCGTCGGGTCGTGACCTCCCCCTCGCCGTCGAAACCGGTTTCCGCCCGCGCCGGGTGGCATACGTTCTTCGCCGAAGCCGTCCGGTTCGTCCTCGCGCCGTCGATCATGATCTTCAGCGGTTTCTTTACGGCCAATTTCATCATCAGCGGGCAATACACGTGGCCGCGCACCAGCCGCGTGCTGGCGTTGACGCTGACCGTGCTGATCCTGTCGTACGAATTCGTCTACAAAGAGCAGGTGACGCGTACGACGCCGGAGCGTGCGCGGCAGATGATGGTCTACTCCTGCGTGGTGCCGTATCTGATCGGGTGGCTCTTGATGCTGGTGCTCTGGAAGTTGTAACGGGAGGATGGCCGGAGACCACGATGGCGCAGGTAACTCGTAGCGGAGCCTTTCTCCAGCAATGCTGGTCGGTCCATCCGCTCTGTGTGGGGGTGAAACGGATCACCGATCCCCACACCGTCGTGCTGGTCTGCACCTCGTGCCGCTCAGTGCATCATCTTCAATGCGAGACGGTGACGGCGAAGCAGTCGCTGGCGCTGGTCACCTCCGACGCCGCCGGCGGGGAACGGGCCGCCGGAAGCGTAGCGCAGCTCGCGGCCTGCATCGAAGGCCATGCGGCGGCCTTGTCGTTGCGCGAGATGGACGTGTTCGACGATCGCGCCCTGATCCGGTGCGCCGAATGCCGGTGTCACTACGAATTGGCGGTATCTCAGTTCGAGACGCATCACAAATAAGCGGCGCGGTTCCGGCTTCGCCGTCATTCCCATGTCCACACGATTGTCGTTCACCGATGACGAGACCGCCCTCCTGGCGGACGCCCAGTTTTTCCGCAAGAAGGCGCGTATCACCGACAAAATCCGCGGACAACTCGACGCCGTGCATGTGGCGCTGACGGAGGAACTCGGCCGGGCCGCGCTGCTGGTGCCGCCGGCCTTCGACCCGCGCAGTCACCAATTCGTCAAGGGCGAGCACCTAGAGTCTTTCCCCTATCAGTATCTGGACTGCCCGAAACACTTTCACGGGTCCGATAAGTTCACCGTGCGGACGTTGTTCTGGTGGGGGCACCACGTCGTGTGGGCGCTGTTGCTCGACGGCGACTTGATCAAATCGTACAAGAAGCGGATCGTCGACCGATTCCATCAGATCGCCGGCCATGATTTGGAACTCTCGCTGGCCCCGACGCTGTGGGAATGGAAGCAAGGGGCGGGTTTTACCTTGCCGATCACGCACGACCGTAAGGCGCAGATCGCCGCCGTGCTGGCCGAACGGCCGTTTCTCAAGATCGCGCGGTTCGTGTCGTTGACCGATCCGCGCGTGCAAGGCGGGCAGCTGGCGGATCTGAGCCGTGAGACGTTTCGGGCGATGCTGCCGATCGTCACGGTCTGAGGCCGCTCGGCGATTGTCTCTCTTCGGGAACTTGGGTAGACTTGGGCCGGGTGTTCGCCAACGATTTAGCGCGAGGAGGCGCCTGTGAAATTTGCGATGACACGACCGCTCATGGGGTTGGGCCTGATCGGAGCGATGCTGGTGACGAATGGATGCGCGGGAAAAGGCGAGACTCGGTATCTCGACGTGCGGACCCCGTTGAAAGCGGCCGCGACGGCCGAGCAGGAGCCGGTCAAGATCGTCATCGAACCGTTCGAAGACCGCCGAGCGGAGAAGGGCGGCATCGGCCAGCGGACCCATCTCTGGGGCGGCGTGACCTACTTCAACGTTGCCGGCGAGCGTCCCGGTGAGGTGATCGCGCAGGCCTTGGTGGAGCGGTTGAAGCATCGCGGGTGGCGCGGGCGGCCGTGGAACGTGCAGGTGGGATCGGGCGCCGCGTCGGCGGATGCGGATATCGTGATCGGTGGGCAGGTGCAGGAGTTTACGGCCACGGCCAAGAGCCGGGTCTTCTCGACGGTCATCAACACCGGCAGCAAGCTCAGCATTCAGGCCCGCAATCAATCCGACAAGAGCTCGACGACCCGGAGCGTCGAAGGGGCGCAGGGGCGGACCGTGTTCTGGTTCGACGATGAGGATGCGCAGGAGCTGTTGACGGCGACGCTGAACGACGGAATCGATCGGTTTATTTCGGATACGGTGATCGTGGATCGGGCGCTACGGCCCGCCCATTGACCGGCGCAAGACGGGAGCTGCCCCATCGTGCGTGAGCGGCGCTGGGAAACGACGGGTCCGCTGACGTTCAACCAGGTGCTGGCGGTGGGCGAGCGCCTGGCGGCCCTGGGGCTCAAGCCCTCGGCCCCGTCGCAGGACGCCATCTGTTATGTCGAGGAATGGACCGTTGCGGCCCCCGACGAGTTCGACCAGCTGGATCCCTGGGCCACCGAAGACGTCACGCTGGTGCATGTGCGCGAGGGGTGGCGGGGCGACTTCTTCCTGCTGGCCGGCGCCTATCACACCGTCTATCTTCGCTATCAGGATATCGGGACCTATTGCTCCATCAGCCACCCCTGGCGTATTCGCGAACTGCTGAAATTGCACGAACGGCGCGGCATGCTGTGGCTGGGGTTCCGCCACGCCCATTCCTTCTTGCGCATCAGACTCCAAACCGGGGAGGTCATCACACCGGGCGAGACGCGCGGCGAGGCGTTGCGCACCGAGTGGCTGGATGAGCGGCGCGCGGCCTTTCTCGACGCCATCACCGCGCTTGAACTGCCGGTGGAGACCTCAATCGACAAGGGGCAAGTGGTGCTCCGCCCAGCCGATTCCGCCATCCCGTTCTTTTGCTCCTGGCCCGACGCTTTCGGTCCCTGCCAGTTTGAATACAATACGGGCGATGCATACGAGTTCCTCGTGCCGGCCAGCAAGCTCGCCGCCACCTATGCACCGGAGCCGGCCGGCGTGCGGGCCTATCTGACTGGGTTTTCCGAATCGGCGCTCACCGACTTTGCGTCGATTGATCCCCCGGCACGGTTCGCCTATCGCTGCTCGGTCCATTGTCCGTTGGATGAATTGCCCGAGGTGCAGGAGGCCATTCAACCGGATGGCCGGCTGTACACCACGCTCTGCGAATTCCAGACTCAGGAACTCCTGCCGGACGGCGAAGACGCGTCCGCCATCATCGGCATCGTCGGCTCCAACGGAACCTTTCAGATCGAAGTACGGTTGAATCGCGCGCCGCTGAGCGACGGGGCGATGGCCGAGTGGCTGGCGCGACTGATCGGGCATCCGGTCGTATATGCGCCGCTGCCAGCATTCGTCTAGCGGACGACTGAAAACAACCTCCAACGTCGTTCTCGGCTCGAAACAATCCTCAACGTACCCCACTCGGAGAACACGCTGTCTTAGCAGCTTGGGGTGGCGGGTGAGAACCAATACGCCTCCGGTTCTTTCTCGCCTGCGGCCTTGCATGGGACTAGGTGCGTCTCGGCGCGCCAGGGTTGGGAGGGTGAATAAGGATGATCGTTTTGAGTCGTCCGTTTTCTCCCTTCGTTTGACAATCCTTGCTAGATGCTCAATCGTTAGACTTCATGCCGGCCGCGAATACCATCAAGTCCGTCCTCTCCAAACCGTTCATGCCGGCGGTGTTTTTTCTCTCCGGCGTCGCCTACGACACACTGACGCTCACAAGGATCGACCGGCTCCAAGACAATCTGCTGCTGCTGCTCTACCTAGTCGTGTTGGGCGTCTTGATCGTCCTCACCGGGCGGCTCGGCATCGCGCCGGCGGAAGCGCACGAGTTGGACCATCCGTCCGGCTTGGCGCGGGTCCTCGCCCGCACCAGGCCCTACTACCCGATGGCAATGCAGTTTCTGCTTGGCGGGCTGTTCAGTGCCTACGCCATTTTCTATTCACGGAGCGCGACATTGACGAGCAGTGCGATCTTCTTCGCCCTGCTGGTGCTGCTCCTCGTCGGCAACGAGTTCCTGCGCGACCGGTTGTCCAATCTGCGGTTGCTGGTGTCTCTCTATGCCCTCGTCTGTCTCAGTTTCTTCACCTTCTTTCTGCCCGTGATGGTGGGCCGGATTGGGACGTGGGTCTTTCTCCTGGGTGCGGGCCTGAGCATGGCTGTCACGTTGCGCGTGGTCCATCTGATCTACAAGGACAACCCCGGGCGGACGAAGAAAGAGGCGATCCTCACCGGCGCGCCGGGCCTCGCGTTGATCGGCCTGCTCGTTGGCTTTTATTTTCTGAATTGGATCCCGCCGGTGCCGCTTTCGATGAAGTTCGGCGGCATCTATCGCGAAGTCCAGCGGCAGGGGGATCAGTTCCTCCTGACCTATGACCGGAAATGGTTCGAGGTGTGGAAACGTTCGGAGAATCCATTCCCCGCCGACGAGCCGATCTACTGCTTCACCGCCGTTTTCGCGCCGGTGGCTCTGGATACGACGGTCTATCACCACTGGTACTTCCGATCGAACCGCAGCAAGCCCTTCACGCACGCCGACCGGATTCCCATCAAGATCTCCGGCGGGCGTGAAGGCGGCTATCGCGCCTATTCCTTCAAACAGCGGCTCGATCCCGGCGACTGGCGCGTGGATGTCGAAACCGAGGACGGTCGCGTGGTCGGCCGGGTTTCGGTGCGAGTGGAGGAGCGACAGGAGCCACCCGCTGGTCTCCGGACGCTGGCCTATTGATGAAGTCACTGAGCGGACTGACAGTGCTGGAGGAACGGGAAGGCACGGGGCGGTCCGCGCAGAAGGGCGATCGCGTCGTCTACAACGTCAGGATCTTCCTGAACCGGGGCGACGAAGTTCCGCTCAACGATATCCAGGCCAAGCAGATTCCCGAGGGCACGATCCGGGTCGTCGATGGCATCACGTTGATTGAGCACACGATCGTGCTCGGCCAGCGGCAGGCCATTGCCGGCATCGAACATGCCCTCATGGAGATGAAGTCCGGCGGCTATCGCAAGGTCCGCATCAGCCCGCACCTGGCCTATCGAGAGAAAGGCATTCAGGGCCTGATTCCACCCGATGCGGTGTTGATCGCCGAGCTCTGGTTGCGGGAGATGGCTGAAGGGGGTAGATTCTCCGCATTATGACCGCGCGCAGCCTCGCCCCTTGTCCCTCCAGCCCCAATTGCGTGTCGACGCAGGCCACGGATGAAGGCCATGCCATCGCCCCGTATCGCTATCGCAAATCCAGGGCGGAAGCGAAGGAATCGTTAAAGGTCATTGTTCAGGCCATGTCTCGCACTAAGCTCGTCGAAGAGGACGAGTCCTATCTCCATTACGAATTCACCAGCCTGCTCCTGCGGTTCGTCGATGATGTGGAATTCCTCTTCGACGACGAGAGTAAGACCATCCATTTCCGGTCGGCGTCGCGGGTCGGCTACGGGGATTTCGGTGTGAACCGGCGCCGGATGGAAGAACTCCGGTCGCTGATCGAGAGAAAGCTATAGGGCCTGGCAGGTCTTGGCGGGCGTGAGTTCCGCGTCCGAAAAGTCCAGGGTCGAGAGATAGGCCCAGCCCATCAGATAGCCCAGCTGCCGGTAGGCTTCGAATTCCTCCAACTCATACCACTGAAAGACTGTGCTGGTTTGCGGGAATTCCCTTCCCTCCGGCGCCTCCACGATCTTCGTCACCTTTTTAATAGCCAGTTTCGCCCGTTCGCGGGCCTGGTCGTCGCCGATCATCGTGAGCAGCCGGTTGTCGTCCAAGTGGGTCGGGTTGGTCGGAGGGCTGGCGATGGGCGGGGCGTCGGCCGAACGGCCGCTTTCCGGTTCGGCACTGACGAAGACCTTCCCCGGCGCCGTGAGGGATGGGTTCTTCCGAAAGAGTGTTGGGTTGTACGCGTAGGGTTTCAGATAGTGAATGACGGTCGGGGTACCGTCGGGGCGCATGATCCAGAACCGCCGGTACCACACGATTTCATGCTCGGTGGGAATCGTGCCGCACCATTGCACGCCCTCGCCGAAATAGCTTTTGATCCGCCTCTGCAGACTGTGCAGGTAGTCGTACTGCCACGTGGTGTCGAGGGTGGCGTCGCCGACGATGACGTGGCTGACCTGGCGCCGCAGCAGCGTCTGGACGGCCAGGTTATCGTAGAACGATCCGTCGGTGATCTCGATCCAGCGGCTTTTCGTATCCGGCCAGATGCGCTGGATGGTCATCATCAGGAAGTAGTCCCAGACAGTCGTGATGGGCGTATTGAATCGGCGGGCGTAGTTCCAGGTCTGAAACTCGTTGTTGATGTTGAAGGGGGCGGTGCCGAACCGGAACAGCAGGCGCGCGACGTCGTTCCGGTACCATTCCTCGACCAGGCTGTCCAGGTCCAAGCCGGCGCCGGATGCCGTCATGGCCTGCGAGAGGCGGACACAGGCGTCGGGGCGGATCCGTTCCGCGCGGGGCTTGTGGCAGGTGCCCTCGGTCCGGTCCTCGACGACGACTTTGCGCGGGTTGAACCAGGCCGGTTTGCCGTCCTCGGTCTGAGCCTCGACGACGGGCAGACCGAACCCGGCGCTCTGGACATACCCCAGGCCGTCGGAGCCGGTGAAATCGCGGGTGAATTCGAAGTTGTAGTTGTCGCGATAGGGGCGATTCGATTCGCCGTCGTAGGCGCGAGGGCGCCCGCGGTTGACCAGATTCCCGTTGATGATCAGATAGGGCGCGTCGGCATCTTTCCGGTTGAGCCGGACCAGCGGGCTCTCCTGCTTGCCCCGCAGATAGGTGAGCTGGATCCGGTCTTCGTAGGGTGCGAACAGATGCAGTTCGTTGCCGATTTCCGGCGGCGTCTTGATATGGAGCGCCAGGTCCCAGAGGTAATAGGGCAGCAGCCGCCAGACATAGCCCCACAGAAGCTTCGGACCTTCCCAGAATCCGCCCTCCTTGATGAAACCCGAATGGTGCCGCAGGTGGGCGACGAAGTCGCTGTGAGGGTCGAGCAACTTGCCCTGATCCATCGTCTGGACCAGGTTGCCGTAGACATCGTCCTGCTCCTGACCCAGGTGCGCCAGCATCCAGCCGGCGATGTAGGAGCCGCCCGAGACGGTGCTGAGATAGTCGATCCTCGGCAGCCGCCGCATGTCGTGGAGCGATTGCAGCACACCGAGGTGGAAGGTCGCGGAACGGATCCCCCCGCCGGAGAAGGCCAGGCCGGTCAGGTTTACCGGGACGTGCAGCGCCATGGGCACGTGATCGGCGACCCCGTTGGGGCTCCCGTCGGCGACCGTCTTCCGGCGCTGCTCGATGTAGGCGTATTCCTCCTGATAGTCCCGCACCAGCGAGCCGGGGTTATAGGTGAAGGCCCGCTGGCGGATTTCATACGTCTTGGTCGGGACGGACTGACAGGCGGAGAGCGCCAACGCAGCCAACAGGGTGAGCCAGAACCGTCCGGACGGGGCGTGAGGGGGCAGGCGCGCAGTCACAGGAACACTCTAGCGAATTTCCCCTGCATGAAGGAAGAGGGCGGACGAGCGCTTAAGTTCCGCCACGGACGACCGAGAGGGAACTTAGTGTTTGACCGGGGGGAGCTTCGGGCCCAATCGCGTCGTGTGCTGGAAGACACATTTCGGGCAGGTGTAGTGGACGAATTGCGCGCCGCCGACCAGCCGTTTCTTCATCGGCACCTTGCACCAGGTGCAGAGCCGGTCGGGAAGATTGGCGGCGGAGGCGGTCGTCGAAGTCGGGGTACTCATCGTGGGGGCATTCTCACCGAGGGCCGAGAACCTTGTCAACCGATCGTCGACGTTCCGGACGGCCCGAGCCGAAAAAAGTTTCAAAAATTTTCCCGTGAGGCGCATCATCGGAAAATCTTCGTGGTATAGTGCGCTCAGATGTCGTGCGCGTGTTCGTCTCTTTCACTCTCTAACAGAAAGGTGTCCACCCTATGAGTATCTCGGCTGGTTCCGAGTCGTCGATCTTACCAACAAGCTCCCCAGCGGCCTCGTCGCTTCCCGTCCAGGACATGGTGGGAGCCGGCAAAGCCTGGGGACTTTGCACCGCAGTCGACCTTCAAGATTGCAATCCCGACCTCATCCGCAGTGCCGACCACATCAAGCGTTATGTCGTAGAGCTGTGCGAGCTCATCGGCATGAACCGCTTCGGCGAGTGCCAGGTCGTGAACTTCGGTGAAGGCCGCGTCGCCGGCTACTCGATGGTCCAGCTGATCTCGACTTCGTTGATCAGCGGCCATTTTGCCAACGACACCAACAACGCGTATCTCGACATCTTCAGTTGCAAGGGTTACGACCCCGCCGTAGTCGAAGAATTCTCGAAGAAGTTCTTCGGCGCGCGGAGGAGCATGGCCACCGCCACCCTCCGGTACTAAGCAGCGGCTGAGTCTTGGCGACGGGGCTGCGGAACCGCGACCCCGTCGCATCCCTCGCGCCCTCGTCCCGTATGAAACCCACCAGCATTGCGGAATTCTTTCAACTGCTGCCGGCCGCGCTCGATTCGGACGCCGCCGAAGACGTGACCGCCGTCTATCAGTTCGATCTCAGTGGTCCGCAGGGCGGACAGTACTTGGTCCAGGTCAAGAACGGAGTCTGCACGGTCGAGCCGGGCGGCCATCCCGATCCACAGGTGATCATCGCTATGGAGGGAGAGGACTGTCTGAAGTTGCTCAACGGGAAGCTCAACGTGCCGGCCAGCGTGATGACCGGCCGTCTTCGGGTGAGCGGCGACATGGGACTGGCGATGCAGCTCCGCGCGCTCTTTCCCACCTTGGGCAACTAACCTGCCCGGCTATTCGTAGGCGGGGATTTCGCCGGTCTTCGTCGCCGCCGCGGCTTCCCGCTCCTCCTCCAGCCTGCGTGGGAAGCGTTCTTCCAGAATCATATACATCGTCGGGACGAGGAAGAGGGTCAGCAGCGTCGAGACACTGAGTCCGCCGACCACGGCGCGGGCCAGCGGGGCGTTCGTTTCGCCTCCGGTGCCCCAGCCGATCGCCATCGGCAGCAGGCCGAACACCGTCGCGAGCGAAGTCATGAGAATCGGGCGGAGGCGGGTGCGGGAAGCCGTGACGACGGCCTCGTAGAGCGGCAGGGCCTTGCGCCGGAGCACGTTGGTGTAGTCCACGAGCAGCACGCCGTTTGACACCACGATGCCGAACATCATGATGATGCCCATCATGGAGGTCGTCGAAAGTGTGGTGTTGGTCAGGAACAGGATCAGGATCACGCCGGGGAAGCCCATCGGCACCGAGAACATGATGATGAACGGGTCGATCAGCGATTTGAACTGCGCCGCCATGACCATGTAGACGAGGACGAGCGCCAGGACGGTCGCGAACTGAAGCCCGCGGAAGGTTTCCCGCTGCTGCTGAATTTGTCCCGCCATCTTGACGCTGAATCCAGTGGGCAATTGGAGTCCGGCAAAGGCCGCGTCGAGATCGTCGGCGATCGCGCCCAGGTCGCGGTTCACCGGATTGGCGGTGATGTGAATCACGCGTTGAAAGTATTTGCGGTCGATCTTCACCGGACCGGCGTTCAGTTTGAGCGAGGCTACGTTCTTGAGCAGCACAGGTTCGCCGGCTTTGTTCGTCAGTAGGATGTTCTCCAGGTCGGTCAGGTCCTTGCGATATTCCTCCGCCAGCCAGGCGCTGATGTAGTACTCGTTGCCGTTCTGCGGGTCGGTGTAGATGATCGGATCGGTCTGGCCGTTACCGTTCAACGAGAACAGAACGGCGTTGGCCACGTCGGTCTCGCTGATGCCGAGCAGCGCCGCCTTCTCGCGGTCCACCACCACGTTGATTTCCGGGTAGTTCTCTTCGCGACTCACTTCGATGTCGGCGAGGCCCGACACCTTGTGCATGGCGTCCTCGACCTGGCGGATCACGGTGCGCGCCTTCTCGAAGTCGTAGCCGTAGATTTCGACGTCGACCGCCTTTTGCGATCCGAAGCTGGTCACGCGTTTCACGAGTCCGCCCGGATCGAAGAACATGGCTACGCCCGGGAACAGCTTGATCACCTTCGGCCGCACGTCGTTCATGATCTGGACTTGATTCCGTTTCCGCTTGTCGGGCGGGACCAGATAGACCGAGATCACCGAGGTGTGGGGGCCGGTGTTGGGGTTGAAGAGCGAGGAGCGACCCTGCGCGAGCACCCCGGTGCTGGACACCATCGTTTCCAGTTCGTGGGCCGGAATGTTCTCCCGGATCACCCGCTCGACCTCGGCGACCTGCTGCTCCGTCTTTTCGACCCGCTGGCCGACCGGCGCGCGGAGGACGATGCGGAACTGGCTTTCGTCGGACACCGGGAGGAATTCGGTGCCGATCAGCGGCACCAGCATGAGCGAGCCGATGAAGATCAGGATGACCGACGCGATGAAGAGGCGGCGGTGTGCCAAGACCCACCGCAAGGATTCTTCATACCGGCGGTCCAAGGATTCGTAGCGGGCCCGGCTCCAATCCATGAGGCGGATGTACCAGCCGGGCATCGACCGGTGGGCTTCCTGTTCGGGCTTCAAGAATCGATAGCACAGGGCCGGTGTGACTGTCCGGGAGATGAAAAACGATGTGAATAGCGCGATGGCGATGGTGAGCGTCAAGGGGATGAGCAGCAGGCGTGCGATGCCGACGATGAAGAACATCGGCAGGAAGACGACGACGGTCGTGACCGTCGAGGCGAAGATCGGCATGGCCACTTCGCGGGCCGCTTCCAGGATGGCGTCCCATCGGCGCGGCGTCGCGTTAAGGTGGCGCTGAATGTTTTCCAGTTCGACGATGGAGTCGTCCACCAACCGGCCGATGCCGAGCGCAAGGCCGCCCATCGTGAATACGTTCAGGGTCTGGCCGGTGAAGTACAGGACGATGAAGGTGACCAGGATCGAGAGCGGAATCGCGACGGAGATGATCAGCGTGCTCGTCAGATTGCGCAAGAAGATCAGAATGACGGCGGCGGCCAGCACCGATCCGTGCAGCGCCTGTTCGATCAGGTTTTGGATGGACTGGCGGATATAGACCGACTGGTCGAAGGAAATGCCGAGTTTCACGCTGGGCGGAATGCCGATCATCTTCGGTAGCGCCGCGCGGAGGGCGTCGACGACTTCGACCGTGTTGGCGATGGGCTGTTTGTTGACGCGCAGGTAGACCGCCCGGGTGCCGTCCGTGCGGACGATATTGGTTTGGATGTCCGAGGAGTCGGTGACAGAGCCGAGATCCCGGACACGGACCGGGTTGCCCTGCTGGTTCACCTTCACGATGACGTCCTGGATCGGATCGACGGTTTTGAACTGGTTGTTGGTGAAGACGTTGTAGTCGAGGTTGCCGGCTTTCAAATCTCCGGACGGTAAAATCAGATTGGCCGCTTTGACCGCCTTGACCACATCGAGGATCGATAGGCCGCGGGCGTTCAGGAGGGCCGGATCCAGGTTGATGTTGATCTGGCGGATCTTGCCGCCTTCGACGGTTGCCGCCGCGACGTTGGCGATCTGTTCGATCTGCGGGGCGATCGTGTTGTAGGCGAGATCGTAGAGGGCCCGCTCGTCGAGGTCGTCGCTGGATACGGTCACGAAGGAGACCGGGATGTTCGAAATGTCGAACTTGACGATGAAGGGCTGCAAAATGCCCGGCGGCAGGCTGTTCAGGATCTGGGTGACCCGCTGCATCACCTCCATCTGGCCCACGTTGATATCGGCGCCCCAGTTGAACCAGATCTGCACCGCGCCGATTCCTTGCTTCGCAAAGGACTCCACGTGCTCGACGTTCGAGGCGGAACTGACGGCTTTTTCAATGGGGTAGACGACGCTCTGCTCGATGTCGAGCGGCGGGGCGCCTTTATAAATGACGCCGACGAAGGCAACCGGCACCTGGATGTTCGGGAACAGGTCGACCGGGAGCCGATCCAGGGAGGTGACGCCCAGCACCACCATGGCAAGCGATAACATCAGGATGCCGATGCGATTCCTGAGCGCCAGGAGCGTCAACCACATGATGCGGGGTTATCCTTTGGCCGGAGCGGACGGTTCGGGTAACGGCGCGGCCGGGCCGGTCTTGCCGCCGGGTTGGAGCGACTGGGTCTGCACCGGTGTGCCGTCGTGGACCAGATCTTTCCCGGAGACGATCACCTGTTCATCGCCGGTCAGTCCCTTGGTGATTTCCACGCGATTCTCCTCGCGCGCGCCGATCTCCACGTTCACGCGTTGGGCCTTCCCCTCGCGCACGATATACACATACTGCATGTCTTCGAGCCGGCTGACGGCGTCGATCGGAATCTGGATCGCCTGGGGATGGGTGCCCACCATCGCTTCGACTCGCGCGAACATCCCGCCCTTCAAGGCCCGGTCCTTGTTCGGCAGGTCGATTTCGACAGTCATCGTCCGGGTGGCGCGATTGAGCGCTTGCACGATGCGCGTCACTGTGCCGTCGAAGACTCGATCGGGGTACGCCTCCGCGCGGACTTCCGCTTTCTGGCCGATGTGTACGAGCGGAATATCCTTCTCGACGACTTCGATGAGAATCCGGACGGTCTCGATCTCGTGCAGGCTCATGATGCCGCGCGAATTGGTCGACGTGCTGGCCGTCGCGCTCGTGACGTAGGCGCCCGGGTCGAGATTCCGCTCCGCGACATAGCCCGCGAAGGGCGCCCGGATATACGAGTAGGCCAGATTCGTCTCCGCCTGAGCGAGCGCGACCTCCATCTGCTTCACCTGGGCCTGGAGCGACTCCAACGCCGCGACAGCTCCGTCGAAGTTGACGGTGGCGTTGTCGAGATCCTGCTGCGAGACAAACTGATCCTTGATCAGCGTTTTCATCCGGTCGAGCGTGAGCGTCGCGTTGCGGACGGCCGCCTGCTGCTGCGCGACCTTCGCCTTGGCGGCGGCGAGATTGGCTTTCGCCTGGTTGACGGCATGCTCGTAATCCGTGTGATCGATCTCGACCAGCAACTGGTTGGCTTTGACATGATCCCCCTTGTCCACGTGGATCTTGGCGATATAGCCGTCCACGCGCGAGAACAGGTTCACGACCTGGTTCGGGATGATGTCGGCGGTGTAACTCAGTCGGATGGGCAGATCCTGCTTCAGCGGGGTTGTCGTACCGACGGTGATGATGCGGGTTTTCTTGGTGTCCGTTTTGGCACCGCTGCTCAAACGGAAGACAACCAACGCGACGACGGCGAAAAAGATGATGACGCCGAGAATGACGAACGGATGTTGTTTGAACGATTTCATGGTTGTTGCCCCCGGACTTTTCGGCGCGGGGCGGAGATCGGCGCGACGAGCCCGTTGAGAAACACGTCCACGTAGGTCGTCACGGTGTCGTCGTAAGAGCGGTCCATCGGCACGCCGAAGATTTCGTGGAGCAACCGGTGGTGGACGACCATACCGATGAAGGCGCGCGCCGCCAGCAAAGGATCGACCGGGCGGAAGGCGCCGTCTTCGATCCGGGTCTGCACATAGGCGGCGAGGCGGTCGTAAAACACTTTGTGGTGCTTGCCGAAGAACATGTCCGACAGTTCGTGGCCTTCCAGGGCGCTGAACAACAGCAGACGCAGCAACGTCGGGTCCACGCCGGGACGGATGCGATAGCTGGCGATCAGGGTGAACACCCGCCGATCGTCCTTTTTCTTCGCCGAGTCTTCGATCGCTTCCAGCAGGGCGCCGACGGTCACTTTTTCAGCCAAGATGGCGGCATAAAGCGCGCGTTTGGTCGGGAAGTGCTTGAATACCAGCGCTTCACTCACGCCCGCGGCCCGAGCGATCTCTTTCGTGGTGGTGCCGTTGAAGCCCTTTTTGGCGAACAGCGTCGCCGCAGCCTGAATCAGGCCGGCTTGGCGTTCTTGGCTGGATTGTCGTGCGGGACGTGCGGTTCGGGCCATGGGCGATTGGTAAGTGAGTAATTACTTACCGTGACGGTAGCATGAGGCCTGTCAGGAAGACAAGCCTCGAGAGGAATCGAACCGGTAGGTCGGCGTCCGGGGGAGGTTTGCTAGGGAACCAGTCGAAGGCGATCCGCGCCTGGAACCGTCAAGTCGGCCGACTGGATCGAAGGCCGCAGGTCGTCGATAGAGTCGAGCGAAATCTGGGTCCACAAAAACCGCCTCAGTTTGGTCCGCTCGATCGGACTGATACGGACGAATTCGAATCCGTAGACCGTTTCATTCGACCAAATGATGCGAGCATCGGTCACCAGGGCGGGCAGTGGCAGGTCGAGGACCAGCGCCAGCCGATCGCCAACCGACAGCGGGGTCTCGCTGTGCAAGGAGCATCCGGAGTCAGACAAGTTGCGAAGGGTGGCTTCACCCGCGAGCGGTGTCGTGTCTTTAACGGTGACACGGAGCGATTGTGTGACCGTGATGCGGTAGGTCTGTCGCCGATCGGTGGTTGTGCGCGTAGGCTGGGAGGCTGCGGACATAACCTGTCTCCTTCGTCAGGACCGTTGGTGAACCGTCGTATGCTGAGTGTGGTCGTGAAGGAACGCCTGCAGGCGTTGACGCTCACGTGCGCGCATGGCTTGGATTCGAACACCGAAGCGATGGCCGCGTACCCAGGCGACGCACGCTTGCATGACGAAGAGCGGGTCTTCCTGGTCCGGGAGGTACAAGAACAATGTCAGATCCATGCCGGGTGTGACGGCGTGGTTTCCCCGTATGCCGAGTCCGTTCGGAGACAGGTCGACTACAGTGCCGTCTCCCATGATGACGTCGGTGTCTGTCACACCCGAATACATCAAGCCGAAGGAAACGGGCGTACGGGCGACTACTCGCTGTTCTGTCGTGGCGGCGGGAGTTAGTGTACGAACGGTCCGAGCTGCGCGTGTTGTGCTCATGGAGCGTTCCCTTCTCCGGTTGCGCTGTCCGGCAGTTCCAAGTCCGACAGAATGACCTTACCGCGAGGAGGGCGGTTTGGCAGCCCCCTAGGCGGGGAGCAGACCACCCCGCTGAAGAGGGGTATCCAGAGCAAGAGATTCGGGTCTGCGGGAACGGAGGAATATTGATGTGTGCGAAGAGAACGGTTTGCGGGTGATGGTTACGAGTGTCGATGCGATGGGGCGGCGGGGGCAAAGCCCTCGCGCCGGCCCCTCACATCAAACGGAAGCGCGGGCGCTGATCCTGCACGGTATCGTGGGAGATCCGTTTCCAGAGAAAGGTTTGAAGACGCTTGCGGTCGTCAGCAGTAAGTTTCAGAAAGCGAACCGAGAACTGACAGCCTGAGACCCACAGTACATGGGCTGAGTGAAGGGTAAAAGGCGCTCCCCTGTCAGGAAGACTTATTGTCAACGTCAGGAGAGTCCCCCGCGTCATTGGGCGATCGCAAACGATTTTGCAACCGGAGAGGGAGAGATTCGTAACCAATCCCTCGCCTTGATGGGGATGAGTCGATATTTCCCCTCTATACAGGACACGGCAACTGATCGCCACCCGTTCGGCGTATCGCTTGTCCAAACTCGAGTAACTGGGCCGGTTGGGTTTGGCGGCTGCCGCGGCTGACTTTTTCATATGGCGCACTCCCTCCCTCCATTCTCTATCGGTTGTAGATGGCTCGTACTGTACTGGTACGAGCTATCGTGAGGAAATCCCCCAAAAGTCTAGGGATCGGACCCCCTACGAACATGGGGGCGAACTGGCTGGTGAAACCGATGGGCGGGAGGGGCGGCCGGTAAGCGGTAGTAATGATCCGGGAGACCGGATTCAAAATACCGTACCGGAATTGCCCTCAGAGAGTTTTTCACGCAACGTCCGGCTTTCGAAAAAGATGATCCCACGCTCCTCGCGGGACTCGTACCGGAGCGTGATTTCCGTATCGAACCCATGCCAGGCATAGACACGGATCGGGCCCACGGAGATCTGTCCCGGGGTCCGATCCAGAGGACCGTACTTGGATTGAAGATAGACGAGGACTTGCTCGTGCGCCTCTTTGCCGTGGTAACGGACCAAGACGCGGCCGAACTTCCCGTCGAAGGTGGTGTAGCGCATCGTCTCGACTGATACCGGTCCGAGCGCCGGCTTACCCGCTTTCAGCTCGTACGATTGCAGCCGCCCGGCTTCTTCGACTTTGGCAAAACGCTCACTTTCGGTGAGATCGATGCCCCAGGACAAATCTTCGAACCCGTTCGGGTCGTTCACAATTGGAACGGCGAGGGTGCCGGCGGCGGGAATCAGCAGCAGCATGAGCAAAAAGAGGCAAGAGCGGGTCAGTCGGCGCATGGTTCCTCCCGCAGTCCTACTCGGCGGAGTCGGTGATGAAATCGTTGAAACGCGGGGCCAGCGTGCGGCTGTCGATGAAGATGAACCCGCGTTCCGTGCTCGCCTGATAGGTCACGTTGATTTCGGTTTCAGGCCCTCGCCAATTATATTGCTGATTCAGGCCCCGCGTCATCTGACCGGGAATGCGCTCCAGCGCGCCGTACTGTGTTTCGAGGAACCGCATCACCTGTGCGTGCGTCTGTTCGCCCTGATAGCGGATCGTGACGCGGGCGAATTGATTGTCCACGGACACGAGCAGAATGCTGGTCATCTCCGCGTCCGCAAAGGTCGATGCACCGGCTTTCGCGCGATATTCGGCGATGTGCGGCCCGACGCGGGTGGCCTCCAGTTCCGGGCGCTCGGTCAATGCGGCGCCCCAGCCGATGTCGTGAAAGCCCTTGGGGTCGTTGGTCATCGGGACGGCGAAGACGGGCGGCGCCTGTAGCAGCGCGACGAACACGACACAACAGAGCAGCATGCGGAAGAGGGCGCGTGGGTCCATAGGGGGCGACTCGACAGAATGCAGCGCGTATCGCCGCACGCTACCATGGGGCCGATGGCGGCGCAACCTCCGGCACTTTGTTGAGAATGCGCCAAGGCTGTCTTATAATGCCCCGTTTTTTCGGCCGGCCTCTCCGGCATCGGTTCATTTTCGACAGGCAAAGGATTGGACGCGAGATGATCGAAAGCGACGCATTCGTCCAGGCGCTCCAGGACATGGGCGTCAATTTTTTCACGGGCGTGCCCGACTCCATCCTTGGCGGCATCATCGCCGAACTGATGGATCGCCGCCTCTATACGCCGGCCGTCCGGGAAGACGAAGCGGTTGGAATGGCGGCCGGGGCCTACATGGCGGGAAAAATCCCCGCCGTGCTGATGCAGAACTCCGGGCTCGGCACGTCCCTCAACACGCTCATCTCCCTCAATATGATCTATCGCCAGCCCTGCATCCTGATCGTCTCGTGGCGCGGCCAGGGCGGGAAGGATGCGCCGGAGCATCTCGTCATGGGCGAAGTCATGCCGCAGTTCCTGGACACGATGAAGATTCCGCACCGCGTGCTGACCGAGAAAACGGCGGTCGACGATTTCAAATGGGTCGCAGAGACCTTCATGAAGCAGCGCATTCCGGTGGCGCTGGTTATCACCAAGGGGGTCGTGAAAGGGTTGCATCCATGAGGCCGGAAGAAGGCACCTTAATCAGTCGGGCCCAGGCGATCGCGGCGCTGCTCGAATTGCTGACCGACCAACCCGTCGTGATCTGCAACGGGTTCCCCTCGCGCGAAGCCCACAAGATCGCCGACCGTCCGACGCATTTCTACATGATCGGGTCGATGGGGAATGCGGCGGCGATCGCGCTGGGTGTGGCGCTGGCTAAACCGAACAAACAGGTCGTCACCTTCGACGGCGACGGCAACGTGCTGATGGGCATGGGGACGCTGGCCACCGTCGGCGCGTTGAAGCCAAAAAATTTCATCCACGTCGTGTTCGACAACGAAGTCTATGGGACGACCGGCAACCAGCCGACCATTTCCAACGTTGTACCGCTGGAAAAAGTCGCCAAGGCCGCCGGGTACGTGAACGTCGAGCGGGTGCTCGATCGCGACGACCTCGTCTACGAGTTTAAAGACATGCTGAAGAAGGGCGGGCCGAGTATGCTGCTCGTCAAAGTGAACGAGTTCGCGGAAGACGCCGGCCGCGTACTCCACGAACCTGCCGACATCACCCGGCGATTTATGAAAGCGATCGAGTAACACGATGATTCTGCTCAACCCCGGTCCAGTCAACGTCAGCGAGCGCGTGCGGCAGGCCCTCTTGCGGCCGGATATCTGCCATCGGGAATCCGAATTCACCGAACTCCTCTACCGGATTCAGGGCAAGCTGCTGAAGGCGTTCGTGCCGGGTGCGGAGGACGAGTATGCGGCGGTGCTCATCACCGGCTCGGGCACCTCGGCGGTGGAGTCGGCGCTGATGTCGGCGATTCCGCACGGCAAGCGCGTGCAGGTGCTCAATAACGGCGTGTACGGCGAACGCATCTCCCAGATCATCGGATTGCATCGGCTCGGCATCCCCGAATTGAAATATGACTGGACGGTCCGGCCCGATCCCGAACGATTGAGGCTCGCGCTCCGTCAGCACCCCGAAGTCCATGCCGTGGCTATGGTGCATCATGAAACGACCACCGGCCTCATCAATCCGGTGAAGGAGATCGCGGACGTCGTCGACAGCCAGAACCGGGTGTTCGTCCTCGACGCGGTCAGCGCGCTGGGCGGTGAATCGATCGATGTCGCGGGGTCGCACATCTATATGGTCGCGGGGACGGCCGGCAAGTGCATTCAGGGTTTTCCTGGTGTGTCATTCGTGCTCGTGCGGAAGGGTTTTCTGGAGCGGATGCGGAACTATCCCAAGCGGTCGTGGTACCTGCATCTTACCCACTACGTCGATGACCAGGGGCGCGGCACCATTCCCTTCACACCGGCGGTACAGGTCTATTATGGGTTCGATGAAGCCCTCAGCGAGTTGTTGGAGGAAGGCGTCGCCAACCGGATTCAGCGGTACAAGAAGGCGGCGGCTCTCATCCGTGCGCGGATGGCCAAGTTGGGCGTCAAGCCGTTGCTGACCCCGGAGCGGCAGTCCAACACCATCACGGCCTATCACCTGCCGGACGGCGTCACCTACGCGCAGCTGCACGACAGGCTGAAGGCCGACGGGTACGTGATCTATGCCGGACAGGGTCAGTTGGAAAGCAAGATTTTCCGGGTCGCCAACATGGGCGCCTTGACTGATGCGCATCTCACCGGATTTCTCGACGCCTTCGAACGGGCGTGCAAACCAGCATGAAAGCCATCATCCTGGCCGCCGGAGTCGGCAAGCGGCTCTGGCCCGTCACGCAGCATCATCCGAAGTGCCTCATCAAAATCGGCGGCCAGACGCTGCTGCATCGTTATCTGACGTCGCTGGCGAGCGTGGGGATCCGACAGGCCGACATCGTCGTCGGGTACAAACAGGAGATGATCCGCGACGCCGTCGCGGCCGATGCCTGCGGCGTGCGGGTGAACTTCCTGGTCAACGAGCAGTTCCACCGCGGCAGCATCTCGTCTCTCTGGGTCGCGCGGACGGCCTTCTCCGATCACAGCATCGTGATGGACGCGGACGTGTTGTTCCACCGGGACATTCTCGCCCGCCTGGTGCAATCGCCGTACGAGAACGCTCTGCTGATGGACGAAACCGTGAAGCAGACCGGCGAGGAATGTATGGTCGTGGTCGAGGGGGGGCGGGTCATCGCGCTGACGAAGCAGATGCCGCCGCGGTATGATTATGCGGGTGAGGGGGTCGGCTTCCTGCGGGTGCGCCATGCCGACGCGCCGCACGTGGTGGCCTCGTTGCGGAAATTCGTGGACCGGGATGCCTGGCAGATGGAATACGAGGATGCCCTCATCGACTACTTCCAGGCCGTGAAAGTGGGGCACGAGAAAATCGGCGGCCTACCCTGGACGGAAATCGATTTTCCCGAGGACGTCGAAAAGGCGGAGCGCGAAGTCCTGCCGCGGCTCTAAGCAGGTGCGACTCGTTTCGCGTGACGGGTGGTGAAAGGGTTACGCGGTAGGAACGACAAGAGACGGTTCGGAGATGAGTGAAAGTCTCATTCAGAAGCGGGCGGAGATCCAAGGGCTGGCGACGGCGATCCTACTGCCGTCGGTCGGCGTCTTCGGCGACCCGTTCGAGCGAATACCGGGTAGTGCCGGTCCCCTGACCAACGTCGTCGGTATCGGGCTGTTTCAACGGGCTGTGCTCACCTTGCAGCGGGCGGGCATCCGGCAACTCATCGTCCTGGTCGGTCCGGAAGAAGATCAACTCAAGCAGGCTCTGGGCCGCGGTCCGCGAGTCACGATCCCCGTCCGTTGGATGCCGATCCGGGAATTCCCCCTCGACGATCCCCGGACCTGGGAGGCGATGGCGGCGGAAGCGCACGGATTCTGTCTCGTCGCGAGCGTGCGCGGCATCTTTTCGCGCGGGCTGATCGAGAGCCTGCGCCATGAGGTGCAGGAGGGGCAGGCCCTTCTCGTCGCCCAGCCCGCGCCGATTCGCAGGCTCGGCGATCGGCGGGTTGCGCTCAAATTGCAGGCCGAACGGCTTGTGGCGCTCGATCCGGCTCGAACGGACGACGCGACCTTCGTAGCCGCCGATCTCGTCGTGCTGCCGGCCAGCCTCATGGCGACGCACGAGGACGCGGCGATGCCCGGGACGGTCCCCATCCGCCGTTGGATCGAGCGGGCGGCCGTCGATGGGCGCGTGCGCGTGGTGCGGACGAACGAACGGCCGTCGCAGTGGTATCAGGACGTGCGGACGCAGGCCGACGTACCGGCGGCCGAGCGGCGTCTGTTTTCCTCTCTCAAGGGCGAGTTCGAAGGCTTCGTCGACCGATATTTCAACCGCAAGCTGTCCCGCTGGTTCACGCGGGGGTTTCTCGCCCTCGGGCTCTCGCCGAACGCCATCACCATGGTGGCCACGGTGATCGGATTGCTTGCAGCCGTCGGTTTCGGACTCGGGACCTATCAGGCGGCGGTGATTGCCGCGCTGCTGTTTCAACTGGCGGCCGTCATCGATTGTTGCGACGGCGAAGTCGCGCGCCTCACGTTCACCGAATCGCCTTTTGGGGCTTGGCTCGACATCGCGATGGATAACGTTGTCCACATGGCCATCTTCGCCGGCATCGCGGTGGGTGCCTATCAGCAAGCGTTCGGACAAGACGACGAGTGGGTGCCCCTTGCGCTCGGCGGCGCGGCGGTGTTGGGAAACGCGTTGTCGTTCGTCCTGGTCAATCGCGCGCAGAAGGTCAAGACTGCCAGCGGGTGGCGGACTCCGGTGCACGCCGCATGGGCGGACTTTATGCTGAAGAACGTCGCGAGTCGCGACTTCTCCGTCGTCGTGCTGATCTTCGCGGTGCTGGGCACGCTCGATTGGTTCTTGTGGATGGCCTCGGCCGGTGCGCTGGTCTTTGCGGCCCTCATGCTGTGGGTCGTGCGCCCCTCCGCAATCGCTCGTGCTTAGGCGCTTCCTACTCGTCCTCGGTCTGCTCACGCTCGGGCTCCTGGTCTGGCATATCGGCCCCGGCCGCATCTTCGACGCGGCGGCGCAACTGGGGCCGCTCGCTCTTGCCGTCGTGCTGCTCCCGTCCCTGCTCATGTATGCCATCGAGGCCTATGGGTGGAAGGTGACATTGGGGCCCTCGGCTCAAGCCGTGCCGTTCTGGCGGCTTTTCGCGATCCGTACGGCGGGCGAAGTGGTGAACATGACGACGCCGACGGCCTATGTCGGCGGCGAGCCGCTCAAAGCCTACCTCCTCAAGAAGCATCAGGTACCGATGGTGGAAGGGCTGGCCTCCGTCGTCATTGCCAAGACGACCATGACCATCGCCGAAGTGCTGTTCATTCTGCTCGGGATTGGGTTGGGCGTCTGGTTGCTCGGTGGACAAGATTCTTCCGGACAGACAGTCGCCGCCGCGTTGTTGAGCGTCGGCCTGCTGGCCTTCGGCACGGCAGCCTTCGTGTTCGTGCAGCGGCGTGGCCTGTTTACTTGGATCTTGGAGTTGCTGAGAACGCTGGGAATTCGGATCGGGTTTCTCGAGGCGCGTGAGGCGCAGCTCCGGGAACTCGACCAGACCATCCTCGATTTCTACACGAACCACCGGCCGGCGTTCATCACCTCGACCGGGCTCTATTTTCTCGGGTGGCTGGCGGAGGCGCTGGAGGTGTACGTGATCATTGTATTCCTCGGCGGACCGGCTGCGGTGTGGTCGGCGATCTCCATCGGGGCTCTGTCAGTGTTCATCAAAGGCGGGACCTTCTTCATCCCCGGCAGTCTTGGCGCGCAGGACGGCGGCAATCTGCTTTTGCTCAAAGCCTTCGGCTATTCCGATGTGACGGGCATCACCTTCGCGTTGCTCCGGCGGTTTCGCGAACTGGTGTGGATCGGGATCGGACTGCTCTGCCTGGCGGTCGTCGGGAAAGCGGACGTGCCCGAGGCCGGCCGTTAGGCCGACGAGCGGGACTGCGCGAGGGTCTGCAATCGCTCCAACATCCGGTCCCACACGAAGCCGTGCAGGCGGAGATTGGCCGCGCGGTCGATCTTCGTGAACTCCACGCCGATCTGACACTCGCCGATCCACCGAACCTGCGCGTTCTCGATCGGGAGCGAATCCTTTTCGTCCGGCAGGAATAAGCGCAACAACAGATTCGTCGAGTAGGGAATCGGCGCGGCACATTCTATCGTGCAGCCGACGACGGACAGGTTCGTCATCGTGCCTTCACCGATCGCGCCGGAGGCGGCGAACATGACGGGATAGGTCACCGGCTTCGGGAGCCGATAATGAGAACGTTGGTAATTCCGCGGCTGCTCCATGACGAGGCGGAGTGTAGCCTGCCGGCGCTCGCGGACGGTATCCCTCCTAAGAGGGGCGTGACGGAGTCAGAGAAGAGGCGACAGTGGTGTGCGGGCTGTGGAGCGTGTCTTCGGCGTCGAGTAGTTGCTGATGGTGGCGGTGTGCCCGAATCCGATAGCGCAGGGCTTCCTTGTGCTGGCCCCGTCGCTCGAGAAATGCCGAGGCGAGCGTGCAGGCCGGAATGACGGCGCTGCGATCCTGTGCCACGGCTTGTTCGAGATGTGCCAAGCCGGCCGAGTCGCCCTGGGCCAGCAGCAGACGGCCCAGGGCGAGATTGGCTTGGGCGTGAGTCGGATCCTTGGCGAGCAGCCGTTGCAGGAGAGGCAGGGCCGCGCGCCCGCTTTCGAGTGCTTCCATCTGGCAGGCGTATTCCCACAGCTCGTTGATGGACAAGCCGACGGTTGCCGACTTGTCGCTGAGTTCCTGGCAGCGGGCGCGGGCTGCCGCCATCTCACGATGTTTGTGTTCCCACTCGTCCGTCACCGATTCCACCCAAGCGTCGTCCAGGGCTTCGCGGACCGCGGTCAGGTACGTGCCGAGATACAAATCGGCGGCGGAGGGCTCGCCGCCCTTGCGGAGTTGGGGCATCGTTGGGCCTGCGTCGTTCGGATCGTCGGCATGGGCGCGTAGCGCCGCCAAACGGTCGGCTAGCGATGGATGGGTGTCGGCGTAGCCGGTGTTGCCGTGCAGTGCTTCGTTCATCCACCCGTGGATCGTTTGCGGAGACGGCAGCCGGTGGAACAGTGCGGTCAATTCCTCAAGATGGGACGCCGGTGGCATCGGATCGGTGACCGTTCGCCGGTTGATCGCGGGCCAGTATCGTTCGTCGATCATACGGGCGAGGAGTTCCTTCGTGAGGAGTGCGTCCATGAGGTCGCCGGTGCCGACCACACGGGCGGCTTGGCGATCGGCCTCGTATTCCTGTGCGCGGGCGAGGGTGAAGGAATAGGCGGAAAAGAGTGGTGCGTACCAGGACAGGAACGGAGTGAAGCAGAGAGCACTCCAGCGGCGCTGACGATGCCACGTCTCCACGAGATGGGTCCAGACCATGCGGGTGTGATAAATCCAGGCGGTGAAGCGGCTGCGGCGGCAGCCCAGGTGCCCGAACTCATGCGCCAGGATAGCGCGGAATTGCACCGGGGTCATGGTCAGCATCAGCGGCAGCCCGATCCGCAGCGCGGGGCGCGACCAGCCGAACGGGCCGAGATGCGGCACCGGCTCGACCGCGACCGTCAGGTCGTCGACGATCCGGATCCGATCGACCGGCGGCGTATCGAGGGCGGCGGAGAGTTTGTCGGTCAGCAGAAACAGTCGCGGTGTGTCCTCCCGCGACAGGTCGACCCCGCCCGGCGGCGTGACGCGAATCCAAAGAGCTCGGAGGACGATTCCTGCGAGGAGGCTGTACCCGGCGAGCAGCGCTATTGCCGTCGGCTCGACGGCCTCCAGCCCTGGCCACCACTGCAAGAGCCAGATGCCGGTCGCCAGCACCAGGGTGACTACCGCAAGCACGTAGGCGTAGCCCAGTGCGGCGAACATCGTAAGGGTGATCCGATATCGAAAGGGGTGGCGCTGCGAGGAAGATTCAACTCGGCGGACCAATTGTTCGAAGTGTCGATCGGTCATCGTGTATCCATCGAATCGTTGCCGGATCAGTCTAGGAGAAGAGCGGGGGATCGCAAAGCAGATTGTGGTTTGATGATGCGGCAACTAGGTAGGAATCATGAGGGGTTGCGCCTGGTTTCGGGCGATCGGGTTGCCGCGAGATGGTTCACCAGCGCCGTGTCATCGCGGGTTCAGACGGAATAGTGGGCCTGGAGGTGGTCGCGTTGGAATCGCAGGATGTAGCGGATCAGCAACTCGCGGTCCTGCGCCGGCATCTTCACGAACCGGCCGTGCAGGCGATAGGTGTTGGGGGGGTAGAGAATCGGTTCCACCCGCAGAACTTCCAGGAAGGCCTTGAAGACGCCGTAGTCGGGGAGCAGCAGGGTCATCAGGAGGATGTCGTTGGGTTCGTAGGTTTCGCTGATGGCCACGCCGATGCCGCCGCCGCTGATGTTGACCGACTTCTCCTCCAGCGGACCCTCCGTCTGGTCCGACTCTGGTTGCAGGCGGATGGGCAGGGTCACGGTGATGCGGTAGTACTCGCGCCGTTCCTTACCGGACGGCTGTTGGGCAGGGGGGTCCGAGGTCATAATGCGGAGGAGTATAGCAAAAATTTCAAAAACAGCAGCGTCCAAATGGCCGGGGGGATTGGAGTCGGACGGCCTCAAGAAGAACCCGGAAGGGAGTACGACGTGCAGCGGGGGAGGGGGAGCGGTCAGGGCGCGGCAGGCGGCACGCGCAGGCGGTCGATCATCTGCCGGACGGCGTCCGCGATTACGTCGGGCTGATCGAAGTTCACGAAATGGCTGCTCTGGTCCGCGAACACCTGGCGGCTGTCGGTGGAGAGGGTCATGAGTTGCGACTGGAGTCGGAACCACATCTCGCGGAAGGCGACCGGGTCCACGCCCGGCGGCAAATCAGGCCACCAGGTCGGTCCGTTGGCTGTCAGTACGGTCACGGGCAGATCGCCAAGCGACCCGGCCCGTGCTGCTTGCATCCCGGTTGCTTCCAGGGCCGCTCCCTCCTCTGTGATCGATTTGAAGTAGCGGCTCTGCATCCAGCCGAAGCGCAACAGCGGGCGCAGGCCGGACGGCACGGAGGCCTCCTGCGTGGTGAACAGCGGCGGGAGTTGTTCCAGGGTGAAGAGGAGGCGCGTCAGGCCGAGTGCCGTCATCCCGCGCACGATCGGAAAGACGAACTTTCCCGGGGCGACGAATTGTTGAAACGGTTCCTGCCCGAACTGCGCTTCATGCCCCGCGTCTACCAGCACGATGCCGACCACGTCGCTCGGATGGGCATGACGATAGAGCCGTGCGACGAACCCGCCGAGCGAATGGCCTACGAGAATATAGGGACTGGCGATCCCGCCCCGTGTCAGCAGTTGGTGCAGTTCGGCGGCCATCCGCTCGCCGGTGCGCGGTAGCGGTCCCGTGTCGCTCCAGCCGAATCCCGCGCGATCGTACGAACAGACCCGCGTCACAGTTGCGATCGCCGGCTGCACCTTGGCCCAATAGACCGACCAGCCGAGCCCCATTGCATCGAGCACAACGGTGGGGCTGCCTTCACCGGTGCAGTAGAGGTGAAGCTTGTAGCCGCCGATATCGATCAGTTCTCCCGGCGGAAGAAATTGCTCGCGATCCGTCATCATGCCGAAGAATTGATAGCCCACGCCGACAATGGAGAAGAGGAGAATGACGGCTATGCTACGAAGGAGCCAGCGCATGGGGGGCTATTGTCTGCTCGAGCGGCAAGGGAATCAAACCCTAAGGTGAACATTGTGATGCTATCGGGACGTAGAGCTTCACTTCGAGCTTATGCCGAGGCCTTCAGGCTGTCAGGGATAGCTGAGGGGGCTCGATTTACAAGCATCCGGCGGGGTTGCTAGGATGCGCCGCATGAAGGCGGCGGTGAATCTGCTCTGGGTGCTGCTCTCCGGGTTAGGCGCGATCGCGCTGGCTCATGTCGTCGGGGTCGTTAACCCCGCTGAAAAAGTCAACGGCCTGTGGCTCGTCGTTGCCGCGGCCTGCATCTATGTGCTCGCCTATCGGTTTTACGGCCGTTGGATCGCCAAGCAGGTCATCGAACTGAATAACCGGCACGTGACGCCGGCGGTGCGGTTGAACGACGGCGTTAATTTTCATCCCACGAACAAAGTCGTCCTCTTCGGCCATCACTTCGCGGCAATCGCCGGAGCGGGGCCGCTCTTAGGTCCGGTGCTGGCGGCGCAGTTCGGATTCTTGCCGGGTTTTCTCTGGCTGGTCATCGGTGCGGTCCTGGCGGGGGCGGTGCAGGACTTCATCATCCTCGTCGCGTCAATGCGGCGCAACGGGCGCTCGCTCCCGGAGATCGCACATGACGAACTCGGGTCCGTCACCGGGACCGCCACGGCGGTGGCCGTGCTGTTTATCGTCGTCGTGGCGCTGGCGGGTTTGGGCTTCGCGGTGGTGAACGCGCTCTATCACAACGCGTGGGGGACGTTCACGATTGCGATGACCGTGCCCATCGGCTTCATCATGGGCTTCTATCTCCAGAAGTTTCGCCCAGGCGCGGTGGCGGAGGTGTCGATTCTTGGTTTGGTGCTGCTGCTGGCGGCGGTGCTCGTCGGACGGGTGGTGGGGCAATCGTCGTTCGCTTCGTGGTTTGAATATGAGCGCTCAACGCTCGTGTGGCTCTTGGCTGGGTATGGTTTTTTGGCGTCCGTGCTGCCGGGATGGATGCTGCTCGTGCCGCGCGGGTATCTCAGTACCTTCATGAAGCTCGGCGTAGTCTTTCTGCTGGGGTTCGGCGTGATTCTCATGGCGCCCACGATCGAGATGCCGCGCATGACGATGTTTGCCGCGGGCGGCGGCCCGATTATCCCCGGCACGCTCTTCCCCTTCCTCTTTATTACGATCGCCTGCGGGGCGGTGTCCGGCTTTCATTCGCTCGTGTCGTCCGGGACGACACCGAAGATGATCGAGCAGGAGTCGCAGGCAGTGGTAGGCTATGCGGCGATGCTGCTGGAAAGCTTCGTGGGAGTGATGGCGCTGATCGCGGCCTCCGTGCTGATTCCCGGCGACTATCTCGCGATCAACACCATGCTCTCGGCCGAGACGCTGACTTCGATGGGCTTTGCGCCGGCGCGGATCGCGGAGCTGTCGCAACTGGTGGAAGTGGATGTGGCCGGGCGGCCGGGCGGCGCCGTGTCGCTTGCGGTCGGCATGGCGTCGATCTTTTCGGCGCTCCCGGGGATGTCGGGTCTGATGGCCTATTGGTACCAGTTCGCCCTGGTGTTCGAGGCGCTCTTCATTCTGACGACGATGGATACGGGTACCAGGGTGGCGCGGTATCTGCTTCAAGAAATGGGCGGACGGGTGTATGCCCCGCTACGGCAGATCAATTGGTGGCCCGGTGTGCTGGCAAGCAGCGGTGTGGTGGTGGGGGCCTGGGCCTATCTGATCGGGACGGGGAGCATTTCGACGATCTGGCCGATGTTCGGCGCGGCGAATCAATTGTTGGGGACCCTGGCGCTCTGCATCGGCACGACGGTGCTGATCAAGATGCGGAAGTCGCCTTATCTCTGGGTGACGGCGGTTCCGATGGTGTTCGTCGGACTGATCACGCTGACGGGCTCGTATGAGATGTTCTGGATGTTCTTGAAGAAGGCGTCGGCGCTGGCGTCGGGCCAAGCGTTCGCGCTCTATCTCGATGCGGTGCTCGTGGCTCTCGTGGCGGTGCTGGGCGTCATCGTCTTGAGCGACAGCCTGCGGCAGTGGTATGGCTATGTGGTGCTGAAGAAGCCGTTTACGAGCAGTGAAGTAGTGGTGCTGGCGGGGGGCGGGACGGCGGGACGGACGCAGACTGCGGTTGCCAGTTCTGAGGAGCACCGGTGTTTCAAACTGCCGCATGGCGGAGGATGCTGTTGAGGGCGGCTTGGTTGTCCTCCTGCTCGCGGAACGCGCGGCCTCAGAAGGCCCTCGTTCGACGCGCGCATTCGAGGATCAACCAAGCCACCCTTGCGATGGAAATAGGAGAAGGAGGTGATCGTGGCTGATCAGTTTTCGTTCGATGTGGTGTCGGAAGTGAATGTGCAGGAATTGAAGAATGCGCTGGATCAGGCGACGAAGGAGATCAAGCAGCGGTTTGATTTCAAAGACTCGAAGACGGAGATTACGCTGAAGGAAAAAGAGAAGGAGTTGGTGGTGGTCTCCGACGACGAGTACAAGCTCAAGGCGGTGCAGGAGATCATCAAGGCGAAGTGCGTGAAACGCGGGGTGTCGTTGAAGGCCTTCGACTACGGGACCGTGGAGCCGGCCTTGAGCGGGACGGTGCGGCAGGTGGCCAAGATTCAAAGCGGGCTCACGTCTGAGAAGGCGAAGGAAATTACGAAGGCGATCAAAGATTCGAAGTTGAAAGTCCAGGGTCAGATTCAGGGCGAGCAGGTGCGAGTGCTCAGCAAGAGCAAGGATGAATTGCAGTCGGCGATCGCTTTGCTGAAGGGCAAAGATTTTGAGGTCGATCTCCAATTCACTAATTTTCGATAGCCGCACGGTCATCCCTATCAGCGTGAATTCTGCGGAGCGCATGAAACGGATCGGGTTCCTGCTCCTCCTTGTGCTTTCCCTCGTCGGCTGCAATCGCAGCGATCCCATCGTCGTCATTCAGCTCCATCCGAAGAACCCGGACCTCATTTATGTTGCGACGAACGACTATATTTATAAAACGCGCGACGGCGGGCAGACGTGGGCGAATCTCTCGCGTGGGATGAGCCATTCGCGCGTGATCTGCATGGCGGTGGACCCGGCCTATCCGGCGACGGTGTACGCGGGGACGAAGGGCGACGCGGTCTACAAGAGTTACGACGGCGGGCAGCGCTGGGTGTCGCAACGATCCGGCTTGGATGATGCGACGATCTCCTCGGTGGTGAATCAGTTCGTCTTCGATCCGGCGGACAATACGCATCTCTTCGCGGCGACGACGATGGGGGTGTTCGAGTCGAAGAACGCCGGGGATAGTTGGACGAAACGGATGGAGGGCATGAAAGAAGTGCTGATGGTGGTCTCGCTGGGCATGGACCCGACGCGACCCGCGACTCTCTACGCCGGAACGAGTGGCGGTGTGTATAAATCCGTTGATCAGGCGGGCCATTGGGAGAAGGTGAACAACGGCTTGGTGCCGCCCGAATTGGTGAAGTCGTCGCGTGCGTTGAATGTGACGGCAATTCAGGTCGATGCGTTCGAGTCGGAGACGGTCTATGCGGCGACGCTGGCCGGTTTGTACAAATCCACCGACGGCGCGAAATCCTGGGCGCGCATCGCGGAATCACTGGCGGATCAGATGATCATCGGCATGGTGTTGGACAGGACCCGGAAAGGCGTCGTCTATCTGACTGGGCGGGACGGTGTCCATCGTAGTGAAGACGGCGGGGTGACGTGGAAGACGCTGAACAACGGTTTTGCGACGACGAATGTGCGGTCGATTGTGCAGAGCCAGTACGATCCGAAGTTGTTTTACGCCGGTACCAATGGGAGTGGATTGTATCGCAGTCAGGATGCTGGAGAGACGTGGAAGGTGATGCCTCCCGTGGTGGCCACGAACTAGCGGCCGGTGCCGCGGTTCTGCAGGCTCGACCCCACCGACGATCCGCCGAACGACGATCCCACTGAGGTGTCTTGCAGGCTCGATCCGATCGAGGAGGAACCCAGGCTCGATCCGATCGATGAATCGGAGAGGCTTGACCCTACCGACGACCGTTGCAGCGACGAGCCGACGTTGGAGGAATTTTCGCTGTTCAAATCCGACTCGCCGATAGACGGTCCCGCGCGTCCGGTGTTGCCGATGGCAAATCCGGAGGGGCCGGAGCCGCCGATGTCTCCCCCACTTCGCGGCGACGCGCCGATGTCCTGCCCGGTTTTCCCCTCGCTTCCAATGGCTGCTCCGGTTTTTGGAGTTTTGCCGATGTCGCTTCCTGCGGTCGGTGCGGAACCGATGGCGGCGCCGGTCTTAGGGCCACCGGGCAAGTTGGGCGCGATGATATCGCGATCGATGGAGTCTTGTAGCGTACGAATGGTTTGCGCTTCCCGGCCGGCCTGTTCCAGATCGGCGCTTTCGTGCTGCCGCATCGAGTCACCGATTTGTTCCAGCTTGGCGCGCAAGGTCCGGAGATCCGCCCGGGCTTTGGCTACTGGCGGAATCATTTCTCGAAGCATCACGCCGCGGGATGCCAGCGAGTGGTTGGACATCTGTGCTTGGACGGACAGCAACAAATCTCCCACCTCGTTGCCTAATTCCTCTACCTGGCGAAGTTCACTCAGATCGGTCTTGCAGCAATCGAGAAAGTGTCTGTATCGAGTGAGAAATTCAGACACGTCGTGCTGAAGATTGTCGATCTTGAAGTTTTTCGATTCCCGTTCCGGCGCAAGTGACCGATCATCTGAATCTGTTGCGGGAGCTTTTGATTCGGCCAGCGGGCTGCAGCCCGGTCCCGGTTTCGCAGAATATTGTTGATCGGCTTTTCGGTCAGGGCACCAGTAGAGCGTCGATGCCGCATCCGCCGTTGGCGGATCTGCCGTGGCACCGATCAAGAGGCCTGCCAAGAAGAGTACGGAACAAAGATACCGGCTGGTCGAGTCAGTGTTCGGGAAGAAGCTCATAAAGGCATTTTCGGCCCGACATGCGTGCTTGTCAACGAAAGCCGAAAAGCTATCTTGAGCCCATGGCTCTGATCTGACCAGCCTTTTCGAGGCCGCGAGGCCAATCTGCCTAACCAGGTTGTCCTGAGTGGCAACTGGGCTCACTCGATTTCCCGCGTACCTCCATTTGCTATCCCTCTTAATTGGTCTGTTGGCAGGGTATACGGGCTTCAAGATGGCTACAGAGGCCCATTTTCGCCAAGAATGGCGGGATGAAATAAAAACCTCATAAGTGCATGAATTTGCTATTGACAATGATCTTGGCGGGAGTATACTCCGCGCCTGGGTGGGTAAAAGTGGATGTAAGTGGAAATAGAAATATTTCTGATGCTGAAAAGCACCGGTCGGTTTTGCTGAAAGAGTGCAGTTTTTGGCTGAGGCCGGATCGTTCAGCGATCCTTGTTGATGCAACGGTGGGATATGGTGGGCATGCCGATTTCTTGCTCCAGCAAATGGGAAGCGACGGTGTGCTCGTCGGGATCGACCAAGACGATGAGGCCCTGGCGTATGCCCGTTCTCGGCTTGGCAGATTCGGCCAGCGCGTCGTGTTGCTGAAGGGGAATTTCGCCGACGTGAATCGGTTGCTTCACAGCGTCAACATTTCGAGTGTCGACGGGATCCTGCTGGATCTCGGTGTGTCGTCGCCGCAGTTGGATGATTCCCGCAGGGGGTTCAGTTTTCAAACCGACGGACCTCTCGATATGCGCATGGATCAGACGTCGGGCCGGAGTGCCGCCGATCTGGTCAATCAGATGCCCGAGTCCGAATTGGCCGACACGATTTTCCATTATGGAGAAGAGCGGTTCTCCCGGCGTATTGCACGGGCCATTGTGCGTGCGCGGAGTGTGAAGCCGCTGGGAACGACCGGCGAACTCGTGGCCGTCATCAGAGGAGCGGTACCGGCGGGATATCGGCATGGGCGGATCCATTTCGCGACGCGGACCTTTCAGGCGCTTCGCATCGCGGTCAATCGCGAGTTGGAGGTGCTTGAGCCCGCGCTTCGCGACGGAGTGGACATGTTGCGCCCCGGCGGTCGCATCGCGGTCATTTCCTTCCATTCGTTGGAAGATCGGATCGTGAAGCAGACCTTCCGTGCTCTGTCGAACGCGGTGGAGCGGCGGGTTTCGGTCCTGACGAAAAAACCTCAACTGCCGACCGATGTCGAGTGCGAGGCGAATCCTCGGGCGCGAAGCGCGAAATTGCGCGTGGCGGAACGTCTGCCGCAGGAGTGTGTCCTATGAAGATGCTGGCGATGGTGGTGGGGTTGTGTCTCGTGTTCGTGTTTGTGTGGGAACGGGTGGACATGGTTCGGCTTGGCTATCAGATCGAACGGTTGAAGCACGACAAGGTGGCGTTGGAGCGGGAGCGGGACGAATTGCGCGTCAAGTTCTCCGCACTGAGTTCGCCGGATCGCATCGCCAAGGTCGCATCGGAAAAATTTGGGATGAGTCTGCCTCAACCCGGTCAGGTGGTGATGGTGCAGGCGAAACAGAAAGATTCGCCTGCAAGTCCGGTGATCGATCCGGAAGTTCGAATCGCCAGAAATGAGTTGGTGAGCGGGAGGCGCTAGTGAACGGTTCTCCCTCACGGGGTCGGCGGTACGCATTGCTGCTGGTGTTGCTCTGCGGGTTTGCCGTCGTGCTGTTCCGGCTTGTGACGCTGCAGGTGCTGCAGGCGGCGGAACTGACCGTGAAGGCGGACCGTCAACATCAGAAAACTGTCTCCCTGGAAGGCGCCCGGGGCACGATTATGGATCGGCACGGCAAGGTGCTGGCGATGAATATGGAAGTGCCGTCGGTCTTCGGAATTCCGACCGCGCTGGATAGTCCGTCCAAGACCGCGCGGCATCTCTCTCCCGTCCTTCATGTCCGTACAGACGAGTTGGAAAAGAAGCTGCGCCAGGACCGTAGTTTCGTGTGGCTGGCGAGGAAATTGGATCCTGAACAAGGGCACCGGCTGGAGCGGATGCCGATGGACGGGATCGGAGTGGTGATGGAAGGGCGGCGGTTCTATCCGAAGGGACCGTTGCTCGCGCATGTGCTCGGTTTTGCCGGAATGGATGGCGAGGGACTGGAAGGAATCGAGCGCCGGTATGAATCGCAGTTGCACGGCGAGAAGCGAGTTGCCGTGTTGCAGCGGGATGCGCTGGGGCGGACGGTGTTTCCCAAGGGACTCGCAGAGCAGAGTCCGGCTCCCGGGCATAGCCTGACTCTCGCGATCGATGAAGTCGTTCAATACATCGCGGAAAAAGAACTCGACGAGGCCGTGGCAAAAGCCCGAGCTAAAGCCGGCACGGTTATCGTGCTTGACCCTCAGACCGGCCAGTTGCTCGCGCTGGCCATCAGTCCCCGCTTCGATCCGAACGCCGTGGCCGGGTTGACGCCGGACCGCTGGCGGAATCGGGCGCTGACCGATGCGTACGAGCCGGGTTCGACGATGAAGGCCATCGTGGCGGCTGCGGCGTTGGAAGAAAAAGTCATGAAGCCGAATTCAATGGTGTACGGCGAAAACGGCAAGATGGTCATCGCCAATACCACCATCCACGATCACGAAAAGTTGGGATGGGTCACGTTCGCGCAGGTGATCGAGAAGTCCAGCAACATCGGCGCCGCCAAAACCGGCATGGCGCTCGGCGAGCAACGACTCTATCGCTATTTGCAGGCCTTCGGGTTCGGTCAGAAAACGGACATCGATCTGCCCGGGGAAGCGGGAGGGCTGCTCAAGAATCCCCGTGAGTGGGGCCGTCGGTCGTTGGCGTCCATCTCGATGGGGCAGGAGATCGGTGTCACGCCGATGCAAATGGTCACGGCCGTGGCAGCCCTTGCCAACGGCGGGGTGTTGATGAAGCCGTATGCCGTATCCGAAATGCGGGATGCCCAGGGAAAGGTGCTGCGCGAGTTTCTCCCCCAGGTGAAGCGACGCGTGGTGTCGCCGGAAACTGCGCGGACGGTCACGTCGATTCTTGAAGGAGTCGTGACGAACGGAACAGGCACCAAAGCCGCGATTCCCGGATTCCGTGTGGCCGGGAAAACCGGCACCGCGCAGAAAATTGATCCGCGCACCGGCGCCTACTCGACCACGCAGTTCGTGGGGTCGTTCGTCGGATTCGTGCCGGCGGACAATCCGAGACTGGCCATGATCGTCGTGATCGATGAGCCGCAGGGAGAGGCGTGGGGCGGTACGGTCGCAGCCCCGGTCTTCCGCCGGGTGGGCGAGCAGGTGTTGAACTACCTTGGGGTGTCGACCAACGAGCCGGTGAAGCTGGCGATGGCGCCGAGCCGTCGGTAGGTGAATAAGGATAGATCCGCGATGACGTTGGAACGTTTGATCGAAGCTTTGCGCGGAACCGTCGAGGTGGTCGAGCGACGTGGCGACCTCGGAGTCGAACTGGCGGCTGTCACTGACGATTCGAGAGCGGTCCGCACGGGCAGCGTCTTCGTAGCCGTAAAGGGCGAGCACGTCGACGGACATCGCTATATTCCGCAAGCCCTGACGGGCGGCGCGTCTGCGTTGGTGGTGCAAGAGTCGGTCTCCGGGATCGACCGTCCGGTAGTCCGGGTTGCGGACTCGCGAAATGCGTTAGGGCTTCTGGGAAGCCGATTCTACGGCGATCCGTCGTTGCGGCTGCGAATGATCGGCGTGACGGGCACGAACGGAAAAACCACGACCACCTATGTCTGCAAGGCGTTGTTGGAAGCCGTCGGGAAACGCGTCGGCCTGATCGGGACCGTGGCGTATCAGATTGGCAATGAGGTGATTCCGGCCTCGCATACGACCCCCGGTGCGTTGGAGTTGCAACAGCTGCTCAAGCGGATGGTCGACGGTGGATGTACGGCGGCGGTAATGGAAGTCTCGTCGCATGCCCTGGCGCAGGATCGGACGAGCGGCTGTGAATATGATGTGGCGGTATTTTCGAATCTCACGCAGGACCATCTCGACTTTCATAAAACGATGGAAGAGTACTTTCGGGCCAAGCTGCGGCTCTTCACCGGCCTGACTGGAACCGCCAAGCCGAATAAGCGCGCGATCGTCAACAGCGATGACGCCAGCGGAGTTCGCATTGCTTCTCTCTGTCCGGCGCCGGTCTGGACCTACGGTATCGCAAGTAAGGCAGATATCCGGGCCGAACAGGTGCGGCTGTCGCTCGACGGGACGACCTTCACCGCCGCCACCCCGGCGGGAACCTTCGCCGTCGACAGTCATCTCGTCGGCGAGCACAACGTTTACAACATGTTGGCGGCCATCGGCGTCGCGCTTCACGAGGGTGCCACGACCGAGCAGGTCCGGGAGGCGGTGACGCACGTCACCAATGTGCCGGGTCGATTCGAGCGGGTGCAGGCGGGTCAGTCGTTCACCGTGGTGGTGGACTATGCCCATACCGAAGATGCGCTCGTACGGTTGTTGTCGGCCGCGCAGGCGTTGAAGGCGGGACGGATCATCACCGTGTTCGGGTGCGGCGGAGACCGCGATCGCGGCAAGCGTCCCAAGATGGGCCGCGCCGCCGTCCAATACAGCGATGTGGTCGTGCTGACGTCGGACAACCCGCGTACCGAGAACCCCCAGTCGATTCTCGACGAAGTCGAAGTCGGCGTGAAAGAGGCCTTGCGAGCCAGACCGCATGTGCAGTACCGCAAGGTCGAAGACCGCCGGGAGGCGATCGGCGCTGCGGTGCGGGAAGCCCGTCCGGGCGATATGGTGTTGATTGCGGGGAAGGGACACGAGGATTACCAGATTCTCGGCACGCAGAAGGTGCACTTCGATGATCGTGAGGTCGCGCGCGATGCCATCCGGCAACTGACGACGTGCGCGTGATGCAGCCAAGCCTATGCTACGGAATGGAACGACCATGCCTCTCTTGACCGGCGAAGAATTGCGGGAAGTCATCAGCGTGAAGATGTTGTCCGGTGACGCCGCGCGCTGGCCCCGCCAGCGCATCCGCCAGCTCAGTCTGGATACACGGTCGATCAAGCCGGGGGATTTATTCGTCGCCATGAAAGGCGACCGGTTCGACGGGCACGATTATGTGGCGACCGCCCTCTCCAAGGGCGCTGTTGGGGCGATCGTGCACGACAGTTACGTGATCCCGCCCGCGGTCGCGAAGACCGGATCGAAAACGTCGCCGCCGTTCATTCTGGGTGTGCGCGATCCGCTGTTCGCGTATCAACAACTGGCCACGCACCACCGCAGCCGCTTCGCGATCCCGCTCGTGGCCGTCACGGGCAGCAACGGCAAGACGACGACGAAGGAAATGGTCGCCAGCGTGATGGGGCAGCGGTGGCGGGTCTTGAAGACCGAAGGGAATTTGAACAATCGCATCGGCGTGCCGCAGACCCTGTTTCGGCTCACGGGCCGTCACGAAGCCGCCGTGATCGAGATGGGCGTGGACAACGTCGGACAGACGACGCGTCTCTGCGAAATCGCGCGACCGACGATCGGCATCATCACGAACATCGGACCGGACCACCTGGAGTTTTTCGGCAGCATGGAAGGATCGGCGCAGGCGAAGGCCGAGTTGCTCGATCTGCTGCCGGCGGACGGGGCGGTGGTTTTGAATGCCGACGATCCGTATTTTGACTACCTGGCCGCCCGCGCCCGTTGCAGGGTGGTGTCGTTCGGATATTCAGCCAAGGCCGATGTGCAGGCACTGCAGGAAAAGTCGGACGGACGGGACGGCACCATTTTTCGGCTCGTGTTGCCGGGCAAAGTCCGCCACACGATCGTTCGGATCCGGGTGCAGGGCTCGCACAACGTCACCAACGCGCTTGCGGCGGCGGCGGTTGGCGTCGTGCTGGGCGTCTCCGGCGCGGTGATCGCGCAAGGGTTGTCCCGCTTCCGTCCGGCCGCGATGCGGTCGCAGGTTGTGGTGAGCCACGGCGTGCGCATCATCAACGATTGCTATAACGCCAATCCCGCGTCGATGAAGGCGGCGGTACAGCTCCTCGCGCAATCGGGAACCGGACACAAGACCGTGGCGGTGCTGGGCGATATGTTGGAGCTTGGACCGGGCGCCGTCCGGATGCATGAGGAAGTCGGCGGGTTCATTGCGCAGCAACACGTGTCGCATCTGATCGTCTGCGGCGAGCTGGGACGTAGCCTGGCGGAAGGCGCGCGGCGGGCCGGGATGGATCGCGCCGCGATCATGGAGCTTCCGGACGCGGTCGCTGCGGCGTCTGCAGTCAAGGCGATGGTGTCGTCGGGCGACGTAGTTTTGGTGAAAGCGTCGCGCGGCATGAAGATGGAACAAGTGGTCAGCGCATTGCAGGGGGCGAAGCGCGCCGCCCGCAAGGCGTCGTAACAATCTCGGGGCAACGAAGGTATTAGCGCCGGTGGCCCCCGGCGCAGTCGTGGCAGATCTATGCTCTATAATTGGCTCTACCCGCTGCACAATCAGTTCTCGTTCCTGAACGTTTTTCGCTATCAGAGCTTCCGCATCATCTACGCGGCGGTGACGGCGTTTCTCATCGCGTTCGTCCTGGCTCCCTGGCTCATCAAGAAACTCCAGGAGATTAAGCTCGGCCAACAGGTGAGGGACGACGGGCCTAAGCGACATCTGGCGAAGAGCGGCACTCCTACGATGGGCGGCTTGCTCATCATCTTCGCGGTTGTCATCTCGACCCTGCTCTGGGCCGACATCACCAAGGTCTACGTCTGGCTCGTGTTGGGGGCGACGGTCGGGTTCGGTGCGATCGGGTTTGCGGACGACTACCTCAAGTTCATCAAGGCGCAGTCCAAGGGCCTCAACGCCAAACAGAAGTTCGTCGCGCAGGTGGCCGTCGCGCTGGCGATCGCGATCACGTTGTACTTCCTGCCGGGCTATTCGACGAAACTGAGCGTGCCGTTCTTCAAGAACTTCATGCCGGATCTCGGCTGGTTCTACATCGTGTTCGCCGTGCTCGTGATCGTCGGGAGTTCGAATGCCGTCAATTTGACCGACGGGCTCGACGGACTGGCGATCGGCCCCGTGATGATCACCGCCTTGGCCTATACGATCGTGGCCTACGTCGCGGGGCATCGTCTGATGTCCGACTACCTGCTAATCCCGCACATCGAAAACGCCGGCGAGATCGCCGTGTTTACCGCGGCCATTCTCGGATCGAGCCTCGGCTTCCTCTGGTTCAACACCTATCCGGCCACGGTCTTCATGGGCGACGTCGGCTCCTTGCCGCTCGGGGCGGCGCTGGGGACCGTCGCGGTGATCAGCAAGCACGAACTGCTGCTCTTGATGGTCGGCGGCGTGTTCGTGATCGAGGCGGTCTCGGTCATATTTCAGGTGTTGTCGTACAAGTCGCGCGGCAAGCGCATTTTCCTGATGGCGCCGATTCACCATCACTTCGAGATGAAGGGGTGGGAAGAGCCGAAGGTGGTGGTCCGGCTTTGGATCATCGCCATCTTGTTGGCCTTGTTGAGCTTGAGCACGTTGAAACTGCGGTAAGGCAATGGTGAGCGTCTCTCTTATGGAATGGAAGGATCTGAACGTCACCGTCGTCGGTCTCGCCCGTAGCGGGGTGGCGGCCGCCCGGTTGCTGCAGGCCGCCGGCGCGAGGGTGACGGTCGCCGACCGGAAGGAGCGGGCCGAATTGGGATCCGTCCTGCCGCAGTTGGATGAAGCGCGGATCGGGGTGACGGTCGGACGCACCTACGAGACCGCTCTGGAGACCGCGGACCTCGTCGTCATCAGTCCCGGGGTCCCCTATCGACTCGATGCGCTGGAGCGGGTGCGGCGGCGCGGCGTGAAGGTCATCAGCGAATTGGAACTGGCGTCGCGGTTTGTGTCGGCGCCGATGCTCGCGCTGACCGGGACGAACGGGAAGAGCACGACCGTGACCCTGATCGGCAAAATGTTGCAGGAGAGCGGGAAGCGCGCGTTTGTCGGCGGCAATCTCGGCACCGCCTTGAGCGAGGCGGCGATGCAGTCGTGGTCGGCCTCCCAACAAGGCGCGGCGAGCCCTTTCGATTTTCTTGTGGTGGAAGTCTCCAGTTTTCAATTGGAAACCGTCGAAACGTTCCATCCCTGGATCGCGGCGATCCTCAACGTGACGGTCGACCATCAGGACCGGTACGACTCGATCGACGAATATGTCGCGGCCAAACGCCGCATTTTCGAAAATCAGAAACCGACGGACTACGCCCTTTTCAATCTCGACGATCAGCGGGTCGCCACGCTCCGGCACGGGGTGAAGGCGCGGGTCCTCGGCTTCACCAGGCAGGGGGGGCTGCCGTCCGATCTGACCGGCGGGACGTACCTGGACGGCGACCGGATCATGACGACGGTGTCGGGGATCAGTCAGGAAATTTGCCGCCGTCAGGACATCCGCATCATCGGCAGCCACAACGTGGAGAACGTGATGGCCGCATCGACCTACGCGCTGCTCAGCGGGTGTTCGCTTGATGCCGTGCGGCAGGTTCTACGGACGTTCCCCGGACTCGAGCACGCGCTGGAAATCGTCCGCGAGCGGAGGGGTGTCCGGTTCGTGAACGATTCGAAAGGGACGAACGTCGATGCCACGCTCAAGGCGTTGGAGAGTATCGATCAGCCCATCTGGCTCATCGCGGGTGGACGCGACAAAGGGGGAGATTTCTCCCGCCTCGCGCCGGCGATCCGTCAACGGGTGAAGGGACTGATTCTCATCGGGGAAGCGACGCCGTTGATCGCACAGGCGGTGCCCAGCCATCCCTCGACGATCCGTGCCGGTTCGCTGAAGGAGGCGGTTCAGGCGGCGGCGGCCGGAGCGCAATCGGGCGATGTCGTCTTGATGTCGCCGGCCTGCGCGAGTTTCGACATGTTTGCGGATTATCAAGACCGCGGGCGGCAGTTCAAAGCCCTGGTGCAATCCTTGCCGGCGTAATCGGGCAAGGCAGAGGAGACTTGAGACTGGACGATGTCACAGAGAGCCGCAGGGACCCTGGCATTGCCGTGGCCCACGACGAGTCCCCGGCCCGCGAAGCGGGTGCCGATGGACCACACGTTGTTGTTCGTCACCATGATCCTGTCGCTGGTGGGGCTGGTGATGGTGTTCAGCGCGAGCGCCGTGGTGGCGGGGAACCGCTTTCACGACTCCGGCTACTTCCTCAAGCGCCAACTGGCGTGGCTGACCTTCGGCTTCTTGCTCCTGCACCTCGCGTCGCGCGTCGACTACGTCTGGTGGAAACGGTTGTCGATTCCGCTGCTGGGTGGGATGGCGGTGTTGCTGATCATGGTGTTAATTCCCTCGCTGGGGGTAGCGGCGAAGGGAGCGCGGCGATGGCTGCGCCTCGGCCCGATTTCGATCCAGCCGGCCGAAATGATCAAGCTCGTCTCCGTGATCTACGTCGCGGCCTATCTGACGAAGAAGGAGGACCGGATCACGTCGTTCACATCCGGCCTGCTGCCCGTGCTGGGGGTGATCGGGGTCTTGAGCGGTCTGGTGCTGCTGGAGCCGGATCTGGGAACGGTGGTGGTTATCGGATTGGTGACGGTGGGGTTGCTGTTCCTGGGCGGAGCGCAACTGAAACATCTGGGGATGCTGGCCTTGTGCGCAGTGCCCGTCGTTTTGGTGCTCGTCCTCGGGTCGAGCTATCGCCGCCAGCGGCTGATGACTTTTCTGGCGCCGTGGAAGGACGCGTCGGACGCGGGATTCCAGATCACTCAGTCGTTTCTCGCCTTCGGCAGCGGCGGGCCTTTCGGAGTCGGATTGGGCGAGGGGAAGCAGAAGCTCTTCTTTCTGCCGGAGGCTCATACGGACTTCGTCCTGGCGTTGGTGGGGGAGGAATTGGGACTCGTGGGCACGGCCGCGATCGTCTTGCTCTTCGCCCTGTTCGTAATCCGCGGGTTTCAGATCGCCACCCGGGCACGTATGCCCTTCGGCCGCTATCTGGGCATGGGAATCACGCTCCTGATCGGGGTGCAGGCGCTGGTGAATGCGGCGGTGGTGACGGGATTGGCGCCGACGAAAGGGCTCACGCTCCCGTTCGTCAGTTACGGCGGATCGTCGTTGGTGATCAGTCTGTTGGGCGTGGGGATTCTGTTGAACATTTCTCGAGACCGTCAAGCGGGCCGGGAGGAAGCCGGAGCGAGGGGCGGGCGCGGAGGGCCGAAGCGCCGATGACGATCGTGATTGCGGCAGGAGGGACGGGAGGCCATCTGTACCCGGCGGTGGCATTGGCCCGCGAGTTTCTCCGCCGTGATTCGGCTGCGACCATCGTGTTTGTGGGGACGACCAAAGGAATCGAGTCGAAGGTGCTGGCGCACGAAGGATTTCCCCTGGAATTGATCACGGCGAAGCCGGTTATGGGCAAGGGCCTGGGCGAAGCGCTGCGCGGACTTCTCTCGCTGCCGATCGGATTGTGGCAGTCGTGGCGGATCCTGTCGCGCCGTCGGGCTGATCTCGTGATCGGCGTCGGCGGGTACACGAGTCCGACGATCCTCTGCGCCGCCGCCTTGAAAGGGATCGCGCGGGTGATTCTTGAACCCAACGCCTATCCGGGGATGGCGAACATCGCCGTCGGGCCGCTGGCCCAGCGGGTGTTTCTGGCTTTCGAGTCGGCGGCGGAGAAATTCGCGCGGGCCAAAGTCCGAGTGGTCGGCACCCCGATCCGCCGGAATTTCCTCGACGCGCTCGGTGTCAACGATGTGGTGCGTGCCGATGCTCAACGGCTGCTGATTTTCGGCGGCAGCCAAGGCGCGAAAGCGGTCAACAGTGCGGTCATCGAGGCGCTGCCCGAACTGGTCCGTCGTTGCCCGCATCTTGTGATCACACATCAGACCGGCGAAGCCGATCACGCACGGGTTGTAGATGCCTATCGTCAGGCCGGCGTCGCGGCGGAGATCGTGCCGTTTCTGTATGACATGCCGACGGTGTTGCGGGCGGCGGATCTCGTGGTCGCGCGTTCCGGCGCGATGACGATCGCGGAGCTGACCGCCTGCGGGAAGCCGGCGATTCTGATCCCGCTGCCGACCTCGATCTATGACCACCAAATGAAGAACGCGCGCGCGATGGAATCAGCGGGGGGGGCGGTGGTGCTGCCGCAGCCGTCGTTGAACGGTGCGCAATTGGTCGACGCGATCGTGGGAATTTTGTCGAGCCCGGACCGGTTGCGCGCGATGCAGACGCAGAGTCGGAGTATGAGGCGAATCGATGCGGCCGAGACGATCGTCCGCGAATGCTACGCACTCATGGGGGTGAACCATGACATCCACCGCACTGTTGGAGCGACAGGAGTCTAATGTTGTCACGGCCCGCACACAGCCGCAGCGACCGGCGGCGGGCCTGTCAGGAGCGAGGCGTATGACGATGTTCCGCAAAACACAACAGATTCATCTGGTGGGAATCGGGGGCGCGGGCATGAGCGGGATCGCGGAGGTCCTGCTGACGATGGGCTACAAGGTCACCGGGTCCGATCTGCAGGCATCCGACACGACGCGGCGGCTGGAGGAGTTGGGCGGGAAGATTTTCATCGGCCATCAGGAATCGAACGTCGGCGACGCGCAGGTCGTGGTGATTTCATCGGCCGTATCGGCGCAGAACCCCGAAGTGCTCGCCGCCAAAGCCAAGCTGGTGCCGGTGATCCCGCGGGCCGAGATGCTGGCCGAGTTGATGCGCTTGAAGTTCGGCGTGGCGATCGCGGGCGCCCACGGCAAAACGACGACGACGTCCATGGTCGCCAATGTGTTGGCGCAGGGTGGCTTGGATCCGACGATGGTGATCGGCGGGAAGGTGAATGCGCTGGGCAGTCATGCTCGGCTGGGGCGCGGTGAATTGCTCGTTGCCGAAGCCGACGAGAGCGACGGCTCGTTCCTGCGGCTGTCACCGACGATCGTGGCCGTCACGAATCTGGATCGGGAACACCTGGATCATTACGGCAGCATGGAGCGGATCAGCGACAGCTTCCTCGAATTTATCAACAAGGTGCCGTTCTACGGCTTGGCTGTATTGTGCTCCGACGACGAGCGGCTCCGGGCCTTGTTCCCGCGGATCGTGAAACGCTTTCACACCTATGGGTTGTATGAGCGGGACGGGTTCACACCGGATTTTCGCGCCACCGACGTTGTCGCCAAACAAGGCGGGTCGGAATTCCGTGCGTTCTTCCGGGGCCGGAACCTGGGCCCCTTCCGCCTCTCGGTACCGGGCATTCACAACGTGACGAATGCGCTGGCGGCTATCGCGATCGGAGTCGAGCTCGATGTGCCGACGGATCTGATTCGGAAGGCCTTGGTCGCATTTACGGGGGTCGAGCGGCGATTTCACCACCGGGGTGAAGCGGGCGGCGTAATGGTGGTCGACGACTATGGCCATCACCCGACCGAAATTAAAGCGACGTTGGCCGCCGCCAAGCAAGGGTGGAGTGACCGTCGGCTGGTCGTCCTTTTCCAGCCGCACCGCTATACGAGAACGAGAGATTTGATCGACGATTTCGCCCGGGCCTTCACGGATGCGGATCAGCTCTTTGTCACCGAGATCTATGCCGCGGGCGAGCAACCGATTTCCGGCGTGTCCGGTGCCAAACTGGCCGAGGCCATCCGTGCAGCAGGCCACCCATCCGTCACCTTCGTGGAGCGGAAGGCCGAATTGGTCACGCAGGTGCAGCCCCAACTGAAAGCCGGCGACCTCGTGATCACGCTGGGCGCCGGGGATATTTGGAAGGCGGGTCCCGAGCTGTTGGCCGCGTTGGCGTCGGGTTCATGACGTGATGACGGCTGCCGCCGTGCGAAAGAAGGTCGTTGCACGTGGACGAGCGAAGGTCCGGACGACAGGCGTGGAAGCCGCAGTGGCCGGACTGCGAGGCCGGGTAGTGTTCGATGCGCCTCTGGGTCCGTACACGTCGTTCAAGATCGGCGGTCCGGCCGACGTGCTCGTGGAGCCGGCTGACGTGGAGGATGTGCAACGGCTGGTCCGTCAGGCCAAGGCCAAGCGTGTGCCGATCTTCGTGGTGGGCGGGACGAATCTGCTCATCCGCGACCGCGGGATTCGCGGGATCGTGGTCAGTCTTGGCACGTTGCGGGCGATCAGAGAGGAACCGGGCGACGTCTTGTACGCAGAAGGCGGGGCAGGGATGCCGACGGTGATCGGATATGCCGTGCGCCGGTCGTTGGCCGGTCTCGAATGGGCGGCCGGAATTCCTGGGACGGTCGGAGGCTGTGTGGTGATGAACGCGGGGACCAGGCTCGGCGAAATGAAAGATGCCGTGAAAGCCGTGCGCATGGTGACGATGACCGGCGAGATCGTGGATCTGCCGGCCGCGCAGATCCCCTTCGCGTACCGCCACGCGGGGTTGCCGAAAGGCATCGTCGTCGGGGTGTGGCTGCAACTGCGCAAAGGCGTCCGTGCCGAGATCGAGCAAGTCGTCAAAGACTATCTTCGCTATCGCAAGGACACCCAGCCGCTCACGATGCCGAGCGCCGGGTGCGTGTTCAAGAATCCCCCGAAGGACTCGGCCGGGCGGGTGATCGAGTCGGCGGGGTTGAAAGGGTTGCAGGTCGGAGATGCGAAGGTGTCGGAAAAGCACGCAAATTTCATCGTGAACCAGGGTGCCGCCAGCGCCAAGGATGTGCTCGCGTTGGTCCGTAAAGTTCGAGCGGCGGTGGTGCGGAAGACCGGCGTGACCTTGGAAATGGAACTGAAGGTGGTCGGGCAGGCCTAGTACGGGAGCGATATGGCTGAGCGGAAGATTCTCACAGAAGCCCGGATCGGCGTGTTGATGGGCGGGCAGTCGACCGAACGCGATGTGTCGTTGCGGACCGGTCAGGCGGTGCACCAATCCTTACTGCGGCGGGGCTATTGCGCCGTGGCGATCGATGTCGGCCCGACGCTCGCGCAGGATCTCGCGCGGCATCAGGTGGAGATTGCTTTTCTCGCGCTGCACGGGCCCGGCGGAGAAGACGGCACGATGCAGGGATTCTTGGAGACGCTGGGGATTCCCTATACCGGCTCGGGCGTCCAGGCGAGCGCCATCGGGATGCACAAGGTGACGACCAAGACGATGGCGGCATCCGTCGGGGTGCCGGTGCCGGCTGGGACGTTGATCCATCGTGGAGAACGGCCGTCGCTTGCGAAAGTGCTCGCGTCCGCGAAACTGAAATTGCCGGTCGTGGTGAAGCCGGCATCACAAGGATCGACGGTTGGGGTCACGATTTTGCGCCAGCCGGCTCAATGGCGTGAAGCCTTGGCGCTGGCGCATCAGCACGATCCGGATGCTATGGTCGAAGCCTACATTCCGGGTCACGAGACGACCGTGTCCATTCTGGGTGGCCCGTCGGGACAGGTCACTGTCCTGCCGGTTGTTGAAATCGTCGCACCGGACGGCTTCTACGATTTCTCCGCGAAGTATCAAAAGGGCAAGACGCAATATCTCTGTCCTGCTCCGTTGCCGGCACGGGTCTCGAAACAGATCGCCGAGTATGGCCGTCGCACGTACCAGGCATTGGGTTGCGAAGGCGCGGCGCGTGTCGATTTCCGGATCACCCCACGGGGGAAGCCCTACATGCTGGAGATCAACACGGTACCCGGCATGACGGAGACGAGTCTGCTGCCGATGGCCGCCGGGAAAGCCGGTATCGATTACGATTCGTTGGTTGAACGGATTCTCCAGTCCGCGCTGGACCGCGCCACGCGGATGGCGAGTGTTCGTAAAGGATCGCCCGTATGAAACGTTGGTTGAGAAGACGACGACAGTCGGCCACGCACATCGGGCCCCGGAAAAATCAGTGGAAAGGGACGCGTGCCGGCCAGGCCGCCGTGCAAGAGCGAACCGTGCGCCGCACATATTGGCTGACAACCGGAAAGCGGGTGTTTCGGTGGAGCATGATGGCCGTGGCGGCGGCGGTAATCGGATGGGCGGCACTGCTCGGGGTGAAGTCCTCCGGGCCGCTGTTACAGCGGGTGTTGGAGATCAAGACCGTCACGATCGACGGGTTGCACAACGTCGGCCGTCAGGAACTGATGGATCGGTTGGCGCTCAAGCCGGGGTTGCCGCTGTATCAGGTCGTCAGCGCCACATTGAAAGAACGGCTGGAGAGTCATCCCTGGGTGAAGGAAGCGACGATCGCGCGGGTGCCGTTTCATGAGTTGCGGATCACCATCGTCGAGCGGAAGCCGGCGGCAATCATCCATGCGGGCGTGGACAATTTCTTGAGTGACGAAGACGGACACGTGTTGATGCGGCTGGGCCAGAACGACGACGGGACCCTCCCGATGGTGACGGGGATCGATCAGCGGGAGCTGATGCGGGAGGAGCCCGCCGCTCGGCAGGCCGTGAAGGCCGGCATCGAGTTGGCCAGGCTGGTGGGGCATACGTTCGACGGACGACTGCAAGTGAACGCGGCGAATCCGGCCAATCTGGTCGCGTCGGTGCGGGGCGTGCAATTCCAATTCGGCGAAGAGCCGGTGAGCGAACAATGGGATCGGTTTCAACGGGTGAAGCCCTCGCTCAAGACCTTGACGTTCGACGGCCAAGGGCGTGGCGCGAATGAAGTGGATCTGCGGTACGAAAACCGTGTGATCGTGCGTGAAAGGGGGTGATCGCGGTGCCGAAACGGGATCAAATCCTTGTGGGGCTGGATATCGGAACCACCAAAATTTCCGCCATCGTGGCGGAGGTGACGGACGGGGGCACGCTGAACATCATCGGCGTCGGCGCCAGTCCGTCCCGCGGTCTGCGGAAAGGCGTAGTCGTCGACATCGAGAGCACGGTGGAGTCGATCAAAAAAGCGGTCGAAGAGGCGGAACTGATGGCTGCCGTTCAAATCAACTCCGTGTACACCGGGATTGCGGGCAGTCATATCTCCGCGGAGAACTGTAAAGGCGTCGTGGCGCTGAAGAAGGCCGAAGTGACGCGCGAGGACATTCATCGCGCGATCGAGAGCGCCCGCACGTTGGCGGTCATTCCGCACGAGCGTCGGATTCTGCACGTGTTGCCGCGCGAATTTATGGTGGATGGCCAGGAAGGCGTCCGCGAACCCCTCGGGCTCTCGGGGAACCGGCTCGAAGTCAATGTGCACGTAATCACCGGCGCAGTAACCTCCGCGCAGAACATCATCAAGAGCGTGAACCGCGCGGGCCTCGACGTCGTCGACATCGTGTTGCAGCCGCTCGCGTCGAGCGAAGCTGTGCTCAGCCAGGAAGAACGCGACCTGGGTGTGGCCATGGTCGATATGGGCGGGGGCACCACCGATCTGGCGATCTTCCTCGACGGCAGCATCCGCCATTCGGCCGTGCTGCCGATCGGCGGACAGAATCTGACGAAGGATCTCGCGATCGGGTTGCTCACGTCCCAAACCGAGGCGGAAAAAATCAAGATGCAGTACGGCATCGCCCGGACGGAATTGGTGACCGGCCATGAGTCGGTGGAGGTTCCGTCGGTTGGCGACCGGCCCGCGCGGACATTCTCGCGCCGCGATATCGCCGAGATTCTGGAGCCTCGCGTCGAGGAGATGTTCGATCTGGTGCGCCGCGAAATCGCGCGCGCCGGCTACGAAGGCATGTTGGGCGCTGGCGTGGTGCTGACGGGCGGCACGTCGCTACTCGAAGGGATGCCGGACGCCGCGGAGAAAGTGCTGAATCTGCCGGCCCGGCGCGGTACGCCGTCGGGCATCGGCGGCTTGCGGGATATCGTCAGCAATCCGGGGCATGCAACCGGCGTCGGGCTATTGCTCCACGCCCAGAAACATGCCGACGAATTGGAAACGGCCGGCCTGCGCAACGGCGGCCCATGGGCCAAAATGTTCGGCTGGACAAAGCGAGTGTTGGAAGTGTTCTAAACTTTCGCGCGCGGCATGGGGCCGCTCCGCGATCACAGGTGAGGAGGTGTCCCGATGTTCTCATTCCAGGAAGATGTGCTGTTGCCGGTCCGGATCAAGGTCATCGGCGTCGGCGGGGCGGGCTGCAACGCGGTGAACACGATGATCGGCTCGGGCTTGGCCCGCGTCGATTTCATCGCGGCCAATACCGATCTGCAGGCGCTGGATCGGTCGCTCGCGCCTTATAAGATTCAACTCGGACCTGAGCGAACCAGAGGATTGGGCGCCGGGGCCAAGCCGGAAATCGGCAAGGATGCCGCACTGGAGAGCAAAGACCATATCCGCGAATGTTTGGAAGGCGCGGACATGGTGTTCGTGACCGCGGGGATGGGCGGCGGGACCGGCACGGGCGCCGCGCCGATCGTCGCCAGCATCGCGCGGGAACAGGGCATCCTGACGGTGGGCGTCGTGACGAAGCCGTTCCAGTACGAGGGCCAGCGTCGCCACAAACATGCCGAAGAGGGCATCAAGGATCTCCGCCGGCACGTCGACACGCTGCTGGTGATCCCGAATCAGCGCCTCTTGGGTATCGTCGACAAGTCCACCCCATTGCTCGAAGCGTTCAAGGTGGCCGACGATGTGCTGCGTCAGGCCATTCAAGGCATCGCCGACGTCATCACGACGACCGGCCACGTGAATGTGGACTTTGCCGACGTGCGGACGGTCATGTCGCACACCGGTCGCGCGGTCATGGGTATGGGCATCGCCCGCGGAACCAACCGGGCGATCGAAGCGGCGCAAAAGGCGATTTGCAGCCCCTTGCTGGAAGAGGGGAGTGTCCAGGGGGCACGCGGTGTGTTGCTCAACATCACCGGCGGACCGAGTATGTCGTTGCATGAAATCGAGGAAGCGGCCTCGATCATCCAGCAGACGGCTGATCCGGAAGCGAACATTATCGTAGGACAGGTCATCAATCCCGATATGGGCGACGACTTAGTGGTGACTGTCATCGCCACCGGGTTCGAGATGGAAGAAGAGCCGATGTCCGTGGCGGCGAACGTGGATCGGACGCCGGCTCGTGCGCCGAAGCCCATGCAGCCGGTGCTGGCCGGAGTCGGAGTGAGCGCCGCCGTGGCGACGGCCGATCGCCCGATGAAGGATCTGGACCGTCCGACGTTCCTCCGCCAGCGGAGCGATGCGCGGGAGGCTATCGAACGGGCTCTTGTGGCGGAGGACGAGTGGGATGTGCCGACGTTCCTCCGGAAGCAGGTCGACTGAGCCCGGCCTCACAGGCTGAGCGATGACTCATGGCTACGACGTCCGTCATTACGGTGCCGGCCTTCGCCTCCGCGGGAAGCGGGGTCCGGCACTTTTTCGGAACCAGAGGGCATGCCGCGCAACTGCAGCTCGGCACCGGTGCACCAATGCGAGTGGCAGGACGGCGGGCGCCTTTGTTGCTGTCTGTCAAGCAGGTCCACGGGACCGATGCGCTGGTCGTAGATCGTCCAGTGAACGAAACGGACCGGTTCGAGGGCGGCTGGGATGCGTTGGTGACTGATCAACCTGGCACGATGGTCGCGGTGCGGACCGCCGATTGTGTCCCGGTGCTCGTCCACGACGCGGGGCGGCGGGTCGTCGCGGCGATTCATGCTGGTTGGCGCGGCGCCGTGGCCGGCATCGTGCCCAAGACGATGGAGTTGATGCGCACACGATTCGGCGCCGACGTGGAGCAGCTTCGGGTGAGTATCGGTCCGTCCGCCGGGGTCTGTTGCTATGAGGTGGATGAGCCGGTGCTCGATCAGGTCCGCCAGCGATTCGTCTGGTGGGAGGCCGTATTGCGCGACCATCGGGGAGGCAAGGCGCGGCTCGATCTGAAGACCCTGATCCGGCGACAGGTTCAGGATTGTGGCATCGCCCCAGATCATGTGACGAGCGTCAATCTGTGCACGATCTGTCACGACGACCTATTCTTCTCGTATCGGCGCGAAGGGAAAGTGATCGGTACGATGGTGAGCGCGATCGGGTTGACGCCGGAGCGCTAATGCCACTGGTACTGCCAATTCAACGGGGCTTCCGTTAGAATAGCGCCCAGTTACACCTCGCCGTTTCATGCGAGGCTGACGTCGGCACGATGACAGAGCAGGAAACACAGGAAGCGGTTGCCCGACGGGTGCAGGCAGTGGTGGACGGAATGCGCCGGGCGGCGGAGCGGGCAGGCCGCCACGCCAATTCGGTCCGGCTCGTGGCCGCGACCAAGACGGTTCCGGCCGAGCGGATTCGTGACGGGATTGCCGCGGGGCTCCGGATCCTGGGCGAGAACCGGATGCAGGAAGCCCTCGCAAAGATCGCGCTGCTCCAGGATGCGGCGGTCGAATGGCATTTCATCGGTCAACTCCAGCGCCGGAAGGTACGGGACGCGATCGGACGGTTTACCCTCATTCACTCGGTGGATTCGATCGAGTTGGCGGAAGAGATCGACCGGAGGGCGGCAGCCGCAGGAGTGACCCAGGCGGTCTTGCTGGAACTGAATATCGGGGGCGAGGCCAGCAAGGCGGGGTTTGTTCCCGAGGGTCTGATGACCCGCCTCGAGTCGCTCAATCGGCTGGCCCATCTTCGCATTCGAGGATTGATGGCGATTCCTCCTCCGACGGAGGATGCAGAACAGGCGCGGCCGTACTTTCGTCGACTCCGTGAGCTTCGGGATGCGATCGAGGCCAAGGGGATGGCTTCAGTGGAGATGAGTGAACTTTCGATGGGCATGTCGCACGACTACGAAGTGGCGATCGAGGAAGGCGCAACGCTGGTGCGGGTGGGGACGGCAATTTTCGGAGCTCGGCATGTCTAGCTCGACGCTGACGCAGAAGCTGGCGTTCATCGGCGGCGGCCAGATGGCCGAAGCGTTGATCGCCGGGCTCGTTGCGACCAACTGTTGCCGCGCCGATCAGATCTGGGCGACAGATCCGGTCGCAGACCGTCGGGATGCGCTCAAACGGCTCTATGGAGTTCGTGTCAGCGATGCCAATCGCGAAGCAGCAGAATGGGCCGACGTCATCGTATTGGCCGTGAAGCCGCAGCTTCTCGACCGGGTCATGGGCGAGATCGAAACTGGTCTGCGGCGTACGTTGGTCGTGTCGGTTGCGGCGGGGGTTCCAATTAAGACGATTGCCGCCGGCTGCGGTGGACACGAGCGAATCGTGCGCGCCATGCCGAACACCCCGGCCATGGTGCGGGCCGGGATGACGGCCTTGGCTATGGGAGCCGGGATTTCGGAGCAGGATCGGCAGGTCGCGAAAACTCTCTTCGAGTCGGTCGGAAAAGTTGTGGTGGTCGAAGAGCGGCTCATGGACGCGGTGACGGGGTTGAGCGGTAGTGGGCCGGCGTATGTGTTTCTGGCGATCGAAGCCATGGCGGACGGCGGAGTCAAAATGGGGTTGCCGCGGGCCACGGCGGAATTGCTGGCGGCGCAAACTGTCTTGGGCGCGGCGCGCATGGTGCTGGAGACCGGCGAGCATCCGGCGCGGCTCAAAGACAAGGTGGCCTCGCCTGGGGGGACGACGATCGCCGGGCTTCACCGGCTGGAAACGGGCGGCCTGCGCGCGACGTTGATCGATGCGATCGAAGCGGCAACCAAACGATCACAGGAGCTGGGGCGCTGATGTTCGTGTTTCGCAATGTCTTGCTGGGGGCCGCGACCGTGCTCGACTATGTGCTGTGGTTGTATATGTGGATCATTATCGCCCGGGCGCTCATCTCCTGGGTGAACCCGGATCCTTGGAATCTGATCGTGCAGTTTCTGGATCGCGCGACGGAGCCGGTGCTCGCACCGATTCGTCGGTGGATAGGCTGGCGCATGGGGATCGACCTGTCGCCGATCATTGCCATTCTGATTCTCACATTTCTCCAGTTTGCGGTGGTGCAGTCTCTAAAAGATCTCGCGATGCGCATGAACTGATTGAACGAATGGGGGCAACTATGAAGATCACGCCGCTCGACATTCAGCAGATGGTCTTTCGCACGAAGCTCCGCGGCTACGACCGGGAAGAAGTGAACCGCTTTCTGGAGGAGCTGGCGCAGACGGTTGAATCGCTGAACCGGGACAACGCTATGTTGCGGGAGCGGCTCGCGACGGCGGAACAACAGGTGTCCGAGTTGAAGCGGACGGAGATGACACTGTCGAATACGCTGGTGTCGGCGCAGTCGTTGGCGGACGATGTGAAGCGCAGCGCACAGCGCGATGCGGAACTGATCGTCAAAGAGGCGGAACTGAAGGCGGGCGAGATCATTCGTCAGGCGCGGGTAGAGCTGGGGGAAACGCAGCGGGATTTGTCGCAGCTCCAGAAGCAACGCCTACTGATGGTCGAGCGTATGCGGGCGACGTTGCATACCTTCGAGCGGATGTTGGATGTCGAGGCAACCGAAGCCTATCAAGACAGCGGGGCTGTGCCGGAGGAGAAGATGGAAGGCGAATCGAGTCCGACCCGATAGCCCTGCTGCACGTTTCATCCACCGTGCCCGCTCAATAGTCCCTCGTGCGCCCCCTATCGCGTAGCGATGGCGAATCACTCACCTGTGTGAAATACTGGCCATGCCCCTCGCGTCAGTCATTCAAGTGGCCCTCGATCAGGCTGTGACCGATGGCGTCTTCCCGGGCGCGGTTCTGGCGGTGCGACACAGAGGGGAGCAACCTGACATCTATGCAGCCGGTCGAATCTCGAGTGAGCAGTCCGCCCAGGCGGTCGATCGCCGCACTATCTACGATCTCGCTTCTCTCACTAAGCCGCTATCTACAGTCACGGCAATCGTCCTGCTGATTCAAGAAGGTCGCTGCCGGCTGCACGAGCGTGTGGATGTCTATTTGCCGGAACTGACCGGCCGTCCGATCGGAACCGCCACTCTCTGGCATCTCCTCACCCATTGTTCGGGGCTTCCCGGCTGGCGCGGGTACTACGAACGCGTGAGTCAGGCAGGTGTCCTGCCGGCATCGGAGAGGAACCGGGCTGCTGCGAATGTTTCGTTTCTGGAGATGATCGGAGCCGAGCCGTTGATCTACGAGCGGGGAGCGCGGAGTCTCTACAGTGACTTGGGCTTTATGCTGTTGGGGATGGTCGTGACGCGCTGTGGCGCCCGGCCGCTCGACCGGGTTTTCTTAGAGCGGATTGCCCGTGCTGCCCACGCGGAGACACTCGAATTTGTTCCGGCCGAGGATCGGCAGACCTTTCTCGCGTGCGCTGCCGACCGTGGAATCGGGGTTGCCCCTACCGAGATCGATTCATGGCGAGGGCGCTTGTTGTGTGGTGAGGTTCATGATGAGAATGCCGCCTCTTTGGGCGGTGTGGCGGGGCATGCCGGGTTGTTTGGATCGGTGGAGGGGGTTCTGGCTGTCACCGGCGCGTGGCTTCAAGCCCGTCAGCACCGTGATTCGTTCCTAGATTGCGGGCTGGTAAAGGAATTCACGGAACGGCAGCGGACGATTCCGGGAGCGAGTTGGGCGCTCGGGTGGGACACACCTTCTCCGCCTTCGTCAGGCGGCCGCTTCATCTCCGAGGCCTCGTTCGGACATCTGGGCTATACGGGAACGTCGATTTGGATCGATCCGAAGTGCGAGTTGGAAATGGTACTGCTGTCGAATCGGGTTCATCCGACGAGGAAAAACGAGCGGATCAAAACCTTCCGCCCGCTGATTCACGAATTGATTTACCGGGAATATCAGAATCGATCTTAGGCGGGATCCTGGTATTCCACCCAGGTTTCCTTTTCGGCAAGATAACGGGTACCGCGGAAATTCGGTCTGGTCCGCATCCGTGAGAATCCCATTCCCTGTAACTTCTCGATGACCTCGCGAACGGCTGCTCCGATGGTGGAGTGGACGCCGCCTTGGACGGTCAGGGCTTCGTACATGACTTTGGCGGAATAGCCGGTGCTGCTCCGGTGGATGAGGATAGCTCGGCTGAAGTACCGATCGCTGGGGTCTACGCCCTCCACTTGATGTTTCTCGACGAGCCCTTCTTTCTTCAGCATCAACGGCAATGCACTCATGACGTCCTCCGAGTCCAACAGAGATGGCGGAGTGGGATTATAGGCGGGCGGCCGCCCGACTGCAACCGCGTTGACAAGTCTAAAAACCTCTCCCTAAGATGGCGCCGGGTTACCCTCGGAGACGCGCATCGCTTCATGAATATCCCGAATAGTTTGACGATCTTGCGCATTCTCCTCATCCCGGTTTTCGTCGGATTCATGACCTATGGGCGATATGGGGCGGCGCTCGTCGCGTTGGTCTGTGCGGGGGTAACGGATGCATTAGACGGTCTCGTCGCTCGATTGACCGATCAACGAACGAAGCTCGGCGAGATCCTTGATCCACTCGCCGACAAATTGCTGTTGACCTCCGCGTTTCTGACGCTCGCGGTTCTCCATCTAGTGCCGTCCTGGGTGGTCATCCTGGTCGTGAGCCGGGATGTCATCTTGATGTTGGGGACGGTAGTCGCCCACGTGACGAATTCCTCCATCGACATCTCCCCAACCTTTTGGGGCAAGGGCACCACGCTTTTCCAACTCGCGTACGTCGTGCTGGTTGTGTCGATGGCGTGGCAGGGCATGAAGATCGGCGTTCTCCTGCCGTTGCTGATCGTGATGGTCCTGTTCACGCTGGCCTCCGGTTTCCATTACCTCTATCGCGGATATCGGCGTGTGAGCGCCGATGGATCGACGGTCTGACCAGTACCCTCCTGAATCCGCGTTTCTCGTTCCCGCGCTGTCTGACTCCACCACGGAAAATGCATTTATTTTGACAGGTTTTCGACCCCCCGATAGACTCACGCCGTAGTCAAAATCCCGTTTTCATCACTAACCGGCTCTGCCGAGCCACAACAGGATGACACACCTATGGCGACGTTTGCGTATGTTGGGCGGAGCAAAGCCGGAGCGGTCAAAAAGGGAGAATTGTCGGCCAAAACCCGGGAAGAAGCGGTCGATCAACTGCGTAAGCAGAATGTCGTCGTCACCAGTCTTGAAGAGAAGTCTGCCAAGGAGGCGTTCAAGCTGAGCCTGGGCAGTGGGTTGACAGATAAGGACCTAGTGGTGTTCACCCGACAGTTCGGGACGATGATCAACGCTGGGTTGCCATTGATTCAGTGTCTCGAAATTCTTTCCACCCAATCGGAAAATGCCGTCCTGAGGAAAGCAGTTGGCGAAATCAAAGTGCAAGTAGAAGGTGGATCCACGTTTTCCGATGCCCTCAAAAAACATCCCAAAGTTTTTGATGATCTGTATGTCAATATGGTGCATGCAGGCGAAGTAGGAGGATTGTTGGATACCATTATGGGGCGACTATCGAAACACATTGAAAAGGCCATGAAGTTGAAAGGCCAGATCAAGAGCGCGATGGTCTATCCAGCCGCTATCATCGGTATTGCAGCGATTGTTATCACGGTCTTGATGATATGGGTGATTCCCGTATTCGAAAAGATGTTTAAGGAAATGTCAGGCGGGAAAATGGCGCTGCCTGGTCCAACTCAGCTTGTCATCGATATGAGCAACTTTGTTCAGTCAAGTTGGTATATCATCTTGGGGGTGATTATTGGCGGAGTGATTTTATTTAAAAGGTATTACGCAACACCGGCTGGTAGGTTAGTGGTCGATAGAACACTCCTAAAACTTCCTGTGTTCGGAGATCTTGTCCGCAAGGCGTCCGTTGCTAAATTTACGCGTACTTTAGGGACTTTGATATCGAGTGGCGTACCGCTTCTCGAGGCGTTGAGTATTTGTGCCAAGACGGCAGGGAACAAGGTCATTGAAGGTGCGCTGATGGACGCTCGTGTGAGCATTAGTGGGGGCAAGACAATTTCAGATCCTCTGGCAAAGAGCGAAACTTTCCCCAAAATGGTTACACATATGATTGCCGTGGGAGAATCGACTGGCGCACTCGACAACATGTTGGGGAAGATCGCAGATTTTTATGAGGAAGAAGTCGATCAGGCGGTGGCCAGTCTTACAGCACTTTTGGAGCCCATGATGATGGTGTTTTTGGGCGTGATCATTGGGTTTATTGTTGTGGCAATGTATTTGCCTATCTTTTCTATGGCTTCTGCAATTGGGTAGCTGGGCGAGGTGCACCCCTAGATGGCTGCATCGACAAGGGAACTTGTCGATGCAGCCTCACTAGCCTGGGGCGACGAGAGAGATTCATTGTGGTATTGAGAAAATTGCCAAATCATATGTGTCAAAACCTTCCTGCGCCTCCTATCTCACATTTCTCACATTGAAAGTCGTTTCCTCTCTGGAGCGCTTCTAGTGGGTGCCATAAAAGAACGTATCCAATGGCTGATCGGGCTCCGAGTTCTTGTCGTTTCGCTTTTGCTCGGCCTTTCCCTGACCTTTCAAGTCACTCGCGGCGAACAGGTTGAGACCTTCTACTCACTGATCGTCTTCACGTATGTCGTCACCATCGCCTACGCGCTCACGCTTCGTTACCTCACGGCAGCTGAGGCGTTGGTTCGATTTGTATGGGTGCAGATCGGGATCGACTTCCTCCTAGAAACGGTCTTGATCGCAAGGACGGGTGGAATCGAAAGCCCGTTTATCGTGTTGTACGTCATCTCGGTCACGCTGGCCAGTCTGGTTCCGCGCCGTCGGGTGGGCTTGTTGACGGCGAGTCTGTGCCTGATTTTGTTCGGGCTGCTGACCAATATTCAATTGTATGGGCTGGCGGAAACGTGGGGGTGGTTGCCGAAAACCCGGCTGAGTGCGCCGGAGGCGTTGCAGACATTCGGTGTACACAGTCTGGCGTTTCTGGTGGTGGGGTTTCTCAGCGGCATCTTAGCCGATCAGTTGCAGCGCGCGGATCACTCACTCAAGGAAAAAGAGCAGGGTCTGACCAGACTGCAGGCCTTCCATGAAAATATTGTGCACAGCATCAGCAGCGGTGTGTTTACCGCCGACGAAGCCGGCCGCATTACCTCGTTCAACCCAGCTGCCCAGGAAGCAACGGGATATTCGCTGGATCAGGTTCGGGGCCGGCTTTGGCGAGAGGTGTTCAACTGGCATCCCAGTCAGCCGTCCGAGGCGGAATGGGAAGAACCTGCGAACATGCGGTTTGAGGTCGAATGTAAACGGGCGGACGGCAATCGATTGGTTCTCGGCATGACCTTGTCTCCTCTGCACGAGCAGGGGCGGGCGACAGGACTGGTCGGTGTGTTCAAAGATCTGACCCAGATCCGTGATCTCGAGGAGGAGATGCGGCGCAAGGAATGGCTCGCGAGCTTGGGGGAAATGTCGGCTGGAATGGCTCATGAGATCCGCAATCCGCTCGGGGCGCTTGCCGGTGCGATGCAGATGTTGCGCAAAGATCTGCATGCCGACGAAACCAGTCAGCGGCTAATGGACATCGCGGTACGGGAAGCGACGCGGCTGGATACGATCATCACGGAATTTCTCCAGTACGCCCGTCCGCCCGCGCTGAATTTGGCCGAGCACGATTTGAACAAACTTCTTGCTGAGACGCTGGATCTGGTGGAACATGAAGCTCGAGCCAGAACGAATGTGACCATCCGCACCGCGATGTCCCAGGGCTCGTTGCTGGGGCAAGTCGATCAAGATCAAATGAAGCAGGTGTTCTGGAATCTGGCCACCAATGCGTTCGATGCCATGCCAAACGGGGGACAACTGGCCATTTCAACCGGCTGTCGGGCCATTGATGTGGCTGGCCGAAAGGCGGATGTGATCGAGATTGCTTTCCAGGATACCGGCGAGGGAATTTCGAAGAAAAACTTGGACAAAATATTCCTGCCGTTCTTCACGACGAAGAAGCAGGGGTCCGGTCTTGGGCTGGCGGCGGTGCATCGAATCGTCGATCTGCACGGCGGGTGGATTAAGGTGGAGAGCCGCGAGCAATCGGGCTCTCGATTTGTCGTGTGTCTGCCTCGGTCCGTGGATGTCGGCGTGAGGCTTTGGCACGAAGGTAGGGAACCGTGGAAAAGATCCTAGTCGTCGACGATGAACAGAGTTTGCGCGAGGTCTTGAGCATCATGCTCAAGCGGGCGGGGTATGCCGTCACCAGTGTTGCCGATGGGGAAGAAGCTATCGAGCAGATTCAGAAAGAAATCTTCGATCTCGTCATTACCGACTTGCGCATGCCGAAAGTCGACGGGATGGAGGTTCTGAAAGCCGTCAAGTCCACGTCGCCGGAGACCGTGGTGCTGCTGATCACTGCATTTGCCACCGCGGATTCAGCCGTCGAAGCCATGAAGCAGGGCGCCTACGATTACCTCACCAAGCCGTTCCAGGTAGACGAGGTGCAGCTGATCATCCGCAACGCCCTGGAAAAGCGTCGGCTCACGACGGAGAACATGCTGCTGAAGCGGGAAATGGCGAGCCAATCCTCGTTCGCTCAACTGGTTGGACAGAGCGAGGCGATGCAGAAAGTGTTCGACGTGGTCAAGAAGGTGGCGGATTCCAAGAGCAATGTTTTGATTTGCGGAGAAAGCGGTACAGGGAAAGAATTGGTGGCCCGGGCAATCCATTACAACAGTGCTCGGAGCGCGATGCCCTTCGTGGCGGTCAACTGCAGCGCAGTGCCTGAGACGCTCCTGGAGAGTGAACTGTTCGGGCATATGAAGGGGTCGTTTACCGGCGCCATTTCCAACAAGGCCGGACTATTTGAGGTGGCTAACGGCGGGACGATCTTCCTCGATGAGATCGGCGATACGACGCCGACGATTCAGGTGAAACTCCTGCGTGTGATTCAAGAGCGGGAATTTCGCCGGGTCGGCGGCAGTCAGGATATTAAAGTCGATGTGCGCATCATTGCCGCCACCAACAAGGATCTTGAAAAAGCTGTTGCAGACGGCTCGTTTCGAGAGGATCTCTACTATCGCTTAGACGTCATCCCCATCAGACTGCCTCCTCTTCGTCTTCGCTCAGGGGACATCCCTCTCCTGGTTACGCATTTCCTCGAACGATTCTCTGCGGAAAGCGGAAAGTCGGCGCCGACCCTGACACCTGAAGCCATGCATGTGCTCCTCGGGCATGAATGGCGGGGCAACGTGCGTGAATTAGAAAACCTGATTGAGCGCGTTGTGGCGTTTTCGACTAGTGGATCGGTCTCCGACACCGATATCCGCGGCTGGTTGCATCGTTCGGTATCTCCCCAGCAGCAAAGCGTGCCGACGGATTTGCCTGAGGATGGATTGGACCTGGAAGGTATGATCAATGGTATAGAAAAGGACCTGCTACTGAAGGCGTTGGAGCGGTCTAAATGGGTGAAGAAGAAAGCCGCTAGGCTGTTGCGTCTCAATACGCGCTCGTTCCGCTATCGGCTGGAGAAGTATGCTATAAAAGGAGGCCGTGACTAATACCGACCACGAATCTCGCAACTCTGTTCCCACCAGGGTCGCCGTTTCCGCTCCTGCCAAAGTTAATCTCATTCTCCGAGTCCTTGATCGCCGGACCGACGGGTATCACAATCTCTGGTCGTTGATGCAGACGGTAGGGCTTGCAGACGAGGTGTCGATCGTCCGTACAGCTGATCATAGAGAGGTGCGGTTGACCTGCGACCTCCCCGCTCTCAGTGTTGACAAAACGAATCTGGTACACAAGGCGGCGGCTGAGATGTTGGCTCACGCCGGGTACACCGTGGGGCTTGAAATTCACCTGACCAAGCGGATCCCTATGGGCGCCGGACTGGGTGGCGGCAGCAGTGATGCCGCGGCCACGATACTCGGGATCAATCGCCTCCTGAATCTGGGATGGTCGGTCGATCGATTAACGGATATCGGTCAACGGCTGGGTAGCGACGTTCCATTTTTCTTTCAGGCTCCGACCGCCATTGTCGCTGGGCGCGGCGAACAAGTGAGAGCGGTGTCGTTGAGCGGTATCAAGTGGGTGGTCCTTGTGAATCCGGGGTTCCCGGTTGAAACCAAGTGGGCGTATCAGGAGCTGTCGTCAACGAGGCCCCACGTTCCATCCCTCTCAGGACAGCTTGCCTCGATTGAACGGCTGGGGCACTTGTCCTGGGACGATGTGTCGGCGTTGGCCCTGAACGATTTCGAGCCTCCGGTCTTCGGAGCACATCCGTCCTTAAAGGCAATCAAAGACACGCTCGTCCATCACGGAGCCGATATCGGTCTTCTCTCAGGTAGTGGCGCGACGGTATTCGGACTCTTTAGCGGCGAGGGAAAGGCCCGTCTGGCTGCCGCGGCGTTCGAGCGGGATCGCCAGTTCAAAGTGTTCGTGGTCCCCACCTGCTCAGGGCCTCTGGCCGTACGCTGATCAGGCGTAGCCAGGGGGACCATTCGGTTGACAAGCGCCCGACCTTTCCGATACAGTCCCACCCTTGGTTGGCCCCCTCAGCAGTGAGCAGCGAACGAGGTGGCGAGCATGGTGTCTCGCCAGCGCCCACCGGAAGTAGTATTCGAACAAGATTTCAGGACGTTACAGAGCGCGTCGCATCTGAAGAATCACCTGTCATGAACAGAGAGCTGAAAATATTCTCTGGCAACGCTAATCCTGCGCTTGCCCATGAAATCTGTAGTTATCTCGGGCAGAAACTCGGCGAAGCCACCGTATCGTCATTCAGCGACGGGGAAATCCGCGTCAAAGTCGAAGAAAACGTACGCGGAGCGGATGTCTTTGTCGTGCAATCGACGTGTCAGCCGGTTAACGACTCGTTGATGGAGCTGTTGATCATCATCGATGCCCTCAAGCGGTCGTCGGCAAACCGTATCACCGCTGTCCTCCCGTACTTCGGATATGCCCGCCAGGATCGCAAAGACCAGCCACGGGTGCCCATTTCGGCAAAACTGGTGGCGGATTTGATCAGTACGGCCGGCACCGACCGTGTCTTGACTATGGATCTCCATGCCGGACAAATCCAAGGATTCTTCAACGTGCCGGTGGACCATCTCTATGCTCTTCCGGTCTTGTTGGATTACATCACGAAAAAGAAATTGACCGATCTGGTCGTCGTGTCTCCCGACGCCGGCGGTGTCGAGCGGGCGCGTGCTTTCGCCAAACGGTTGCAGGCGAACCTCGCGATCATCGACAAGCGGCGCGAGGGACCCAATCAGGCGCAGATCATGAATATCATCGGAGATGTGCAGGGGAAGAGCGTCCTCTTGCTCGACGACATGATCGATACTGCGGGCACGATTGTGCAAGGCGCCGAAGCGTGTAAAGAGAAGGGTGCGCGGGAAGTGTGGACTGCTTGCACTCATGCGGTCTTATCCGGCCCGGCGCTGGACCGACTGATGAAGTCTTGCCTGTCGCAGGTGGTCGTGACCAACAGCATCCCATTGCGGGGGAAAGAGCAGATCTGTCCCAAATTGCATCAACTATCTGTGGCGCCGCTGTTAGGCGAAGCCATCCGGCGTATTCACGAAGACGAGTCAGTCAGCTCATTATTTGCCTGAGTTCCCGTGATACGGGAGCCAGATCGACGTAGGGGAGACGGAGGAGCATCATGAAATTCGATTTAGCGGTGACGGTGCGTGAGCAGGCAGGCAAGGGCGTTGCCCGCCAATTGCGGCGAAGCGGCAAAGTGCCGGCGGTTCTCTATGGGCAAGGCGAGTGCCTTCTGTTGACCGTCAACCCCGACGAACTGGTCAAGATTCTCAAATCGCACGCGGGCAGCTCGGCGTTGATTTCGCTGACCGTGAACGGGGCCAAAACGAAGGCCAATCGCACCGCACTATTGCGCGACTATCAGGTCGATCCCATCACCGGCAGTGTCCTACATGCGGACTTGTTCGAAATCTCCATGGATAAGCCGATTCGCGTCAAGGTGCCGGTCCATGTGACGGGTAGCATCCCTGCCGGCGTGAAGGAAGGCGGCGTGCTGCACCACAATATGCGTGAATTGCACATCGAGTGTTTACCGGCGGTGTTGCCGGATCAAATCGACGTCGATGCCTCGGCGTTGGCGATCGGTCAGGGCGTCCATCTGAAAGAAATTGCCAAACGGGAAGGCATCCGTTTCCTCGATGACCCCGATTCGATGGTAGTCAGCGTCGCGGCGCCGATCTCCGACGCCAAGCTAGAAGCCTTGCTTACGGCCGGCGCTGGAGCAACCGAGCCCGAAGTGATGGCCAAGGGCAAGGAAGCCGTAGAAGGTGCGGAGCCTGCCAAGGCCGGTGCTGCGGCGGCGGGTGGAGAAGCGAAGGCCGGTGAAAAGAAAGAGGCCGGCAAGGAAGCCCCCAAGGCTGAGAAGAAGGAAGCTGAAAAGAAGAAGTAGCGGTGCATCTCATTGTAGGGTTGGGCAATCCCGGCAAAGCGTACGCCCAGACCCGTCACAATATCGGCATGTGGGCCATCGAGCGGGCGGCCGCTCGATGGTCGATTCGCCTCGCCTCTCGTGGCACAGCCCAACGAGGATCCGGGCGGCTCGGATCGGAACTCATTGAGCTGGCTGGCCTGTTGGATTGGATGAATCTGAGCGGCCCTCCCTTGAAGGGCCTCCTGCGCGAGTTCAAGCTTTCCCCCGACCATCTCATTCTCATTCACGACGATTTGGATCTTGAGCCGGGCCGCTTGCGGATCAAGCTTGGCGGAGGGCATGGCGGGCACAACGGCATCAAGTCGGTGGTTGAAGCGCTAGGTACGCCCCAGTTTGTCCGGCTCAAGATCGGTATCGGTCGGCCTGCGCCCGGCCAGGACTCTGCAGACTATGTGCTGGAGCCGGTCGTTGACAGCGAGTGCGCGGTCTACGATTCGTGCTTGGAGCGGGCCGTCGATGCGCTGGAGTGTCTCGTGCATCGTGGCGTATCCGTCGCCATGAACCAATTCAACGTCCGCGAGAGATCAGGCGAAACGCAGGAGGGTGTGTAAATGGAATGCCCTGACCGACGATGGAGTCCAAGGAGGCCCGCGCTTTTCCTTCTCTGCTATGTCGCCATCGTAATCCCGTGGCTGCCGGAATCGCTCCTGGCCGGCGAGTTCGGTCTGGAAACGCTGGCCGTGCGCTACGGCGTCAGTGGTGGCTCGCCGATCGGAGAGGAACAACGAATCAGATTTCAACAGGCGGATGTCGCGATCACGGCCCGGTTGCCGTGGGAACGGGAAATCGCTTCTGAGTGGATTTTGGGGACCAAAATTCTTGGATCGGCGGGCATGCTGAGGGGTGCCAAGGAGGAGAATGCCGTCGTCACGTTCCTTCCGCTCGACATCTGGTTCGGCCGAAAAGACGGGTTGGTGGCGATCGATGTGGGCGGAGGATTCGGATTGTTGAGTGACTATAAGTTCGGTCCGCAGAATTTCGGTGGGCCGTTTCAGTTTGTCTGGACCTTCGGCATCAACAGCCGCTTCCTAGGACCCCTCGGAGCCGGCTATCACTTCCAGCACTATTCCGACGCCACGTTGTACGGGAAGGACAGCCGAGGTGTCGATCTCCACTTGTTTGAATTGGTCTATTGGTTCGGGAAGTAGCCACCTGGAGCGAACGGCCATAACCTGTTCAATTGACAGGCTCTTCCCCACTGTGCTACCGTCCCTCGTTCATCGCGTCATAATGGCGCCCTACACCTCGCTCCCGACTTGATCGGGGGCCTTTGTCCAGGAGGATCGCTGCATGGAGCTCTACGAGTCTCTGTTCATTATTCGTCCGTCCGTCTCCGATGAGGAGACCGCTACCCTCATTGAAAAGATGAAAGGCGTCGCCGACAAGAACGGCGCACAATTCATCAAGTCGGAAAATTGGGGGAAGAAGAAGTTGGCCTACGAAGTTCGCCGTGAGCGGAAAGGGACCTACGCCTATTTCTATTTCCGCGCCCCGAACAATACGGTTGGCGAGCTTGAGCGGGCCTATCGGTTGGAGGACAACATCATCAAGTTCCTGACCATTCATCTGGAGAAGGAACTGGTCCCGCGACGTCCGCTTGAAGCGACGGCTCAGGAGGCGGACGGTGGCCGGATTTAATAAAGTCATCCTGATCGGGAACCTGACCAGGAATCCCGAGCTGCGGTACACGCCGAGCGGGACTCCAGTTGCGAGTTTCGGACTCGCGGTGAGCCGGCGGTTCAAGCAGGGTGACGAACTCAAGGAAGAAGTCTGTTTCATCGATATCGTGGTGTTCGGCAAGCAGGCCGAGCATTGCGGCCAATATTTGAGCAAGGGCAACGGCGCGATCGTCGAAGGCCGGCTGCAGCAACGCCGCTGGGAAACCGAAGACGGTCAAAAGCGCAGCAAGCATGAAGTCGTGGCGCAGACCGTGACCTTCATGCCCAAACGCCAAGACGGCGGGGCAATGGCCGGCGGCGAGCCGCCGGTGCAGGACGAACCCAGCTACGAGTATGACGAACACGCGTAATCGACACGCATGAGGAGGCAGTGATGGAACGAAGCGGAAGTGCAGGCGGCGATCGCCGCGAGGGCGGGGGCGGCGGGCGGTTGTTTCAACGGCGGCGGCCCTGTCGGTTTTGTTTAGACAAGGCGCCGATCGATTTCAAGGATGCCGGGCTATTGCGCAATTTTCTCACCGAGCGCGGACGCATCGTCCCGCGCCGGATTTCCGGCAACTGTATGGGCCATCAACGTGAGCTGACCGTCGCCATCAAGCGGGCCCGGCATATCGCGCTCATCAGCTTCGCCGAGGAGCGATAACGGGCGTGACGAGACCGGGCGGCATGAAAGGGTGGGAGGACGGCGCATCGCCGGCGAGCACCATGGATTTGCTCACACCGCATCTGGCGGACATTACACCGGAAGGCCTGTCGTTGACCGGTGATGTGGCGGCCGATGAACTTGATCTGACGGAGGCGGATACCCGTCTCGATGGGCCGGTCGCGGTCGGGCTGGACTTGACCAAAGTCGAGCAGACGATCTGCGTGACGGGCGTGATCGAGGGAACCGCGGTCCGGCAGTGTGTGCGCTGTCTCAAGGAATTCTCCGAGCCGTTGGCGTTTTCTCTGCGCGTTGTTTTCGAGCCGGAGCCCAAACCCGTGCCGCCCGCCGCCAAGCGGGGCGAGCAACGGAAGAAGGCCGCCGAGCCGGTCGATGTCGACGTCGAGGAACCCGACGACGAGATCTATCACTATCAGGGCGATCATCTGGAATTGGCGCCGATGCTGCGGGAGCAGATCATTCTATCCGCGCCAATGCATCCGCTCTGTAGCGAAGGCTGTGCCGGTCTGTGCGCGCATTGCGGAAAAGATTTGAACGACGGGCCGTGCCAATGCCCGGCGGAACAGACGACCAATCCGTTTCATGTGCTGCGAAGTGTGAAAACCGAACCGAAGTGACGCCGGAGCCTCCGTCGCCCGGCGCGCCTTGAACGTGGGAAAACGTGGGAAGGAGCTGCCATGCCAAATCCGAAACATAAACATTCGCGTGCGCGCCGCGACAAGCGCCGCACTCAGAAACTGCGGATGACGCCTCCGGGCATGTCCGTGTGTCCGCAGTGCCACGAGTTGAAGTTGCCCCATTACACCTGCCTGAATTGCGGGACCTACAAGGGCAAAGCGGTCATCCAGGTCGAAGAGGCCTGATCCGGTCCGATGCGGAGCGAATCCGTCCCGCAGAGCCGGACGGATTCGCTCGGTCCTGTTGTGCATTTCGGGCGTCTGCGCTAAGCTCTCGGCACGTCGGCTACCAACGGTAGGGTGCCACGCGTATTCAGCCGGTGACTCCAATCTTGAGCACATCATCCCGCATGAAGATCGCGCTCGACGCGATGGGGGGGGACCATGGTCCCGCACCCTGTATCGAGGGTGCCGTCCAGGCCGCCAAAGAACTGGATGTCGACGTCGTGCTCGTCGGCGACGAGACGACGTTGAAACAGGAATGTGCGCGTCTCGGCGCGACGGACCCACGCATTTCGATCCGGCATGCACCGCAGGTCGTCGAAATGCACGAGTCGCCCGCTGCCGTCGCCCGCAAGAAACGTGATTCGTCGATCTGGATCGCCACCGAACTGGTCAAGAGCGGAGAGGCGGGCGCTGTCGTGAGCCCGGGGAATACGGGTGCGAGCATGGTGTCCGCATTCTTCGTTCTCGGTCTGACGAAAGGGGTCGAGCGGCCGGCGATTGCGACGAGCCTGCCCACCCTGACGGGCGAAGCCATCATGCTGGATGTGGGTGCCAACGTCGATTGCACGGCCAAGCACCTGGAACAATTCGGCCTGATGGGCAACGAGTACGGCAAACATCTCTTCCGGAAACCGAATCCTCGCGTCGGTCTCTTGAGCATCGGTGAAGAAGACAGCAAGGGCAACGAAGTCACGAAGGAAGCATTCAAACTGCTGAAGGCCAGTCAATTGAATTTCATCGGCAACGTCGAGGGACGCGACGTCTACAGCGGCACGGCGGACGTCGTCGTCTGTGACGGGTTCATCGGAAATGTGGCGCTGAAAATCTCCGAGGGCGTTGCCGATACCATCAAGAAATTGCTGCTCAAGGAAATCTCCGGTTCCTGGTTGGGGCGGCTCGCCTATCCCCTCATCGCTGGTCCGCTGCTCAATCTCAAACGGCGGATCGACTATGCCGAGTTCGGCGGGGCGCCGTTGCTCGGCGTCAACGGTATCACGATGATCTGCCATGGCCGGTCGTCGGCCAAAGCGATCAAGAACGCCATCCGGCGCGCCAAGGGCATGGCCGAAGGGCGGGTGCACGAACTCATCCAGCGCGACATCGAAGAAAGTCTGGCAACGCCGCCGGCGGAGCCCTCCGCATGAAGGCGCGGATTACCGGAACCGGATCGTATGCGCCCGCCCGGGTCATGACCAACGCGGATCTGGAGCGCATGGTCGCCACGTCCGATGAGTGGATCCGCGAGCGCACCGGCATCCGTGAACGGCATATCGCAGCCACGGGTGAAGCCTGCTCGGATCTTGCTGTGGAGGCCGGTCGGCGGGCCTTGGAAGCGGCCGGCATTGCTGCCGCCGATCTCGATCTGATTCTCCTTGCCACCTGTACGGGCGATTATCCGTTGCCCGCGACAGCCTGTCTCGTCCAGCATCGGCTCGGGGCCACGAAAGCAGCGGCCTGCGACATGGCCGCTGCCTGCTGCGGATTCGTCTATGCGCTGTCGATGGCGGATGCTTATGTGCGTACCGGCATGCGGCACGTGCTGGTGATTGGCTCCGAAGTGATGTCGGCCATCACCGATTGGACGGATCGCAATACCTGCATTCTTTTCGGCGACGGCGCCGGCGCGGCGGTCGTCAGCGCCAGCGACGGGACGCGGGGCATCCTCTCCACGCATCTGCGGTCCGACGGCACCTTGTGCGATCTGATCGCCGTGCCCGGCGGGGGATCCCGTCAGCCGCCGTCGGAAAAAGTCGTAGCGGAGCGGATGCAGTACATCAAGATGAAGGGCAATGAAACGTTTAAAGTTGCGGTCCGGACGCTCGAGGAAATCGCGCGCGAAACCTTGACGGCGAATCAGCTCCCGATCGAAGCGCTCGATCTATACGTGCCGCATCAAGCGAACGTGCGCATTCTCAACGCCGTGTCCGATCGACTCGGATTGGCCAAAGACAAAATCATGCTCAATCTGGATCGATACGGTAATACATCCGCTGCCTCGATCGGGATCGCGTTGGACGAAGCTGTGCGGTCTGGACGGATTCATGACGGGTCGCTCGTCATGCTCGGGGCTTTCGGTGCGGGACTCACCTGGGCGTCGGCGTTGATCCGATGGTAGCCGCAGGCATGCCCGCGCAGCGGAATCCGAAAACTTTTCCCGTTGACATTCCAGCTAAATTCTAAGATATCTAACCCCTTATGAGTTCCGGAATCGGATTTGTCTTTCCAGGACAAGGCTCGCAGTCAGTCGGCATGGGGAAAGCCCTCTACGAGGCCTTTCCCACCCTTAAGGCGGTCTATGACGAAGCCTCGACCGTGCTGGGGTACGACAGCGCCGCCTTGTGTTTCGACGGCCCAGCGGAGCGGTTGAATTTGACCGAGCACACGCAACCGGCTTTGCTGGTGAGCAGCATCGCCGCCTTGCGGACGTTGGACTCGGCGGGCCTCACGCCGTTGGCCGTGGCCGGTCATAGTCTCGGCGAATATTCTGCGTTGGTCGCGGCCGGCGGCGTCTCCTTTCGTGACGCGGTGGGGTTGGTGCAGAAACGTGGCCGCTACATGTCCGAAGCCGTGGCGCCGGGGACGGGCCAGGTTGCGGCGCTGCTGGGGTTGAATGCGGACGTCGTCCGGGACGTGTGCCGAGAAGCCTCCGCGGCGGGTGTCGTGGCCGCAGCGAATTTCAATTCGCCCGGCCAGGTCGTAATCGCCGGGGAAAAAGCCGCCGTCGAACGGGCGATCGAGTTGGCCAAAGGCAAGGGGTGCAAGAAGGCCATTCCTCTGCCGGTGAGCGTGCCGGTGCATACCCCGTTGATGCAGGTGGCCGCGGACCGGCTGTCCAAAGATCTGGCGGCGGTGCAGTGGCACGATCTCAAGATGCCGCTCATCAACAACGCCGAAGCCAAGCCCATCAGTCGAGGCGCCGAGATTCAGCCGTCGCTCGTCCGCCAGCTGCCCTCGTCCGTGTTGTGGGAAGATTCGGTGCAGGCGATGGCCAAGCTCGGCGTGACGACGTTCGTCGAAATCGGTCCGGGCACGGTGCTGACCGGTTTGATCAAACGAATTCTGCCGGATGCGAAGTTGTTGAACGTCCACGATCCCAAGTCGTTGGACGCGACGGTGCAGGCGCTCCGCGCCGCATAGCGTCGCATTGGATCACGATTAACGAAGGACAGGGGCATGTCATTGCAGGGACGAGTGGCGATTGTGACGGGCGCGGCCCAAGGCATCGGACGGGCCATCGCGGAAACGTTGGCACAAGCCGGCGCCGATATCGTGGTGGCGGATCTTGATCCGAGCCGGTCGACGGAAACGGTCAAGGCGGTGGAAGCCGTCGGGCGCAAGGCGCTCAATGTGAAGGTGAACGTTGCGGACGCGAACGACACCAAGGCCATGGTCGAGCAGGTGATGAAGGCCTGGGGGAAGGTCGATATTCTCGTCAACAACGCCGGCATCACGCGCGATGGCTTGCTGGTGCGCATGAAGGAAGAGGATTGGAACCTGGTGATGCAGGTGAATCTGAACGGCACGTTCAACTGCACCAAGGCGGTCTTGCAGCCGATGACCAAGCAACGGTATGGTCGTATCGTCAATATCGCCTCGATCGTCGGTGTAATGGGCAATGCCGGGCAGGCGAATTACTCCGCCTCGAAGGCCGCGGTGATCGGGTTCACGAAGACCGTCGGCCGCGAGTATGCGAGCCGCAACGTCACAGTGAATGCGGTTGCGCCGGGGTTCATCGATACCGCGATGACCCACGGGTTGCCGGCCGATGTGAAGGAGACGCTCCAGAAGCAGATTCCGCTTGGCCGGCTCGGGACTCCGGCCGACATCGCGGCGGCCGTACGGTTTCTCGTGTCCGACGACGCGGCGTATATTACCGGCCACGTCCTGCACGTCAACGGCGGGATGTTGATGGCTTAGATAGTCAGAGAGAAGCGAGTACACACCCTGCAGCACATCCCCATGCTGCAGTCCGGATGCGGTCACGTTGGGGAAGGAGGATGGCAGATCGATGGCAACCGTTGAAGAACGTGTGAAGAAGATTATTGCCGAGCAACTCGGCGTCGAAGAAGACGAAGTGACGCCCGAGGCCTCGTTCGTGGAAGATCTGGGCGCCGATTCGCTCGATACCGTCGAGCTCGTGATGGCGCTTGAAGAGGAATTCGAGATCGAAATCCCCGACGAGGATGCGGAAAAGATTCTCACAGTCGGCAAAGCGCTCGACTACATCAAGGAAAAATCCTAAGCGGTCAGGGACGGCATGACTGAGCGAACGACACGACGCATCGTCGTGACCGGTCTGGGACTGGTCACTCCGTTGGGCACCGGTGTGGAAAAGACGTGGGCGGCGCTGTGTGCCGGGCAATCCGGCATCGGGCGCATCACCAAGTTTGATCCCGCGGCATACGACGCGCAGATTGCGGGTGAAGTGCGTGATTTCGATCCGGCTCAGTTCATCGAGAAAAAAGAAATCAAGAAGATGGACACGTTCATCCACTATGCCGTGGGCGCCGCCCAGCTGGCGGTGGATGACGCGGGGCTCAAGGTCGCTCCCGAAGAGGCGACCAAGGTCGGCGTCTATATCGGCTCCGGCATCGGTGGCCTCGGATCCATCGAGCACTACCACGGCGTTCTCAAGGAGAAGGGACCCAGCCGGGTGTCGCCGTTCTTCATCCCTATGACGATCATTAACCTGGCGTCAGGCCAGGTGGCGATCCGGATCGGAGCCAAAGGGCCGAACTCCTGTGCCGTCACAGCGTGCGCGACCGGGAATCACTGCATCGGGGATGCGTTCCGTTTGATTCAACGGGGCGACGCCGATGTCATGGTCGCGGGCGGCGCCGAAGCGGCGATCACTCCGCTGGGCGTCGCGGGGTTCGCGGCGGCCAAAGCGCTGTCCTTCCGCAACGGCGAGCCGACGAGAGCCAGCCGGCCGTTCGACAAGGATCGCGACGGGTTTGTCCTCGGCGAGGGCGCGGGCGTCGTCGTGCTGGAGGAGTTCGAGCACGCTAAGAAGCGCGGCGCGCGCATCTACGCCGAGTTGATCGGCTACGGAATGAACAGCGATGCCTATCACATCACTGCGCCGCCGGAAGAGGGTGAGGGCGCGGTACGTTGTATGGAACTGGCGTTGAAGGACGCCGGGATCGCCAAGCACCAGGTCGGCTATATCAATGCGCACGGCACGTCGACGATGGCCGACGCGATCGAAACGCGCGCGATCAAGCAAGTGTTCGGCGAACAGGCGTACAAGATCCCCGTCAGCTCCACCAAGTCGATGACGGGCCACCTGCTCGGCGCCGCCGGCGGCATCGAAGCCGTGTTCAGCATTCTGGCGCTGCACCACGGTATTCTCCCGCCGACGATCAATCTGGAGAATCCCGATCCCGCCTGCGATCTCGACTATGTGCCCAACCAGGCCCGGAAGGCGCCCATTACGGTGGCGCTCTCGAACTCGTTCGGGTTCGGCGGCGTCAATGCCTGTCTGATCTTTAAGCGTCCGGAAGCGTAGCGCACGCGCGCCTATGACACCGGCTTCTCCAGCCGACGCCCCGCTCCCGAAGCTCCCGTATCAATTCAAAAATGCCGGTCTCCTGCAGGAGGCGTTGACGCACAAGTCCCACGTTCACGAGCGGAAAGCAGGCGCACGTGCGCACAACGAGCGGCTGGAGTTTCTCGGCGACGCCGTTCTGTCGCTGGTGATCAGCGAACATCTGGCCCGGGCGTATGCGCAGCTCAGCGAAGGCGCACTGTCGAAATTGAAAGCGCGGCTGGTCAGCGAGTCGTCGCTCGCGCAGGCCGCCCGCCGCTTGGACCTCGGGCGCCTGCTGAAAGTCGGGCGCGGGGAAGAAAAGTCCCAAGGCCGCGAGAAGAATTCCCTCCTGGCCGACGCCTTGGAGGCGCTGATCGCCGCGGTTTATTTGGATGGCGGGCTGGAACCTGCGCGGGCGTTTGTCGCGGAGGTGTTGCGGGACGAGCTGCAGCAGGCCGAAGCGCAGCAGGGGGCGCCGGGGGGCGACGACTACAAGACGCGGTTACAGGAGTGGTGTCAAAAACGACTCGACCAACTGCCGCGCTACGTGACGGTGCGGGAGTCCGGACCGGATCACCACAAACAGTTCGATGTGGAGGTGTGGGTGAACGAGCGAATGGCCGGGGCCGGTCAAGGGCTCAGCAAGAAAGAAGCGGAACAAATGGCTGCCAGGAATGCGATCGAGCAGCTCGGCTCTTGATGCCCGCAGGGATCGTCGGTATAGTCCCCCTAGAGGAATGGAACGAAGGGAGGCGCGCATGCGGAGAAGAGAACGTCTGTGGGCAAAATGCGGTGTGCTGGTGGTGTGCCTGTCGGTGGTCTGCGGCCTCGCAGTGAGTGAAGCCGCGGATAAGGTTCCGGCTCCGAAGGCCGAGGTCTCGCAAGGACCGCGCGCGATCATCAAGACGAAGTTCGGCGAGATCGAAGTGAAATTCTACCCCGATGTCGCGCCGAAGCACGTGGAAAATTTTCTGAAGCTGGCCAAGGATGGTTTCTATAACGGCACGATTTTCCACCGGGTAATTCCCGGGTTCATGATTCAAGGTGGGGATCCCAATACCAAGGACTCGCTCAAAAGAGAGACTTACGGCCAAGGCGGGCCCGGCTACACGGTGAAAGCGGAGTTCAGCGATATCCCGCATAAGCGCGGGATCCTCTCTATGGCCCGGGCGAGCGACCCCGATACGGCCGGATCCCAGTTCTTCATCGTCGTCGAGGATTCACGGTTTCTCGATCGGAAGTACACGGTTTTCGGTGAAGTCACCCGGGGCATCGGCGTAGCCGACAAGATTGTGAACGCCCCGCGCGACGACCGGGACAATCCGAAAGAACGGATCGAGATGACGGTGACGGTGGTCGAGTAAGGGCTGTGCTATCGACAGGCGCGCCGATCGGCGCGCCCGTCACGCGTCCTCTGGAGCAACTCAGACACTCTCCTCCACATCATGTTGCGGTTCAGAGCCGCAAATTCTTCTGGCAAGCAGGCAACTGTTCGATGGACCGGCTGACGTTCCTCGGTGTGTGGCGGGGAACTGCGGCTGAACTCATTCACGCAGCAGGTCATTGGAGCGGACGGCAGCTTCGATGCAGCGGCCGGTCAGATCAGTGGTGGTGATGCTGGCATTCCGGACCGTGGACATGCGATTCCGCGGCCGGTGGGGGCATGAAGGATTGTCCTGGTAGGACAATATGCCCGGGCTCGTGTTTCTTCGTGAGATGCTCCGCAATCTGCGGGTGGTAGGCGGTCACGTAGCCGATCAGGCCGCTCAGGAAACGGCGCGACTGAAAGTCCCTGCCTGAAAAGTCCGAGACGAACTTGATCGCCCGATCGAGAATCTCCGGGGCGTTCGAGGAATCCGCGATCTGTTTGGGATTCTGCTTCTTGAACGTCTCGTACTCTTTGACCAGATGCTCCGCGAAGACCGGCATGGGCGCGGCCGGCACATGGAGCGGACTCAGTGTCCGGCGGAGTCCCTGGATCGCGGCCACGACTTCGGCGTCCTGGCCGTCCCGGCGTCCCTGGAAAAAACTGAACGTAATGACTTCGATCAAATTGAAGAGGGAGACTGCCTGTTCGCCGCCGAATTCGCCCAACTCCCGGTAAAATTCCCGCCGTACCGGCATGAACTGTTCGCCCAGCCGTTTCTGCTGGTAATCGCTGCCGCTATCGAGATAGACGCAGTCGCTGGGGCAGTTGACGCGGACGAGTCGGTGCTCGCCGCAACACTGGCTGCAGATGAGGCCGCTGAGGGCCGGGCAGCTCCGTTTCCCCTTCCGCTGTGTACAATAGGCGCACTGGCTCATTTCTTCGGTGTTCCTTCCGCGGCCGATTTCGGCGGGGGCGGGATGAAGCCGTAGTCCGCGAGTGTCCGCTTGCTGTCTTTGACCCGGCCCTCTGTCGGCGCTTCGAGCCCGTTCATCTCGGCGGCATGGGCGTATTGATACGGAACCAAAATCAGGTTGTTGGCGCGATCGATGCTGATGTCGGCCGGAGACGGGAGATATTCAGCGATGACCTGAAACCGCTGGTCTCGCGTCATGCGCCAGATCTTACCCTTGGTCAGGTCGGAGACATACATGTTGCCCCAGCGGTCAAAGTCGACCCCGCTCAGATTCTGAAACCGGGCGGTGAAAAACCCGTTCGACACCAGCTCGATCAATTGGCCGTCCGGGGTGATTTCGAAAATTTTGCCTTTCTCCCAGCTCACGGCGATGAGGTGTCCTGTACGCGGGTGCACCGCGATTCCGGCCGGGCCGGCGAGGCGATCGTCGTGAAGCAGCAGCGTGACCCGGTAGCCAGGAGCCTGCTCGATGCGATAGAGGCTGTTTCCGGTTTGGTCCGAAGCGTAGAGAACGCCGTTCGGCCCGGCGGTGACGTCGGTGAGGGAGACGCTCTTCCCCGCAGCAGGAGGAAAAGGGATCGTGACCACCGGCTTTCCAGTCGCTTTATCGAAGGCTTTGATTTGATCCAAATCGGCGACGTAGAGAAGCTGGTCGATCAACGCCATCCCTTTGGGGGCGTGCAACATCACGTCGGAGATGCCCCCCTGGATAAATTTCAGGTTGAGGATCTTGCCTTCCGCGTCGACTTTGGTGATGAAGCCGTTGTTATCCCGCACCTCCGGCTCGCCATTGACGTTGGAGATGAAAAACTCTTTCCCTTGTTGGTCGCCGACGAAACTGTTCGGCGACTCCAGTCCGGTAATCTGTGCGGCATGGGCCGGAGCCGGCCAAACGAGCAGGGCCGAACCCAACAGCAGGGCTGGGAGCAAGCCCAAGGGCGAATAGTGGGGGAATGGTGTGATATTCAAGCTCGGATCGGTTGCGTGAATTGACTGGCGGCATCGTAACGAAGGGGCAAAGAGCCTGTCAAGGAAAGCCGCGGACTCCGTTGACTTGCACAAAAATGCCCTGCTAAGGTGCCCCCATTTCGAAGGCCAACTGCTTGAATTCAGGGAGGGAATTGTGGGAGCACGACTCATTGACGGCAAAGCCTTAGCGCAACAAGTTCGGGAACGATTGGCGGTGGAGTCTGCCGCGGTCCTGGCGAAAACCGGCACCAAGCCCGGTTTGGCCACGATCCTTGTCGGAGACGATCCGGCTTCGCACGTGTACGTGCGAAATAAGCAGAAGGCCTGTGAACTGGCGGGCATTTACGTCGACGATCACAAGCTGCCGGCTAGTACGACACAGGCCGAGCTGCTGGCGTTGATCGAGAAGAAGAACGCTGACCCGAAGATTCACGGCATTTTGGTGCAGTTGCCGCTGCCCAAGCACATCGAAAGTCGGATCGTGCTCGAAGCGGTATCTCCGAACAAGGACGCAGACGGGTTTCATCCCTATAACTTCGGCCGGCTGGTCGAAGGAAATCCGGTATTCGAGGCTTGTACCCCCAAAGGCGTCATCAAGATGATCGAGTCGGCGGGGATCACGATCGAGGGCAAGCGGGCTGTCGTGCTCGGGCGGAGCAACATTGTGGGTAAGCCGTTGGCGTTGATGTTGTTACAGCGCAACGCGACCGTGACGATCTGCCATTCGAAGACCAAAGATCTGCCGGCCGTCTGCCGGGAAGCAGACCTGTTGCTCGTGGCGATCGGCAAGGCCAAGTTCGTTACCGCCGACATGGTGAAAGAAGGGGCCGTCGTCATCGACGTGGGCACCAACAAGCTGCCGGACGGCAAGTTGTGCGGCGACGTCGATTTTGAACCAGTCAGCCAGAAGGCCGGCTGGATCAGTCCGGTGCCGGGCGGAGTCGGGCCTATGACTATTGCGATGTTGCTAGACAATACGGTCGAGTCTGCTATGAGAAGTGCAGGGATGAAGCGGGGTTAGGCGGCGAGCGGCACGGTTGGAGAGGGAGAGAGGACGGTGCATGAGTAAAGAACCGCGTAGGCTGAAGGAGGTCTTGGATCGGGGCGAGTTTGCCGTCACGATCGAGTACAACCCGCCGAAGGGTACGAACATATCCGCTGTGCTGGAGAATGCCAAGCAGCTGGTGGGCCGTGTTCACGGTGTCAATGTCACGGACAATACCGCCGCAGTCGTACGTGCTGGCTCCCTGCCGGTCTGCCGCCTTCTCTATGAAATGGGCCACGATCCTGTGATGCAGCTGACTTGCCGCGACCGAAACCGGATCGCCATGCAGTCGGATCTGATGGGCGCGCACATGCTCGGCATCCGCAATATTCTCTGCCTGACCGGCGATTACCCGACGGTCGGCGATCACAAAGAGGCCAAGCCGGTCTACGATCTCGATTCGGTTCAGGTAATGCAGTTGGTCCAGGGGTTGAATAACGGCCGCGACATGGCCGGCAACAAATTGGACGGTTCGACGGCATTCACCATCGGTGCCGCCGTCACGCCTGAGGCCGATCCGATCGGGCCGATGCTCGCCAAGTTCGAAGTGAAGGTGAAAGCCGGCGCGCAATTCTTTCAGACGCAGGCCGTCTATAATCCGGACCTGTTTGCGTCTTTCATGAAAGCGGTCCGTCCGTACAAGGTGAAGGTGTTGGCGGGGATTCTCATCCTGCGTAATCACAAGATGGCCGAGTTCATGAATGCCAACATTCCCGGTGTGTCGGTGCCGCAGGCGATGATCGACGAGTTGAAGGCCGCTGGCCCGAAGGCCGAAGATGTCGGCGTTGAGATCGCGGTGCGGACGATCAACGCGGTCCGGTCCCATTGCGACGGGGTCCACATCATGGCGATCAAAGCCACGCATCGCCTGGCGGAGATCATCACCAAAGCGCAGTTGGGCTGATGACCATTCCCGAATTTCTCCAGCACAAACGGCAGGGGAAGAAGCTCACCGTCGTCACGGCCTACGACGCGCTCTTCGCACGTATTCTCGAGCAGGCTGGGATTCAGGTCATTCTCGTCGGGGATTCGCTCGGCACCGTCGTGCAGGGGCGGCCGAACACGCTGTCCGTCACGATGGACGACATGCTCTATCACACGCGGCTCGTTGCGGGATCGGTGAAGCAGGCGCTGGTGATCGGCGACATGCCGTTCATGTCCTACCAATCGAGCGATGAGGACGCGCTCCGTAACGCCGGCCGGCTGATGCAGGCCGGCGCCCACGCGGTGAAGCTGGAAGGTGGCCGTCCGATGGCCGACCGGGTGGCCGCGATGACCGCGGTCGGCATTCCCGTGATGGGACACATCGGCATGACGCCACAGTCGGTGCATCAGTACGGGGGGTATAAAGTTCGGGGGAAGGTCAAGGACCAGGCCAAAGCATTGGTGGCCGATGCGAAGGCGCTCGAAGCCGCCGGTGCATTCGGCATGGTGCTGGAAGCGGTTCCAGCTCAACTGGCGAAGACCATTACGGAGGCGGTGTCGATTCCGACGATCGGCATCGGAGCCGGTCCGCACTGCGACGGACAAGTGCTGGTCCTCTACGATCTGCTCGGACTGTTCGACGAATTCGTGCCGAAGTTCGTCAAACCCTACGCCCATCTCAAGGTCGATGCGCTGGATGCCTTGCGCCGCTTCAAAGACGAAGTCGAGCAGGGTACGTTCCCTTCGGATGCCCAGAGCTACCGATAACCGTTCGCATGTCGGTGCGAGATCGGGACTGTCATGACCAGTGACGAGTTGCTATCCGAGGGAACCCACCTGGCCAGGCCCTGTGCCTACTTGCACACCGAAGGCACGGACTACTGTGCTGTCTGGGGTGGGATGGGCGTCGTTCCACTCCGCGATGCCCGTTATCGGCATTGGATCTCAGTGGATGGTCGGGCACTGCCGGAGGGACTGGCGATGTCTGGCTGCTTCAGCGTCTACGCCAATCAGGAAGATTGTGCGACCGGGCTGGTCCTTGTCGACCGGCAGGCCTCCTTACCGGCTCAACCCGACGGCGAAAAGCTGTATCGGCATCCCGGTCTATCCCTTCCCCCGATCGAAGCCGTTTTTCGCTACGGATCGGAGCTGACACAAAACTGGTTACGGGCACAGCAATGGCGACCGGAGTGGGGATACAACCAAAACTTTCGCGATCGTCGGCCTGCGGAAGCGTATCTCCAGCGCTATCGCGAGCAGGTCGATCTCAAGGGAGGGCAGGTCGTCGCCGTGCTAGGGGGGTGGCATTTCCCGTGGCTGAGCGGGGATTGGGCGGAGTGGCTTTCAGCCAAGTTGCTTGTGTGGACGCTGAGACGATCGGAGCCCTGGGTGGAAGTCTGGGACGATCGCGGCCGGCTTCGCGTCATGCAACGGTACGGCGAATAACCCTCAACCACGTAGCGTTGCTCGCATCGGCCCTCTCGACCGTTCTGTTCCCCTCACCCGCGACGGTCTGCGTAGTCCACCTGAAACAGTGCTCGGTCTTCCAGTCGTATCGCCGTCAGTTGACGTCCCCACACGCAGCCGCTGTCCAATCCCAACAGGTTCGAGTCGATGTGCAGTCCGAGTGAGGCCCAGTGGCCGAAGAGGATCGTGTGGTCGGCGCTGCGCCGACCCGGGATGCGGAACCAGGGTAGATGTCCGGGCGGCGTCCCTTCGGGAGGGCCGGAATACTCCGAGAGAGCGCCCGCCGGAGTGCAACTCCTGAGGCGGGTCAGCACCCGCATGATTGCGACCAGGCGCTCAAGCCCGCTCAGCGTGGGACTCCAGTGGGGAACCGGTTTGTGGTAGAGCGCCTGAAGGAGCGGCCGCATATTCGGTCCGGCCAGCGCGGCCTCGACTTCGCGAGCCAGCGCCCCGGCTTCCTCGACCGACCACTGGGGCAGGAGGCCGGCGTGAATCATGAAATAGGGGCCTTCGTGCCAGTGAAGCGGCTGGTGTCGTATCCAGTCCAGCAACTCCGTCCGATCCTCGGCGGTGAGAACGTCATGAATCGTGTCCTTTATCCGTGCCGGTACGATGCCTTCCGAAACGGCGAGCAGGAAGAGATCGTGATTGCCGAGGACGACTTGGGCCGAAGGACCCAACTCTTTCAGGAAGCGGAGGACGCGAAGGGATTCTGGGCCCCGATTGACCAGATCGCCGACGCACCAGAGCCGATCGGCCGCCGGATCGAACCGGACGTGTTCCATCAGGCGATCGAGCGATCGCGCACAACCCTGGATATCGCCGACGGCGTAGGTGGCCATAAGATAGCGGGATGGATGCCGAACGGAGCGTAGCGTGGGCGGCCTTGGATTACAAGGCCGCCCCGACAGCTCTAGGCTGCGCGGTTGGAGGGATGGGACTTGGCGCGCAGATCGCGAATTAACTGCTCGACACGATCGGCCGGCAGCGGCTGACTAAAGAAAAAGCCTTGAATCGCGTCACAACCCTGATCGCGGAGAATGTCGAGCTGCTCTTGGGTTTCGACGCCTTCCGCCAGCACCCGCAACTTGAGCCCGTGTGCCATTGCGATAATGGCGATCGCAATGGCGGCGTTTTCGGATTCAGTCGTCAGATCTTTCACGAACGCGCGATCGATCTTGATGGTGTCGATCGGGAACCGCTTGAGGTATGCCAGCGACGAGTAACCGGTTCCGAAGTCGTCGATGGAGAGTCGGAATCCGAAGGCCTTCAATTGTTGAAACGTCGTCACGGCATGTTCCGCGTGATGCATGGCGGTGCTTTCCGTGAGTTCCAATTCCAGGCAGGCCGGGTTCGCTCCGGCGTCCTGTGCGATGCGTTGGATCATCTGTCCCAGTGTGATTTGCTGGAATTGAACGCCGGATAGGTTGACGGCGATCGAGATGTCACCGAGGCCGCAGGCCGCCCAATGCACCTGCTGCGCGCAGGCGGTACGGAAGACCCACTGGCCGATCTGATCGATCAAACCGGTTTCTTCTGCCAGGGGGATGAAGGTTGCCGGGGACACCATGCCGCGTTCCGGGTGTTGCCAGCGAATGAGTGCTTCGACTCCGACGATTTCCCACTGCCGAATATCCACCTGGGGTTGGAAGTAGAGCAGGAACTCGTCCCGCTCCAGCGCCCGTCGCATGTCGGTCTCGAGCTGCAGCCGTTCCGCCAGCGCGACGTTCATGGATTGGGAGTAGAACTGATAGGTGTTCCGTCCCTTCTCCTGGGCGGCGTGCATGGCCGCGTCGGCGTTCCGGAGGAGTGTGTCCACGTCTTCGCCGTCCTGGCCCAGCAACGCGATCCCGATACTGGCCGTCACCACCACCGGACGCCCGTCGATTTCATAGGGCTGATCAAGCGAGTCTAGAATCCGGTGAGCCACTTTGGTGGCGTTCTGCGCGTTTGCCAGATGAGTGAGGAGCACGACGAATTCATCGCCTTCCAGCCGGGCCAGAGTCGTCGGCTCCTGATCATCGAGCCGCGACACGGTGTCCGACTGGCGTACGCATTGGCGGAGACGCTCGGCGGCTTCCTTGAGGATCACGTCGCCGGTCTTGGGTCCCAGGGTGTCGTTGATCCGTTGGAATCGATCCAGATTGACCAACAACACGGCCCCGATTGTCTCGTGCCGTTTCTGTGTCGTGAGCGCTTGAGAGACGCGGTCCTGGAACAGCTGACGGTTGGGCAAGTGCGTGAGGCGGTCATAATTCGAGAGGAAATGAATTTGCGCCTCCGCCTCTTTCTGGTCGGTAATATCCTGAATCGTCCCGGCTACGATGGATGGCGTTCCCCCCTGTTCGAAGACGACTTCGGCATAATGATGGACGACCCGGTTGTCGCCAAGCGGCATATGAATGCGATGGTCCTGGCGATAAGGAGCGCCCGTCGCGATCGCCTGGCGGATGCCGGACTCGACGGCCGCCCGGTCCTGCTCGTGGATGTGACTCAGGAAGTCCTCGAAAGACAGGGACGTGTTGAACGGATCGCCGGCGATTCCGAGGATGCGGTAGGTCTCCACCGAGGCGATGAATCGGTTGGTGGACAGGGTCCAGCGCCAATTACCGAGGCGGGCGATCCGTTGCGCCTCCGCCAGACTCATTTCGCGTTCGAGCAGATCCTGAACGGCCTGGCTCGCGCGCAGCATATACCGCACCCGGTGGCTGAGCACCAGGGCGTTCCAGGGTTTGGTCACGAAGTCGGTAGCGCCCGCATCGTAGGCCGTGGCGATGGACTTCACGTCGTCCAGCCCCGTCATGATCAGGATCGGCACAGACGCGCCGCCGGGCAGTTTTCTCAGTGCCGCGCAGGTGGCGAAGCCGTCCATTCCCGGCATGAGGACATCGAGTAGGACGATGTCGGGTGTTTCCCGTTGAAACGCTTCGATGGCTTCCTGTCCCGTGGCCGCGTCTTCGACACGGCAGCCGGCCTGTTCGATTGCTTCGCGCGCGAGCACGCGAAGGGTAATGTCGTCGTCAACGACGAGGGCCAGAGGCGTGGAGTTCATTTACGCTGCTCTCCTGTTCAATTCGGTTTGAAGAATTTCGCAAGTGACGGCGAACTCGCGTTGGAGCGTGCCCGCCAGGTCGGCTGCGCCGGTCAGGTTCTGTTCCCGCGCGCCGGTTTCCAATTGCTTGCACAGCTCCGCCACACGCCAGGCACCTAGGGTGGCGCTCCGCGATTTCAGACTGTGCGCCGCTTCCCGCAGGGCCGTATAATCCTTCGCTTCCACGGCCGCCATTATCTTATCGACCACTTGGTCTGAATCCTTGAGATACAGACCGATGATTTTCGCCAAGAGGTCCGGCTGGCCTGGTCGCTGGAGACTGGCGATGCTCTCCCAGGCCTGCACTTTGACGGGGGACGTATCGGTCGGTTCCGAGGAAGGGGGCGGCGGGACGTTTGGCTGGCCTGCCGAAGTCGGGGTATTGGCCGGGAGCCAGCGGTCGAGGAGCGAACGCAGTTGCTCCAGGGTAAAAGGTTTACTGAGGTAATCGTCCATTCCCGCCGCAAGGCAGGTTTCCCGGTCCCCCTGCAAGGCATTTGCCGTCAAGGCGATGATGGGAGTCCGAGAGCCCTGTGTCTGCTCGCGATCGCGGATCTGGCGGGTGGCGGTAAATCCGTCCATCTCGGGCATCTGACAATCCATCAGGATCAGGTTGAAGGGTTCCTGCGCCGAGCGCGTGACGGCCAGCGCTCCGTTTTCGACGGCGACGGCTGAACAGCCAAGGATATCCAACATGCCTAACGTCACTTCCTGGTTGACGGCATTGTCCTCAGCCAGAAGGATTACCCCCCGTCGTTGGCGGAGAGGTGTGTTGACGTGGGGGCCTGCGGGATGCGCTTGACGAGCGGCCGCAGTCGAAGTGGATGTGCCCGACAGGACCCGATAGAGCTCGGACGTTCTGATCGGTTTCGTCAGAGTCTCCATGGCGGCCGTATCGACTCCCTCTGTCGTATCCGTTTGCTCGACCGGAGTCATCAGAATCACGCGCGCGGGGGCCGATTCCTCACCGTGGACGAGGATGCGCGCGGTCTCGAGGCCAGGCAGATCCGGCATGTGGAGATCCAGCAGGACGATGTCGAAGGGGAGGCCGTCCTCTCGGGCTTTCTTCACCGATTCGATCGCTTCTCGGCCGGATTCGGCGACGGTCGGGCTTAGGCCCCAGCTCCGCAATTGCCGATCGAGCGCCATGCGCAAGGTCGGACTGTCGTCGGCCACGAGGATTCGGTGGTTCGGCAAGGCCGGTTTCGAAAACAAGGTTCCGGCACCTCCGAGATGAGAGTGGGCAAGCCGTACGGTGAAGAAGAACGTCGCTCCAGCCCCGGGCTGGCTTTCGGCCCAGACTTCGCCTCCCATGAAGCTGACCAGTTGTTTGGTGATGGCAAGCCCCAGGCCGGTGCCGCCGAATTTCCTCGTCGTCGAGCCGTCGGCTTGGGAGAAGGGATCGAAAATCGTCCGCAAGACGTCTGGACGAATCCCGATGCCGGAGTCTTTGACGGAAAAGCAAAGCACCGAGTGATCTTCCCCTTCGGCGATGCTGACGGCACGTACGATCACTTCCCCTTGTGGGGTGAACTTGATGGCGTTCCCAGTCAGATTGATCAGAATCTGGCGGAGTCGAGCCGGGTCTCCTTTGACGAAGGTCGGAACCGTCTCGGCGACATCGGCGATAAGTTCCAGGTGTTTCTGGTGTGCGGGAGCGGCGAACAATTCGAGTACATCGTCGATCAGCATGCGGAGGTGAAAGTCCGTCTGTTCCAGCTCAAGCTTGCCGGCTTCGATCTTCGAAAAGTCGAGAATGTCGTTGATGATGTCCAACAACGATTTGCCGGACCGGAGGATGGTGTCCGCGAGCCGCTTCTGCTTGGGTGTCAGTGGTGTCTGCATGAGTAGCGTGGCCAGTCCCAGGACGCCGTTCATCGGCGTCCGGATTTCATGGCTCATATTGGCAAGGAACTGCGACTTGGCGACACTCGCGCTTTCTGCCGCGTCCTTGGCCGCAATCAGTTCCCGCTCGACGGCTTTGAGCGGAGTGATATCGGAGGCGATCCCCAAGAACGCCGCGACCTCGCCCTCAGAATTCCGGAGCGCCGTGATATTCAAGAGCACGGTGAGACGGAATCCGTCTTTGCGGATGTAGGTCCATTCATGTTCATTGGGCAATCCCCGTCGGCTCTTTTCGACAAAAACATCGAAACCGGGCGTGATGGTCGTACCGAGCTCGGCGGAGAAAAGCCGGGCGCGGGTGGCGACTTCATCCCCGTCATGGAAGACCGCCGGCGTGTGTTTCCCGATCATCTCCTCCGCGGTGTATCCCAAGAGAGATTCTGCGGCCGGATTGAAGACACGAATAATCCCGTCGGGCGTGGTGGAAATGATGGCGTGGCCGGCGTTGTCCAGCATGGCTTTCTGAAAGGTCGACAGGTCAAGTAATCGCGCCTCGGCTTGTTTGCGCGCGCTGATGTCCGAGACGAAGCCGGTAAAGGTCACCTGTTCGCCGGTTCTGAGCGGGGTGACGGCAAGCTCGATCGGAAACTCGGATCCGTCCCGCCGGAGCGCGGTGATTTCGATGCGGCGGTTCAGGATCACGCCCGACTGTGTTTCAAGAAAAGCGCGCAGCCCATTGAGATGGGCTGCGCGATGGGCGGGCGGTATGATCGTGTCCGCCAAATAGAGCCCCGTGATCTCAGCTGCGGTCCATCCGAAGATGGACTCTGCCCGGGGATTCCAGTCGATGATCCGGCCGGAGGCGTCGATGGTGATCACGGCGTCGAGTGCCGAGTCGATGATCATCCGCGTGCGGGCTTCGCTCTTGCGCAGGGCCTCTTCCGCCCGCTTCTGTTCGCTGATGTCGCGAACGGTAGCCTGGAGGCCTGTCTGCCCCTTGAACGTGATCCGCGTGAGCAGGACGGTGGCGGCGAATTCCGGGCCGTTGATTTTCTTGTGTGTCCATTCGAAGAAATGCGAGCCTTCTTCCATGGCGCGCAGGATCATCTTGGGCGCTTTGCTGGCTGAGGGCTCCCCGTCCGGTTGGAGATCCGGCGAGACGTTCCACGGTCCGAGGGACGTAAAGTGGGCGACGTCGCGGGCACCGAAGAGTGCGACGGTCGCCGGATTGCAGGCCGTGAATTTCCATTCCGGCGGGAAGAGCAGCATGATCGCGTCCTGCGAGGATTCGAAGAGGTTGCGGTATTTTTCTTCGTTCTCGCGGAGCGCCTGTTCGGCCTTGCGGCGGTCCTCGGCCTCTAAGACGAGCGACACTGTGCCGGCGACGGAGGTGGCGAATTGCTGCTCCTCCGCCGTCCAGACTCTTTCCGGTCCGATGTGCTCGTGGCAGATAACACCCACCATCTTCCCTTCGGCACGAATCGGTACATCCAACATCGAGGTGATGCCGAGCGGGACGAGATAGGTGGATGCGAATTCGGAAGTTCTCGGGTCGGTTTGCGCTTGGTTCGCGACGATGACGTCTTCGGTTGCCAGTTCGGCGAAGTAGCGGGGGAAACTCGCCGCGGGCAGTTCGAGGCCGCTCGAGTGACGGTCAGTCAACTGCTCATGCAGATCGGCGCACCAGATGGCTGCCCGTGCTTCGGTAAAGAACCAGATGCTGGCCCGCGCCACCCGCAACGTCTTGGCGGCGATTTCCGTGATGATGCGGAAGGCGTGGGTGCGATCCTCACGATACAGCTCGGGGTTCGTCGCCAACTCGAGTAGGCCGGCTTGCACGCGCCGCAGCAGTGCGGCGCTTTCGGCCCGCTGCTCCTCTGCCCGTTTCTCTGCCGTAACGTCCCGAAAGACCAGCACGGCGCCGCTGACGACGCCCTCGCTCGACACCGGCGTGACGACGAGCGATACGGGCAGCATCTGCCCGTCCCCTTGAAGAAGAATGCCGTCGTCCGTCCGATAAGGCACGCCCTGTTCCAAGGGCGGCAGCGCCGCATCCGTCACCAGACATTCGTGGCTGAACTCCTCCGGGCCGGGGGATAGCAGATGATAGATGGGCGTGCCGCGAAGCGCTTCGATCGGTTGCTGAAACAGGTGTTCGGCTTGTGGATTCATCAGCACAATCCGCCACTGGGCATCGACGACACACAGGCCGTCGCCGAGGGAATGGAGGACGGCTTCGAGCTTGTTTCGCTCTTTGGCCAGATCCGACTCCCCGGAGCGCCGCAAGTCTTCATAGAGCCCTTGCATCTCGCGAGAGGTCACGTCAAGCGACCGTTCCAGGAGCAGCCGGCCCTGATCGCTCTCGGCATAGCTCTGACTCACGCGTTCCAGCATCGCCTGCCAGGCGGTCGGATCGGTGGGCAGGTGGGTTGGGTCAATCCCCAGACGCTTCAATTGTCGTTGCAACAGCGGGTGCATCGTGGATCTCAGGCCGCTTCCGAAATAGTGGTCAATGTCATCGTCTGATTATGGAGATCGCATTGGCCTGTTGTGTACGGGGAAATCTCGCCATATGAATAGAAGCCGATCTGTGCCGCGTCTTTCGGCAACACGTCGAAGACCGCTTCGACCTCCTCTTCGGTCCGTTCCCCCAGCACGATCCGTCGTCCCACACAACTGATCGCAATCGACAGTGTCGGTGAATCGGCCGCCGATCGGGCTGTCGCCGATGTCGCGGCCTCCGACGCCCCCTGGATCAATCGATCGAAGTTGGCCCGCATAAACTGGGCATAGTGCCCTTCCGGCATATCGCCGGCGAACGTCAGGGATTGTTCGGCTTCGTCGATCGCAAGGATCGTCCGCACCAATCGCTTGGGGTCTTGCGGATTGCTGCGAATGGCCAAGGGAAAGTGGAGGGCTGAGCCCGGCAGTCCTCCCGCGAGATCGCCCAGGTACTCCTTGTAGAGGTGAAGAGCCGGTTTCCGATTCAGCTCATACAAAACATTACCTTGAGATCGGGTGATTAATCGCTCCGGTCCGAAGAGATCCCAGCCCCCTTTCGATCCATGTGTCAGCCGGACGGCCGGTCCATAAAACCCGACCGCTGTCACGTACCCTGAGACTGGGCGATCATTGTGGAGGACCCAGGTCTGTTTGAACCGGTCGCCGTCGCCGGCCAGTCCACCGGTCACGAGAATGGTCGGCGGCAGTTTCGAGTTGAGTCCGCGGATGAGTTCGCTCCCGTTCACCTTCAACCCGTCTGAGAGGATCAGCAGGCCTTGAAGGCTTGGGTCCAGCAGTTGCGTGGCGATGGCCTGCGCAGCTTGGAAGGACTGCCCCGCATCCGTCACCGGGGCCGATGCGGTGCGAACGGTCGTCTGCGCGAATTCCAGGACGCCGACCACCAAGGTGTCGTCCTGGACCTGTGTGCCGAATATTTCTCCCGAGCTGGAACAGCCGACGACGGCCGCTCCCGCGTAGGCGGAGAGTACAGAAGTCAGGGGAGCCGGATCTGTGAGAAGGTGCGACGGGCCGAACAGAATGACGAGTGTTTGCGCGGGATGTCGGAGTGGATGGCTCGCAATCGGCGTTGGATGGGATGCCGGATAGGTAAAGGTCGAAAGTTTCACGCTGCCTCCTCGGTGGCTTGAGCGAGTTCCTGGTGAAAAAAGCTACACACTTGCCGGTACTCGGTTGCTAGATCTGGGAACAGCTCCGTCGCCCGGGCCCCGTCTCCATTTCTACAGGCGCTCTCGATCTGCCCGGCAAGGTCGGCCAGCCGATTGGCGCCGAGCATCGCACTCGATGATTTCAGCGTATGGGCCGGCACGATCATGGCGTGGTAATTTCCCTCCCGAAGTGCCTGACGAAGGCCGTCGAGCTGTGTTTGAGAGCTTGTGAGATACAGGCCGATGCTCTTGTGCAGCAGATTGGGCTTTCCCGGTCGTTGGAGCGCAGTGATGGTCGTCCAGGCCGAGCGATCAATCGCAGATGAGTTCGGGGTGGGTGTCGGATCGACGGGACTCGGCATGTCGCTGTTTGGGCCTGATGCGTCCTTCCGAGACCGGCTTCCGGGTGCATGCCAGCGGGAGAGCACCGTACCCAGCGCCTGCTGTGAAAAGGGTTTCCTCAGGTAGTCGTCCATGCCGGCCGCCAGGCATCGTTCGCGGTCTCCCTCCATCGCATTGGCTGTCAATGCAATGATTGGAATATGCCCGCTGGCCATCAGCCGTTCCCGTTCCCTGATGCGGGTGCTGGCAGTAAACCCGTCCATGATCGGCATGTGGCAATCCATCAGGATGAGGTCATAGGTTCCAGTGGCAGCAGCGGACACCGCTTGCTGGCCGTCCCTCGCAATGGTCGTTTGATAGCCGAGTAGCTCAAGCATGCCGAGGGAGACTTCCTGGTTTACCGGGTTGTCTTCCACGAGTAGCACGCGACCGACGGACTGTGCCGGAGGGCTTGGGGTCATCGATTGTGGGACTGGGGAAGGGCCGGCTATGCCCCGGTGCCGGCGGAGCCAGTCCCGAAGAAGGGATTGTCGAACGGGCTTCCGCAGCCATGCAGAGAATCCGGACTCCCCGGTCGGGTCGTCGCCATCTTGACGGTCGACTGAGCTCAGGGCGAGGAGTTCTGTCTGGCGGAGCGCTGGATTGGCCTTGATGGCGCGGGCCAACATGTAGCCGTCCATCTCGGGCATCTGAATGTCGAGAATGGCGAGGCCGATGGGATGCTGCATGGCCGCGTGGTCGTGGAGGAGCGCGAGGGCGGCGTTGCCGGATTCAGCCGTGAGGACTTCGGCGCCCCAGGAGGTCAAATGGGCGGACAAGATGTACCGGTTGGTTTTGTTGTCGTCTACCACCAAGATAGTGGTTCCCTGCAGGAACCCGTTCTCTGCCGGTGTGCGGTCGATCTGTTGTGATGCGAGGTCGAGTTGCACCGTGAACCAGAAGGTCGCACCCTCGCCCGGCTCACTGGCCACTCCAACGTTTCCACCCATCAAATGCACGAGTTGCTTGACGATCGCCAGGCCGAGTCCCGTGCCGCCGAATCGCCTGGTCGTCGATCCGTCGGCTTGAACAAAGGCAGTGAAGAGGCGCTCTTGCACGTGGGGTGGAATACCGATGCCAGTGTCGGCGACTTCGACCTTGAGGGTGAGCCTGTCCCCCTCATGAGCCAGCAGGGTCGCCTGGATGGTGACGTCGCCTGACTCCGTGAATTTGACGGCATTGCCGACCAGATTGAGCAGGATTTGCCGCAGTCGAACCGGATCGCCGATGACGCTGTCGGGGATATGGCCGGGAATGTAACAGGTCAGTTCCAAACCCTTCTTGCTTACCTGTTCGGCAAAGAGCTCGACGGCTTCTTCGATGGTGGTCCGCAGGCCGAACTCCACCCCTTCCAGTTCCAATTTGCCCGCTTCGATTTTGGAAAAATCGAGGATGTCGTTGATGACTCCGAGCAGTGCCGTGCCCGAATGGTGCACGCTGTCCGCGAGGTAGCGTTGCTTATCGGTCAAGGGCGTGCTGAGCAGTAACTCCGCCATCCCGAGCACGCCGTTCATCGGCGTGCGGATCTCGTGGCTCATATTCGCCAGGAACTGGGATTTGGCATGACTCGCAGCCTCTGCCGACTCCTTGGCTACGCGGAGTTCGGCGGTCCGATCGGCGACGGCCTGTTCCAGTGTGTTTGTGAAGGAGCGGAGTGTCTCCGCTTGGGTCGTCAGCAGGTCTACGGATTGATGGACCAGTGCGGCCCATCGTTCAAGCTCTCCAGTTGAGGGGGCAGGCGCGCTGTCAGATGAATGTAGGTTGGATGAATTCGGCACGAGGGAAGTTTCGGCCGAACGGCCGATGTTCCTGAGGGTGGCCTGTAAATGGTCGGCGGTTTCCCGAAACATCGCGGATACGCGATGGAGCCCCAGTTGGCCGATGAACAGAAACCCTGCAATCAGGAGAAGCGTGAGGAGGGCGACCTGCTGCCCGGCGTGGGCCAGTTGGTCTTGCATGGACGCGAGCGAATATTCCACTCGGACCCACGCTACAATTTCCGATCCGTCCCGCAGGGGTTCGATGACCAGGAGTGTCGCGGTGCCGTCGGGTGTGCTCGCGTGCGTCACGAGTTCGTGATGTGCGACCAAAGCCGCCTGCATGGGCTGGTCGGAGAGTGGTGTGCCGATGAGCGGTGGATCGCTTGAGGCGACGACCATCAGATCGGGGTCCACGAGGAGGATACTCAACACGTCCGGGTCGTCGGCATACCGACTCAGCGCCTCTTGAATTCGAAACAAGTTGTCCAGGACCGCTGCGCCCCCCATCATCGCAAAGGTACGGCTGATGGCGAGGGCGCGGGCTTGCGTTGCGTCCTCTATTGTTTGGCGCGTCTCGGCCAGGCGGAGCGCGGCGACGGCCGTCATGATTCCGGTAATGAGCACCACCATGCCAATCGTGAGGCGGAGGCGGAGATTGTCCCGCCCGATCCACCGGATATGGCTGAACCAAGAGCGGTTACTGTCCATGCGATTCGGCCTCAACTGGATATTCAATCGTGAGCGTCGCGTCGCCGTGCAGCGGGATCTCTACAGTTCGGCGGAGTGTCCCGAGCGTGTTGTGCCAGACGGAAATAGTGTAGGTGCCCGGTGGAAGATGCGGGATGAGGAATGTGCCGTCGGTATCAGTCAGGCTGGCATAGGGATGGGAAAATACCACCACGTGTGCTGTCATGAACTTATGCGCGTCGCATGCCACCGAGTAGATCCCGGGCTGTGAGAAGATCTTCCGCACCGGTCTGCCGGCGGGGACGAGGGCAACATTCAAGAACGTGCGGCTGTCTCTCTTGAGGTGGGTGTTGTGCATGATGGGATCGTCGTTACGGAGTTCGAGCGGTTGTCCCACACGGCCAACGGATACGAGAGGAGAAAATGCGCACCGCCGGTTGTCGATGATCAATGGCAGCACAGTGGGGTCGGTGTTGGGCAGATTCGTTCCGTCGAGGCTGACAATCGCGCCTTCAAGCCCGCCGGTGCGAGGTTGTACGGACAGGAGACGGATCAGGGCGGTCGTACCACAGTGCTCGGTGTCGCGTGTGACTTGCACTTGTCTGTCCGGGATCACAGGCCCGCGGTACAGGATGCGGCCGGTGAGTGAGCCAGTAGGAGGCTCGGTGCTTCCTCCGGGGAGGGAGGTCAGAACGAGGCACAGCAGGATTGCCAGGCCAGAAATCATTGGTGCCGTGCGATTCAAATAACTCCGGCCTCGACTCGATGAGAGAGAATGCGGATGGAACTGTTCGTTTGGCTGGGTCATTGTGACACCTGTTCCGAAAGCGACAGCAGGTACCAGACAAGGTTCCAGACATCGTCTGGGTGATCCGCGAACTGATCCGCATACGACGGCATCGGTGTGCCGTCGAGCCCGGTTATGATGCTGCGATAGAGATCCCTGGGAGAGGCGCCATTCTTCAGCGAGGTTCTGTCCGTCAAATCTGTTGCCGTAATCCGGAGATCCCTCGCGTCGCGGAGGTGGCCGGCTTTGGACTCAGGACCGTCGCCATTCCCATTGTCTCCGTGGCAAACTTGACAGCCGAATTCACGATAGAGTGCTTGCCCGCGTACAATCCCGGCATCGCTCGGTCCGAAGGGCGGCAGTTGAGGAAGTGGAATCGGCGTGGGGTTCTCCGTTCTAAAGGCGGGGTAAAAAGATTTCAGGTAGGCCACGATTTGCCAGCGCTGTATCTCCGTAAAAGATTTAAAGGCTGGCATGTAACCGGGGATGCCTTGGGTGATGGTTCGAAAGAGATCCTGGTCGGTCGGCAATTCGCCGGAGGGGGTGCTGCGGAATTTGTAGCTGCCCATCGTGAAATCTAGAGGACGCGGAGCGGCATACCGACCGATACTCCAGGCGGCTGGTCCGTCTCCCTTTCCTTCGGTGCCATGACACAAGACGCAAGCTCGTTGATAGAGAATTTTCCCCTGTTCCCGCGTGGGGCGGGTGTCCTCAGGCCGCGCGGCTTGCACGGAGTGTGTGCCCAGCCCTGAAACAACAACCATCAGAAGAATGACTCTGGTCAAAAAGAACATAAAGAAACTCCGTGAGCGGATTTAGTAGGCCACATCGACCCCTGCAAATGCTGCGTTCCGCAGATTGCGCGCCGCTGCACTGCCGTCCCCTGCCGTGCGAAGGTTGAAGTCATTCCGGGCATAGAGAGCGATGTTGCTGCGCAGGTAGTGTTTGATCTGTCCGCCGAGAAAGGTCTGGGACGCCCGTTGGGTGAGATCTCCGCCGGCGTCCATGTTGTCGTACCGAAACGAGACTACGGTGCGATCCGTCACGTATGTGTCGGCGGCAATGGATAGCCCGCTGGCCGTTCGGTCGAAACTTGTCCGCGTCGCTACTGGTACATGGCTGATTCTGTCGATTGTGAACAGGCCAGAGAGATCCACCATCTTGTAGCGGGCATGAGCGGCGATGCCGTAGCGGTTCCAATTCACGTCGGCAGTGCCGGTGCCGTTGGAGACCAGCGCATTGCTGTTTCCAATATAGGCAAAGCCGGACAGGCTGCCTGAAAAATCGGCTGCGCGGGCGTAATCGATACGCACAGCGCCGTAGTAATCCTTGCCCTTGTTGGAGTCGCCGAACTGCTCGTTGGCTCCGTTGAGGATTCCCACCTGATACATGAACCAGTCCCCGAATGGACGGCCGCGCACTTCGACGCCCGTCTCCGCCACGGCGTTGTAGAGCGATGGGGCATAGGGAGAAATGACGGTTCCCGAGCGATCGCGGAGGCCGTAAAACTTTGCCGTAACGGCCAGAGGGAAGAGCCCTGCCCGCTGGACGGTGTGAGTGTTCGGGTGCATGCTCTCGCCGACAACATCCAGTTGCTGTCTGAGCGTTGAAAAGGAGAAGGCGGCGGAGGGGTCGAACCGTCCGACGCGTACGTTGGCGATATCTGTTCCGCCGAGATTATTGAAGGTCAAAAACGCCCGTTCTACGCCGGTGTGTGCCTCTTCAATATTGGACTCCAGTTCGGCGAAGAACCCGACATTCCTCGTCAGCGTTCCCGCGGTGAAGAGGCTAAAAACTTCCGGGAAGCCAAACTCGGTTTTGTTCTGGACAATGCCCTCCTCAGCTCCCGCCGGGTCTTGTCGCTTGAACTGATAGTTTCGGAGCACATTTCCCCTCAGACGAACGCCAGTGAAGTTGGCGACGTCGTCGAGGCTAAGGTCGGCGAGGTTTCTCTTCTTCGTGATGCCGCCGTCCTCCGTCCCGGGCAACTGATAGCCGTTTTCGAGGAAACGCTCTCCGTAGCTATTCAGCCGAGGTGGAGCGGTGTGGCAGGCAGTACACGTGAGGTCATACTTCCTGGCAAACGCGGGAATAGCCTGAGCGTTTTCAACGGACACGATCCATGTGCCTCCTATCGCTGCCAAGAGCAGGAGCGTGGATGCCGTGATGCATGTTTGCCTGGGGGCCATCTAACCTTGCCGATTTCAACCCGGCCGCATGGTCCATGTGCTCGGTTACATCAGATGAATGTCGGTTAGACGCTGGTTACGTCTCCGCTGTCCCGTCTCGGCCTGTTTTGAGCCAAACTTGAGAAGCTAGTCTGATCCGGATGGTGTGGAGATCTGGCTGGGGATGTGGGATTCACCGTCGAGGGACTACCGGCTCACAGTGAGGACGGATCCTGGAGAACTCCCACTCGGTAGACGAGAACTTGTGTAGAGGTTAGGGTATTCTTCCCCAACCTCGGCGGATGGCTATCCTTGGCGTTGGGAGAAATGAGGAAGGTGAAGCTACAGGAGTCGGATCATGGGAGAGGCGGAGTTACGGGTATTTCGCCTCGATCTTGCTCGACAGGCCGCCCCGGGCAGTGAAGCCGCCGGTTACTTTGGCCCAGACGGGTCGGCAAGCCTTCACGACGTCGTGGAGGATGCGATTGACGGAGTTTTCATAGAAGATGCCGACATTGCGGTACGCGTGGATATACATTTTGAGCGACTTGAGCTCCAGGCACTCTTTGTCCGGCATATAGTGGATCGTGACGGTACCGAAGTCGGGTAGGTTGGTCTTGGGACAGATGGCGGTGTATTCAGGAATCTCGATGGTGATTTCGTAGCCGCGAAACTGATTCGGAAACGTTTCAATCTCGGGAAGCGGCGTGGTCAGGCCGCTCTTGGCGTGCCGCTCGTTGTAGCCCAAGGTGGTTGTCTTGGGTTTTCGTCGTGTCGTGCTCCGTTTCACGTCTTTGCCTCGTGCAGTCCTTACACCTGCTTCATCCAGTCCGTCTGTCCGATTTTTTCCAATTCGATAAACATTGAAACCCAGGGGCACTTCATCTCGGGATATACTTCGCAGAATCCGCCCCTCCGAACCCCTCCGCAGGGGCCGTGGGCCATGAATTTCGGGCATTCGGCCTTGAGGGTATTATCCGGGATGGGAGGCCGCTTGTGTACGCCTCCGACATATGAGCCCGTATCGTCTTCGCCCGGAATGATCACTCGCAATGGCATAGTCGTACAGTCTAAACGGATTGAAACTGATCGGCAATCCTTACCTACAGAAGTAGATGGATGCGTTATCGGGTTGTGAGAGAAGGAAATTGACCGGCAATTTATCTGGAGTTAGGGCGAATGGCCTATGTCGGAGAAGCCGGCCTAGGCCTTCTTTCGAAAAGGGTGGGCCTTCTGAGAAGTTGTTTTAATAATCACGAAGTTATAAAATTTCTCCTAGTTCGGTGAGCTTGGCTGCGCCAGCCACAATACATTTGACACTCTTTTTTGGGCTTTGCTAGGATGGCCGCGTTCGTTGCACGCATGGACTGGAACACGCAAGTCTCCAACCTCACATCCTGCGTCTGTATTCGATCAGTGAGCGTCAGTTGAATTCATATGCAACGCCACGGCGTTGCCGAGTCATAAGGGAGGTGCCGCAATGAGTCTCGATTATGTAAAGTTTTCCAACGGCTTTGAAAAGTTCATGCCGAAAGAATATCGGGACATGGTTGAACATGGTCCCTTCGGAAAGAAAGTGTCCGTGTCGCAGATGGGCAGCTTCAAGGAAGTCCTTGAAGAGCATCCCATGTGCGCCGGCTGCGCGATGACGCTCTTCATCCGTCTCGCCATGGTTGCGTTTCCCAACCCCGAAGATACGATCACCGTCGGCACCGCCGGCTGCGGTCGGTTGGCCATCTCTCAGGCGGCAATTCCCTTCGTCTACGGCAACTACGGAGACCAGAACGGCGTGGCCAGCGGTTTGTCCCGCGGTCTGCGCCTCCGTTTCGGCGACAAGCCGAAGGACGTGGTCGTGATGGCCGGCGACGGCGGCACCGCCGACATCGGGTTCCAGCAGGTGCTGCACTCCTGGTTCCGTAAGGAGCGTTTCACGACGATCATGCTCGACAACGAAGTCTACGGAAATACCGGCGGACAGGAGAGCGGCATGACCAGCCGCGGCGCGGTCCTCAAGATGGCCCCGCTCGGCAAGAAGTTCGAAAAAATGGATATGGTACAGATGGCGAAGGTCGCCGGCTGTGCATACGTCGCGACCGTGGTGCCGAACAATCCGCGCCGCGTGGAAAGCGTCATCAAGAAGGCCGTGCTCATCGCCCGTGAAGTCGGATCCACTTACATTCAAGCCTACACCTCCTGCAACATCGAATACGCGATTCCGACCGACAAGGTCATGGAAGACGCCAAGAACGTCGAGAACGATCGATACGCGTTCTCGGAATACATCAGCGAAGAAGCCAAGCAGTATTTGACCGAGCGGTACGGCTACAAGGAATACCTCCCGAAGCCGGCTGCTCCCGCAGGCGCAATTCCCAAGGCGTAGGATCGCGCGGTTAAGGAGGATCGCCCATGGCAAAACGGTTCAACATTCGGATGGCGGGCGTCGGTGGTCAGGGTGTCGTGACCGGGTCCCACATTCTCAGCACCGCAGTCATTAACGCCGGCGGCGAAAGCACCATCGTCCCGTTCTACGGGTCTGAAAAGCGTATGGCGCCGGTCGAGAGCTACGTGCGCGTATCGGATGAGCCGATCTACGAAATCGGCGAAATCACGTTCCCGCACATCATCATCATTTTCCACCCGCAGGTCATCACGCACGGCAAGTCGTACACGATGCCGTTCTACTTCGGATTGAAGGAAGACGGGATCGCGCTCATCAACAATGACGGTCCGATGAAGCTTCACAAGGATCAGGCGCGTGAGTTGGAAGAGCGCCGGGCGAAGCTCTACTACTTCCCGGCTACGAAGATTTCATTGGAAGTCGCGGGAATGGACTTGGCTACGAACATGGCGTTGATGGGTTGCATCGGCGCGATCACGGGGCTCACCAGCATGGCGGGTCTCGAACAGGCGGTCAAGGACCGGTTCCTCGGCAAAGGGTTTGTCGTGTCGGGTGGTACGGCGGCGTTGGATAGCGTCGTCGAGCGGAAGTTCAAGAAGAAGCAGGAACTCATTGAAAAGAACGTCGCCGTGATGCGGGCCGGATGGAACTATGCCGTAGACCACGGATGGGCGTCCCCGGACGTCAAGCGGGAAGAGGCGCCGACCGCCGCAGCGACCGCATAAAGGAGTACCCATGTACCTCGTAGCCGATATCAATGTCGAAATTTGTGCGGCCAAGAGCTGCAAGCTCTGCACGCAATATTGCCCGGAAGCGAATACCATCTTGTACAGCGATGAGATGGGCAAAGATAAGGGATTCAAGTACGGTTCGGCGTATGTCGCGGTCGACCGGTGCAAGGGGTGCGCACAGTGCGTCTGGGTCTGCGACAACATGGCGAAGAACAACGCGATCAAGATGATCATGATCGATCAACTGCCCAAGGCGGCGTTGACCGACAACATCACGTATGGCGAGAAGAGCACCACGGCGGTGCTGACGAGCCCGATGGTCGGTTAAGCACTAGGAAAGGGGAGCGGGCGTGGCTACAACACAGGATACCAGAGAGCGCATCATTGTACCGGGGCCGGCGGGTTTCCATCCTCCGTCAGCCGCTCAGTTGGGCGTATCGTTGCCGGATCCGGGGCAAGGCTTGTTTTACGGGTTGCTTGAGCCGAATGAGGAAGTCGTCATCGAAGAGATGGCGCGCAAGATGCTCACGAGCCCGAACGCGACGATTTTCCCCGGGCCGCTGCTGCTCTGGGCCTGGAACGATCACGCGGTCGAAAAAGCGAAGGCCACGCTGGAGATCGCCGCCCAGATTCCCAATGTCATGATCATTCCGATGCCGGACTACCGGCCGAAGTATCCCAAGATCGATCCGGAAGAAGTCATCAACCCCAACCATCCGAATCTTACGATCTGGGGCAATAAGATCGAAGCCGCCATTTTTATCGGCGTGCACTGCCACTACGCGAATCTCACGCTCAAGATGATTCGGGCGGGAACCAATTGCTGCACGATGGCGATCTGTGCCGAGCAGGGCCACGAAGATGCCATGCTGACGATCCGCGACTCCGATACGCTCAAGTTGAAGCGGGTGGCGCAGATTTTCAAGAAGGTGCGCGAGCAGATGGGCATCAAGCTGCCGGAAAACGGCGAGAACGTGCGCTTCACCGGCACGCAGTCGAAGGTGCATGGCGGCAAGACTCACACGAACCCGATGGCCTTTGCGCCGACTCCCGGCGGGGCAGGCAGTGCGGCGATGTTCGGGCATTCCGCCGAACAGATGAAGCGGGAAGGCTGAAGTCGGGATCACGGGCGATATAGCCAAGAGGTGCAAGCATGAGTGATGTGAAGGCAAATCCACAAGGCGAAACGGCGGCAGCCGTCGCTCCGGCGAAGAAAGATCCGCACGAAGCGGCGAAGAAGCAGAAGGTCGTCACGCCAGAATACATGTTCCTCGAAGCGCCCAGGACGAAGGAATTCATCACGGGCAGCGAAGCGGCGAAGGAAGCGATCCGTCGGTCCAACGTCGATCTCGCCATCGCCTATCCGATCACGCCCCAGTCCGAGACCATGCAGTTGGTCGGCGTGCTCTACGGCGAAGGGTATGTGAAAGAGTATTATCGCGGTGAAGAAGAAGTCGGCGTCATGGCTGCCATCGCCGGCGGATCTCGGTCGGGTGTCCGGTGCTACACCGCCACCGCCGGGCCCGGGACGCTGCGCGGACTGGAAGGCATCGCGTCGTGGCCCGGCCACCGGTTACCGGCTGTCGCTATGTTCACCTGTCGCGTCGTCAACGCGCCGCTCGCCATTCAGCCTGACAACATCGAGGTGTCCTACCTGTTGAATTGCGGCATGATCGTCTTCCATGCCGAGAATCAACAGGATATGTTCGACTTTACGATGGCCGGTTTCATCATCAGCGAAAAGAACGACGTAACGTTGCCGGTCGGTGTCTGCTGCGACGGGTTCTTCGTGACCCACGCCCGCGGCTATGTGCGTATGCAGGATCGCGGTATCAAGTTGCCGCCGCGTGAACCGTGGCGTGGTGCGGTGCCGGTGCTTGATGCGGAGAATCCTCCCGCGCGGTTGTCCCGCGACGCTCCGGTTCAGAAGTCGAACTTCATGGCGTACAACATTCACGCCGTGTGGCAGCAGGAAGTCTGGGCCGCCGTGGAGCGGTCTCGGAAATATATCAATAAGTATATGGGCGGTCTGTTGACGGCTGAAAACGTGGACGGTGCCGAGGCCATTATCATCGCGTCCGGCAGCGCATGTGCCCAGTCCCGTGAAGCGGTGCGGCTGTGCGCCGAAAAGGGCATCAAGGTCGGGCTCATCAAGGTCCGCTCGTTGCGCCCCTTCCCGACGCAGGAATTGCGCGCGCTCTGCGGCAAGGCCAAGTTGATCGTGGTGCCGGAGTTCAATTATGTTGGCTGGCTGGCCAAGGAAGTGGCGACGGCCATCTACGGCTTCTCCAATGCCAAGATCATCGGCGGTCCACGCGTGTATGGCGGTCAGTCGATGCCCGTGGAGTTGATCGTGGACGAAGTTGAATCCGGTCTGACCGGCAAGAAGTCCACCAACGTTGCCATGTCCCAGGTCATGGGTGGCACGGTGAATCCCGACGACGTAGCGCACTTCATGCGCAGCATCTAAGCGACTGCGTGTGATATGAAATAAAAGGGCCTGATCCCAGATGGGATCAGGCCCTTTTCATTTGCCAGTTGCCGTATTTCGTCACTCGCGAGTCGTGAAGCGAAAGAGGGCTTACGAGATACGAAGGACCAGCCTATCCCTGAATCTCATCTTCCATCATCTCTTCGCTACTCGGCATCCCGTGGGCGACGTACTTCGCATAGGACAGGTAGATCATCGCGCTGTCCGTCATGGCCTTCGAGCCTGCCGTCATGCGCACGACCCGATCCGATCCCGGCGGCTCGACGTTTTGCATCATAGTGACGTGATCGTGCAGCAGTTTGATATAGCGTTCGACGGCCGATTCGACTTCTTTATAGGCTTTGAGAATATCATCCGTCATGGTTGTCCTCCCTCATGCGGGGAGCATACACTGTGACGATGAGGCCTCTCAACCCCGCCACACTCTCGCCCACACTGCTCCAGACCATCGCAGAAATGGTCGCCCGGAGCGGGGTTTCATCGCCGAAGCTCGGCCAGGCCGTCATGGAACTCTCGCAGCTCTTCACGAAAGACCGCGAGGCCATTCGCCAGCCCTATCTCGACCATCCGTCGCAAGCGGCGGCCTACCTCAGCTATTTCTTGCCTGTCAATTTGTCTAAGGTCCAGGTATTGCTCGAAGAGATGCCTCGGCCTGAACCGCGTGGGTCGCTGAAGGTTCTCGACCTCGGTTCCGGTCCTGGTACCGGTGCCTTAGCCGCGCTCGACTGGTGGCATCGGAAGAATCCGGGATCCACGTGTCTTGTGGAGGTCGTCGCCGTCGACAACGTGAAAGCGGCGTTGTGTCAGGCTACGGAGCTCTGGACCCAGTATGCTCAGGCAGCGGGAATACAGACTGCGACACTTCGGACGGTCGAAGGCAATCTGAGTCGCACAGTGAGTGCTCCGTTCTTCGAGTCGATCCGTCACTCCGCTCCCTACGATGTGATCATTCTGGCCAACTCCCTCAACGAATTCCATGCGGATGTGGTCGATCCTATCGCCGCAGGATCCGCTCTCGTCTCGGAACTGTTGGCATGGCTCGTCCCCTCAGGCACGGTGATGATTGTCGAGCCGGCATTGCGTGAAACCTCGCGGACGTTGCAGCAAATCCGGGATCGGCTGGTCCAGGGCCGGCGATGTACGATCTACAGCCCCTGCCTGCACGAAAACAGCTGCCCTGCCCTGGTGAATCCCTTCGATTGGTGCCATGAAGAGCGGCCCTGGATTCCGCCTGTCTCGATTCAACAAATCGACGAGCAGGTCGGTTTCATCAAAGACGCGTTGAAGTTTTCCTATGCCCTGCTCCGAAAAGACGGCAAAACGATTGTCGAGCGGCGGCCTGACCGGTATCGCGTCGTGAGTGAATTGCGTGAGATGAAGGGAGAAAAGCGGGCCTGGCTTTGCAACGAACTGGGACGACAGGAAGTGGGCCGTCAGGATCGCTTGGCTTCACCGCAGAATGCGGCGTTCGACGACTGGCATCGAGGGGCCATCGTGCAGGTCGAGAAGATTGCAAGAAAGGAAAAAGGGGGGAAGGTCTCGGCGTTGGGGCGGATCGAGCCGCATGCGACCGTCGAGATAGTGCGATCTGTGGAAGATTAGTCCGCTTCCGGCTCGGAGCTGCCGTGCTGGTGGCTGACGCGGTCTTCGTCGAACAACTCTTCCATTTCAGCCGCAATCATGTCGCGGTCGTTCGGCACGGAAATCAGCGGAATCTCTTTGCGGGACTTGGGCGTTTCTTCCGGAGTCGGTTGTTTGAGTTTGTCTTCCATGATGTCAGTATACACTACGAACCCGGTTCCGTGCGGGCTCATTCGAACGCCTCCATGGAGGACCGTTCAGGAAACTGCCGGTGGCAGCCCTGGCAGGTCACAAAATAGATAGCCTCCCTGACCGACATCGTGACCCGGAAGTCCAGGCTCACCCCTTGGTGATTACATGCCGTGCAGGAAATCTGACGGAGCCGGTAAGGCACGTCAGGTTGGGTCCGAAGATAGAACTCCATGTCGGTGTAGACCGGGAAACTGTATCGGCACTTTTTGCAGACGCCCCGCCATTCGCCGTCCGGCTGCATGAAGCGGCGATCGATACCAAAGCTCGATTCCTTACAGATGGCGCATTGGACGCTCGAAAGCCGTGCTTCGACGAGTTCCGGGGTGATCGATGGCATGAACGAAGGTCTCCAGCTGGTTCGGTCGACATCATGCAGTATAGCGACGGATTTCTCGCGACTGCAACTCGCCACAACGAGCAGGCGATTCACTTGACGCAAGTCAGGAAGTGTTTATACTGAGCCCGCGATGCATCTCATCACCGATACGCTCATTCTCGGCAACATCGACGACGCGCACGAGCCCATGCCGGTCATCGCCGCCCTGTTGTTGGTGGCTGAAGAGTTCACGGTTCAGCCGGCGCCCTGGCTGGAATATCAGCACATCCCCTTCAAGGAATTCGCAGCGGTCGATCCGGCCACGCTCGACCGTGCGGTTTCCTGGCTTGAAAGCCGTTCTCCGGGGAGCCGCGTCATGGTGTGCTGCCGCGCGGGAATGGGGCGGTCTGCCTCGGTAGTCATCGCCTATTATTGCTGCCACAAGGGCATGTCGTACGACGAGGCGGTGGCATTCGTGAAGGCGCGACGACCCGGGGCGATGCCGTTGCCGAAGTTGCGAGAGACGATCGACAAAGTGATCAAGCTCCGTGCCCATCGGAAGGGCAAAGAGGAGCGCCTCGCCCCGAAGCCGCGCGTGGCCTGACCATTCGTTCTTCCCCTCATTGCCTTTCTCGGTGGTGTCATGGCGTAATGCTCGGGTGAGCATGCCACCCCCTGTTTCATGCCGAAACCGCTATGCCTGAGCTTCCTGAAGCTGAAGTTGCCGCTCGACAACTGGCCGTGCGCCTGACCGGGGCCTCGGTCACGCATGTGCACGTCGGCCGGGAGGATATCGTTCGGGAGGGAGGAGCGACGGTGGGGTGGTATCGGGCCAGCTCCGTGACGTCAGTCTTTCGGCGCGGAAAGAGCGTGATTATCGAGTTTAGGAAAGCTGGCGCCACGCGCTATCTCGTGGCGGAACTCGGGATGACCGGGTTGCTGCTATTGCCAACCGTTTCGATCAAGTTCCCCCAGCATGTGCATTTCACAATGGAATTCGACCGAGCGGAAGCGGCCTCGATCCGCTATTGGAATCCCCGGCGGTTCGGCCGACTCTCGCTCTTCGATCGTGCGGGACTCGACCGATATCTTGCGAAACGATTCGGCTGCGATCCGCTCGATGTGACCGATGACGAGTTTGTCGATTTACTTGCGAAGTCCCGCCGCCGGCTCAAAGCGCTGCTGATGCATCAGCAAACCATCGCCGGTATCGGCAATATTTATGCGAATGAAGCGCTGTTTCGCGCCGGCTTGCATCCCAACGTCATTGCGAGTCGGCTGGCTCCCTCGGCGAGCCGGCGGCTGTATCGGGAGCTGCAGTCGGTCCTTCGGCAGGCCATTGAGTGCGGAGGGTCCAGTGTGAAGGACTTCTTCGCGCCGGACGGGTCGGAAGGGATCTTCAAACAGCGGCATTTGGTCTATGGGAAAGAAGGGCAGCCCTGTCCCCATCATTGCGGGACGACGATCAAACGGGTGTTGATCGAGCGGAGTTCCTTTATCTGCCCCATGTGCCAGCGCCTTCGTATCCGCTCCTGAGTGCGTGGCTTCAGCCACTATTCGATGATCTCTTTATAATCCATAGGGTTAGCCGATCAGATCGGCCTGAACGCGGTCACTAGGCCTTTTGAGCCCTCCCGGGTTAGTACCTCTGGTGTATTGTGTCACCCCATGGATTTCGCTAAAATCCGGCTCCCTTATCGCAGGTTTCCATTACTGGTTGAAGGAGAATCGTCATGGCCAAGGTGCTTGAAGGCCCCGGTATGGGGCTGATGAAGAAGTGGGGCATCCACGTTCCGAACTATGTGGTTGTCACCTCCGCGGATGAACTTGCGAAGCTCGGACAAGCCAACGATTGGATGAAGACTTCCAAGCTCGTGGCCAAAGCGCACGAAGCGCTGGGGTCCCGCTTCAAGCTCGGTCTCGTCAAGGTCGGTCTTGATTTGAATGGCGCGGTTGCAGCGACGAAGGAAATGATCGGCCGCCAGGTCGGCAGCATCACTGTGTCGCAGGTCATCGTTTCCGAGATGATCCCGCACAAGGAAGAGTATTACTGTGCGGTGAAATCGACCCGTGAGGGCGCGGAGATTCTGGTCGCCAACTGTGGCGGCATCGAAGTCGAGTCCAATTGGGATCGCGTCAAGCGGCTCTGTCTGGAAGTGGGGCAGTCTCCTTCTGCCGATGCACTCGAAAAACTTTCCAAAGAGGCCGGCTTCACCGGCGCCCTGGCCAAGAAAATGGCGGATTTCTCCGGCAAGATGTTCACCTGCTTCGACAGCGAAGACGCGCAATATCTCGAAGTGAACCCGGTCGTCACCCGGGAAAGCGACGGCGAACTCGTCGCGCTCGACGCGGTGACGCTGCTCGACGGCGACGCCAAGTTCCGCCATCCGGATTGGAACTTCGCCTTCGCCGCGGAGTTCGGCCGCGCGTACTCCAAGGACGAGACGGAAGTCATGGCGGTCGACAGCAAGATCAAGGGCTCGGTGAAATTCATCGAGATTCCCGGCGGCGACACGGCGATGCTCCCGGCCGGCGGCGGCGCGAGCGTGTATTACTCCGATGCGGTCGTGGCCCGCGGCGGGAAGTTGGCCAACTATGCCGAGTATTCCGGCGATCCACCCGATTGGGCCGTCGAAGTCCTCACGGAAAAAGTCTGCTCCTTGCCCGGCATCAAGAACATCATCGTCGGCGGTGCGATCGCCAACTTCACCGACGTCAAGAAGACCTTCGGCGGCATCATCAACGGGTTCCGCAAGGCGAAGGCCGACGGCAAGTTGAAGGGCGTGAAGATCTGGGTGCGCCGCGGCGGGCCGCGCGAAAAGGAAGGCCTCGATGCGATGCGTGCGCTGAAGGACGAAGGGTTCGATATCAACGTCTTCGACCGCAATACGCCGCTCACCGACATCGTCGACAAGGCGCTGCAAAAGTAAAAATATGTGCCGGTCCGAGTGCCGGATGCGGGGCCTGCCTCGCGCGGCATTCGTTTTACGGCACGCGAGATTGATTGAGGAAAGAGGGGGATTGAGATGAGTATTCTGGCAAACAAAGACACCCGTGTGGTGATTCAGGGTGGCCAGGCCGGTGTGAACGCGGCCCGGCGCATGGCCGAGTTCTGCTATCTGATCAAGCGCCCGCTGAACGTCGAGGCGTTCGTCTATCCGCCCGACGCCGGCAAAACCAACGAAATCCCCTACGGCAGCGGCCTCATCGCCATTCCGGTCTACAAGACCATCGCGGAAGCGACCAAGAACCATCCGACCATCAATACCAGCCTCGTATACATCGGCGCGGACCGCGCGATGAAGGGCGGGATGGAAGCGTTGGACGATGCGCGCATCAAGGTGGTCTCCATGATCACCGAGGGCGTGCCGGAGAAGGACGCCAAGCTGCTCGGCGCCCACGCGCGCAAGCTGGGCAAGGTGTTCAACGGCCCGTCGTCGATCGGCATCATCTCGGCCGGAGCCTGCCGTCTCGGCGTGATCGGCGGCGCGTTCGACAACCTGGTGCTCTCGAAGCTCTATCGTGAAGGGTCGTTCGGCGTCATCACCAAGTCGGGCGGTCTTTCCAATGAAATCATCTGGATCTGTTCGCAGTTTGCCGACGGCATCACGACCGCGATCGGTATCGGTGGCGACGCCTATCCCGGCACGGATTACGTGAGCTACCTCGAAATGTTCGAGAACGATCCGCAGACCAAGGCGGTCGTCATTGTCGGCGAGATGGGCGGCGACCTCGAAGAGCGCGCGGCCGAGTGGTACGGCGTCAAGAAGCGTCGGGTCAAGCTCATCGGCGTCGTATCCGGTTTCTGTCAGGAGAGCCTGCCGAAGGGGATGAAGTTCGGCCACGCCGGCGCGAAGGAAGGTATGAAGGGCGAAGGCTCGGCCCGGTCCAAGTCGGATGCGCTCAAGAAGGCGGGCGCGATCGTTCCGCCGACGTTCGGCGCGCTCGGTCCGGCCATCAAGGAAACCTACGAAGAGTTGCTCAAGTCCGGTCAAGTGAAGGCGCCCGTCGAGCCGGCCTCTTTGCCGAAGCTGCCGAAGACCGTCGAAGAAGCGATGAAAGCCGACGAAGTCATGGTTGCGCCCTTGATCCGTACCACCATCAGCGACGACCGCGGCGATGAACCCTGCTACGACGGCTATCCCGCGTCGGAACTCATTAACAAGGGCTACGAAATCCCGCACGTCATCGGGTTGCTGTGGGACAAGCGGCTCATCTCCAAGCAGGAAGCGGAAATCATCAAGCGCATTATGATGCTCTCCGCCGATCACGGCCCCTGCGTGAGCGGCGCCTATGCCACCATCCTCGCGGCCTGCGCGGGGATCGGTCTATCGCAATCGGTGGCTGCCGGAATGATCATGATCGGGCCCCGGTTCGGCGGCGCCGTCACGGATGCCGGTCGGTTCTTCAAGTATGCCGTCGACAACAAAATGTCGGTCGACGAGTTTCTGGCGTACATGAAGAAGAATCACGGTCCGGTGCCCGGCATCGGCCACCGCGTGAAGAGCCTGCGCAATCCCGACAAACGCGTGAAAGAGCTCGTCGGCTATGTGAAAAGCCTGAACATCAAGACGCCGTGCCTCGATTTCGCCCTAGCGGTCGAACAAGTCACGGCGGCCAAGAAAGACAACCTGATTTTGAACGTCGATGGAACGATGGCGGCGGTGCTCGTCGACCTCGGATTCCCGATCGACAGTTTGAATGGATTCTTCATCCTCTCGCGGACGATCGGATTGATCGGCCACTGGGTGGATCAGAAGCGCCAGGAGAGCCGCCTGATCCGGCTGTTCGATTACCTGGTGAACTACGCGGCTCCGAAACGGCGGGAAGTGCCGCCGTTGAAATAGCCGCGCGAAGCGCCGTTACTGTACCCGTTCGTCAGCGGTCATTCGTCACGCGTCATTCGTTGAGGCGCTGACGGCCGTGTCGTCCCCACGGTTGACGATGGCGACTGACGTGTGACGAACTCAAGGAGACCAATTATGTCGATGGATCTTGCGAAAGCCCTGTATGCCAAGATGCCGGACGTCTTCGCGAAGGCGCGGAAGAAATTCGGTCGCGGCCTGACGCTGGCGGAGAAGATTCTCGTCTCGCATGCGGACAATTTCGATGCGCAGACGTGGGAACGCGGCAAGGCGATGCTGGCGCTCCGGCCCGATCGCGTGGCCATGCAGGACGCCACGGCCCAGATGGCTGTGCTGCAGTTCATGCAGGCCAATAAGAAAAAAGCCGCGGTGCCGAGCACCATCCACTGCGATCACCTCATTCGTGCCGAAATGGGGTCGCAGAAGGATTTGCTGCGCGCGTTGGATGAGAATCGGGAGGTCTACAACTTCCTCGCCTCCGCGGCGAAGAAGTACGGCATCGGGTTCTGGAAGCCGGGCGCTGGGATCATCCACCAAGTCGTGTTGGAAAATTACGCCTTCCCCGGATGCCTGATCATCGGGACCGACTCGCACACGCCGAACGGCGGCGGGTTGGGCGGCCTGGCGATCGGCGTCGGCGGTGCGGATGCCGGTGAAGTCATGGCCGGCCTCGCCTGGGAAGTGCTCCATCCGAAGTTGATCGGTGTCAAGCTGACCGGCAAGTTGAACGGTTGGGCCTCGCCGAAGGACGTGATTCTATATCTCTGCGGGCTGCTCACCGTGAAGGGCGGTACCAACAAGATCGTCGAATATTTCGGCCCGGGCGCGGAAACCATCAGCGCAACCGGCAAGGGCACCATCTGCAATATGGGCGCGGAGCTGGGCGCGACGACGTCCGTGTTTCCGTTCGATCAGAAAATGGTCGCCTACATGAACATCACGGATCGTACGGATCTGGCGAAATTCGCACTGTCCAACAAGGACCTGCTAGTAGCCGATCCGGAAGTCTATCAGTCGCCGGAGAAGTACTACGATCAAATCGTCGAGATCGACCTGTCGAAGCTCGAACCGCACGTCGTCGGTCCGCACACGCCGGATTTGGCGCGGCCGATCTCGAAATTGAAGGCGGAAGCCCAGGAGAAGGGCTATCCGGTCGAGTTGAAGGCGGCCCTCATCGGCAGCTGCACCAATTCTTCCTATGAAGATATCAGTCGGTCGGCCCACGTGGCGCAACAGGCCTTGAAGGCGGGGCTGAAAGCGAAGGCCTCGTTCCTGGTCTCGCCGGGCTCCGAGCGGATCTATCACACGATGAAGCGGGACGGCTTCCTGGATACATTCGAGCAGCTCGGTGGCACCGTGCTGTCGAATTCCTGTGGCCCCTGCATCGGGCAGTGGAAGCGGGCGGACGGGGTGAAGGGCCGGGCCGACTCCATCGTCAGCTCGTTTAATCGCAACTTCCCGGGCCGCAACGACGGCATCAACGAAACGCTTTCGTTCTTGGCCAGCCCGGAAGTCGTGACGGCTTACGCCATCACGGGCGACCTGGGTTTTGATCCGGTCAACCAGGCCGTGAAGGGCGCGGACGGAAAGGAATTCAAGTTCCAGCCGCCGGTCGGTGAAGAATTGCCGGCCAAGGGCTTTGCGAAGGGCGAGGAAGGGTTCGTCGCGCCGGCGGAAGACGGTTCAAACCTGACTGTCGACATTCCGCCCACCAGCGAGCGGTTGCAGCTGTTGCAGCCATTCCCGAAATGGGACGGGAAGGATTTCGAGAAGCTCCCGCTCCTGATCAAGACCAAGGGCAAGACCACGACCGACCATATCTCCCCGGCCGGTCCCTGGCTCAAGTTCCGCGGTCACCTGGACAAGATCAGCGACAACATGTTCCTCGGCGCGAACAATGCGTTCTCGTCGGAGCCCGGCAAGGGCACGAACGTGTTGAGCGGCGAATCGAACCTGACGATTGCCCAGATCGCCCGCGCCTATAAGGCGAAGGGCATCGGTTCCATCGTCGTCGGCGATGAAAACTACGGCGAAGGCAGCAGCCGCGAACATGCCGCGATGTCGCCGCGCTTTCTGAACGTGCGCGTGGTCATCACCAAGAGCTTCGCGCGTATTCACGAAACGAACTTGAAGAAGCAGGGTATCCTGCCGCTCACGTTCGCCGATCCGAAGGACTACGACAAGATCGAGCAGACCGACCGGATCAGCGTCGTCGACCTGGCGAATCTCGCTCCGGGTAAACCCGTGGCGGTGGTGGTGCACAAGGCAAGCGGCGACGTGAAGATTCAGACGAATCACAGCATGACCGCGCAGCAAATCACCTGGTTCAAAGCCGGTTCGGCGTTGAACGCGCTGAACTAATCGATAGAGAAAAGGGAGATCGATCATGGCAAAAGCAGACAAAATCATCTATACGAAGACCGACGAAGCGCCGATGCTAGCTACCTATTCGTTCCTGCCGATCATCAACGCGTTCACCAAGGCGGCGGGCGTGTCGGTGGAGCTGCGCGACATCTCGCTCGCGGGCCGCGTCATCGCCGTGTTTCCGGAATATCTGACCCCGGCGCAAAAGCAGCACGATGCGTTGGCTGAATTGGGCGAGATGGCCAAGACGCCGGAAGCCAACATCATCAAGTTGCCGAACATCAGCGCCTCGATTCCGCAGCTCGTCGCGACCATCAAGGAGCTGCAGAGTCAGGGCTACAAGCTGCCGGACTATCCGGAGAATCCGAAGGACGACAAGGAAAAGGACATCAAGTCTCGCTACGACAAGGTGAAGGGCAGCGCGGTCAATCCGGTGCTGCGCGAAGGCAACTCTGACCGCCGCGCGCCGCTCTCCGTCAAGGCCTATGCCCGGAAGCATCCGCATAAGATGTCGCCGTGGAGCGCCGATTCCAAGACCCACGTGGTCCACATGAAGGGCGGCGACTTCTGTTCGAACGAGAAGTCCGTCACGATTCCGGCTGCCACGACGGCAAAGATCGAATTCGTCGGCGCGGACGGCAAGACCACCGTGTTGAAGGACAAGCTCGCGCTGCAGGCGGGCGAAGTGCTCGACGCCACGTTCATGAGCGTCAAGGCGCTGCGGACGTTCCTGGAGCAGCAGATCGAAGAAGCCAAGAAGCAGGGCATCCTTTGGTCGCTCCACATGAAGGCGACCATGATGAAGGTCTCCGATCCGAAGATCTTCGGCCATGCCGTGACCGTGTTCTATAAGGACGTGTTCGAGAAGCATGCCGAGACGTTCAAGAAGCTGGGCGTCGATCCGGACAACGGCCTCGGCGACGTGTACGCGAAGATCAAGTCCCTGCCGGATGATCAGCGCAAGGCGATCGAAGCCGACATCCAGGCGGTTTATCAGAAGCGCCCGCCGATGGCGATGGTGAACAGCGACAAGGGCATCACCAATCTCCACGTGCCGAGCGACATCATCATTGACGCGTCCATGCCGCCCGTCATCCGCGACGGCGGCAAGATGTGGGGCCCCGACGGCAAAGCGGCCGATGTGAAGTGCGTGATTCCCGATGCCAGCTACGCGCCGGTCTATCACGAAGTCGTCGAGTTCTGTAAGAAAAAGGGCCAGTTCGATCCCCGCACGATGGGCACGATCCCGAACGTCGGCTTGATGGCGCAGGCGGCGGAAGAGTATGGGTCACACGATAAGACCTTCAAGGCGCCGGCCAACGGCACCATCCGCATCGTGGATGCGAACGGCACGGTCTTGCACCAGCATCAGGTGGAAGCGGGTGACATCTGGCGCGCCTGCCAGGTGAAGGATGCTCCGATTCAGGACTGGGTGAAGCTCGCCGTGACGCGCGCCCGCGCCACCGGTGCGCCGGCCGTGTTCTGGTTGGACAAAACCCGCGCCCATGACGCGGAATTGATCAAGAAGGTCAATGCCTACCTGCCGAAGCACGACACGAACGGACTGGAAATCAAGATCATGTCTCCGGCCGAAGCCTGCCGCTGGTCGATCGAGCGGATGAAGGAAGGAAAGGACACGATTTCCGTCACCGGCAACGTGCTTCGCGACTACCTCACGGACCTGTTCCCGATCCTCGAAATCGGCACCAGCGCCAAGATGCTCTCGATCGTTCCGTTGCTGAACGGCGGCGGCTTGTTCGAGACCGGCGCGGGAGGATCGGCGCCGAAGCACGTGCAGCAGTTCCAGGAAGAAGGCTATCTGCGCTGGGATTCGCTCGGCGAATTCCTCGCGCTGGCCGCGTCGCTTGAACACCTGGCGAAGGTCGGGAACAACCCCGTGGCGAAGATTCTGGCGGACACGCTGGATCAGGCCAACGCAAAGTTCCTGGAGAGCAACAAGTCACCCGCGCGCAAGGTCGGCGAGATCGACAACCGTGGCAGCCACTTCTACCTGGCGCTCTACTGGGCGCAGGCATTGGCCGCGCAGACTGCGGATAAGAAGATCGCCGAACGGTTTACAAAGATTGCGAAGGACCTGAGCGACAACGAGAAGAAAATCGATCAGGAGTTGCTGGCCGCGCAGGGCAAGCCGCAGGATGTCGGCGGGTACTATCACCCGGACGATGCTAAGGCTGCCAAGGCGATGCGTCCGAGCGCGACGCTAAACACGATTATCGACGCGATCGCGTAACGGTATGTTGATCAATCGACGGGCGTAGGGGGGCGTGCCTCCTACGCCTCTCGTGTTACGAGAGAACCATGGCCCAAGAAGATGCGAATGTAATCGATCAGCCCGAGGTGATGAAGCCTCGAATGGTGACGATCGAGATCGCCGGCAAGAAAGTCGAAGTGCCGGAGGGGATCACCGTCATCAAGGCGATGTGGTACGCCGGTCAGGAAGTCGTCCGCGGGGTCGGCTGTCTGGGCGGGTTCTGCGGAGCCTGCGCCACCTATTACCGGACGAAGGACGATCCGAAGGTCCGCACCTGTCTGGCCTGTCAGACGGCGGTGCAAGACGGCATGTCGTTCACGCTGATGCCGCCCTTCCCGGCGCGCAAGGCGACGTATGAAATTCAGGCGTTGAAAGACCCGAAGCAGGACTTGTTCAATCTCTATCCTGAAGCGCCGCTCTGCCGGAATTGTAACGCCTGCACCGAGGCCTGCCCGCAGAAGATCGACGTGCGGGAAGGGGTGTGGAAAGCGGTCTTCGGGGATTTCAAGAGCGTGTCCGAGATGTTCATGGACTGCGTCATGTGCGGCATGTGCACGCCGGTCTGTATCGCGGACATTGCCCCCAATCTCGTGGCGCTCTATGTCAGCCGCGCGCAGGGCGCACATTTCACCGAGAAGCCGGTTGGCCTGGATACGCGCATCAAGGAAATCCGGGATGGACGCTATGCCGACGAGTGGAACAAGATTCTCAAGATGAATGCACAGGAACTGGCCGCTCATTGCGCGACCGTCAAATAACTCAGCTGTCGAGGCGCCCGAGATGGACATTCACGCACTGCAACAGATCGTTCACCAGACTCGGGATGCACGCCGCAAGCAGACCATTCCGAAGCTCTCCCCGGCCGATCGGGACGAGTTGATCCACAAGTTTCACCCCGATTTCCGTTCCAGCGCCTTTCGTCCAATCCGCTTCGGCCCGAACGAGGGCGATAAGACGGCCATCGAGCTGGCCACGCTGCTCGAGGGTGATAGCCTCATTCAGGACAACGCCGAACTCACGCCTCAGTACACGACCGACGTGCTGGTGATCGGCGGGGGCGGTGCCGGCTGCGCCGCCGCGTTGCACGCGCACGGCGCGGGCGCCAAGGTTATTCTGGCGACCAAGTTGCGCCTCGGCGATTCCAACAGTGTCATGGCGCAGGGCGGCATGCAGATTTCTGTGGCGCCGGAAGATTCGCCGGTCACCCATTTCATCGACACCCTCAAGGGCGGGCACATGCAGAACGACCATGCCCTGCTCAAGGTCATGGTCGAAGAGGGGCCCTCGATCGCCAAGTGGCTCATCGAACTCGGCGTGCTGTTCGACCGGCAGGCCGACGGCAACCTGCATGTCAAGAAAGGTGGCGGGAGTTCCAAGCCTCGGCTCGTTACCTGCTCCGACTACACCGGCCTCGAAATCATGCGGGTCTTGAAAGACGAGGTCATCAACCAGAAGATTCAGCTGCTGGAGTTTGCCGCAGCTGTCGAGTTGCTCAGCGACGGGGAGGGGAATTGCACCGGCGCGATCTTCAAGGACCTCGACAATCAGCGCCTCGTCGTCGTGGCCGCGAAGTCCGTCATTCTCGCGACCGGCGGCATCGGGCGGCTGCATATCCAGGGATTTCCGACCAGCAACCATTATGGCGCGACCGGCGACGGGCTCTGTCTCGCCTACCGGATGGGCGCCAAGCTGGCCCATATCGACACGTTCCAGTATCACCCGTCAGGCGCCGTCTATCCGGAGCAGTTGATCGGCGCCTTGGTGACCGAAGGCATTCGGTCGGAAGGCGGGCATCTCGTCAATGCGAAGGGTGAACGGTTCGTCAACGAGCTCGATACGCGTGACGTGGTCTCGTCGTCGATCATCCGCGAGTGTGAAGAGGGCCGGGGTATCCGTACGATGTCGGGCCGCGTCGGGGTGTGGCTCGATACGCCGCTGCTCGATGCCGAGCATGGTCCGGGGACGGTGGAAAAGCATTTCCCGGCGATGATATTGCAGTTCGAGCGGTTCGGCATCGACATCAGTAAGGACCCGGTTCTGATCTACCCGACGCTGCACTATCAAAACGGCGGCGTGAAGATCGATACGAATTCTGAAACGAACGTGAAGCATTTGTTCGTGGCAGGCGAAGCCTCCGGTGGCCTGCACGGTCGCAACCGGTTGATGGGCAACTCGCTGCTTGACCTGATGGTGTTCGGCAAGCGGTCCGGTCTGACGGCCGCCGGCCGCGCGGGGTCCATGAAGCAGGGGGCTCTCACGTTGAAGCATCTCCAACGGTTCCGGGCCGAAGCCAAGAAACACGGGAATCCCAGCGGCGTGATCTCCCCGATGGTCCTGCCGGCCTATACCAGAAAAGTCAGCTAAGAGAGGTATCCAGCATGAACGTGCATGAGTTCCAAGCGAAGGCGTTGTTTGCGCAATTCGGTGTGCCGGTCCCGCGCGGCAAGGAAATCACCTCGCCTGAAGATGCGACGGCCTGGGCCAACGAACTGAATACTCCGGTTTTCGTCGTCAAGGCACAAATCCACGCCGGCGGGCGCGGCAAAGCGGGCGGCGTCAAGATTACGAAGGACAAGGGCGCCGTCGCCGGGTTCGCGAAGGAACTGATCGGCAAGACGCTCGTCACCCATCAGACCGGGCCGAAGGGCCGCAAGGTTCACCGCCTGCTGATGGAAGAGGGGGCGAACATCGCCAAGGAGTTGTATCTCTCGATCCTCGTCGATCGTGACACCGGCTGGCCCACGTTCATCGCCAGCACGGAAGGCGGTATGGAGATCGAGGAAGTCGCGGCACACACGCCCGAGAAGATCATCAAGGAACCGATCGACCCGGCCGTGGGATTCCAAGGCTATAACGGACGGAACATCGCATTCGCGCTCGGCCTGCAGAACATCGAGCCTGCGGTGATGAACCCGTTCACGAAGATGCTCGGCAATCTCTATCGGCTCTTCATGGAAAAGAACTGCGCGCTCGTGGAGATCAATCCGCTGATCATCACGAAGGAAAAGACCGTCATCGCGCTGGACGGCAAGGTGTCCTTCGACGACAACGGCCTCTTCAAGCACGAAGACGTGCAGAAGATGCGGGATCTCAACGAGGAAGAGCCGCTCGAAATCGAAGCGACTGCGAATAACCTGAACTACGTGAAACTCGACGGCAACATCGGCTGTATGGTGAATGGCGCCGGTCTCGCCATGGCGACGATGGACGTCATCAAGCTGGCCGGCAGCGAACCGGCGAACTTCTTGGACGTCGGCGGCGGCGCCACGAAAGAGACCGTCGCGGCAGGATTCCGCATTCTGCTCAAAGACCCGAACGTGAAGGGCATTTTTATCAACATCTTCGGCGGTATCGTCCGGTGCGAACGCATTGCGCACGGTGTCATCGAAGCCGCGAAAGAAGTGAAGATCACGGTCCCGTTGGTCGTGCGGCTGCAGGGGACCAACGCGGAAGAAGGCCGCAAGCTGTTGGCCGAGTCCGGTTTGAAGCTGGACGTTGCCAATGACCTTTGGGAAGCGGCACAGAAAATCGTGAAACTGACCGGCAAAGCAGCGTAAAGGAGAGCGCCGTGAGCATTCTCGTCAACAAGAATACGCGGGTGGTGGTGCAGGGGATCACGGGCAAGGAAGGCTCGTTCCACGCCACTCAGTGCAAAGCCTACGGAACCAAGGTCGTCGCGGGTGTCACCCCGGGCAAAGCCGGGCAGGACGTCGAGGGCATTCCGGTTTTCAATACGGTGCGCGATGCCGTGCAGAAGGAGCAGGCTGATACTTCGCTCATCTTCGTGCCGCCGCCCTTCTGTGCCGATGCGATTCTCGAAGCGGCCGATGCGGGCGTGAAGCTCATCATCTGCATCACCGAAGGCATTCCGGTGAATGACATGGTGAAGGTGAAGCGGGCGCTTCGGGGGCGCGACGTCAGATTGATCGGTCCGAACTGCCCCGGCGTCATCACGGTCGATGAGGCCAAGATCGGCATCATGCCCGGCTTTATCCACAAGAAGGGCTGTGTCGGAGTCGTCTCCCGCAGTGGCACCCTCACCTACGAAGCGGTCCATCAGCTTTCGACTCTGGGATTGGGTGAAACTACCTGTGTCGGCATCGGCGGTGATCCTGTCAACGGCACCGGGTTCGTCGATGTGCTGCCGCTGTTCGAGAAAGATCCCGAAACGCAGGCCATCGTCATGATCGGTGAGATCGGCGGCGACGCGGAAGAAAAAGCGGCCGAGTTCATCAAGAAGAACGTCAAGAAGCCGGTCATCAGCTTCATCGCCGGTATCACGGCGCCTCCGGGACGTCGGATGGGTCACGCCGGTGCGATTATCTCCGGCGGCAAGGGTACGGCCGCGGAAAAGATGAAGACGCTGGAAGCCGCGGGTGTGAAGGTCGTCAAGAACCCGGCTGAGATCGGCAATGCGGTGAAGCAGGCATTGGGCCGGTAGCTCGGGTTTTATTGGAAATAGCGAAAGGGGCCGTCCGGGAAACCGGACGGCCCCTTGTATTTTGGGCCTAGACCGAGAGGCCCCACAGATGTTTGGCGGCGATTCCGATCCCGTAGCTCACACCGACGGCGACGGCGATGATGATCAGGTTGAGGGCGATCCGGCGTTTGACGTCCATGCCGGAGAGGAATGAGAGGATCGTCGACACCACGATGACCATGAGGCCCGCCGTGAGGACGGAAAACATCGCGTCTGTCGCGCCGATGAGCACCGGCAAGACCGGCACGACGGCTCCCATCATGTAGGCGGCCCCGACGACCAGCGAGGATGAAAGCGGCTGTTCTTCCATCGGATTCGAGTCTGACTCTTCACCCAGGAAAATCTTCTTCGCCACTTCCGTGGATTTCACTTCCTTCTCTGAGTTCAACGCCAGAAACGCGCCGGCCGCCATAGAGAGGGCCCCGGCCACCGCCGTGGTGGAGGCAGCGATGAGCACCATCGTGGCGCTGCCGAAGGCGCCGAAGAACCCGCTCACCGCGCCGAGAATCTCCACGAGGCCGTCGTTCAGGCCCAGGAAGATGTTGCGGATCTTTTCGGCATTGATCTTCCGTTCCGTGAGGGCCGTGACCAGCACATCCTCGTGTTTAAATTCGTCCATCAGAATCCCGCGCAAGGCCTCGCCGAGCGGCTGCCCTTGATACTCCTGCCAGATGGCGAGGTATTTGCGCACGCCGTGGACCTCGATGGCTTCCAACACGAGATGGACCGCCGTCGAGCCGAAGAGGCGACAGACCAGCATCATGAACGACAGTTTGAAGCGGCGGCCAGGATCGAGCTGATCGAGATGCAAGTTGAAGAATTTCTGCCAGAACGCCAGATGGGCGGTTTCAACCTTGATCAATTCGTCCAGTGTCGCGTGCACATCCGGCTGGGTCACCGCCCGAAGAGCCTTATAGAGTGAGAGATCGAACAACTCGTCGAGGACGAGCATCCGGGCGAGACGAGGATCGTGTGTGGTGGTCGCCATAGCCGCCGGAATTCCAGACGGTGAACAAATGCAACCGACGGCGAGATTATAGCCAATCGGATCGGGCCGGTCGATGAAGAACTCACGGGCGAGAGGAAGCACGCTTTGCGGAGTTTTGAGATGAGGAGATGTGATATAGAGCAGGCCACAGATCAGGAGGACAATATGACTCGACTCGCGATACCTGTGTGTGCTGCGGCGGCAGTCTTATTGGCTTGGTCGGGTTGCACGACCACGACAAAGTCTTCGATGCCATCAACCCTGGATGGAACGCGGGTCGTGGATCTCACCCACAGCTTTGGTCCCGATACCATCGTCTGGCCGACGGAGGAAGCATTCAAACTGATCGGACAACATGCGGAGGATATGCCTGGAGGATATTTCTACGCGTCTAATCGGATGGAACTCCCTGAGCACGGCGGCACCCACGTCGATGCGCCGATTCACTTCTCGCGGGGAAAGCAGACGCTGGATCAGATTTCGGTCGAACGATTGATGGGCGCGGCGGTCCGTGTCGACGTGACCGCGCGTTGTACCGGCGAGCGCGACTATCGTGTCACGGTGCAGGATCTCGAGCAGTGGGAGGCTGTCCACGGCCGCATCCTGGACAAGTCGATCGTGCTCATCCAAACCGGCTATGGCCGCTATTGGCCCTCACGCAAAGAGTATCTGGGAACCGAACTCAGAGGAACGGAAGGCGTGCAGGCGCTGCACTTCCCCGGGTTGCATCCCGCCGCCGCAGCGTGGCTGATCCGGGAACGCCAGGTCAAGGCTGTCGGCATCGACACGGCCTCGATCGACTACGGGCAATCGACGACATTTGACACTCACGTCGAGCTGCTCTCCCACAACGTGCCGGTGTTTGAAAATCTTGCCGATCTCAGCCCGCTTCCCAGCAGGGGCTTCGACGTCATCGCCCTTCCCATGAAGATCGTCGGCGGCAGCGGCGGGCCGTTACGAATCGTGGCGGTGCTCCATTGAGAATCCCTGTGCGACGAGATCGGAGAGCGAGGGATAAAAGAAAAGGCCGCCTCGGTTGAGGTAGCCTTTTCGTTGTTTTTCCCCAGCCGGTGCGGGGTGGCTGCTCTCTTATGTGCCCATTTCCCAGGAGGCCAGGTACTTTTCCTGCTCCCTCGTCAGCTTGTCGATGGTCATGCCCATGCCGGCGAGCTTGAGGCGGGCGATTTCCTTGTCGATGGCCGGAGGCACCGGGTAGACCTTCTTCTCCAGCATCTTGTAGTTCTTCACAATGTACTCCGCGCCGAGTGCCTGGTTGGCGAAGCTCATATCCATGACGCTCGAAGGATGGCCTTCCGCCGTGGCGAGATTCACCAGGCGGCCTTCGCCGAGCAGGCTTACGCGATTACCGTTCTTCAGTGTGAACTGCTCGACGCCCGTGCGGACGACTTTCCGGCTCTTCGCCAGCTTTTCCAGTGCGGGAATATCCAGCTCCACGTTGAAGTGTCCGCTGTTGCAGACGATGGCACCGTCTTTCATCTTGGCGAAGTGTTCGCCCCGGATGACGTGGATGTTGCCGGTGACGGTGACGAAGAAGTCGCCGATCACGGCGGCCTGCTCCATCGGCATGACGCGGTAGCCGTCCATGACTGCTTCCAGCCCCTTGACGGGGTCCACTTCCGTCACGACCACGTCGGCGCCCATGCCCTTGGCGCGCATGGCGATGCCGCGGCCGCACCAGCCGTAGCCGACCACGACGACGGTCGATCCGCAGACCAGCCGATTGGTGGCGCGTATGATACCGTCCATCGTGGACTGGCCGGTGCCGTAGCGGTTGTCGAACATGTGCTTCGTATCGGCGTCGTTGACGGAGATGACCGGGAACTTGAGGACCTTTTTCTCCGCCATGCTGCGGAGGCGGATGACGCCGGTCGTGGTCTCTTCCGTTCCGCCGATGACGTTCTTCAGCAGCTCCTTGCGCTTTGAATGGAGGTGCGAGACGACGTCGGCGCCGTCGTCCATCGTGACATGCGGGCGATGGGCGATGGCGGATTCAATATGCCGATAGTAGGTCGTGTTGTCTTCGCCCTTGATCGCGAAGGTGGGAATGCCTTCGTGCTGGACGAGAGCGGCCGCCACGTCATCCTGCGTGCTGAGAGGGTTCGACGCGCAGAGCCGCACGTCGGCGCCGCCAGCCTTCAGGGTGATGGCGAGGTTGGCGGTTTCCGTCGTGACGTGGAGACAGGCGGTGATCCGCACGCCCTTGAGCGGCTGCTGCCGCTTGAACCGTTTGCGGATCAGCCGCAGAACCGGCATGGTTGCCTCCGCCCATTCGATCTTGAGTTTGCCTTGGTCGGCCAGCTTAATGTCTTTCACATCGTAATCCACGGATCTCCTCCTCCTCGTTTAGCAATGAGCGTCACACGGTCGTCGCAGAAAAAAGGGGACGGGCGATGAACCCGTCCCCTCTGGTATCGGTCGGGAATGTCGGCAACTAGAGCCCCGCATCCCGGCGGAGCGCTTTGGCCTTGTCGGTCTTTTCCCAGGTGAATTCCGGTTCGTTGCGGCCGAAGTGGCCGTAGGCGGCGGTCTTCCGGAAGATCGGCCGGCGCAGCTTGAGGTGGTCGATGATCCCGCGCGGGGTCATCGGGAAGTGTTTGCGGACCAGCTTGTCAAGATTGTCCACGGACACCTTCTCGGTGTTCTTGGTGTCGACCAGCACGGAAACCGGATCGGCCACGCCGATCGCGTAGGCCAACTGCACTTCGCACTTGTCGGCGAGGCCGGCGGCGACGATGTTCTTGGCAATGTAGCGGGCCATGTAGGAGGCCGAGCGGTCCACCTTTGTGGGATCTTTGCCGGAGAAGGCGCCGCCTCCGTGGCTGCCGTGGCCGCCGTAGGTGTCGACGATGATCTTTCGTCCGGTCAATCCCGTGTCGCCCATCGGACCACCGACGACGAAGCGGCCGGTCGGGTTGATGTGATGTTTGACGCTCGTGGGATCATACAAACCCTTCGGCATCATGGGCTTGATGACCTTTTCCATGATGTCGCGCTCGATCTGTTTGTTGGTGACGTCGGGGCTATGTTGGGTCGAGACGACGATAGTGTCGATGCGGACCGGCTTGCCGTTTTTGTATTCGACGGTCACCTGCGACTTGCCGTCCGGACGGACCCAATCGAGGATCTTCTTCTTGCGGACTTCGGCCAATCGACGGGTGAGCTTGTGGGCCAGCACGATCGGCATCGGCATCAGCTCGGGAGTTTCATTGGTGGCGTACCCGAACATCAATCCTTGGTCGCCGGCGCCCCCGGAGTCCACGCCCATGGCGATGTCGCCGGATTGCTGGTGAATGGCTGTCAGGACTGAGCAGGTATGGGAGTCGAATCCCCATGACGCGTCGTTGTAGCCGACATCTTTGATCACGTCGCGGATGATATCGGGGATCTCGACGTACGCCTTGGTGGAAATTTCCCCTGCGACGAAGGCGATGCCTGTGGTCAGAATGGTTTCGCAAGCCACGCGCGAATATTTATCTTTGGCAAGGATCGCGTCCAGAATGCCATCGGAGATCTGATCGGCGATCTTGTCGGGATGCCCTTCGGTCACTGACTCAGAGGTAAACAAATAGTTGTTTCGCATGAACTCCCTCTAGGTGCTGGTTGTCGGAATCCGTCCGTGTGGTGTCGGCTGAAGTGTACTGTCGGCCGTACGACGGGTCTGTCCAGTAGAACAAAACCGATCTTAGCCCACTGGGCCATCATTGTCTATTACTTCAATAGTATTGGCGTGCGATCGGAACCGCTCCGGCTTGCTTGACACATGCGAAAATCCGCTTGTAAGATGGAAAAATTTTCGCGCACTTAGAAATTCCCAGCAATCCAAGACTTCGGCTGTGGCGTAGGGATATGCCGAGTGGGTTCGAGCCCCTTTTGAGTGGGGGAGTAATCCGAATCCTTATAGGCCGTGATCGCGCCGGTTCCGAAGGTGAGTGATAGAGCCGCATGGATAGCCAACCAGACGCCCTTCCCAAGGAGCCTGCACTCCGTCCGTCAACGCCCGGCTTAGGATGGGATGAGTTCTCGCGAGAGCTCGTCGAGTTCTTTGCCTCGATCAAACTCGCGATCTTTCTCTTCCTCTTCCTCGCCATCACCGCCACCATTGGCACGGTAATACAACAAGGGGAGCGGGCCGAAGTCTACATTCAAGAATATGGTGAAAACGCCTACCGATGGTTCCTGCGGCTCGGGTTTACCGATGTGTATCACACCTGGTGGTTTACCAGCCTGCTCGGACTGCTCTGCGTGAACTCGCTCGTGTGTTTCTACAAGCGGTTCCCGTCGGTCTGGCGTTCGATGAAACAGGACAAGGTCGGTGTGTCGTTGGCCTTCATCAAGAATATGAAGCAGCAGGCCGAGATTTCCATCGAGAATACGAAGGAGTCGGTCGCGCAGCAGCTCGTCCAGCATTTCGTTTCCAAAGGCTATCGGGTACTGGCCAAGAACGATCCGGGCGAGGTGACTGTATATGCCACGAAGGGCGTCATGGGCCGTGTCGGCGCGCATATGGCGCATTTGAGCGCGACGGTCATTGTCCTGGGAGGGTTGTTGGGCAGCACGTACGGGTTTCAGGAGTTCGGGGTGTGCCTTGAGGGACAGACCTACCACATTCCCCGTGGCAACTTCGATTTGAAGGTCGACAAGTTCTGGATCGACTATCATCCGAACGGCTCGGTGAAGTCCTATAACAGTACGCTCACGGTCCTGGACGGCGGCAAGCCCGCGGTGACAAAGACGATCACGGTCAACGATCCGCTCGTCTACAACGGGATTTGGTTTTACCAGTCCAGCTATGGTGATGCGTGGGATCAGGTCGAAGTGGCGCGCGTCAACATCAAGGACAAGGAAACCGACAAAGTCATCAAGACGATCGATCTCGAATGGCAAAAAGAACAGACCATTCCCGACCTCAATCTGAAACTTTCGATCACCGACTTCGTCGCCGACTTCGCGTTCAATTCAACCGAGAAGAAGGTCTATTCCAAGACCATCGAACATTCGAACCCGGCGATCAAGCTCGTTATCAACGAACGGGATTCAGTCCAGGCGACTCCGTGGCTCTTCCAGCAGTTTCCCGACCTCTTCGAAATCAAAGAGTCCAAATATCAGTTTGAATTGGTGGGATATAAGCCCCGAAAATTCACGGGTCTGCAGATAGCCAAGAACCCCGGTATCAACATCGTGTGGACGGGCTGTACCATGATTGTGGTGGGCATCACGCTCTCATCGTTTATTTTCCACCGGCGGCTGTGGGCGAAGATCGTTCCGGGCCAGACCGGGGTGACGGTGCATATCGGGGGGACCACGCACAAGAGCCAGATCGACTTCCAAAAAGAGTTCAGGAAGCTGGCCGAGAAGATTCAGACCTTCAAGGCCTGAGCCGGTGGCGACCGGCCGGATGCATTGGGTATGATACAGAGGCGCAGGCTTCTGGCAGGCGATAGACGGAGGATGTAATGCTGCGATCGTTATTTCTATTCGATATGACGTTTTGGCTCTATCTGGCCGCGCTGGTGCTCTATATCGGTTATCTCTTCGCACGCCGGCCTACCATGGCTTTTGCGCCGGCCGGACACCCGGTCGACGACTTCGAAGAGCGTGACGGCGCTTGGGCGACGCAGCTGGGACAGGTTGCCACACTGGTGACGGTCTTCGGCTGGATTGTGAACACCGGCGCCCTGTTCACTCGGGCCTTCGAACGGATGGAGCATTCCGGGACGTTTGCCCCCTGGTCGAATCAGTTCGAGGCGATGGCCTACGTTTCCTGGGCGATCATTCTCGGGTACGTGCTACTGGAACTCCGTTACAAGATTAAGGCGGTTGGCGCCTTCGTCGTCGGGATCGGATTCATCGCGATGGGCGCAGCCTCACTGTTGCCCTACCGGTACCAGACGGCGGAGCCGCTCGTGCCGGCGCTTAACAGCTATTGGATCTACATTCATGTGTCGATCACGCTGACCAGCTATGCGGCATTCGCCATGGCCGGCGGTTTGGGCGTTATGTATCTGTTCAAAGAACGGGCAGAGCGACAAGGTAAGACCACGGGGTTCTATGCCGCGTTCCCGGACCTCGAAACCATCGACGAACTCGGCTATAAGGCGATCACCGTCGGCTTCCCACTCCTGGCGTTTGGCATCATTCTCGGGGCGATGTGGGCGAACTACGCCTGGGGCGGCTATTGGAGTTGGGACCCGAAAGAAACCTGGTCCCTGATCGTCTGGTTGATTTACGGCGCCTACATTCATGCCCGCATGACACGCGGATGGGAAGGGCGTAAGGCCGCGATCTACGCCATTTTCGGATTTTTGATGGTGATTTTCTGTTTCTGGGGCGTGAACTTCTTACTGTCCGGCTTGCACGCCTACGCTTAGCGTCAGGCTGAAAATGGCTTCCAGCGGCGTTCTCAGTCATGTGAATGCCTCAACGTACTGGAAGTAAGCCTCGGCCTTCACATTCCTTGCGGCCTTGCCGGAAGTCCATTTTGAGCATGATGCAAGATGTTAAGGAGGGTTAGGTTTGGCTGATCAGGATACTTCTTCTCAAACAGTCATTGAAGAACGAACGAAGGGTGGCTCGCGCCTGTTCATTCTGATCGCTGGGGCGGTGGTGTTGGCGGTTACGTTCGGTATCGTCTGGATGCAGAGTTCGAAGTACGAGCCGCTCGTCGTCGGCAAGGAAGCGCCGGACTTTGTGCTGACCGATTTGAACGAAAAGCCTTATCGCTTGTCCGACTTCCGCGGCAAAGTCGTGTTTCTGAATTTCTGGGCGACCTGGTGCGCACCTTGTCGTGAAGAAATGCCCTCGATGGAGGTCCTGAACAAGAATTTTGAGAAAGACGGGCTGGTGATTCTCGCCGTGAGCATCGATCGGGTCACGACCACGAAAGACATCCCGCCGTTCGTGAAGGGGTTGAGTCTCACGTTTCCCGTGCTCATCGACTCCTGGGGAAAAACCGACAAGCCCTATAAACGAATGGGTGTGCCGGAGACGTTCATCATCGATCAGCAGGGCATCATTCGGGAGATCATCATCGGTCCGAAGGATTGGACCAGGGTCGATAATTTGAAAACGCTCACGACCTTGCTCAACGTCACACCCAAGACGGTGCAACCAATCCCGCCGCCAGCGGCCGAGATGCCGACCAAGGACGGGGGTGTATGAGGCGGATTGCGGCTATGTGTGCGGCAGTCATAGCGCTGGGGATGGGCCTCGTCGGCCACTCGCGCGCCGGCCTGCCTGCCGCAAACGAGTCCCGTCTCATGCCGGTGGCGGAGCGGGGTCTTGTGAAGGTCGGCGAAGAAGCCCCGAATTTTCAGTTGCGCGATCTGGAAGGGCGTACGGTTTCCTTGGCCCAGTTTCGTGGGAAAGTCGTACTGCTGAATTTCTGGGCGACTTGGTGCGGGCCCTGCCGCATCGAGATGCCGGCGATGGAGCAACTGTACCGGAGCTACCCGCGGAAGGATTTCGAAATTCTCGCCGTCTCGACCGATGCGCAAGGCGCGGCCGTCACCAGGCCGTTCCAACAGGAAATGGGATTTACGTTTCCGATACTTCATGATGCCGAGTATCGTGTCGGTCTGATGTACGGCGCGCGGACACTCCCGATGACGTTCATGGTCGACCGCAACGGCATCGTCCGTCAAAAGGTTCCGGGCGCGCGTGATTGGGCGGCTCCCGAGGCGCGTGAACTGGTCCAGGCCTTGTTGAAACTGTAACAATGATGCAATCCATTCCGCAGATTTCATTGGTTGCGGCATTCTCGGCGGGACTGCTCTCGTTCGTCTCTCCCTGTGTCTTGCCGCTCGTGCCGTCCTACATTTCGTACATTACCGGGCTCTCTATCGAACAATTGACCGATGCAACGGAACGCAGCAAGTTCAAGTCGGCGATCATCGTCAACGCGCTGCTGTTCATCGGCGGCTTTACTGCTGTCTTCATCGCGTTTGGCGCCTCGGCCAGTTTTCTCGGCCAGATGTTGGTGACCTACCAGGATCACATCCGTCGCATCGGCGGCATCGTCATTGTGGTCTTCGGGTTGTATCTCCTGGGGGTGTTGAATTTGAACTTCCTGAAGATGGAGCACCGCTATCAGTTCCGCAATCGCCCGGCCGGTTATTTAGGGTCGTTTCTCATCGGAATCGCCTTTGCCGCCGGCTGGACGCCCTGCGTCGGACCGGTGTTGGGAACAATCCTCTTATATGCCAGCACCACCGACTCACTGCTAAATGGTGTTGTCCTTCTGGCCTGCTACTCGATGGGATTGGCCTTGCCGCTCTTTCTTACGGCACTCGGCGTCGATCGCTTCCTGGCCTACTTCAAGGAAGTCCGCGCCTATCTTTGGGGTGTGTCGACGGTGAGCGGAGTGTTCTTGATCATTGTCGGCGTGATGATCTACGCGAATTCCCTGACCATGATCACGAGTTTCTTGGAACGGTACGGGATCGGCTGGTATCTGGGCCAGTGACGGGTCGTTCAACACGATCCCAGCGTCGTTCTCGGTTTGACCAGCGCTTCACCATATCGTAGACGATACGCCCTCAGTTCTGCTCTCACCTGTGGCTTCCCTCCCAGTTTGGTGTGAACGAACCGGTCAAGACGGTGTTTGGAGTTACAGGATTGGAAGAGCTTGGGCGGCGGATTCGCGTGGCCTTAGCACCAGGCGCCGAGGCGGCAGACGGTGAAAGATTGGCCCAAGGCGTTGGCCGAGGGCAGTTTGAGCGCATCGAGAGCCGAGGCGCTGCTGGGTGGAGCGGGGAGGTCCGGCCTCTTACCGGTGGATTCATATGAACGTGAGTCCGAGAACGGGGAGGAGGATTGCCCTTTGGCGACCATCGTGCCGGATTTTGAACTGCCGATCTTGGCCAGCAAGGTACGTCCATCCGCCGCCGCCTTGCTCGTCGGATATTTTTCCGCCAACAACGTCAAGTTTTCCGCGGCCCAATCGTTCGCGCCGAGTTGGTGATAGCTCATTGCCAGGAAGTAGAGGGCATCAGGGGCGACCGGTTTGTCCGGATAGATCTTCATGATCTGCTCGAATCGGTGGGCCGCCGCCAGATACGATTCCCGCCGGTAGTAGAACTGTCCGACCAAAAGATGCATCTGCGCGAGCCAGTCGTGGCACTCCTGAATCTTCTGCTGCGCCTGCGCATCGAACCGGCTGCCGGGATAGTCCCTCCGCATCCGCTCCAGTGCCGCGATCGCTTTCGTCAGGGGTTCCGGATCGCGATCCACAGATTTGGCCATTTTGAAGTGCGTTTCGCCAATGCGAAAGGCAGCGTAGGGGGCCAGGATGTGGCTTTTGTGAAGATCGAGGAAGTGATTAAATTCGACGAGGGCTTCCGGATACTCTTCCTTCTCGAAGAAGGCTTCGCCGCGCTTCATAATGACATTGGGATCGTAGTTCTTTTCAATGGTGTCGCCGAGGAAGATCTGCTCGTCTGTGCCCCCGATGGCTTTCTTTCCGGACGAGGCCGTCTCTTTCGGGGTGCTGGAACAGCCCCCGTTCACAAGCGGCAGAAGTACCAGGCTGGCAAGCAGAATGGAGGCCGATAGCAGGCCGGATTTTCGATAGCTGGGTTGTTGGGATAGGCCGAAAATCATCGCTCTATAGATTGATAGCAAGAACAGGGCTCAAAGGCAAGGCCAGAGGCTTGGTTGACCGGCTCCCCGCTGCCCCCTATAATCCCGCCGCGTCTCGTCAAACAGGGATCTATGTGGAAGTAGATGGGATGTGGGATCAATCGCCATGAAGCGGATGCGGGTCATCGGAACGGGCAGTTATCTGCCCGATCGAGTCGTGACAAACGGCGAAGTCGCCGAGCCCCTCGGATTGTCCGCGGCGCAAATCGAACGGTTGACCGGAATACGCGAGCGGCGTTGGGCGGCGGCTACCCAGGCCTCCTCGGATCTGGCCGTCGAGGCAAGCCGGCGCGCCTTTGATGCAGCGGGATGCCACGCGACCGATGTGGATGCCGTCATCGTCTCCACCACATCGCCGGATATGGCTTTTCCGTCAACGGCTTGCCTGGTTCAACGGGCGTTGGGCTGTCGGACCGTCGGGGCCTTCGACGTTTCCGCCTCCTGCTCGGGATTTTTATATGGGCTATCGATGGCCGACGCCATGATTCGGAGCGGCCAGGCCTCGACCTGCTTAGTCGTGGCAGCCGAAGTAAAGTCTCGCTTTCTAGACCGGTCCGATGACGCGACGGCGGTCTTGTTTGGCGACGGGGCCGGCGCAGTCGTGGTCCGAGGAGAAGATGGTCGCCTGCCTGATGGGCAAGGGGTACTCGGAATCCGACTCCGCGCAGACGGCTCGAAGCATGCGCTCATTCGTGTGCCTGCCGGGGGATCTCGACGTCCGGCTTCTCCGGAAACGGCGGCCGGGCACGAGCATGTCTTACGGATGGAGGGCGCGTCCTTGTTTCGGATCGCGATCCGGCGCGTCGAGCAAGCGGTGCACGACATTACGAAGGAATTCGGCATGCGGATCGATCAGCTGTCCCAGGTGATTCTGCATCAAGCCAACGGTCGGATTCTGGAGCAGGTTGCGGCGCGGCTGGGCGTCTCTTCCGATCGAATGACATCGGTGATCGATCGCTACGGCAATACATCATCCGCGTCTTTGCCGATCGCGTTGGATGCGGCGGTTCGCGGGGGCCGAGTTGCCGGTGGGGATCTGGTGTTGTTGGGTAGCTTCGGCGGCGGGCTGACATGGGCGACCGGGCTGGTGCGGTGGTAAGACCGTCGCCCGAGTCGGGCGGTGTCGGGTCGTCATCACGGGCGTGATCGGCGGATCGGGCCTTTTCATTACTCAGGAGCGCGGACAGCGATGTTTAGTCTCATTCCAAAAGAAGAAGCCTTTTTCGAATTGTTCAAAAAGGCCGCCCACAACATGATCGAAGGCAGCCGTCTGCTCAAGCAGATGATGGAGCAGTTCAGCGACGTCGCGGCCCAGGCCAAGCAGATCAAGGATGTCGAGCATGTGGGCGACGGGATCACGCATGACATCGCCACGAAACTCAATCAGACCTTCATCACGCCCATCGACCGGGAAGACATTCACGACCTCGCCAGCGCGCTCGACGATATCTTGGATGCCGTCGAGGCGGTCGCCGACCGTTTCGTCATCTATAAGATCACCAAGCCGACGCCGGCTGCGATCCGCCTCGCGGACATTCTCTACCAAGCCTCCGTCGCCGTCGGCCAGGCGGTGGACCGCATCGGCATGTCGCACGCGCAGATCAACGAGTGCAGCGTGCAGGTGAACAGCCTGGAGAACGAAGCGGATCGGGTGTCGCGGGATGCGATCTCCGGGTTGTTCGAGCGAGAGACCGATCCGATCGCCGTCATCAAGTGGAAGGAAATCTACGAAACCTTCGAGGCGGGAACCGACCGCTGTGAAGATGTCGCCAACATTCTCGAACGGATCGTGCTCAAACACCATTGAGTTTCGCGCGCGCCGATTCTACACCATGATGCCTGACTTGACCGGATTACTACTCGTCACCGTCGTGCTTGCGTTGCTGTTCGACTTTTCGAACGGCTGGCACGATTGTGCCAACGCCGTCGCGACGGTGGTCTCGACCCGTGTGCTGAGTCCGCTGGCGGCCGTCGTCCTGGCCGGGCTCCTCAACGTGGCCGGGGCGTTCTTTTCGACTGCGGTTGCCAAGATGATCGGCGGCGGCATCGTGTTTCCGGAAGCCATCACGAACGCCGTCGTCGCGTCGGCGCTGGCCGGCGCGATTCTGTGGAATTTGGTCACCCTGTTGCTCGGGCTTCCGACGAGTTCCTCGCACGCGCTGATCGGCGGACTGGTCGGGGCGGCCGTGGCGCATGGCGGCTGGTCCGTCGTGCAGTTCAAAGGGCTACAGAAAATTCTCGAGGCCATGATTCTGTCCCCGTTGTTCGGCTTCGGTGTCGGACTGCTCGTGATGGTGCTCATCAGCTGGACATTTTTTCGGGTGCCGCGCGGGGTCGCGCAAAAAACATTCAGCCGGTTGCAGTTGCTCTCCGCCAGCTTCATGGCGTTCAGTCACGGAGCGAACGACGCGCAAAAGGCCATGGGGATTATTACCTTGGCGCTGGTGTCCTCCGGCCAGCTCTCCTCCTCCGACGTGCCGACCTGGGTGATCGTGGCCTGTGCCATCGCGATGGGTTCGGGCACGATGGTCGGGGGCTGGCGCATCATGCGGACCTTGGGCATGCGGATCGTGAAGCTGGAGCCGGCGCATGGGTTCGCCGCCGAGACGGGGGCGGCGAGTGTCCTGTTGTTCACCGCGCATTTCGGGCTCCCTGTCAGCACGACGCACACGATCACCTCCTCGATTCTCGGTGTCGGCGCGACGAAGCGCCTCTCGGCGGTTCGATGGGGTGTCACGACGAAAATCCTCTCGGCATGGCTCTTCACGCTTCCCGGAGCCGGCCTGCTGGGTGCGGTCGTTTATGCGGTGGTGTCGTCGCTGATGTGAGCCGGGCTTCCCGCCAAGCGGGTGAGCGGGAGGCGGACGACGAAGCGGCTGCCGTGGGGTTGATTGCCTTCCACCCAGACCTGTCCCCCGTGTCCTTCCACGATATGTTTGACGATCGCGAGGCCGAGCCCGGTCCCTCCGAGTTCTCGTGATCGCGCTTTGTCGACCCGATAGAATCGCTCGAAGACCCGGGGACGGTCCGCTTCCGGAATGCCGAGACCGGTGTCGCTCACGGCCAGCTCCACCATACGGTCGGGAAGAGCCTTGGCGGTGACGGTGATCGTGCCTTGTTCCGGCGTGTACTTCACGGCATTGTCGAGCAAGTTCGTGAAAACTTGCACGAGGCGGCCTTCGTCGCCCGCGATCGGCGGCAGCCCCTCGTCGAGTTGGGCGATCAGCTGATGTCTCTTCTTGTCGGCAAGCGGTTTGATCATGGACAAGGTCCGTTCGACTACGTTGCGCAGGTCCAGCGGTTCGGCCTTGAACGAGACGCGGCCGGATTCGATCTTGGACAATTCCAAGAGATCTTCCAGGATGAGATTGAGCCGGTCGCTTTGCTTGAGGATGATCGTGAGAAAATTGACGGCGGTGTCCGGATCGTCCTTCCCACCGTCCAGCAAGGCTTCGACGTATCCCTTAATCGACGTGAGTGGCGTGCGCAGTTCGTGCGAGACGTTGGCGACAAAGTCTTTCCGGATGTTTTCCAAACGTCGCAGGTCCGTGATGTCGTGAAAGACTAACACAGCGCAGGCTTCGTTCTCGCGCGCATAGCCGGTGACCGACGCTTCCACATGGATGCACCGGTTGCCCGGACTGAGCTGTAGTTCCATCTCCTGGCCAGTCTGTTGGGTCAAGACGGAGGTGATCAGGGCGTTCAATTGGGGATGGCCGAGGATGTCGGTGCTGATTCGCCCCCGCACGTCCGTCCGGTTGACGGCGAACATCCGCTCGAATGCGGGATTCACCTGCAGAATCCGTCCAAGGTTGTCCAGGACCATGACGCCTTCGACCATGGAGGTCAGCATGGCGAGGAGTTGGGCCCGGTCTTCCGACAGTTCGTTGATCTTGGCCCGCAGCTGGTTGGTCATGCGGTTCAGTGTGTCGCCGACCTGTCCGACCTCGTCGTGAGTGGAGGTGGGAATGCGGACGCTGTCGTCACCGGTCGACAGTTGGCGGGCGACGGCGGCCATGTCAGAAAGCGGTTTGGTGATATTACGAGCCAGCCAGAGGCTCAGCATGACGGCCATGCCGAAGGCCACGCCGAACGCGATGGTGATGTGCCGCTGCAGCTTGGCCGTTTCCTCCTCCAGGAGCGTCATGGACAGCCCCAGGCGAAGGATGATGCCGGAGCCGTTGTGCCGGAGGTCCGTCTTGATGGCGTGATACATGGTGCGCTCACCCGTAGTATGACTGGCGCGGATGTCGCGGCCGTGGCCGGTGGTCAGGGCTTGTTGAATTTCCGGACGGGAACGATGGTTCTCGACGGCGGCGAGTTCCGCGTCGGCGACGGCGCTGTCCGCGAGGACGGTGCCGTCCTCGGCCACCAACGTGATACGAGCGGCGGCTCTGGTTGCCAGCGCGCGGACCGCCTGTGGTAACTCGCCGTGGGGCTGTGAGCCTGGCGCGTTGAGCAACGGTGCGAGGTTGTAAGCGACCAGGTTGCTGCGGGCTTCGAGCGTTTCGCTGAGTTGCGCGATCTCCTGGCGTTCGAGTGATTGGGTGGCGAGGATGCCGGCGACGAGAAGTCCACAGGTGACGGCGAGGAGACTGCCGAGGGCGACTTTCCAGCGGATTGAGACGGTCATTCCGAGCCGTTCGGGTCTTTAAGTTTGTACCCCAGCGACTTCACCGACACGATGGCATCGTCCAGCAGGGGAAGTTTCTGTTTGAGCCGACGGACATGCACGTCGACGGTCCGGGTCGTGCCGTAATACTCGTAGCCCCAGACGGCGTTGAGCAGCACATCGCGCGTCAGAACTCGCCCCGGGTGTTTCAACAGATGCTCTAGGAGGCCGAATTCCTTGGCCGTGAGCTGGACTTCCTTGCCTTTGACGGTGATTTCATGCCGGGTGAGGTCCATGACGAGCGGGCCGTAGGTGTACCGGCTCGGTCCGTCGTCTGGTTTTCGTTCCAGCCGGCGAAACAGTGCCTTGACGCGAGCGACGAGGGTCTTGGGGCTGAAGGGTTTGGTGACGTAGTCGTCGGCACCCAGCTCCAAACCGATGACGGTATCCGATTCTTCGGCTTTCGCGGTGAGCATGATGATGGGCACCATGGCCGTATCCGGCGCGGCCCGCAGGCGTTTGCAGACTTCCAGCCCGTCGATTTCCGGGAGCATGAGGTCGAGGATGACCAGGTCCGGTTTCTCTGCGCGCGCCTGTACCAACGCTTCCGAGCCGGTCGATGCCGTGACGGTGCGATAGCCTTCTTTATCGAGGTAGAGTTTGACGAGTTGGAGGATGTCCTTTTCGTCTTCGACGATGAGGACTTTCTTGGGAGCCGACCCGGACATAGGCTGCGTCCAGCCTACGAGCCGTCGGCGTTCCTGTCAAGCGACGACGGGCCAAATCTGTTGACGGCATCCGACGATCTGACGTAAGGTAAAACGCAAGTTGCCTGCCTGCGCGATGAGCGAAGGCGACGCACAGCAAAGGAGAGTCGAAGACCATGAAGATATATCTGGCCAATCCACGGGGGTTTTGCGCCGGCGTCGATCGGGCGATCGATATCGTCGATCTGTCCCTCAAGAAGTACGGCGCCCCGATCTACGTGCGGCATGAAATCGTCCATAGCCGGCATGTGGTGAACTCGCTCCGGCAAAAGGGCGCGGTGTTTGTGGAAGAGTTGAGCGAAGTGCCCGAGGGTTCCGTCGTGATTTTTAGCGCCCATGGTGTGGCCAAGTCCGTGTGGGAGGAGGCTAATCAGCGCCGGTTGCACGTCATCGACGCGACCTGCCCCCTGGTCATCAAGGTGCACAACGAAGTCAACCGGGACTATACGCAGGGTTATGAGCTGATCTTGATCGGTCATGCCGGCCACCCGGAAGTGATCGGGACGTTGGGACAAATTCCCGACAATTCCATCTCGTGTCGTCCGTGAAGGATGTCGAGAACTTGCATGTCGGCAACACCCGCGATCTCTCCTACGTCACGCAGACGACGTTGAGCGTGGATGAGTGCCGGGATATCGTCGGGGCGTTGCACAAGCGCTTCCCGAACATCAAGGGCCCGCATCAGGAAGATATCTGCTATGCGACGCAGAACCGGCAGAATGCCGTGAAGGAGCTGTCCCGTCTCGTTGATGTGATTCTGGTGATCGGCTCGCCGAATAGCTCCAATTCCAACCGGCTACGCGAGCTCGGAGAGCAGTGCGGCATTCCCTCCTACTTGATCGATTCCGCCAACGACATCGATCCGCAATGGCTGAAGTCCGCCAAGGCTGTCGGGATTGCGGCCGGCGCGTCGGCTCCAGAAGTCCTGGTGACCGAGGTGGTGGCGTTCCTGAAGAGCACCGGCCCCTCTGAGGTCGAGGAATTGACGGTGATTGAAGAGGACGTCGAGTTTCTCCTGCCCAAAGAGCTCGTTCAGATCGAATCTGCAGCTGCCCGATAACGTTCCAATGCATTGATTCCATATATCTAGTAGGGGGTCGAGAGGCCCCCTACTACCCGCGGTATTTTCTTTTGATTTCCTTTCCCCCCTGTGCTACAAGGGCCGAGCGCTTTTTCAACCGGATCGGCTGCTCAATCAAGGTGAATCCATGTACCTGAAATCGCTCGATATGCTGGGATTTAAGTCGTTTGCGGAGTCGCGGATCGAGTTCCCCGAAGGGGTGACTGCGATCGTCGGCCCGAACGGAAGCGGGAAGAGTAACGTCGTAGACGCCATTCTCTGGGTGCTGGGCGAGCAGAGTACCAAGACGCTCCGCAGCGAGAAGATGGAAGACGTGATTTTCAACGGGACCGAACTGCGCAAACCGCTGGGTATGGCGGAAGTGTCCTTGATCATCGGCGGCTTGGACCAGACGGCGATCAAGTTCGAAGGCGGCGGGGGCGTGCCGAGCCAATTGAGCGAGTTTCAGGAGCTCATGATTACCCGGCGGCTCTATCGGAACGGGGACAGCGAATATCTCGTCAATAAAACACCCTGCCGGCTCAAGGACATTCGGACCATTTTGATGGATACCCGTGCCGGCAGCAAAGGGCACACCGTCATTGCGCAGGGGCAGATCGATCAGATCCTCAATGCCTCGCCGCAAGACCGGCGCGAGTTGATCGAGGAAACGGCCGGGATCGTTCGCTACAAGAAGCAAAAGGCGGAAGCGCTCCGGAAACTCGATGCGACGCAGCAGAATTTGCTCCGCGTGCGCGACATCATCGCGGAGGTCAAAAAGCAGCTCAATTCGCTCGAACGGCAGGCCAGACAGGCGCGGACCTATCAGACGCTCCAGAAAGAGGCCCGCAGCGTCGAGGTCGAACTGCTCACGAGAGAGTTTTTGTCGCTGCGTACCGGATTGAAAGAGGTCGAAGCCGAAGTCGTGTCGCTCGACCAGCGTGAGGCCGAACAGGCCGCCGAACAGGCGCGCGTCGCGACGGAATTAGAGCAGGCCCGCCTGCTGATAATCACGATCGGAGAATCGCTGGGCAAGGTCCGGGAAGAGATGGCTCACGTCGAGCATCAGCAGGCGCAGGCGCTGACGGCCGCCGAAGTGGAACGGAACCGGAGTCAATTGTTCGAGCAGCAGCAGGAGCAGGAATCACGGGAACTCGAACAACTGGCCGGCATTCAAGAGGAGCTGGCCCAGTCGCTGAGCGCGATCGACGCCTCGTTACTCGCTATCGAGCAGGACCTGGCGTCCCGCGAACAGGCGTTCGCTGAACTGGATCAAGAGATGGCGCGGCTGCTGCATCAGCGTGCCGCGGCCGTGGCGGAAGAAGAGCGGGGCCGGCTCGATATCATGCAACTCGCGGTGCTCGTCGCCAATACCGAACAAAGCGTCAATCAGTTGATCGCGCGGATGGGCGAAGTTGCCGATCGGGGAATGCGTCTGGCGGGGGAACAAGAAGAACTACAGGCGCATCGTTCGACGGCTGTGACTCGGCACGAAGCGTTGCGCCAGGAGTACGGCGAGGCGGGTCGCATGGTGGCAGAACTCCGTGCGCAGCAGGAGACCGTACAGGCCGAATCCGCGCGCGTCGCGGAGGAACAGCAGGCGTTGGACCGGCTGATCCTGCAGCGGTCGGAAGAATTGGCGGCGGTCGATTCTCGGTTGCAGGCGCTGGAAGGTGTTGTGCGGGAAGAGATGGGCTACGGGCGAGCGGGGCAGGATGAAGCGACGGCGCTCCGGTCGTGCGACGGCGTCCGTGACGCGATCGCCGAATGGCTCGTGATCCCGCCCGGCATGGACCGGGCCGTTGAGGCCGTGCTAGGGGAGCGCGTGCATGGCTGGTTCGTCGATGAACCCGCAGTCGCTCGACGCGCCATCGAGTTTCTCCGTGAAAAAGAAATGGGCCGCGGCACCTTCATTCCGCAGCAGCCCCGCTGGGAGCGCGGCGCGGCGGGAGCTCCAGGCTGGTGGAGTGCGATGGCCGACCAGGCCGGAGTTGTCGGACGCGCCGTTGACTTAATCAAGGCGGATGATGCGCGTACGGCGGCGAAAGAGTGCCTGTTCGATCGCGTCGTGATCGTGGAGTCACTGGAGCATGCTGTGCGGCTCTGGGAACGCCAGTTGTGGACCGGAGCCGATGGACCGGTGCTGGTGACGCTGACCGGAGAAATCATGGATGCGTCAGGAGTGATTAGCGGCGGGCATGCCCATGCGGGGCAGGGCTTGCTCGAGCGGCGACGGGAAGTGGTCGGCTTGGAAGCGAAGCGTGCCGATCTGACGGCGGCAGTGGAGTCCGACAAACAGCGACGGATCGAACTGCAGGCGACCGCGCAGGAGTTGGCGCTGCAGAGCCGGCAACTGGCCGAGTCGCTGCGAGATACGGAAATGCAAGATCTCTCGCTCCGGAAGGACGAGGAAAACCTTCGCCAGTTCCTGGCCGATCTCGATGTGCGTCTGGCGGGGATCGACGCGGAAATTCAGAAAGGCGTGGCCGATCGGCAGAGGTTCGAGCAGGAAGCCCGGTCGGCGCAGGCGCAATTGGCTCAATGGACGAGTGAGAAAACGGGACAGGAAGCCAGTCTGGCTCGTGTGCGGGAACGGTTGGCCGTGATCGATCAGGAAGGGCGTGCGTTCCAGGAGCGCGTGACAGAGGCCCGCTTGTTGTCGGAGAGTCTCCGTGCCAAGCAGGGGCACGAGCAGGCGAACCACTCGCGCATCACGCAGCAACAGACTGCGACGGAGCAGCGCCGGCAGGCGCTCCTGGATCATCTTGAGAGTTTGACGCGGGACATCCAGCGAAGCCACGAAGAGCGTGCGCGCCAGGAAACCCTGTGTCAGGAGTTCGGAGACACGGTCAGTCGGATCAAGGCGGAGTTGGTCGGGTTCCAGGAGCAGCAGGCGCAGGAAATGGCGACCGGGCAAGCGTTGGAATCGACCTTGGAAGAAGTGCGCCGGGCGGCTTCCTTGGTCCGTGATTCGCGCATGGCCGTGGAAGTACGGCGAGCGGAGTTGCGGACCCAATTGGCGACGGTCGAAAGCACCTTGGCCGGCACCTACCAACTGGACCCGGCCGTGTTGGCCGGTGAGGCTCCGGCGATCGCTCCACCGCCGTCGCCGCTCGAAGGAGATATCGCCGTCGCCGTCGAACCGCAAGAAAACCTGTTGGCTCAGGTGCCGGACGCGGATCTGAAAGAGCAGTTGCAGAAACTGCGGGATCGGTTGGATCGAATGGGGCCGATCAATTTGGCCGCCATCAGCGAGCATCAGGAATTGGAGCAGCGCTATACGTTCCTCTCGACGCAAGAGCAGGATTTGTCGAACTCGATCGCCTCGCTCAAGGAAATCATTCAACGGATCAACCGGACGACCAAGGACATGTTCGTGACGACGTTCAACGAACTGCAGCAAAAATTCACCGAAGTGTTCGGTCAGTTCTTTCCGGGTGGGCGAGCCGAATTGCAGTTGGTGGACGAACCGGTCGGCGAAAACGGGGAAGGCGGAGGCCATCAGGATCCCGGGGTGGAAATTGTCGCGCAGCCGCCGGGGAAACGTCTCAAGAGCATCACGATGCTGTCGGGCGGCGAAAAAACGCTGACGGCCATGGCGCTGCTCTTCGCCAGTTTCCTGATCCGGCCGACGCCTTTCTGTCTCCTGGACGAAATCGATGCGCCGCTCGATGAGGAAAACATCGGGCGGTTTACGAGCGTCCTGCGGAATATGGCGCAGAACGCCCAGTTCCTCGTCATCACCCATAACAAACGGACGATGTCCATCGCTGATTCGATGTTCGGGGTGACGATGGAAGAGCCGGGCGTATCGAAGTTGGTGTCCGTCCGGCTCGGCGATCTGCAGCCGGTGTAGGCGACGGCTGAAATCGTAAATGTTTCAACGGACTTCCTCGTGCCCTTGCTTGACTCAAGTGGGGGTGTCTGTTATAAGCCCCACGATGGGCTGCTCGGTTTCCTTTCGTGTGCACGCCCGTTGAGACCACCAACCGGCGTACTCAGTCGTGTCGTCTCGCCGTGACGTGTCGGCATCAATCCGGAATCCGATGAAACTCTTACGTACACTCTTCAATCGACTTTCCGACAGCTTCTTCGCCACGATTCCGGGAAAGTTGAACCCGGCGCGTGAGTATGCGCAGACCCCGCCCTTGCGGCTCGTGTCCGACAATGCCCCGGCGGCAGCGCCCGAGGCCGCGATGCGTCGGCCGTCGGCTCATACGGTGAGTCAGCCCGATGCGATCGACGATGCGATCCGCCGGAGTCAGAGTTGGTTTCTGGCCAAGCAGCATCCCTCGGAGGGCTACTGGGTTGCCGAATTGGAAGCCGATACGACCCTGACCTCCGAATACCTGATGTTGCGGCGCTTCCTGGATTGCGTCGATCCGGTGCGTGAAGAAAAAGCCGTGCGATACTTGCGGGCGATGCAGTTGCCGGACGGCGGCTGGCCGATTTATTACGGTGGTCCGGCGGAAATCAGCGCCTCAGTCAAGGCGTATTTTGCCTTGAAGCTGAGCGGTGTCCCGGCTACCGAGCCATTCATGGTTCGGGGGCGGGAGCGGATTCTCGCGATGGGCGGCGTGCTGCAGGCGAACGTCTTCACCAAGATCGCGTTGGCATTGTTCGATCAGTATGACTGGGAAGGTGTGCCGCACATGCCAGTCGAGCTGATGCTGTTGCCGAAGCGGTTTTATTTCAGCATCTACGCAATTTCGTATTGGTCGCGCGCGGTCCTGATTCCGCTCTTGATCATCTTCGCCCACCAGCCGGTGTGCCGCATCCCGAAAGAACAGGGGATCGACGAGTTGTACACCGTTCCGCGCGGCCAGATCCGGTATTGGAAGTATCCGCCCTTCAACAAGGATCAAGCGTGGTTCACGGCGCACAACTTTTTCGTCATGCTCGATGCGATTCTCAAGCTCTACGATCGCATGCCGTTGCTCTGGCTCCGCGAGAAGGCGCTGCACAAAGCGGCCACCTGGATGCTTGATCACATCAAAGGGAGCGGCGGACTGGGCGCAATTTATCCGGCGATGGCCAATTCGGTCATGGCGCTCCGGTGCCTGGGCTATGAGATGGACGATCCCCTGGTTCAGAAGGCGATGCGGGAAATCGAAGAGCTGGAAATCCACGACCCCGTCATGCTCGACGGGCAGCGGGTGCCGTCCATGCATCTCCAGCCCTGCCATTCGCCCATCTGGGATACGGCGTTGTTGATGAACGCGCTGATCGAGGCCGGCATGCCGACGGACCATCCCGCGTTACTCAAAGGCGGCGCCTATCTTCTGTCTCGGCAGACCAAGACCGTCGGAGATTGGACCATTTCATCGGGCCATACGGAGCCGGGCGGGTGGTACTTTCAATTTGAAAACGAATTGTATCCGGATGTCGACGACTCCGCCGTCGTGTTGATGGCGCTGGCGAAGCTCAAGATGCCGCAACCGGCCGATCAGCGCGAAGCGATTCGCCGGGGTATGAACTGGGTGTTGGCGTTGCAGAGCAGCGACGGCGGCTGGGGCGCGTACGACAAGGACAATAACCGGGTCGTCTTCAACTACATTCCTTTCGCCGACCATAAGGCGTTGCTCGATCCGAGTACCTCGGATCTGGCCGGCCGCTGTCTGGAAATGCTGGGGGCGATGGGGTACGACCGCACGCATCCGGCGGCGCAGCGAGCCTTGGCCTTTCTTAAGAAAGAGCAAGAAGCCGATGGCAGCTGGTACGGGCGGTGGGGCGTCAACTACATCTACGGAACGTGGTCGGTGCTCGCTGGTTTGCGGGCAATCGGCGAAGATCTGTCGTCGCCGTCCATTCGGCGTGCCGTGTCCTGGCTTGAATCGAAACAGAATCCGGATGGCGGGTGGGGGGAGTCTTGCCTCTCGTATGCGGACACGGAGCACAGCGCAAAGGGGACCAGTACGCCGTCTCAAACCGCCTGGGCATTGATGGCCCTCATGTCGGCTGGCGTTGTGGATTCGTTGAGCGTCGCCCGAGGCATACAATTCCTGCTGCGTCACCAATTGAAAGACGGCTCGTGGGAAGAGGTGATGCACACGGGGACGGGATTCCCTCGGGTCTTCTATCTCCGCTACCACTGGTACTGCCAATACTTCCCCTTGTGGGCTCTGGCGATGTATCGAAACCTGCGTTCGAAAGGCCGCATGCGGGCCGAAGAAATTCGTCAGCAAGTCGAATCCAGCGGGTGCTATCGGTTTGAGCATTGACGGACGCGACGGCGCGCACAGCCGCACCTCTCTCCCTTCCATCCGTTCCTCTTTCCGGCGATCTCGTCTTCTTCCTGGCGACGGTCTGGGAGTTCTCCGCCGTGTGTGCGGGGTTTCCGGGCGGACGGGCGGAGACTTGTCACGGACTGACGGTGTATCGCGCGCCGGCGGGACCGCATGAATGTTGGGTGGTGCAATCCGGTGTCGGCGGGGTGCGGGCCGCGTCGGCGGCGCGGACGGTTCTGGCGCAGCGGAGATTTGCGCTGGCTGTGTCTTCCGGGTTCGCCTGCGCGTTAGTGCCGGCGGTCGTCGGAGATATTCTGGTCGGTACCGACGTCACGATGGTGAGTCAAAGCGGCAAAGCGTTGTCCGACTCGCTGGCTGTGGCCGGTTCGGATCGGGACGCCGTTCGGGTTGCGATCGAAGCGGGCGAGTCCGGCGTGCCTGTGCATAGGGGCGGCTTTCTGTCCGTTGATCAGGTCGTTCACCGGGTGGCGGACAAGATGGTGCTGGCGAATCGGGTCGGGGTCGTCGGGCTGGATATGGAAAGCGCGGCACTCGCCCAGGCGGCGCGCGATGCGGCCGTTCCGTTCCTCATCGTCCGAACCGTCTCTGACCTGGTAACGGAAGAGCTTCCTCTTGACTTCAATTTGTTTCTCAGGCCCACTGGGTGGCTCAAAGGCATCGGCTTTGTGTTGACGCACCCAGCCTGTCTGGTGGGGATCGCGCGATTGGGGCGCCAGAGCCGGATCGCGGCGAAGACGCTGACGGCCTGTCTGCTCAGGGTCAGCCGTGCGGCCGTTCCGATCGGGGTGGATGGACCAGAGACGAAGGCGGTATGACGATGGTGAGTTCGATCGGGCGGTATGTGTTGGACTCCGTGCGCGAAATGGGCCGGATGTTGATGTTTCTGCTCTCGTCGTTCGGATGGCTCATGCGTCCGCCCGTCCGTTTTGTGCAGCATCTCAAACAACTGCATTTCATCGGCTATAAATCGACGTTCGTGGTCGTCTTGACTGCCGGATTTACCGGCATGGTGTTGGGCCTTCAGGGCTATTACACGCTCCGCAAGTTCGGCTCAGAAGGTTTGTTAGGGTCGGCTGTGGCGTTGAGTATGATTCGGGAGTTGGGACCGGTGCTCGCCGCGTTGATGGTGACGGCCCGGGCCGGCTCGGCGATGACGGCGGAAATCGGCATCATGAGACTCACGGAGCAGATCGATGCCCTCGATACGATGGCCGTCAATCCGCTTCAGTATCTTATCGCCCCGAAACTCATGGCGGGATTGATCGGTGTCCCCTTGCTGGTGGCAATCTTCGACGTGGTCGGCATCTACGGCGGGTATCTAGTCGGTGTTGATTTGCTGGGCGTGAACGCCGGCTCCTACTGGACCTCGATCGAGTCGTCGGTGGAGTGGAAGGACGTGTACGGGGGCATTCTCAAGTCGATCAGTTTCGGCCTGATCATCAGTTGGGTCTGCTGCTACAAGGGGTTCTACACGAGAATGAGTGCAGAAGGGCTGGGCAGCGCCACGACCGAAGCGGTCGTGTTGTCCTCGGTCGTGATCCTAGTGTGGGATTATTTCCTGACGTCGGTGCTGCTGTAACGATGCTGAAATTGATCGGGGTGAAAAAGCGCCTGGGTAACCAGGCGGTGTTGCAGGGTGTCGACCTCACGATTCCCGCCGGCAAATTGACGACGATCATTGGCCGCAGCGGCGAGGGTAAGAGCGTGCTGCTGAAGCACATGATCGGCTTATTACAGCCGGACGAAGGCCAGGTCTGGGTTGGCGACGTCGATATTTCTCGGTTGCGCGGGCGGCCTTTGAACGACATCCGCGAACGGTTCGCCATGCTGTTCCAAGGTGCGGCGTTGTTCGACTCGATGTCGGTGTTCGAGAATATTGCTTTTCCGTTGAAGGAAAAGATGCGGATGAAAGGGGCAGCCGTTACGGCGCGGGTGGAAGAGATGCTCGAACAGGTCGGGTTGGCCGGGATGGGCCACAAGTTCCCCGCCGAATTGAGCGGGGGCATGAGGAAACGCGCGGGGTTGGCGCGCGCCCTGGTGATGCGGCCGGAGATCGTCCTGTTCGACGAGCCGACGACGGGGCTCGATCCGTTGATGGCGAAGGCCATTCACGATTTGATCACCGCGACGCAGCGGCGGTTTGGGTTTACGGCCGTGATGGTGAGTCATGAGATTCCGGAGATCTTCGGCATTTCCGATTATGTGGCGATGTTGAAACAGGGGCGGATTGCGGCGATGGCGCCGCCGGCTGAGTTTCAACGGACGACGGACCCTGAAATCATGGAGTTCATCTCGGTGGGCGGGACGGTGGCCCTGCCCGGACTTTCTGCGGGGGCTAAGGGAGTGGAATGATGGAAAATGCCAAGCTGGAATTGGTCGTCGGCGGCTTCGTGTTGGTCGGAATTCTCTGCCTCGGATATCTCTCCATCAAGTTGGGCAAGCTCGAGGTCATCGGCGGCGATTTGTATGAAGTCACCGCCCAGTTCAATTCGGCGTCGGGGTTGAAATCAGGAGCTACTATCGAGATTGCCGGAGTGGAAGTTGGACGCGTTCGAGGGATCACGCTGAACGAAGATCGTGCGATGGTCACGCTCGCAGTGAACAACGGGGTGAAGCTGTATACCGACACGATCGCATCGATCAAGACGCGCGGCATCATCGGCGAAAAGTTCCTCGCACTCTCTCCAGGCGGCGGTGGCGATCCGCTCAAGCCCGGCGACACCATTCGCGACACCGAGTCGGGTTTGGATCTGGAGGAGTTGGTCAGCCAATATGTTCATGGTAAAGTCAACTGATTGCGTGCCGGTGTAAGAACACACCGTGACCGCAGACGATACAGAGGAGCAGATGATGGGAAGCATTTTGCGGAAACCGGGAAAAGCGGCGGTATTCCGACGACTGATGTTCGGGCTTGTCGGATTGGTGGGCGCGTGTGTCCTTGGCGTGTCGGCGGCGTGGGCTGGCCCTCCCACCGAGTCGATGAAGGTGACGATCGATGAAGTCTTGCGCATCATCCGCGACGCGGAACTCAAGCAGCCGGCGAAGGCGGAGGAACGGCGGTCGCAGTTGGAGAAAGTCGTCGCCGACCGGTTCGACTATCACGAGATGTCCAGGCGCGCGCTTGGGGCTCCTTGGAATCAATTGTCGGATAAAGAGAAAGAGGAGTTCGTCACGCTGTTTCGGACGCTATTGACCAATTCGTACGCAGAGAAAATCGAGACCTATTCCGGCGAAGGGGTGCATTACCTGAACGAGCGTACGGAAAAGGAATATGCCGAAGTGCGTACGAAAATCCTTTCGGGGAAAACCGAAATTCCATTAGACTATCGGCTGATCAATCGCGGTGCCGACTGGCGGGTCTATGACGTCGTGGTTGACGGCGTTAGCCTGGTCAATAACTATCGCGGGCAATTCACGAAAATCATTCGGGCCTCGTCCTACTCCGATCTCGTCGAGCAACTCAAGAAAAAATCAGACAAGCTCAAGTCTCCGTAAAACGATCAGGCAGAGTGCTCATGTCCGCCCTGCATCGCGTCGTGATTTTGATGGTGTGCCTATGGGCAGGGGAGGGCCTGGTGTGCGCGCTCGTATGGGCGGATGCGCAGGTATTCCCGGTTCCATCCGTGTCGACCACGCGCAACGACGGCAACGATGTCGGGTTGATCGTTCCGATTCTCGTCACGGATCCTGACGGCGAACTGAAGTATCTTATGGCGCCGATGGTGATTCAGAATTCCATCGTCGGCACGCGGGGAGCGTTCAATCTCTTCCGGTATGAACCGGGCGGGCGCGAGATGCGGTTTATCGCCTCGTTGACGGAAAAAATCGAACGGAAGGTCGTCTTTTCCTATACCGACCCCGCCTTCAGCAACGGCCGCTATTTCCTCCAGTTCGGCGGCTCCTTCTTCAAGAACGCCACCTCCCGGTTTTTCGGGGTTGGCCAGGATACAGTGGAGGGAAGTGAAACGAATTATACCGCTCGGGAATTTCGCGCAAACTGGCGATTCGGCGTCTATGCTAACGAAGTGACGCAGATCGCGGTGTCGCAGCGGTTTCGCGACGTCCAATTGCAGCGCGGGGCGACGGACCTTCCGTTTACCGGCGAACGGTTCGGGGAAGTGGACGGGGTGCGGGGCGAATCCATCATCGTGGGGCATCGGGCGAGTTTCCACTACGATACCCGCAACAATCTGGTGACGCCGACGGACGGGATGGCCGTCACAGCCTATACGGAATTGAATCAGAACGTACGGAACGGTGATCACCCCGTCTATTCGCGGTATGAGCTGGAAGTGAAGAAGCTGTTTCCCAGCGAGTCCAAACGGGCCATCCTCGTAGTCCGGGCCGATCTGCAGGCGACGATCGGGACGCAGGTGCCGTTCTTCGAACAGAGTTCACTGGGCGGACAGAACAATTTGCGGGGATATGGCGTCGATCGGTTCATCGATAAGCATTTGCTGGCGTTGAGTGTAGAGGAGCGTATCCACGTGGCGCGGACTAGGCTCGCCGGTGTGATAGCGGATTTCGAAATCGCGCCGTTTGTCGATACGGGGCAGGTGTTTTCCAATTACAAGGACGTCAGCTTTAAGGATTATCGGGTGACGCCCGGATTGGGCATTCGCGGCATCGTCCGCCCGAATGTCGTCGGGCGGCTGGATTATGGTTTCAGCCGGGAAGGCGGAGCGATCTTCGCCGGCCTGGATTTTCCATATTAGCGCGGTATCGGTGTGGTGGGGCGAGTGTTCACGATCACGCGGCTCTTTTCGTTGGCGGCCGTTCTGGCCGGCCTAGTGAGTTCATCGGTGGAGGCCGCGGACGGCTTCGGGCCGTTTCCCGTCAGAAACTTCCAGCCTATCCATCAACTGGTGTTGGGGATGCCCGGTGAACGGGCGACAGTGCTCAAGCCCGGTGCGTTGGATTTGCGCGTCGAGTTGGCCAATACCGCCAATGTCTTCGCCGATACGACGGCGCAGACCTCCGTGGCTATGAAATTTGAAAGTTTGCGGTCTGGGATTTTTCTTCGCTACGGGGTGACGGAACGATTCGAAGTTGCCGCCGAGTTACCGGTGCTTTATCGGTATCGGGGCATCATGGACGGCATCATTGAGGGCGTGGAGAGGGGCACGACAGGGCTGGCTCCCGATCGGAGAGCGTTGAGAAATGCCGGTTACGTCTTCAATGTCACCTCGAATGGCCGAACGGTGATGAATGGCAGGGAGGGAGTCGTCGGGGTGGGGGACGCTTCCCTGATGGGCAAGTATCAGGTGCTCGCGGAAACCGCATCGTTGCCGGCCATTTCTTTCCGTGGTGCGGTCAAGTTGCCGACCGGGGACGAGCCGCACTTTCTGGGCAGCGGAAGCCCCGATTTCGGACTCGGCCTGGCGATGGAAAAACATCTCGGCACCGATTGGATCGCGTATCTTAACCTGAACGGGGTGCTCCCGACCGGTCGAATCGCGGGCTATAGTCTCCAACCGGTCGTCTCCGGGCTGGTTGCGGTCGAATATCTCTGGACGGACAACTTTTCGCTTACGGCCCATTTCGATTACTACTCTTCGCCGTTGCACGGGACCGGGACCAGTGTGCTCGACAAGGGAGTAACGGAGGCTGTCGCGGGATTTAACTATCGACTCCGGCCGCATCTGCTCTGGCAGGTCTACGGAGTGGAGAATCTCGACTTCATCGTGGGGAGCGCGGCGGACTTTACGCTCTCAACCGTCATGACCTATCGATTTGGGCCGTGAGCAACGCGGCCGGTGGAGCGAACTGCTTGACTTGATTGGACTTGTATGTGAGACTGACCATTGAATTTCCTCGAGCCCGCGAGGGTGGCGCTCAGTAGCGACTCAAATCAAACCCTTGCCCAAGCTGAACACAGACGAAGCCAAAGGAGAGATCTAATATGTCGATCTTGAAGACCATCCACAGCCCGGAGGATCTGAAACGATTGTCTCCGAGCGAGTTTCCGAAGTTATGCGAGGAAATTCGCGAGCAGATAATCGGAACGGTCTCGAATGTGGGCGGACATTTGGCCTCGAACTTGGGGGTCGTCGAATTGACGGTCGCCCTGCACTATTTGTTGAAGACCCCGACCGACAAGATCGTCTGGGATACGAGCAATCAGGCCTACACGCACAAATTGCTCACCTCCCGGCGGGAACAATTTCACACGCTGCGTCAGTACGGAGGATTGAGCGGATTCTGCAAGCGCGAAGAGAGCGTCTATGACACCTTCAACGCCGGGCACGCCGGTACGGGGGTTTCGGCGGCGTTCGGGCTTGTGGAAGCGCGTGAACAGTTGCGGCAGAAGCATAAGGTGGTCTGCGTCGTCGGCGACGGGGCCATGACCGCAGGTATGACGCTCGAGGGCTTACATCACGCGGGAGGACTGGGCAAGGACTTCCTGGTTGTTCTGAACGACAACCAGATGTCGATTTCCAAGAACGTCGGGGCGATCTCCGCTTATCTGAACCGGACGATCACCGGCGAGTTTTTCGGCAAGGTGCGGGAGGAGACGGGCCAGTTGCTCCGTAAGATTCCGCATATCGGACCGGACATGCAGAAGCTGGCGCGTCGCGCCGAAGAGCTGGCGAAGGGGGCCATTCTTCCGGGATTGCTGTTCGAAGAATTGGGTTTCCAGTATGTGGGGCCAATCGACGGCCATAACTTCGAGCATCTCCTCCCGACGCTGGAAAACGTGCTGAAGATGCGCGGGCCGGTGTTGCTCCATGTAATTACCAAGAAGGGGTTGGGCTACGAGCCAGCGATGAAGAACCCGGTTTGGTTCCATGCCTGCCCACCGTTCGTTCGTGAAACCGGGGTTCCTGCCAAGAAGGCGGCCCGGGCCTCGTATACACAGGTTGCCATGGAAACGTTGGTCAAGTTGGCCCGAGAGGACAAGCGGATCGTCGCGATTACGGCCGCCATGTGCGAGGGGACCGGTTTGACGGCCTTTGAAAAGGAGTTCCCTGATCGCCTGTACGATGTGGGGATTGCGGAGCAGCATGCCGTGACGTTCGCCGCCGGTCTCGCGACGCAGGGAGTGAAGCCGGTGGTCGCGATGTATTCCACATTCCTCCAGCGCGCCTACGACCAGGTCGTCCATGATGTGGCGACGCAGAATCTTCCCGTCGTGTTCTGTCTGGACCGCGGCGGGTTGGTCGCGGAAGACGGCACGACACACCACGGCGCTTTTGACTACGCCTATCTGCGCCACATGCCAAACATGGTAGTGATGGCGCCGAAGGATGAAAACGAATTGCAGCATATGATGAAGACCTGCGTGCAGCACGACGGTCCGATTTCCGTCCGGTATCCGCGCGGAGTGACGCTCGGTATGGCGATGGATCCCACGCCGACGGCGCTGCCGATCGGCAAGGGGGAATTGATGAAGGACGGCTCCGACGTCGCTATCGTCGCCATCGGTGTGTCGGTCTGGCAGGCGATGCAGGCGGCCGAACGGCTGAGCAAGGAAGGGATCTCGACGGCCGTCGTCAACGCTCGATTCGTCAAGCCGCTTGATCACGAGTTGATCGCAGATGTCGCCCGGCGCGTCCGATATGTGGTCACAGTCGAAGAAGGATGCAAAATGGGCGGGTTCGGATCTGCGGTGTTGGAGGCCTTGTCCGATGCCCGCGTGACCGATGTCACGACCAAGATTCTCGGACTTCCGGACTGGTATATCGAGCAAGGTCCGCAGGATCTCCTCCGCGAACGATACGGCCTGACGGCGGAAGGGATCTATCAGAGCGTGAAAGAGTTGGTCGGACAAGCACCGGTGGTCAAGCAGGACCGGTTCGGCGTGGGCGCCACGATGGATCATCTCCCGCACGGAGACGAGCAGGGGAGTTAAGCCGGGACGCACCATGCATATTACCCGAAGGAAAACGCGGCAGATTCAAGTGGGAACCGTCAAAGTCGGCGGTGATGCGCCGGTGTCGGTGCAGTCGATGTGTTCGACCGATACGCGCGATGTTGCGGCGACCGTCGAACAGATCCGCCAGTTAGAAACGGCCGGCTGCGAGCTGATTCGGGTGGCGGTGCCGGACGAAGAAGCGGCGGCCGCGTTGCCGAAGATCAAAGCGGCGATGACGGTACCGTTGATTGCCGACATCCACTTCGACCATCGCTTGGCGCTGAAGGCGGCGGAGGTCGTGGATTGCGTCCGTATCAATCCGGGCAATATCGGCGCCTGGTGGAAGGTCGAAGAGGTCATCAAGGCGGTCAACGACAACGGAGTCCCTATCCGCGTTGGAGTGAATGGTGGATCGCTTGAGCGGCCGTTGCTGGAAAAGTACGGGTGGCCGTCACCCGAAGCGCTCGCCGAGTCCGCCTTGAACGCCGTGCACGCCTTGGAAGACGTGGGCTTCACCAATATGAAGGTGTCGCTCAAGGCTTCCGATGTGCATCATGCGATCGACGCGTACTATCTGTTCGCCATGCAGTCGGATTATCCGTTGCACATCGGGATCACGGAAGCGGGAACTGCCATGACGGGGGCTGTCAAGTCGGCCATGGGGCTGGGCTATCTGTTGGCGCAGGGCATCGGAGACACGTTACGCGTCTCGCTGGCCGCCGATCCGGTCGAAGAGGTCAAAGTCGGGTTCGAGATTCTCAAGTCGCTGGAGTTGCGGCATCGCGGGATCAACGTCATCGCGTGCCCTACGTGCGGGCGCGTCGAAATCGACGTCGTTCGCATGGCCAACGAACTGGAGAAGAAACTCGGTCATATCAAGACTCCGTTGAACGTGTCGGTGCTCGGTTGTGTCGTGAACGGCATCGGTGAAGGCAAGGAAGCGGACATCGGCATCGCGGGCGGCGAGGGCAAGGGTATTCTCTTCAAAAAGGGGAAGCTGGTCCGTAAAGTTCCCATGGAAGAGTTGATGGACACGCTGATTCACGAAGTCGAGGCCATGGCCAAGGAAAAAGAAGCTGAAGGCAACGGTGAATCGGCGTCGTCTTCGACCGAAGGGTGGGAATCGCTTGCGCCGGAGTCCGGCCAGCCGTCGACCTTGGGTAAAGAGATTCCGGTTCTGTCCAACCGCCGTTAGTTTTCTGATCCGACCTCTGGTTTCTTCCGCGCTACCCGGACTATAATGCGCACCTTCGCGAGGCGCCGTACCCAAGTGGTAAGGGAGCAGTCTGCAAAACTGCGATGCAGCGGTTCGAACCCGCTCGGCGCCTCCACCCAGTTCCTTTCGGAGTTGCTGCCCTCATCCTGATTCAGTTTAGGATTGGCGTTGCCGGTTCAGCGTCGTCCGATCATCTCCCGGAAAATTGACGGGTCCTGGAGCAGATGTTAAGATCCCCAAGAATTTCTGGGTTTTCCATATCCAGCTACGGTCTGTAGCCGTTCACCATATAATGCTGTCGGAAGGAGTGGGAAATGGCCGTTCCGGTTTCCCAAATGTATACAGTTGCGTCGTATGTGCTGAGTCAAAAATTCCGAGGGGTCAAACGATATCCCTTAGTATTGATGCTGGAGCCGTTGTTCCGTTGCAATCTGGCTTGTGCCGGATGCGGAAAGATCCAATACCCGGACCATATTCTCGATAAGAAGCTGACGCCGGAGCAATGCTGGGCGGCGGCAGAGGAGTGTGGTGCGCCAATCGTGGCCATTCCCGGTGGGGAGCCCTTGATCCATCCGGAAATTGGCCGAATCGTGGAAGGTTTAGTCGCGCAGAAGCGCTACCTCTACGTCTGCACCAACGCAATTCTGTTGGAGCGTAAGCTGAAAGAGTTCAAGCCTTCTAAGTACCTCACCTTCAGCGTCCATATGGACGGGCTGAAAAAGGAGCACGATCTGGCTGTCTGCCGCGATGGAGTCTATGAAATCGCCGTCAGGGCCATCAAAGAAGCGCTAAAGCTGGGCCACCGCGTGACGACCAATACGACGTTGTTCGACGATGCCAATCCGGACCGGGTGCGGCAATTTTTCGACGAAATGATGGATCTGGGCGTCGAGGGCATGATGATCTCCCCGGGCTACAGCTACCAGAAAGCCCCTGATCAACAGCACTTCCTGAAAAAAGCGAAGACCCGAGAGCTGTTCTCGAAGATCCTGCGCCGGCCGAAGGCGAGATGGAAATTCAATCAGTCGCCGCTCTTCCTCGATTTTCTGATGGGGAAAAAGGAGTATGAGTGCACGCCGTGGGGGAACCCGACGTACAACGTATTCGGGTGGCAGAAGCCGTGTTATCTGCTGCAAGAGGGGTATGCGCAGACCTTCCGCGAGCTGATGGAGTCGACCGAGTGGCGGGATTATGGGACCAGCAAGAATGAAAAATGTGCCGAGTGTATGGTCCATTGCGGGTATGAGGCTTCGGCGGTCAGCGATACGTTCGGAACGGTGTCGGGATTCGCGCGGACGGCGAAGCTGACCTTGCTTCCGACGTCACGGTAGTTGCGGAGCGAAGACACGATGACCGACACCAAGAGTCATATGGAGAGCGGTGGGTCTCTTGAAGGTCGGGTCTTCAGGCCGGCCTCTCCCGCTGAAACCGCGGAAGCGATCGAATTCGCATTCGACTATCGGGGGGACGTCACGCTCGAGTTGAGATCCGGTGAAACGATTGCCGGCTATATCTACAATCGACAGGCGGCCGGCCCTCAGCCCACTTTGGACATGTACCCGTCCGACAGCCTCGCCCCTAAAACGATTCCCTATCAGATGGTCGTGTCCATTGCCTTTACCGGAGAGGATACGGCGAACGGGAAGTCCTGGGAAGCGTGGGCCTCGAAGAAGGAGTCGGAGCGGCGTGCCGAGGCTGCGAAGGTTGAAGCCGACGCGCGCGCACGCGGCCTCCTGTGATCGTTCTCGTACTCGCAACTCCTCCGGTTTTTCTCCTGCTCTCCTCCATGCGGTTCCGGTGTAAGCACACCTATTTTGTCTGCGTCAACCGTCTCGTGTGCTCGCCGAATTCTTCTGCCTGCCTGGGCCATTCTTCCCTGTCTTCCAATTGACAAAGAATAGGGGCTGTGTTAGAAGAGTCGGCCTTAAAATCGGCTGGTGTGCGTGACGATTCGTCGTGCGCTCCGGTCGACTAATGCAACGAGGGGATCGGCGCGGACGAGTGGAGTGGACACGAATAAGGAAGCCCGGCTCTCGGTGGAATTCAGCGGTTGCCGCTGCCGGTTTCTCAACCTTCCTTATATTTCCTGCTCTCTCGCTCGCCACGCATGAAGCCGATCACCGGTTTACTGTCGAAGGGTTTGTCTGCGGGGCTGATGGCAAGCCCAGTTCGAACGTAGAGGTTCTCGTCAAAGACACGAGGATTTCTTACGGGCAGACCGTGACGACGGACGGCGACGGGTATTACAGAGCGGCGTTTCACCTGCATAACGACAATTTGGGTGATCCGCTGCTGGTCGAGGTGAAGGGCGAGCAGCAACATCACAAGATCCAGTTTGACCCGAAGGATCTTGAGGCTGAGCGGAAAGTCCAGATCAATTTCGGATCTGGATGCGTGCGTGATCGGTCAGCTCCGCCGATCTGGTTTTGGGCGGGAATCGGGGCGGCGGTCGGGGGTATCGGCTTGTGGGGATGGAGCAGGGCGGCTCGGGCTCGTCGCAAGCAGGATGCGAAGCGAGAAAAGGGGCAGGGGAAACGGAAAAAATAGGCGGGCGGTCCGTGGGGCACAGTTGGTCCCTCGCTGGATCCGTAGCTGGAGCAGGTTGGCAGGGAACCACTGTGGTTTGTACGGTCGATCGAAGGGAGTTGGCGCTTTTGTAGAGGACGGTAGTCCGCTGCTGAAGCGTCTTTTTTTTGTCTGCGATTAGGTCAAGGGCATCCGAAATTCGGATCGCCAGTCGAGGGGAGAACAGGGAGATGTCTATGAAGAAGTCTTGGCAGCTGATGATGGCGTTGGGTATGGGCATGATGATGGCAGCTTGCGGCGGCGGCGAAGGTGGCGGCGGCGAAGGGCCGATCGTACCTCCTCCTCCGGCTCCTGCCGAGTATGCGGATAAGCACATGCCGGACGGGTGGTGGACGGATGCGGCCAAGCTGGAAGAGGGCCGCAAGTTGTTCATCGGCGAGACCAACCCCGACGTCAACTGTGCCAGCTGCCACGGTAAGGACGGCAAGCCGGTCAAGGCGGGTGCGCGTGACTTCCGGAACGGCGATCGCATGAAGCTGTATTCCGACGCCGTCTGGTTCTGGCGGATTTCCGAAGGGGTGCCCAATACGAAGATGAAGGCGTGGAAGAGCAAGCTCTCCGACGAAGATCGTTGGAAGCTCGTGTTGTTCGAGCGCAGCTTCGGCTTGGCCGGTAAGGCTTGGGATAAGGACAAGAATCAGTGGGCGGATGCCGGCACGATTGCTGTCGCATCGGCCGATGTGAAGAGGTAATACGTAGTCGTTCTGCGAACGCCTGTCGAATGTTTGAGGAGGAGGGCGGCGAAATATCATGAAAACATGGCAGCGCAGTCTTGTGGCTCTCTTTGCGCTTCTGGCGCTGTTCGGAGGGGCGGCCTACGCACAGACGCCGGGCACCCCGTCGGTCGAGTTCCCGTATACGGGAAACCGAACAGCGGTCTGGATCGTCGCTCAGCTCCATATTCTGTTCGCCGGATTCATTCTGGGGGCCCCGATCTTCGTGGTCATCTCGGAGTGGCTGGGCTATCGAAAGCAGGATCCGCGGTACGATCGGCTGGCGAAAGAGGTGACCAAGGTCACGGTCATCCTCTATAGCATGACGGCCTTGACGGGCGGCCTGTTCATCTTCGTGTTGCTGGCCACGTATCCGCAGTTCACGACCTGGTTGATCAATCACTTCTTCATGGTATTCGCGGTGATCTATCCCCTGCTGTTCATCGGGGAAACGATCGTCCTCTACATGTACTTCTATACGTGGGATGCCTGGAAGGGTGAGCGGAAGGCCCGCCATATCGCATTGGGCGTGCTGTTGAATTTGATCGGCTCGATCACCCTCTTCGTGATCGACGGTCCGACCTCGTTCATGAACACCCCGGTGAAGGCGGAGGGTATTTCGCCGGTCGAATTCCTGGCGACCGCGACCATCTGGGACAAGATGTTCAACTACAGTTGGATGCCGCTCAATCTCCACCGCCTGGTGGGGAACGTGACGTTCGGCGGCTTCGTCGCGGGGCTCATCGCAGCCTACATGTACATGGGCGCGCACAATGACGAAGAGCGGTCCTATTACGATTGGATGGGATTCGTCGGCAACATGATCGGCGTGGGCGCGCTGTTGTTCCTCCCGTTCATGGGCTATCTGCTGGCGTACGAACTGTGCGACTACGACGCGTCGATCTGCCCCTACATGATGGCCGACCAGCTGTCGATGTTCTTCGAAATGCAAGGCGCCATGATCGGGCTGATCTTCCTGGCCAGTAACTACTACATCTGGCTCAGTATGAAGCGGATCGTCGGCGTGGAAAAGGTGCGGATGACCGTGTTGGCGCCGATCGTCATGGTGGCGTTGCCGCTCGTGATGACCAAGGTGCTGACCGATTATCCGGCTCCGGATCCTACCTCGCTCATGTTCCTGCTGCCGATGTTGTTGGCCCCGGCCATTCTGGGTCGGTTTATTCCGCTCACGGTGTCTGCCAATACCGTCATCAAGGTCGGATTCTTGATGGTTGTCGTCGGCAACGCGATTTGGATGACGCCGCACGGATTCGTGCCGACGGGCGCGAAGCTGGTGGCGGAATTGGAATTGCCGTCCGATTGGAACTTCCTGGCCCTCATGCCGGCGAAGAACTCCGCGGCCTTCACGTTGGTGTTCGTGACGGTCGTGAACTACATCATCTACAATCGAGCGGTAACGCAAGGCACGATCGTGTGGGGCAAGATCGATTTCGCCTCGCAGTTCGTGTTGATCTTCTTGGCATTCAGCGCGATCTGGACCATGGGTCTGATGGGCGCGGTGCGGTCGCTCTTGCGGAAGTACTTCCACACGTACAACCTGCTGCCGGATTTCACGGCGGAGTCGTTTACGCCGACGTTGGCCTACTCGGCCTGGTGGATCACGGGTATTACGGTGGTCTTCTATGCCGTGGTGAGTTTTGCGATCGTGGTCACCCTGCGTGCGTCGCATCCGAAGGATCATGCGCATGAGGGGCATCCGGTTCCGGCCGGAGCGAAGTAATCTCGGTATTTTCATGGTGCATTCATAGGGATCTAGGACGAGGAGCACTATGGGTAAGGCAATGTTAAAGATCATCGTCGGATTGGTTATCGGCGCCGGACTCTGGGGCGCCACGGCGGCGTTCGATTTTCCGCCGGTCTTCCGATGGCTCTTCTTCGGATACGCCGCTCTCGGCACGATCGTGTTCCTGATTCTTGACGCGCCAACGATGAAGGTCATGAGCGGCGGCAAGGCGCTCGTGTCGTTGTTGGTGTTTTATGCCGTACTCTGCACGGTCTATATTTCCGGCGCAGCTCTGTGGCCGCAGTACGATCCTGAGGATGAAAAGGGCAAGATCGCCAAGTTGTTGAAGGGCAAGCCGAACATCCTTGATCCCTGGAAGGCGGAAGAAGTCATCGCCCGGGCCAAGGATCTGGATGCGAAGGCGAAGGAACTGACCGAGCGCATCAAGGCGCTCGGCACGGCTCAGACCCCGGCCGGCCAAGAGGCGGCCGGTGGTGGTACGCCGGCTGCGGGTGGTGGTGCTGCAGGCGGCGATGTCCTGAAGATCGGCGAGGAGCAGTGGCAGCTTCAAGAGTGCTACAACTGCCACAAGCTCAAGGGCGAGGGCGGAAAGAAGCGCGGGCCGGAACTCGACAATATCGGCACACTGCTCCCGCAGGAAGAAATCGCCAAGAAGATTCTGGACCCGAAGAGCTACAAGGCGGAAGGGTTCGATCAGGAGTATGAAAAGGGTAAGATGCCCGACAAGTACAAGGACCTGATGGAGCCGAAGGACGTGCAGGCGTTGGCAGCATGGCTGTCAACCTTCAAGAATACGTCGGTCAACACTCCAAAACCCATCAAGATGAAGTAATGATGCAGCCGAAACTGAAATCAAAGGTCCGCGCGACGGACCGTGAAATCGGAGAAGTCTCGCGCGTCATCGTCGATCCGCTTTCTCACGAGATCAGCCACATCGTCGTCTCGATGAACGGCAGCGGTGAGCGACAGGTGGCGATGAATTTCGTGCAGTCGGTCACTGACAATCTGGTCGAGTTGCGGGCCGCGGCAGGGGACATTCTGGAATTGCCGCCGTTCAAGCGCGACGATTATGTCACGACGCACGATGTGGAAATCGCCCATCTGGAAGAGAAGATTCATGTGACGCCGGGCGAAGTCCTGGTGCCGTTCCCCGATCTTGAAAAAGACGTGAAGCGGCGGACGTTCTTCATGAACTTCACGCATGTGATCGGGTTCTTGATCGGTTTGCCCATCGCGTTCCCGGTCCTGCGCTATCTGATGAAACCGATGTATGCCCCGTTCGACAACGGATGGCTCAGCGTCGGGAACGTCAGCAAGATCAAGCAGGACGATATCGGGTTCCAGTTCAAATACAAGCGCAAGGTCAAAGAAGCCTATATGCCGGAGTCCGAGATTGAAAAGAACGTCTGGATTTTGAAGGCCACGGCACCTGTCCTCGAGAAGGTTTATCAAGGGAAGGACATGGAGTTCCGCGATGCCGCCGGCAAGACGGTCTGGACGAACAAGAAGGACATCCCGTACGTGGCGTTCTCGGGCAAGTGTCCGCACCTCGGATGCGGGTACAAGTGGCGGCAGCACAAAGTGCTCGGGCAGGTCTTCCTGTGTCCCTGCCATCTCAGTATTTATGATGCGGCCGGCAAGGTGTTGGACGGACCGGCTCCGCGCTCTCTCGATGCGCTTCCGATCCGCGTGTCGGCGACGGGCGAGGTGGAGATCATCGACATGGAATTCAAGGCGGGCACTAAAACCCAAATTCGGATCATCTGATCATCATGCAACAGACACCGTCCTCAGCGACCGGCCTTACCGCACTTGAGAAAGTCATCGCGTTCGTCGACGAGCGGGTCGGCCTGAAAACCATTCAGGCCAAGATGCTCAATGAGCCGGTCCCCGGCGGGTCCCGCTGGGCCTATGTGTTCGGCTCCATCCTGCTCTTTATCTTCATCATGCAGGCGATTACGGGCATCCTGCTGATGTTCTACTATGTTCCGACCGCCGACCACGCGTTTGCCAGCACGCAATACATCATCCACGAAGTGGATTACGGGTGGTTCCTGCTGAGCTACCACTTCTGGGGCTCGACGGCGATGGTGGTCTGCGTCTTTGCGCATATGTCCCAGGTCTTTCTCTGGGGGGCCTATAAGAGTCCGCGTGAATTGATCTGGCTTGTCGGGCTCGCGCTCTTCGGTCTCGTCATGGGTTTCGGGTTCACCGGCTATCTGTTGCCGTGGGATCAGCGCGCCTATTGGGCGACCACGGTCGGCGTCGAAATCATGGACAAGACGCCGGTCATCGGCGATTTCATGGCCCGCTTCCTTAAGGGCGGCGCAACGCCCGGACAGATGACGCTCAGCCGGTTCTTCGTGATCCATGTCATGATTCTGCCGGCGGCCTTGATGGGGTTGGCCGGTCTGCATATTTTCCTGTTCCGCGCCGCGGGTCCGGCCGGTCCGTTCCGCGGCACGCCGGAAGAGATCAAGGCCAAGACCGACTACTTCTTCCCAAGGCAGATTTGGAAGGACATCGTCGGGATGATCACGGTATTCCTCACCATTTGCGGGCTCGCCTTCTGGGAGCCGGTCGTCCTTCTCGAAGAAGCGACTCCGGATCCCGGCGACTATCACCCGGAGCCGGAATGGTACTTCCTCTTTTTGTTCCAGTTGCTGCGCTTGAAAATGTTCGGCGGCGAGTTCGGACAGTTCCTCGGCGCCGTCGCGTTGCCTGGGGCGTTCATGGCCCTGTTGGCGGCCCTGCCGTTCATCGACAAGGACCCTGAGCGCAACATTTTCAAGCGTCCGATCGCATTGATCGGCTGGATCGTCGTCATGGTAACGATCCTCCTGTTCACCATCGCAGCTATTATCAACCGGGAATTCCTGGACTAATCGGGCGAGGCGACCGACTCGCGCCTCTCGTGGGACTATGACCGATCGCGACACACCCTCTCCGTTGAAGCTCGGACTCAATGTGCTCTGGTCCACATTTTGGACCGGATTCCCGATCAAGCTCGGCATCGCGCTTCTGTTCCTGGCGCTCGGGCTGATGCATTTCGAAGGGCGGCTCGGGCTCGCCACGCTCATGTATCTGGCCAGTCCGGTCACGGTCTTCGCGATGCCGACGCTCAACGCGGCGTTCGACGCGCATCTCGGGGAAGGCGTCGGTCTCGCCCTGCTGTTCCTGCTTTGTATTCCCATCGACATCTGGGCGTACGGTGTCGTCTCGAAGACGCTGTTTCTCGAGAAGCTTCGGCGCGAGCCTCCGGATGGATTGGGCACCTCTCTCTGGTGGAAAAGCGCACTCGTCGGCGCGATTTACATGCCGATACTATGGCTGGTCG